>CABMQD010000010.1 GCA_902388655.1 uncultured Sutterella sp. | reverse complement strand
TTGGAAGCAATTTTAGCCTAAAATAACCCCCAGATAGCCAATTGACATTGGCGTTCCTTATATCCCCGCCATTAATGGCGAGGCTTTACGGAACTTGTGGTAACACCCTGCCCACAATACACGGGTGCGCTAACCAACACTGCTAATAACAAAAATATTAAGCGTTTCATTACCAACTCGAATTGATCTTAGAAACTTCAACTTCCGTGTCTATGATACGAAAATTATCCCAAATTACTGGGGATTAGGATTTTTTCAGTTTCTTCTCATTTAGCATCTTTCACTAGTTTTCAGCGAAAAAGCTCAAATTTTTACTTGCAAAAAAATGTTAGGCGAATTCAATACCCTTTTCAGGCGTAACCCGTGTGCCGGCTTGACCAGCGATAATCTTTTCAATTTGATCCAAGGCACCGATTACCGCAGTCTTACCCGTGGCTTTTACAAAGCGGCAGGCAGCTTCCACTTTGGGCCCCATGCTTCCTTTGGCAAAACCGTAGTCACGCAACGTTTGCGGATCGGCACGAGAGATCCGTTTTTGAGTAGGTTTACCCCAGTCAAAGTAAGCACCATCAACGTCAGTGGCAATAATAAACATGTCGGCTTCGACACCGATAGCCAACACAGAAGAGCCTAAGTCCTTATCGATCACGGCCTCGGCGCCAACTAAATTACCTGTTTCGTCAAAGTAAGTCGGGATACCGCCACCACCGCAACAAATAACGATATAGCCTGATTTCACCAACGTCTTCAATGGTTCAATCCCCAAAATACGCTTCGGTTCAGGAGAGGGTACCACTCGACGATACTTGTCGTTATCCGGAGCAATCGTCCAGCCCATCTTTTCGGCTAATTCTTCGGCTTCTTCTTTCGTGTAGACAGGACCAACCGGCTTTGTCGGATTTTGGAAAGCCGGATCTTTCGGATCGACTTCTGTTTGCGTGAGCACGTTACATAACGAGGCGGATTTCGGAACGAAATTAACCAATTCTTGTTGAATCATGTAGCCGATCATGCCGATCGATTCAGCGCCCAATACATCCAGTGGATACATCGGAACGGCTTTATAGGCGTTGTTTTGTAAGGCGATCAAGCCGACTTGCGGACCATTGCCGTGTGTGACGATCAATTCATTACCCTCATAAGCCTTTGCGATTTGTTCGCAGGCCGTACGCACATTTGCACGTTGGTTTTCGCACAACATCGGTTGGTCACGACGCAACAGAGCATTTCCACCCAAAGCAATCACTAAACGCATTTTTTCCCCTAAAAAATCGGTGCCAGTATCTCTGACCTCATCTGGTACCACAACATGATTGGAGATCAAGTTATTGTTAAGCGTTTGGATGCGCACAGCCTGAAAATCACCGTAGGACTCCCCGCACACTATCCATAACGCTATCAGTTTACGCCATCAGACAGCACACCCAAGTACCTGGATTGTTACGCCACAGCGATTATGTCACCATCAGTCCACAGCGAATTTGTCACATCCGACAAAGCGATTTTGTCATAGGGGTTGACACAGCGAAAATGTCACATCGCGTTTGCTCATACGTGTCAGGATGTTTAACATTTTCCAACAAAGAGAATTAGCTACTGGTTTTGCTTCGCAAACAAATCTTTGGCAGTTGATTCTCTTTTTATTTCTTCGATCCTATAGTCGATCGTTTTACTCGTCTCCTCATAACGGACGACCTCCTGTCCAGACTTTATGTCCGTTATTTGAAACGGTAAGCTGACATATTTCCCCAGTCTTTTGGTTGGCGGATACAGAATTTCGTATTGTTGCTCCCGTTCGTAATGGACAAGAAATACCTGTCGGTACCGATATCTCATTTTTTCTTCTTTGATTAAACCTCAAAACGTTTTTTTGTTCTGAGAAAACGATAAGTTTTTCCCCAAGTTCTTTTCACTCCAACTGGCACAGATTCGATGCAAATGCTCTCGAGACTGACCAAATGGAACATGAGCGTCAGTTACCTCTCGTGCTTGAACAGAAAACTCCTCGTTGTACTGCTCAATAAACCGATCAATATTGGCATTGGCTTGCTCAATATCGGTTATCCCTTCGTAGGCAAATTGATGGGGCCAACGTCCTTGGAGAGTTTTATTTAAGCGCTCTATTCGTCCTTTGGCCTGGGGGGGGCTATGGGCATAAATAGTTTCTATTCCAAGATGGCGACATACTCTTTCGTAATCGGTTAGCTGGTAACTTCGTCTCAGTGTCCGATGATCTCCAACCGGAGTGAAAATACTGTGTTTATCGCTGTAGAAAGCCAATGGAATACCATAACGCCATACATGCTACTCAATCAGTTCCCGATAACTCAAAGAATTTTCTGTAGGAGCAAATTGAGCGGCTGTGATTCGACTGGTCGCATCATCGATAAACACCATCAAGCAAGCACGATCCCTTTGTGGTCCAAACCAATGGTGCGGGCTTCCGTCCAGTTGAATCAGTTCGCCAAACTGAGCTCTTCTTCATCTTAGCGGATGTAACGAGGTCTTTCTTTCCTGCTGTAAAACCGGATCCTCTTTCAGTAATCGTCTTAGTGTCTCTGCCGATATTTCCAAGCCCTCATAACGAAGGTAACGAACAGCCAAGTTGTAAGGCATTAGACGCAATGATTTTCGGCTCATCGCCTCAAGAATCTTTTGACGGATTGAGGAATCGATCTTGTTATGAGGCTCTTTACCTGTGTTGCCATGGATTAAACCATCAGCGCCAAAGTCTCGATATTTAGCAGCTATCCGCATAACCGTGCGAGGGGTGCGCTCAAGCATAACGGATGCCTGCTTTAACGATATTGAACCTTCTACATAAGCTTGAATAATCGAAACATCAATGTGTTTTTTCTTATCTGTCATGGATTTTTTCTAATCCCTGACACATATGAGCCGATTTATTTTAGCGAGATGAAGGTGACATTTTCGCTGTGTCAACCCCTATGACAAAGTCGCTTTGTCGGATGTGACAAATTCGCTGTGGGTGACGTGACATAATCGCTGTGGCGTAACACACACCCAAGTACCTGGATACATTTAGTGGAGTTAAGCAATGGCGGTTGGACGGCACATTCAAACGTTTTGGGATGAAATTTTCAAATCCAACTGTGAATTGATATTGAGCGCCGGCGTGGATCTGCCCCAAAATATCATCTGGTCGATGAAAAGTTCAGGTTATCTTTTGGTGAGCCAGAAGTCGCAGATGAGGGGATAAGTGATTGATAGATAATAAAAAACCGTACGGCAACGAACACGTACGGACTATCTTTTGGTGCCCGGGGAGAGACTCGAACTCTCACGGCTCATCACCGGTGGATTTTGAATCCACTGCGTCTACCATTCCGCCACCCGGGCATTTCAAATTGTCATCGCTTCTTACTGGTGCGCGATACAGGGTTCGAACCTGTGACCCCTGCCGTGTGAAGGCAGTGCTCTACCGCTGAGCTAACCGCGCGCTTAATCAAGCGAGGATTGGAATTATACCGAAGTTATAAGCCTTGTCAAATTAAATTTAAGAAATTTTTAGAATTGTCTAACTTTCATCATTTCTCTTAATTTTTAACTTATCGTCATTTAACTTCTGTTATTTTCCTAATTTCTTGATCATTTACCAAAGGCAAAAACTTCTTTGCCGGACCTTTCCCCGGAATGGTCACCTCCGGATTAATCTCACAAAGGGGGACCAGTACAAAAGCTCTTTCATGCATCCGAGGGTGCGGCAGCGTTAAAAACTCCGTATCAGAGACTTCATGGCCATATAGCAACAAATCCAAGTCCATCGTCCGAGGCGCATTGTGAATTCCCACTGGACGAACTCGACCGAATTCTTTTTCAATCGCCAACAATACACGCAAAAGCTCCTCGGGCAGGAGTTCCGTTTCCACCTCCACGACTGCGTTCGTATAGTCAGGCCCTGTGGAATCAATCGGCTCAGTTTTGTAAAAGGAAGAGCTGCACAAAACAGCAATTTTCTCTTCGCTGTTGATTCGGACAATAACGTCCTTCAAAGCTTTTTGTGCTTCGCCCAAATTCGCGCCAAGCGCCACATACGCCCGTGCCATGATTAATCCTCAATTTGAATTTTCTTCCAGCGAATCGGTGCGCGACGCCGACGCTTGGGACGCGCTGGTTTTTCCAAAACTTGCGGCTCAAAAGGAACGTCATCGTCTAACAATTCAATTCGGTCATCGCTGCCGGCTGTCGCACTCAAATCACGCACAAGCTGCCAACTGTCAGCCTCAAGCAAAAGTTGTTTTTTAATTTGAGCCTTACTGGGTTTCTTGGGTTCACCCTTTTTGGGTTTTCTTGCCTGAGCGTTAATCGCCGCCTGCTCCCGAATCATGCTCAATCGAGTCTCTTCATCGACTTCCTGGAACTTGGTCCACCATTGCACAATGGCCGGATCGACGTACTCCAACTGACTTCTCAGGAGCATGAAATCGTAGCCAGCCCGGAATTTCGGGATATTCAATAGACCCATGGCAGACTTCGTGCCACGACGCAACAATTTAATTTGCAAAATCCAAATCGTGAGAATGTCTTCGACAAATCGCTTTTGAATCGCGAGTTTTTCGCACTGACGATCGAGCACGTAACGACCCGCTTCAATCATGGCTTGAATTTGACTTTCGCCGCGCGCGATGCGTTCCTCAAAATGTCGATACGTCAAGGGCCAAAGCAGTGTCGCAAACAAAAACGACGGAGACACCTTCTTGCCGATCGCAATGCGCTCATCCGTGCGTTTCATGGCCAACATCAGGAAGCGTTCCCCTTTTTGCTCCTTAAGCGCCACTTCCAACAGAGGGATGACATTACGATAAAGTCCCAAATGACGGAGCTGTTCCATACAATCGATGGCTCGACCGCAAGTCAACAATTTCACCGCCTCATCGAACAAACGGGCTTCGGGCACATTGGCAAGCAAGGGCGCAAGGCGTCCAATGGGGGCAAGCGTTTCCTCGTCAATCGTAAATTTCAACTTCGAGGCAATTCGCACAGCGCGAAGCATTCGCACCGGATCCTCGCGGTAACGCTCTTCAGGATCACCGATCATTCGCACAACGCCATTCAAAATATCCTGCATGCCGTTGTGATAGTCGATTAACTGTTCCGTGCTGGGGTTGTAGTAAAGCGCATTGATTGTGAAGTCACGACGAGCCGCGTCCTCCCACATCTCACCGAAAACGTTGTCGGAAATCACACGCCCGAATTTATCCTTACGAACACCGGCACCTTTCAACGCCCGAAATGTGGAACATTCGATCTTTTCACGCCCAAACATCACATGCACAAGTCGGAAGCGCTTGCCGATAATAATGGCCCGTTTTTGACAGCGTTTGACTTGCTCTGGCGTGGCATCCGTGACCACATCAAAGTCTTTCGGCGTTACGCCCAACAAGAGATCGCGGACAGCGCCGCCCACCACGTAAGCTTCGTAACCCGCGCGCTGCAGGTTTCGGACCGTACGGATGGCTTCAAGACTTACCAGACGTTTATCGATTCCGTGCTCATCTCGTTCAATGATGCGCGGCGTTTTGACATATCTATCAGACGATTTTTTCGATTTTGAAGGAGAAAACAGTTCTTTCGTATAGGCAATAATGTTCTTAAACATCGTCCTTCCTTGAGGGCGAGCAATCCGAAATCACAGGGCTTACGCTCGATCAAAGAGCTTTAAAACAGCCCATCCGCTTTTTTGCGCTTGTTCTTTTAGTTGGGGATCCGGATTAGTCGCGACCACATGACCATTAAAAGATTCGACGAATTGTAGCAAGGGCAGATCGGTAATGGAGTCCGTATACGTGACACTTTCCGACAAGTCGCTTAAAGGCATGCCAAAAGAATGGCAAAAATCCTTCAGACGATCGATTTTGTGCTTCCCATAACAAAAGCCCCCGGTAAAGTCTCCCGTAAATTCACCGCACGGATCAACAACCGGTCGAGTCGCCAAAAGATGCTTAATGCCAAAGATTTCAGCCACAGGCCCTGAAACAAAGGCTTGCGTGCCGGTAGCCATTACAAGTGTGTAGCCCGACTCTCGCATCGCTTCAACAAGATTTTTGGCCGCAGACGTCACCTGCGCTTTAACGACCTCTTCTACGAATCGTTCTCTTAAATATTCGATGTTTTGACGCGAAAACCGAGTCAGAAGCTTCATGTGAAATTGCATGAAGGGTTCGACTTCAAAACGGCCGCAATGATAATCTTCAAGATAACGTTTGGATAACGCGAGAGCATCGGATAAATCCGCACCGCTTCTTCGAGCAAGAAAATCCACCCAAACCACACCCACGTCAATAGGCATGAGTGTTCCGTCCATATCAAAAATAGCTAACTTCAAAGGTGATCTCCGTGTTTCGCGAGCCAAGATTTCAGAGCCGGCACTGTCACCGTCGCTTTCTTTTTGGCTAAAAGCTCACGGTCCATTTCACTTAATAGATGTGACAGTGTCTTGATATTGCGGGGAAGATAATTTTTCATCCAGCTCTCGGCCTCAGGCGTCACTTCAATCCCCCGTTCTTTTGCCTGGGCCAAAAGGGCCTGCCAGATTTCACATTCAAGCGACTTAATATGAAACACCGCCCCCCAAGTCAAACGCGTGCAAATATCCGGTCTTACAAATTTTTCCGCGGGTGATTTTTTACCGGTCATCACAAGAGTTGACCCCGGGTGCACTCTAACCTCATTGATAAGCGCGAACAACCGATCCAAGCCCTCTTCATTGAGCGTATCAATATCATCGACCGCATAGCGCAGACGATCGGGAGAAAATTCCGGCACATCACAATCATTGAGCCCCATAGCCAAAGCCAAATGCGTTTTGCCAACCCCCGACTCGCCCCATAAGTAAACAAGCTGGGGCTCTGCGGTTTGCTGCATCTGCCGCAAACACGTCAAAGCGCCGCCGTTTTCTCCGACAACAAAATTGTCGAGCGTCGCGGCCGGTTCCATGGCGATGTCCAGGGGCAATTGTTCAAACAACATATATCTTGACGTAAAGCTATTTGAGCCTTGCTAGAATGTTTGGGTTAATGCGGATACGCAAGTGTACCGCCACCTTCACCTTTTTTGGGTAACTGACATGACTCAACTTTCTTACGCTGCCGCCGGTGTGGATATTGACGCCGGTGATGAATTGGTAGAACGCATCAAACCGCTTGCCAAGCGCACGATGATTCCCGGTGTTTTAGCCAGTGTCGGCGGTTTCGGCGCAATGTTCGAAATCTCTAAAGAATATAAAAATCCTGTTTTGGTCACCGGCACTGATGGCGTGGGGACAAAATTAAAATTGGCTTTTACGCTCGGTCGTCACGATACCGTCGGACAGGATCTGGTCGGCATGAGTGTCAATGACATTCTCGTGCAAGGTGCTAAGAGCCTTTTCTTCCTCGATTACTACGCTTGCGGCAAACTCGACGTTGATATCGCCGAGCGCGTTGTGGCCGGTGTCGCACGGGGTTGTGAGTTAGCCGGATGCGCCTTAATTGGTGGTGAAACGGCTGAAATGCCCGGTATGTACCCCGAAGGCGAATACGACCTCGCCGGTTTCGCTGTCGGCATCGTTGAAAAAGATGAGGCCATTGACGGCAAATCCATTAAAGCGGGCGACGTGGTTTTGGGCTTAGCCTCCAGCGGTCCGCACTCCAACGGTTTTTCTTTAATCCGCAAGGTTGTTGAAGTCACTAAGACTCCCTGGGATATGCCTTTGGACGGTCGCACTTTGGCTGACTGCGTGATGGAACCCACGCGCATTTATGTCAAGCAAGTGCTCAACGTAATGAAGAGTGTCAAGATTAAGGGCATGGCTCACATCACGGGGGGCGGCTTGATTGAAAATGTGCCTCGTGTTTTACCCGAGAACACGCAAGCGGTAATCCACGCCGATCGTTGGAGCCGCCCGGCCGTCTTTGATTGGCTACAGGAAGCCGGAAACATCGATCCCCATGAAATGCACCGTGTGTTTAACAACGGCATTGGCATGGTGGTCATCGTGGATGCGGCCGATGCCGACCGCGCCATGGATGCGTTTGAAGCCGAAGGTGAAAAGGTCTTCCGTTTGGGCGAAATTGTTGAACGCCCGCAAGACGCTCCCGGCTGCGTGGTTATCTAAACAACCTATAATCCCAGAGGCGATGACTCAGGTTCATCGCCTCTTTTGTTTTTCTCGGAGATTGACTCATGCGCAAAGACAACCCGGCATTTGTTCCTGACTCCCCGTTTGCCCGCCCGATGACAGCAGAACATATGGAATTTTTCAGAGCGATTCCCAAAACCGAATTGCACTGCCATTTATTGGGCACCACTCAAAAATCCACCTTTGAAGACTTGGTGAAAGAATCCGGAGCACCGGTCACACAAGAAGAGATCGACGGTTTTTTCACTCGCGGCGATAAACCCGTCGGAGTGCTTCGCATTTTCCGTGCGCTCGAAGAGCATATTCTCATTAAACCTTCAATGCTCAAACGCATCACCTACGAATATTTAGCCGACTGCAAAAAGCATGGTATCCGCTACACGGAATTTTTCTGGAACTACACCGGTCTTGCGCGTCACTACAGTTATGCTGATGCTCAGGCTGCCATCATTGAAGGCATTCACGATGGAGAGCGAGATTTCGGTGTGATCGGGCGTCTGATTCCATCAATTGACCGTGAAGATTCTCCGGAAGCGGCCGTTGAATTGGTTCGTGAAATGATTGCCCACCGTGCGCCGGAGACGATCGGCATTGGGATTGACTACCGCGAAAATGACCATGAACCGGAAAACTTCTGGAAGGCCTTTTTCATGGCGAAACAAGCCGGTTTTAAAGTCACCATCCACGCCGGTGAATTCGGTTGCCATTGGCGCAATATTGAAACGGCAATGAAGTTATTGAAAGCTGATCGCCTCGATCACTGCTACACGATCATTGACAATCCTGAGCTTGTCGAAGAGGTCAAGAAAGCCGGACTCATCATTACCGTCGTTCCGACCAATTCCTATTACCTCCGCACCTTCAGTGATGAGGAATGGGCATTAAAGCAGCCCATCCGTAAGATGGTCCCGATGGGGCTGCGCGTACATCCCAACACCGATGACCCAACGATGCATCATGTCAATGCCACACAAACGTGGATGCTGATGTACAACTTCTTGAATTTCACACTTGAAGATCTGAAGCGTTTCATGATTAACGGCATTGACGGTGCTTGGATTGACGAAGCAACAAAAGAAAATTGGAAAAGCCAATGGAGTAAAGAGTTTGATCGCCTAGCCGAAAAATTCCCCGGTTAATCCTCATTGACTTTCTAAAAGGGCCGCCAGCGCACTGGCGGCTTTCTTTTGCTCTAAGCCAAAAGGACTAGAGAATAAAAAAATAATTTAGCCCTTCCCTATCGACTCTGCTACAGTTGGAACATGCCCGATCATAAAGTTGATCTTTTTTTGTACGGGCGCTGTTTTAGGAGAGTCATCATGCTAGTACGCATAGACCGGTATAACGCCAAACGAAATTGCTATAAACCGTATTGTCACGTTATTCGCGCTCTGACTTCCTCCTCTCGCTCCTCATCCTCCACTACTACATCAACGGGCTCATCTCACTGAGACGCCCGACTGAACAAGGCTTTGTGATAGCCCACTCCCCCGGAGTCAAAAATCACAGAATCCAATTTTTAACAACTTGAATTTCTCATAAGACTGAAGTCTTTTCGGTATTGCATCAATACCCATAGAAAGCACTTCATTTATAGCTTAAAGGATATTTCCTCAGAGCTGACAATTAGAGAAAGAATAGGCAAAGACTTTTTCCCGTTGGCAAAGGGCCTTTGCAAGAAAAAAGGAAACGTCATGCAAAAGATCGCAAACTTTAAATTGCACATACTGGCCCTCATTGTGGTGGTCATTGCCGAAGGCATAGGAACGCAAAAATTCGGCCTCGTGGTCATGCTCCCGTTGCTCTTTGCCTTGGTGATCGGCGGTATTATCAGCTGGCCTCGTCTTCATATTCTCAACAAAAATCAGATGGACCGCGCGGCCAAATTCATGCCGATCGCCATGTTGATTTTGATTGCCAAAATTGGCTTGGACATTGGTCCCAATCTTGAAATTTTGCTCAACTCCGGTTGGGCCCTCATCATGCAGGAATTCGGCCACTTTTTCGGCACGCTCATTTTCGGCTTGCCGGTCGCACTCATTTTGAAAATGCGCCGCGAAGCCATCGGTGCCTGTTACTCAATTGACCGCGAAGCCAATGTCGCCATTATCGGTGAAAAGTTTGGATTAGATAGCGCCGAAGGCCGCGGCGTTATGGGCATGTACATTTGCGGGACGGTGTTCGGCGCTCTTTGGATCTCGCTTTTGGCCGGTGTGATCGCTCAATTGGATATCTTCCACCCGCACGCTCTTGCCATGGGCGCGGGGATTGGCTCGGCCAGTATGATGGCCGCGGGTGTCGGTTCGATCGTTGCCTCTTATCCAGAGGAAGCTCAGCTCGTTCAAGCGTACGCAGCCGCCGCCAACCTGATGACTTCGATTCTTGGCATTTACTTCGCACTCTTCGTGTCCTTGCCTGTGACGATCAAACTTTACGAATTCTTTACGGGTGACAAGCGTGTTGAAGCTCCCAAAGAATCGATTGACGCTTAATCAGACAACCTTAACGAATTAGAAAGGAACTTAATCATGTTGGCTTATCTCGAAAAAATGAAAGACATGCTGTTTATCCTGGTCGTTACGGCTGTCTACTCGGTTATTGCTCATTTGGTCGGCAGCAATGGTGACCTGGCTGCAGGCTCCATCGGCGGTTTAGTGCTTGTGGTTATTACCGTAATCGGTATTGTGCTCAGTTGGCTGCCCGGTCTCAGACTGCTTCCGATGGTGTTCTGGGTCTCGATCGTCGCCGTCGTTGTTTCGATGCCGCAATTCCCCTTAAGTGACTGGATTCTGGCTCAAACGAAGAATGTAGGCTTCCTGTCCATTACGACCCCTATTCTGGCATACGGCGGTTTGTGTTTAGGCAAGGACCTGCAGGCCTTTAAACAGCTTTCTTGGCGCATTGTGCCGGTTGCCTTGGCAGTGGCCGCAGGAAGTTTTATCTGTGCAACGGCTTTAGCTGAACTCATGCTGCACTTGGAAGGTATTTTCTAACGAATCGGTTTTTATTGAAAGGACAAGCAAATGAATAAAGCGCAATTAAAAGAAGCGGTCTGTCGCGCAATTGACGAGCGTTTCACCGATATTGATCAAATTTCGACGGATATTTTTGCTGAACCGGAGTTGGGGTTTAAAGAACAGAAAACCTCGGCCAAAGTAAAAGCGGCTTTTGACAAACTTGGACTCGAATACACAGACGGTTGGGGCATCACGGGAGTGAAGGTCCGCATGAAAGGAAGAAATTCGAAAAAGACCGTCGCCCTTTTGGGAGAGCTCGATGCCATCATCTGCCGCGATCACCCGAACGCCGATCCGGTAACGGGCGCTGCGCACTGCTGCGGTCACAATGTCCAAATCGGCAACCTCATGGCCGTTGCCATGGCCTTTAAAGACGCAGGAGTCATGCAGTATCTCGATGGGGACGTTGTATTTTTCGCGGTGCCGGCCGAAGAGTACGTCGAAATTGATTACCGCAACAGCCTTCGCGAAAAAGGACAATTGCGTTATTTGGGCGGCAAGGCGGAAATCATCGCTCAGGGTGGCTTTGATGACGTGGACATGGCGATGCAAATGCACGTCGATCCAACGGATAACCCCAACGGGGAATTCCAAGTCGGTGCAAGCTGTAACGGCTTTATCGGCAAGCTGATTGAATACCGCGGCAAAGCCGCTCACGCAGCGGGCGCCCCCGATAAAGGTGTTAACGCCTTAAATGCCGCCATGATGGGCGTGATGGGCGTTAACGCTATCCGAGAAACCTTCCGAGACGATGACTGCGTGCGCTTCCACCCAATCATTAATTCGGGCGGCGATTTGGTCAATGTCATCCCCGATCGCGTGAAGATGGAAAGCTACGTGCGTGCTGCACGGCTCGATGCACTGACGCGCTACAACACGGCAATCAACAGAGCGCTTAAAGCCGGCGCAGATGCGATTGGCGCGAGCTGCGAAATTCAAGATCTCCCGGGTTATTTACCGCTTCGTCCCGATGAAAACTTCAGGGATGTGCTGCGGGCAAACGCTCAAGCGATATTCGGCGCAGAAAACGTTGTGGAAGGGGTACATTCCGCAGGCTCAACCGACATGGGCGATGTCTCCCACTTGATTCCTGTGGTTCATCCCTGGGTCGGTTGCGTCAAAGGCGTGTTGCACGGCGCCAGTTACCACCTTGACAATAAGGAAGCCGGGTTAAAGAAGACCGCTAAAGTTTTAGCCATGACCATCATTGATTTGCTTGTCGATGATGCCAAAGAGGCTTGCCGGATTTGCGATGAATTTAAACCCGTTTTAAACAAGCAAACTTATTGCGAATACATGGACTCCATCTCTAAGGCTCAATAGTCAGCTCTTTGTGATTTCCACGGTCTATCGATTTTTTCGGTAGACCGTTTTTTTCACAAAAACTAATGCAATCGCCTGATTAGTTAGGGTTTTTAATTATTTCTACCGCTCGTGAAATACTTGAATATACGAAACTAAGAGACGCAGTGTTTGCGTTGAATTTTTATTTTTCCGAGAAACAAAATGACCGGTATTGTTATCGTTCTCATTTCCGTGGTAGCCGCCGCGTACCTTATCATTAAAAAGTTCTATGCGCCGGGTGCCCTGCTTTTGGTTGGGTTGATCACTTTGGCTGTTGTGGCCGTCATTTCTCCAGATCCTTTGGTTACCGGGAAAAAAGCTACACATTTAGCCGGGCTTGATGTTATTCAGATCATGACCAACCTGCTTCAAAGCCGTGCCGCAGGCCTTGGCATGAACATCATGGTGATTGGCGGCTTTGCCTCCTACATGAATCGGATCGGCGCGGCCGGTGCCCTAGTGCGCCTGAGTGTTAAACCGCTGTCCTATTTCAAATCACCTTATGTGGTGATGGTATTGGGCACCTTGATCAGCCTTGCCCTTAATATCTTTATTCCTTCTGCGGCGGGTCTTGCGCTTTTGTTAATGGTTTCGATGTACCCGATTCTTCTGGCTGCCGGTCTTTCCCGACAATCAGCCGCAGCCTCTATTGTGATGAGCGGATGCTTGTGCTTGGGTCCCTCTGGTCCCAACAATCTCTTGGGCGCTGAACTCACCAACATGCACGTCATGGACTTTTTCTTAAATATTCAATGGACGGTCGCTTGGCCAGCCGTGATCGTACTGTTAATTTCCCACTTTTTCATTCAACAGTGGTTTGACAAACGCGATTTGGCCAGCGGTCGTATTACTAAAGAGGATTTTTTGGCGACAGCTTCCCAAGCAGAAGATAAGCAACCTGATGCTCCGGCCTATTATGCTTTATTTCCGCTGATCCCCGTTGTGCTTCTCTTCGTTTTCTCGCCACTGATGTACAAAGGCATTCGAATGGAAGTGGTGACCGCACTGCTCTGCTCAACCTTTGTGGCGGTCATTGTTCACGGCCTTCGTTCGCTTAGTCTCAGAGAATGCTTGGATTCATTAAAGAGTTTTGCGCAAGGCATGGGTAAAGTTTTCACTTCAACCGTCTTCCTAATTGTGTGTGCTGAAGTTTTCGCTCAAGGCCTCACAAAGTCTGGCGGTATTGACGCTATTATCCAGGCTGTCTCCAGCATGGACTCCGGCGCTATCGCCCTATACACGGCAATGTTTGTGATTGTGGCCATGGCTTCGTTTGTGACGGGCTCCGGCAACGCCTCTTTCTTTAGCTTCGCCCCGATGATTCCTGACGCTGCTCTGACTGTCGGCGCAAACGCCGCCTTTATGATTTCTCCCCTTCAGCTGATCAGCGGCATTATGCGTTCGTCGAGCCCTGTGGCAGGCGTCACTATTGCCGTTTCGGGTTTAAGCGGTCTGGATCCTTTTGTTGTGATCAGACGCTCTATTCCAGTCATGCTTTTAACAGGTATTACGGTATACTTTAGTGCCATGATTCACATTTAAATCGACGCACTATGAATGAATACACCATCCGTTGAAATTTGTTTTTCCGGATGGTGTTTTTTTGTGATGATTTAAAGGTATATGAAAAAAGGAAAACCTATGGACAAAGCTATTTTTGATGAAATGATTGCCACTCGCCGTCATCTACACTCAATCCCGGAAGAGGGGTGGACAGAATTTGAAACGACCTATTTTGTCGCTCAACGCCTCAAAGAACTGGGATATACCGACATCCGCCTCGGCACTCAAATCATTAATCCTGAAAATGTGTTGGGTCGTAATGAACAAACCGTGGCCAAAGCGATTGAACGCGCGGAAAGTCACGGTATTCCGCATGAATTCATTGAAAAAATTGAAGGCTACACCGGCTGCGTTGCGGTATTAAATACCGGTCGCCCGGGGCCTGTAACGGCTTTCCGTTTCGATATGGATTGCAACCCTGTTGAAGAAACGGAAGATCCCGATCACGTTCCTAATCGCTTGGGATTCCGCTCTGCTCATCCCGGATTTATGCATGCCTGCGGTCATGACGGTCATACGGCGGTGGGGCTCGCTGTCGCTCGCTGGATCATGGAACACAAAGAAGAACTGAAAGGCACGTTTAAGCTCATTTATCAGCCCGCAGAAGAAGGCGTGCGTGGAGCCGTAGCCATTGTGGGCTCAGGCATCCTGGACGATGTTGACTACATCGTGGGGTCTCACTGCGGCGGCAAGGTGAAACTCGGCGAAGTCGGTTTAGTTCATAAGGGCGTTTTAGCCAGCACTAAATTTGACATCTATTTTACCGGCACGCCTTCACACGCCGGCAACAACCCGCACAAAGGCCACAGCGCCCTTCTGGCAGCCAGCGCTACCGCAATGATGATTGTTGGCATTCCGCGCCACGGTGACGGAGCCTCACGCGTCGCAGTCGGCAAACTCGTAGCCGGTGAAGGTCGAAACGTTACCCCTGTTCACGCTTACATGCAAACTGAAGTACGGGGAGAAACGGCTGAAATTAACGAATACCTCTGCCAAAAGATTGAGCATATCGTCAAGGGAAATTCCGAATCTTACGAAGTCGAAGGCCGCATAGAAAAGGTTGGGGAAGCCACAACCGTTATCGAATGCAAGGACGTTCTTAATGATTTAAAGGAAATCGCTCAAAGCATTCCCGAGGTCACCAATGTGGTTGATCTCTGTAGTCCCGCAGGAAGCGAAGACTTCACCATGATGCTCAAACGCGTCGTTGAACGAGGCGGTGTGGGCGGCATGTTCCGCTGGGGCTGCAACCATCACGGCCACCACCGCTCAGACTTTGATCTGCAGGATACTCAATCCATGCCGATTGGTTTTGAAGTGTTTACTCGCTACGCTAAAAAAGTAAACGGTCTTTAATTCACAGACGACAATCCCCTGACTGCTTTCGAGCAAGTCAGGGGACTTTCACAACATCGAAAAATCAACTTTATTTTGTGGATTGTTTTTCGTTTAAATGACACTTACTTTCCACAAAACACTTGCGCTCATAAAACTCACCCTTTTTCCCGGTATTAAAGGATGAAACCGGTCGATGGTAACCCATCACGCGCGTCCAAACCTCGCAGGGTTGGCGTTCGCTATCTTTCAATTGAACTTGTTCAGCCATCATTTTCTCCATTCTCGAAATATCTCTCGGTCAGTTCACTATAGCACAATAGATAGTGCTCCGTTCAATACTTTTTAACAATATATTCCATAGAGAAAAACTTAATATCCCGATATTCAAGATAATTAAGCAATCCTTCATTCTTCAAAAAACAATTTTATTTTTTTGCTCGACCACTGAATTCTCATTTTTTTCGATTAAATATCTTCGACTAAAACTATTAAGCTATACAATTACCATATTTCAATTACCGTTCGGTCTTTTTTCTTTTTATCGAGTTGAACTATGAAGTACTTTGATTTTGAGCTCTTGGGCATCAAGCGCAAGCTCCCCTTTGTAAAAGTTAAGGGCAGACTCTCTTTGGCCAGTTTTGTTGTGATTTCTGACACCGAGCTGGTTCAAGCTGCAGCCCCTGAACTGGTCAAGCGTTTACCGGAAGTGGACCTTTTGATGACCGCTGAAGCCAAAGGTATCATTCTTGCGTATGAAATGAGCCGCATCATGGGAATGAAGGACTTCATCGTTGCTCGTAAGAGCTATAAACCCTACATGCAAAACGCGCTCTCACACACCTTAAATTCTGTGACAACGCAAAAACAGCAAACGCTTTGGCTAGACGGTCATGATGCGGAACGCATCCGCGGCAAACGCGTGGCTATCATTGATGATGTGTTTGCAACGGGTGAATCGCTTGCAGCCGTGGAAGCCCTGGCAAAGGCTGCCGGCGCCAATGTCGTTGCTCGCGCCGCCATTTTGGCCGAACTGGAATCTGTCGGTCGTCCTGATCTGATCTACCTGAAAGAACATTATGTCTTCCGCGCTGAAGACGACGGCACTTTCACTCCGATTAAGACTCTTAAGGAAATGGAAGCGGCTAAAGCCGAATAGCTCCTGCACCTATGTCAAAGCCGGTCATTGACCGGCTTTGCGTTTTAATGATCCCTCGCTTCTTTATGGCGCAAGTGCCGTTGCAACCCCTCGTGAGTGTGTTTGGCTTCTTCGATGGCTTTTTGCTTTTCCTGACGAGTGAAGTAACTGGCCAAAATACCGGCCACCACAATCATCACCATACCGCCGATCACCGCCGTGCTGACACTGTCTCCAAAAATAAACACGCCCATCAACGTGGAAAAGAGAATCACGGTGTACTGCAGAGCGCCGCTTAAAACCAGATTTCCCCGGCTAAAAGCCCGCGTCAGGAAGAATTGAGCGCAAGTTGAACAAATGACAAATCCGGCAATCGCCGCTGCCGCGACCATTGTCGGCATGGTGAACCCACCAGTAAACATCGTGCCAACCAAACCGCAAATGGTGCCGATCAATACAAAGTAAAAAAGAATACGCAATTCCGGCTCTTTCATTAAGCCCAATCGCTTCACATACGTCGTTGCAACCGCGGTACAAAATCCGGAGCCCAACCCCACACCGGCGGCAAAATATTCATCCGGCGTAATCGTCGGCGAAAGCATCACAACAACGCCTAAGAAACCTAAAAGTAAAGTGGACAGTAACTTCCAGTTAATGCCCTTGTGCTGAGAAATCAAAATGCCAATCGTAAAGCAGCCGATGAACAGGGGCGAGGTGTAATTCAACGTCATAGCCAAGCCAACGTTGAGGTGCGAGATAGAGTAAATGCCGGCCATGACAGCGCCCGCGCCCACAAAAGAACGAATAAAGTGATCCACCGGATGAGCCGTATGTACCGTAATGTGTTGCATGCGCATCATAGTGTAGAAAATAATCAAACCGAAAAATGAGCGATAGAACAACACTTCAAAAGAGGTGATGCCTTCAATACTTGCGAACTTGATGCACACCGCATAGAAAGCAAAAAACACCGCCGCAACAACCATCCACAACGACTGCATGATGAGACTTTTTCTTAAGGGTTAACGATTAGGTAAGTTTAGTCCTAAAAAAAGGAGGCCTCGCCCCCTTTTTCTTAATTTAAAGCAAAAAGTGCTCAGAGAATTTCTCTGGCAAGCACTTCATCACTGGTGACAAACTTCACCCCCTTAGCCTTCAAAAGACTTATTCCTGTTTCATCGGCCTCGGTTAATCCGGCTAGCGCGTCCGTGACCCAATAGAGTTGGTGTTCATAATGCAAAGCATCCAGTGCGGTTTTTACTAAAGAACCATCACGACTCAAGCCGCACAGATAGATGCGGTTGACGAATCGATCTTCACAGTATGACTGTAAACCCGTTTGTGTCTTGCGATCTGCTTCCAAGAAGGCCGAATAACTGTCCATCTTGGCATCGGTTCCCTTTAATATGGCAATGACTCGGGACATCGGTAAATGAAGTCCTCTGGCAAAATCGGCGCCGGCAGTACCTTCTACACAAAACTTCGGCAGGAGAGTGCGTTTCTCACCGTCAATTTCAATCACTTCACCCACTTTTTTACCCGCATGCGAGTCGGCAAAACTGCTGTGATTTTCCGGTCTGAATTCTTGGGTGGCAATAACCCGTGAAAAGGTCGTTGCGATTTTTGAAATCGGCTCTAAAACTGATTCGGCCTCTTTAACCGGCATGGCTCCGTCTTTCATAAAATCATTTTGCACATCCTGCACCAAAAGGGCCGTAAAAATCTTGATCGGCATGCTTTATCTCCAACAATTCTTCAAATCATCAAACAATTTCGTCACTATAGCGCAAGTAGTCCCCCTGGGGGCTGACTGCGCAGCCTGTCCCAAAGCCATTTGCAGTAAATCCGCGCGGTTTTGCAAAACAGCGGCCTTAAAAATCGGAGCCAATACCTTCAGTTGACCGGGATATGCGCTCGCCTTTAATTCCGCATTTTCCAGTGCTTCTATGATTCCCGTTTTAATCAAGCGCGTCGCTCGCCCTGTGCCCAAATCAGACAACCGCGTTGAAGCATCGTCACACCAAGCAATCTGCTCCTTGAGCGCCACGGGCCAAGCCGATTCTTCTGCTCTCAACAAAAACGATCCCAAAACCGCACCACTTGCTCCAAGCATCATGGCGGCGGCCACGGCTTTGGCGCTCATCATGGCTCCGGCCGCAACCACCGGCGTCTCACCACACACACGAACCACCGGCGGCAACAGCGCCATTAATCCGACTTGCGATCCTTCCAACGGATTTTCAAAATACTGTCTCGGACCTCCCGCTTCGATTCCCTGAGCAATGATGACAGAGCAACCCGCGGTCTTGAGAACTTTCGCTTCTCGCGTTGAATTCACCGCACCCATCATGAGAATATCGCGAGCTTCCAACGCCTCGGCATAGACTTCACGAGGACCGCCGAAACTAAAACTCACCACGGGCACATCCGCATTTAAAACCGCTTCAAACTGCTCATCGAATTCAGGAATAGCAGCCATTTTATGCTCAATACCCAACTCTTCCCGCAACGGTTCAAGGACGTCAAAAAGCGTTTTCGTCGCCTCTTTATCTTCCGAGTCGCGCGGCGGAACACGAAGATTTAACGCAAAAGGTTTGGATGTCAGGCTTTTAATCTCGGCGACGGCTTTGGTGATATCTTCGGCATTCATTAAACCGCAAGGCATCACCCCTAGACCACCCGCATTGCTGATACCAGCCACCATTTCGGGCGTTGTCACGCCCATCATCGGCGCCCCGATCAAAGGCGCCTCGATTGCTAAAAGAGTGGTCAGTCGCTGGGACTGCTTTTTCAGTTGCTCTTCAATAGACATAGAAAAATCTCACAAAGATGCTTGTGACTTCGTCAAAATTTAACGTCGTTATTTTACAGGCGACAACCATCACTATAATTTCGGCATTAATGCTTCTTTTAGGATTAACGACATGGGAAAACGTGTTGTAGTGGGTCTGTCCGGCGGTGTGGACTCGTCCGTCTCCGCCTATTTACTCAAACAGCAGGGCTACGATGTGATCGGTCTTTTCATGAAAAACTGGGAAGACGATGACGACAGTGAATACTGCTCCTCGCGCCAGGATTTCATCGACGCGACCAGCGTTGCCGATGTGATCGGCATTGATATTGAAGCCGTCAATTTCGCCAAAGAATACAAAGAACGCGTTTTCTCAGACTTCCTTCGCGAATACTCCGCGGGGCGGACTCCCAATCCTGACGTTCTTTGCAATGCTGAAATTAAATTCCGGGCTTTCTTGGACTACGCCATGAATATGGGCGCAGAATGCATTGCCACTGGTCATTACGCCAGAACCCGCGTCACGCCAGACGGAAAAACGCAACTTCTGCGCGGTCTTGATGAAACGAAAGACCAAAGCTATTTTCTTCACCGCTTAAGCCAGGAACAAATCTCCAAAGTCATTTTCCCTGTGGGTGAACTGAGAAAAACCGAAGTACGTCGCATCGCTGAAGAAATCGGACTTCCCAATGCGAAAAAGAAGGACTCCACCGGCATATGTTTTATCGGCGAGCGTCCATTCCGCGAGTTTTTAAATCGCTACCTTCCTACACACCCCGGTCCCATGAAGACTCCCGATGGCCGTGTGGTCGGCGAACACATAGGGTTAGCTTTCTACACATTGGGGCAGCGCAAGGGCATTGGAGTCGGCGGTAGCCGTGAAGGCAACGGCGAACCTTGGTTTGTCGCCAAAAAAGATATGGCGACCAATACGCTGTGGATTGCCCAAGGGCATGATCACCCCTGGCTCTTGAGCCGTCACCTAACGGCTGTGATGCCCAGTTGGGTGAGCGGCGTGGCTCCCGCGAAAGGCAGTTGCCTTACCGTCAAAACACGTTATCGCCAAACAGACGGTCAATGCACGGTCAGCGCCATTTCCGATGACGCTTTCACACTTGACTTCCCGCAACCTCAGTGGGCAGTAACGCCCGGTCAAAGCGCGGTTATCTACGACGGTGAAGTCTGCCTGGGCGGTGGCTTCATTGATGTCATTGATCAGCATTGATTCTCGATGCCGCCTAGAGCTTTCTAGGCGGCATCCATCCTTCCCATTCAAAAACGTCCATCTCTGTTCCGTTCGAATCTAATAAGCGGTTTGACACATAGCCAAAGTTCTTCGGCGCTACACTTGTCTGTGGACACATTAGGAATCCTTAACAATGCAAGAATGGCTCAACGGTCTTAATCCCGAACAGCAGCAGGCAGTCACTACAACGGAAGGGCACATTCGGGTTGTAGCAGGCCCTGGTACAGGCAAAACCCGTGCGTTAACAGCTCGATACTGTTATCTCACAGAAACACTTGGCGTGCCTGCTCGCAACATTTTGTGTGTAACCTTCACCAACAAAGCCGCCAACGAAATGAAACAACGGATTCGCAGTTGGATCGGCGATCTTGATTTGGGTTATATCAGCACACTGCACGCCTTTTGCGTTCAATTTCTAAAAGAAGAAATTCACTTTCTGCATTTCCCGAAAAATTTCATCATTCTGAATGTTGAGGACCAACGCACGCTTTTATTAAAAATTTTTGAGGAAATGGGATTAACGCTCAAAGAAGCCACCATTAAACAAAAAATTGACGAAGTATTGGAAGCGAGAAAAATCAGCGCTGACGGCTATATTGACGAGATTTTTACATTGGACAATACAGATCTGGAAAAACGTATAAAAGAGACCGACGACATCAATGAGAGCATTTTCCTGCGCTATCTCTATGAGCAGAAGAAAAATTTTGCCTGCGACTTCAATGACCTGATTAATTTCACCGCCTACATTCTCAAACGTTTCCCGGACGTTTTGCACAAGTGGCAGGAACGTATGCAGTACATCATGGTCGACGAATTTCAAGACGTCAGCGCAAAACAATATTCCATTACCCAACTGCTCGCGGCAAAACACCAAAATCTTTTTATCGTGGGCGATCCTGACCAAACGATCTACACATGGCGGCATGCTCATGTCAGACTGTTTTTAGATTTCGACAAGGTCTATCCGGATGCGAGAACGATAGTGCTTCGCACAAATTACCGCTCAAGCCCGGAGATTCTCAAGGTCGCAGACACGTTAATCAGAAAAAACGTTCTTCGTTTTCCCAAAGAACTGCAAGCGACTAAACCGCATGGACTGAAACCGCTCTATTTCCATGCGCAAAGTGAAAAAGAAGAAGCCGACTGGATTGCTTCGGAAATAAAAAAATTAATGAAGTCCGATGTTCCCGCTGATCATATCGCGGTTTTATATCGAGCTCATTATTTGACTCGTTCTCTTGAAGAAAGTTTCATGAAAAATGACTTGCCCTACAAAATCTATAGCGGCATCGAGTTCTACGCTCGGGCGGAAATTAAGGACTGCATCGCTTATCTGCGGATGCTGACAGCTGGCGATGATATTGCTTTTTTACGAACCATCAATTTGCCGGCAAGGAAAATTGGCAAAAAGAAACTCAATTTTTTAAAAGCTTTTGCGCAGTCCGAGCATTGCAGTCTTTATGAAGCGCTAAAACGAACCATTGAACAAGACATTTTTCGCGGATCCGGCGCCAAACAGTACATTCACGCCATTGAATCGGTTAAAGAAAGCCTCAACCGCGTCCCTCTGGGAACACTTTTGCAAAAAGTCATGGATTTAAGCGGATACGAAAATTACCTTCGCCTTCAATCCGATCAGGAGCGGCTCGATAACATTGCAGAACTGAAACGAGCGGTCGAAGAAGCCGGACAGGATCCTGATGCCACATTGGAAGACTTTTTGACCAAAGCGGCTCTCTTGAGCAACCTTGACGGCAAAGATAAACAAAAAGCCGTAAAACTGATGACCGTTCACACCGCAAAAGGAATGGAATTTCCCTACGTGTTTATCTGCGGGCTCAATGAAAGCGTATTTCCTTCCCGAAAAATTACAACAGCCGAAGAGATGGACGAGGAGAGACGTATCGCCTATGTCGCCATGACGCGCGCGATCTGCGGTCTATTTTTAAGTGACAGCGAAGGTTTCTCAAATGACAATGTTTTTAAACTTCCATCCCGTTTCATTTTCGACGCGGGACAGGAAAATATAGTCTTTGTTCGTGAATTACCGCAAAGCTTTGAAGGACGGGTTCAACGCCTGGTTCAACAAAGCATCAACACTGTCTTTAGCATCGGCGATCGCATCAAGCATCCGACGTTTGGCATTGGAACCATCACAGACGTTAATCTCAAAACATCCACTTATAAAATCAAATTCGACAATCTTCCAACCGAAAGAGATATTCAGTTGCGAGCGCCGCTCGAACACTATTAATGCAAACGGCCCAATGGGCCGTTCTCTCTTATTTGTCTTTGACTTTCGGAACCGGTTTTGACCTTAGAACAATCTCCGTAATTTCGGAGGGATCCATGACCCGCAAGGCCATGCCGGTCCAAAGCCCAGTCCCTCTCGAAACGTAGAGTTGTGTGGTCTCATTGGCCTGATATAGCCCTGCAACAAAACCGTCATTAAAGTAGGCCACGATTGGCTGCAGTAACGCATAAAGACCGCCGTGAGTATGACCGGATAACTGCAAATCGACATTTTTCAATGCTTTAGCGCCCCTCGGTTGGTGAGCCAACAAAACCGTGGCTGCGTCAGGCGCTCCGGACAATGCTTTTTGCAAATCAGCGCCCTGCGATCCGTAACGTTGAGCGGACCAATCTGTTGTACCGGCCAAAACCAATTGGGCCTCACCTCGGGTGATCACGTGATGTTTATTTTCAAGCATCTTGACACCCTTTTCTTCAAAAAACTTCAGCCAACCGCTTGCGCCATGATGCCATTCATGATTCCCAGTCACACCATAAACACCGTCTTTGGCTTTGATTCTTCCATAGGCTTCAACTTCCGGAGCAAGAACAGAAGCCGGCCCCTCAATCATGTCACCGACAAGCACCACCGCGTCGGCATCCAGTTCATTCGTGGAATCAATCACCGCCTCAAGCCACGGGCGCTTTAAGAGTTGCCCCACGTGGAGATCGGCCAACTGAACGATGCGATAGCCGTCAAATTCCGGAGCCAAACGGTCCAACGTAATTTCAACACGGTTGACCGTCGGCACAGTAAGCGCATAGTGAGTACCTGAAATCGCTGCCGCTACTGAAAAAATCAAAAGCAGCCAACGATTCTTTGAGTCTTTCATGGGCCAAGGCACATTGGAATTTGTGGCCTTATTGACGAACTTCACCACCCAAAAAAGGACATCCTTCACTACAAGAAGCGGCACCAGCACCAAAATAATGTTAAAGAGCGTTTCCCAAATCGTCAGTGTGCTTTCTGACAACTGAGGATTAAACATGTGGCCGCCCACATAGTAGTAATAGGTAAACTTCTGGCTGATTACCAAGAAAAAGACAGCCAGTCCCAGCTTCACATACCACTTGGTTTTAAAAGGCAGAGCAAAACTTAAAATCGCATACGCCGCCAATACCAACGAAATAATCATCAGCGTGCCAATCACTCGAAATCCTTTCCGCTAATCGTCAAAACAAACTCGATATTTTAGTCTTATTGAGAAGCCATCATCGCAGAGTCCCCACGACCTAATTGTCGTTGTTGTTTAATGTCGCGATACGGAGGTCGGCCGAATTCTCTCTTGTATTCACGGTTAAACTGGCTGGGACTTTCATAGCCGACTGCATAGCAGGCGGTCGTCGCATCCATTTTTTCAGTCATCATTAAGCGCTTGGCTTCATGCAAACGCAAACGCTTATGAAACTGCAGGGGCGTCATGCAAGTGACCTCTTTGAAATGCCGATGAAATGTCGAAACAGCCATATGCACGTTATCTGCCAATTCAGGCACGCTCAACGGAGAGGAGAAATTTTCTTTCAGCCACGCAATGGCACGGGTAATTTGCACACTGGCCCCTTGCCTAGCATTGAAGTCTCTCAATGTCACGCCCCAAGGTGTCTGAAGAACACGGAAATAGATTTCCCGAATAATCATGGGAGCAAGCACTTTGGCTTCTACCGGGTTATCCAAAAGACGCATCAGGCGCAAAACCGCATCCCACACATCCTCATTGACCTCGCCCACACAAAGCGCCTGACTGGACAGCCCCTTGGGCGTAGCGTGTAGTTCGTCCAATTGCATAATCAAATCGGACAAAACCAGCCGGTCAATTTCCACACTGATGGAAAGAAATGGATGATCGTGAGTCGCTCCAATCGTGCAAAAAGATGCGGGCACATCGACCCCCACCACTAGGCAATTATTTTTCCCGTATACATATTCCTTATCACCGATCACGGAGCGTTTCTGACCATTCACAATGAAGCCCAGACTCATTGAATAAATACTCGCTCCCGAACAATTCCCCTCTTCACGACGAGAAAGGGATAAACCGGGAATCGATGTTGGGAAAGTGCCCAGCTGATGGACCTTTTCAAACATAATTTGCCGAAGTTCAGCATTGATTTTTTCAAGTTTTTCAGTTTGCATCATGACACCTCGCTAGTGTCCAATATTGGCAAGAATCCCAATTGTCGTCAATGCAAAATTAAGCCGATTTTTGCCTATTTCTCTCTGTTCACACATTATTACAAAACATAGGGCGCCAGTTTTGCCTAAAAAGAACAAAAACTTTATCAACCCAATCAATGCACATTTCCAGTTTTGGGCAATATTTTGATCAATATGATGAAGTCTTAAAAGCATTCGCCTTCTAAACTCGCCATAAACACATCCCATTTCGGAGAATGTTATGAAGAGAAGGACCTTACTGATGAGTGGATCAATCATTCCCGCGGCATTTGCCGCGCAAGCCTCAGCAACACCAAACTCAAATTCGGAACTAAAGCAAACGGATCCGGATTTTGCTGCGATCGAAGATTATCTTTTAAATGTAGAAATGCCCAAAGCTGGGAAGATGCCGATTAAAACCCGTTCGATGATCGCCCTGGCGGCGCTTACGACCATGGCAGCACAGACACGCTTAGCCCGGGCGACTCAAGAAGCTTTAAAAGCCGGGATGACTGTCGTTGAAATCAAGGAAACACTCTACCAATGCGCACCCTATATCGGCATCACTCGCGTTGAAAGCGCCCTCATTGAAATCAATGCCGCATTAAACACCCTGGGACAAAATCCAACCCCCGCCTCTCAAAGCACTGTCAATGAAAGGACACGATTCGAAAAAGGACTGGCGGTTCAAAAAGGTATTTTCGGCGAAGCCATTGACAAAATGCACGCTTCAACTCCGGAGGAACTTGCCTACATTAATAAACAAGCCTTGACCGCCTATTGTTTTGGTGATTTCTATACACGCAACGGTTTGGATCTCAAAGCCAGAGAATTGATCACTTTTACCGCCATCATGTGCTTGGGTGGCTGTGAACCCCAGCTTCGCGCGCACACCGGCGGAAATTTAAGTGTCGGCAACACAAGACAAGATCTCATTGACACCATTATGGTGGCTATGCCATTCATTGGGTTCCCAAGAACATTAAATGCGTTGGCTATCGTCAACGAAATAACAAAATAATCTTCAATGGTTTTCTTTCGCGCCCGCTTTTCGCGGGCGTTTGCAACGCTTTGTTTCCAGAGACAACATTTTTGCAAATAACCACATCGACATTTTGCCCCCAGATTTATGCGTTACGGGCTTTTACTTGAGTGTTTCTGTTTAATTTTTTAACAACTAGCGAACGTTGTTACGGTGAAATCTTGAGACACTATTTTTCGAGAAAACCAAGGAGACATTGTCATGGCATTCAAATTTAGGCGCGAAGAAGTAACGGCTATTCTGAAAGCATGCGAAGGACATACGTTTGGAGGCGCTAAACCGACTTGTCTTTTCAAATTAACTCAACATCTGACTTTGTCGGCAAAAGAGTTTAGAGAGCTCGTACGCTATCTCAAAAGCGTTGCCATGGCAGGTATTCACAATGGTGTTGTGGGTTGTGGCCTGGCCTACCGTCAGTACCTCAAGAGTACTTATTGTGCGATGCAGGCTCTTGATATCTGTAACACCATCAAAATGAGTGCGATTCAAGCTCCATGATTTGATATACTTCCCCGCCAGCGGACGACCGCTCTTTGCACCATCGGGGACGGCCCCATAAAGGGACTTTTATGGCTTGGCTACTCCTATTTCTGGCCGGTCTGACTGAAATCGGCTGGGCAATCGCTCTGAAATATTCTCACGGATTCACCCGTTTTATTCCCTCTGTCATCACAATTGTCGTGATGATTTCGAGTTTTTTTCTTTTAGCTCAATCACTCAAAGTCATCCCTATCGGCACGGCTTACGCTGTTTGGACCGGAATCGGAATTTTGGGAACGGTGGTTTTAGGCATTCTTCTTTTCAATGAACCCGTTAATTTTGCGCGGCTGCTCTTCCTGTCTCTGATTTTTATCGGCATTGTCGGTCTGAAACTCACTCAATAAGGAGAACTCACATGTTTCCCAAAATGCGCAGACAACTGCAACAAATTTCAAATGATCGCGCCATCGAGATCTTGCAAAAATGCGGTCATGCCGTTCTTTCTATCCAAGATGACATAACCGGTTACCCCTACGCTGTTCCAATCAGTCCCGTTTATTGTGACAACCACATCTACGTTCACAGCGCGCCGATTGGTCATAAAATCTCGGCTTTAAAGGCTCATCCCAACGTTTCTCTTTGCGTGGTCGATAAGGATGAAATTCATCCTGAAAAATTGACGAGCTATTTCAGAAGCGTAATCGTTTTCGGCACTGCGCGCTTTGTCACTGATCCTGAGGAAAAGCGCCGGATTTTGGAAAAACTCGTTGAAAAATTCGCACCGGATTTTCATGCAGAAGGAAGGGCAGAGGCAGAGCAGAAAATCCACTACATTACCATCATAGATATCGCCATTGATCACATCACCGGGAAGGAAGCGATTGAACTGATTGAACGTTAAAGAAAAAGCCGAGAAGAATTTCCCCTCTCGGCCTCTCTCGCACAAACGACGTAATGTCTAGAGCACTTTAGACAAGAAAGCTTTTGTGCGGTTGTGTTGCGGATGACTGAAGATCTGATCCGGCGTTCCTTCTTCAACGACGCTGCCGCCGTCCATAAAGATCACACGATCACCGACTTCACGGGCAAAACCCATTTCATGAGTAACCACCACCATCGTCATCCCTTCTTTGGCCAGTTGCTTCATCACATCAAGCACTTCTTTAACCATTTCAGGGTCCAGAGCGGAGGTCGGTTCGTCAAAAAGCAGGGCTTTCGGGCGCATCGCCAAAGCACGGGCAATCGCCACACGCTGTTTTTGACCACCTGAGAGCTGAGAAGGATATTGATCAGCCTTATTGCGCAATCCCACTTTATCCAAAAGTCGATAGGCAATTTCTTCAGCCTTTTCCTTACTCATCTTTCTGACCTGAATCGGAGCCAGGGTCAGATTTTGCAGCACTGTCATATTTTCAAAAAGATTAAAGTGCTGGAACACCATACCCACTTCCGCACGGATGTGGTCAATATTAGTTTTATCATCAACCTCCTCTCCGGCAATGAAAATCTTGCCCGCAGTGGGTTGCTCCAAGTGCGTAATGCTTCGCAAAAGCGTACTCTTGCCGGAACCCGAAGGACCGATGATCACCACCACTTCGCGCTCTTTAATCTCCATATTCACACAAGGCAAGACGACGTGATCGCCGAAGGCCTTTTTTAAGTCTTTAATTACGATCATTTGACTTGAACCTCTTTTCCAAATAAGCGACCAAACGGGTAATCGGCATGGTCATGAGTAAGTAAATCAACGCGACGGCGGTCCAAATTTCCATGGCCCCGTAGGTGCTGGCAATCACTAACTGACCCTGGCGAGTCAATTCTTCGAAACCGATCACAGACACCAAAGACGAATCCTTCAACATGGCGATAAATTCATTGCCAAGTGGTGGAATGATGCGTTTAAAAGCTTGCGGAATAATGATAAAGCGCATCGTCTGAGACCAATTAAGACCCAATGAACGACCGGCTTCCATCTGCCCTTTATCAATCGACTGGATGCCTGCGCGGAAAATTTCGGCAATATACGCACTACTGTTGATACTGCACGCTACGATGGCCGCAATAAACGGATCAATACGCGTCCCGATTAAAAGCGGCAGCGCGAAGTAGATCATGAAGATCTGGACCAACAACGGAGTGCCACGCAAAAAGTCCACGTAAACTTTCGCAGGGATTCTGAAGAAGGCAACGCGCGAGATCTGAGCGATACCGATAAAAAGGCCAAAGAGCAAACCTAGGCCCACACTGATCGCTGTAATCTGCACCGTAACGCAGGCGCCTTGGAAAAGCAGAGGCAGCGAATCGATGATAAGTTGAAAATCAAACATTTTTTCCTGTCTGTTTTATAGGGTTATTTCGTTCCGAACCACTTCGCGTAGATCTTGTCGTATACGCCATTGGCGCGAATACGCTTAAGACCTTCATTGAGTTTTTCAACGAGCGCCTTATTGCCTTGCTTAACGGCCATGCCGTAATGCTCGGCATCAAACACCTGAGGCACCGTGGTCACAGTCTTATCCGCCCGGCGCACCAGGTAATAATCCACAACCGGCTTGTCATTAATCACGGCTTCACAACCCTTGGTTTTCAATTCCATAAACGCTTCGGTAATGCTGTTAAATTCCGTCACCTTGGCGTTTTTCACTCGTTTGGCCATCATGGCTCCGGTTGTCCCGATTTGAGCGCAAAGACGAGTGCCTTCAAGACTTGTGAAATCCTTGTATTTACCAGTGTCGTCTTTGCGAATCATGATCACAAGACCGGACTGGTAGTACGGATCCGTAAAATCCACTCTTTTTTGACGTTCCGGCGTAATCGTCATAGCCGCCACGGTTACATCGATAATGCCAGTTTGCAACGACGGGATCAGAGCGTCAAAGCCCATATTGTGCACACGCACCGTATCCCCCATCTCTTTGGCAACCGCTTCAATGATTTCCATGTCAAAGCCGGTGAGTTCTTTCGTTTGCTCGTCCATAAATTCAAACGGAGCAAATGTCGCTTCCGTGCCGACGTTGATCGTTGCCGCCTGAGCGCCCGTTACAAGCGCCGCGCTCACTGCCAGTGAGAGTAAAAACTTTTTCATGATTTTTGGATCCTTTCTACCAATCGAAGGTTCTCACCCATTACTTCTGAGCGCCGAACCATTTCGTGTAGATCTTATCGTATTCTCCGCTTGCCTTGAGTTTTTCAAGTCCAGCGTTTAACCAATCGGCCAATTTTTGGTTGTCCTTAGCCACCGCAATGCCGTAATCCTCCGCTGACAAGACTTCAGGCAAACGGAACACACCCTTTGTGCCGCGACGAGCCATATAGTAGTCCATCACAGGCTTATCGTGCACCACAGCGTCGCATCCGCCCGTTTGCAATTCCATGAAGGTTTCCGGCGCGTTATTGAATTCCTTCACATTCTTGCCGGAGAACTTACGAGCGGTAATGGCGCCGGTAGTGCCGATCTGCGCGCAAAGCGTCTTACCTTTCACACTGTCGATAGTCTTGTACTTATCTTTATCCGCTTCGCGAACCATCACGGCCAAACCCGATTGATAGTACGGAGTGGAGAACAGTACACGACGCTTACGTTGGTCGGTAATCGTAATGCCGGACATGGCGATATCAATAGCACCGGTTTGCAAAGAAGGAATCAAACCGTCGAAAGGAACATTGTGCAGCTTCACTTCCGCGCCTTGAACTTTAGCAATCGCGACGATCAATTCCATTTCAAAGCCGGCCGGCTGATTGTTTTCATCCACAAATTCGAACGGAGCAAACGCCATATTCGAACCCACGTTATAAACTTCCGCGGCTTGCGCCTGAGCCATAACACCGGCAGCGGCCAACATTGCCGCCAAAGCTGTCATCTTTGCCTTAAAGGTCATTTTTATCTCCTTGTCGCGGTTTTCGGTGTTTGGTCTCTCAACCATGATCATCCCGTTACCGCCAGTCCGTAATCAAATGCAACTGAGCCCCATTGCTCGAGTTGTTCGGACACAGTTTATTGATTCCGATGTTTGTCACAAGTTAATGAATACAAAGGAAAGTTCATCGAATAGTCGAAAAGTTTCAACAAAATGCCGACAAAACAATATTTCAAAACGACATATTTCAACAAACACAGCAAAGCTTCGGCATTGTTGATCTTTAAATGAATTTACAGAGAATTGATTTCCTCAAGTGGCTAGGCACTTCTGCTTAAAGACAGGTTCGACAATCTTTTGGGACTTTTTCCAATTGACCGAAAAATATCCTTTTAATTCAATAGATTAATCATTTTTAGTTTCAAGATTTTTATACCACTAGGCAAACTATTTTTGTCGACTAATTTTTCTTTTGAGCTAACTCAAAGTTTTCGTTTTTTCTCAAATCTTCTGATTATTTGATCTCTCGATTAAAAATCAGACTAAACTTAAGAATTTCCCTTTGTGGATCTTAATTCGCTTTGTTTGCGGAGAATTAACATGAACACCAAACGCGTTCTCGCCATTCACGACCTTTGCTCTTTCGGTCGTTGTTCGCTCACCGCCGCCATTCCAGTTATCTCGGCAATGGGCAGCCAAGTTTGTCCTTTCCCGACAGCATTGTTCAGCAATAACTTTACGTACGGTGACTTCACATTCTCGGACTTCACGCCGAAAATGAAAGGTTTCATGGATAAGTGGGAATCGCTCGGTTTTTCTTACGATTGCATCTACAGCGGTTTTCTCGCCGACACCGCCCAAATCGGCGTTGTCCAGGAAGCCATTAAACGTTTTGCGCGACATGGGAAAAACGCTTTAGTTATTGTGGACCCCGCTATGGGCGATGATGGGAAGTTGTACCCAACCATTAGCGAAGAATTTGTAGAAAGCATGCGCTCTCTTGTGCGTGAAGCCGACATCATTACGCCGAATTACACTGAAGCCTGCTTCCTGCTTGGTCAATCCTATGAGACTTCTATTCCAAGCTCTGATGAATTAAACGCACTGTGTGAAAAGCTTGCCGCTAATGATCATCAAAAGGTCGTCATTACGAGCGTGCCCGCAGAGGCCGGACAAATTAAAGTTTCTTGCTACGATGCGGGCACCCAAACCTACTCAGAGCATTCAACACCTCGCATCCCGTTTGCCACCTGTGGTACGGGCGATCTTTTTACGAGCGTGCTGACCGGCGCTATTTTGCAGGGTAAAACACTTCGAGATGCTACGCTCATTGCGATGCGTTTCGTCAGCTTAGCGATCGACTACACCTATAAATCCGGCGATGACTCCAGAGAAGGTGTACAAGTCGAACCGTGTCTGAAACACTTGTTTGACTAAGCTCTCGCCAAAGCCGCGAAACTTTCTCGCGGCTTTCTTCTACCCATTGAAATAAACCCATTCAATCAGGCGATCAATCGGCGCATCTGTTTTAGTGGCGTTCTTCCCCTCAACCGCCGCGAAAACCGCATAACGTTTTCCGCTTTTTGCCTGGATCATCCCTCCGGCGGATTTCACGTTATTCATTAAACCGGTTTTCATGTAAGCATGACCGGGAGCGACCAGACGCTTTGACATTGTTCCATCCATGGCTGAAATGGGAAACGAGCTAATCCATTCAGGCATCCTCGGGCTCTTCCAACCATATGCAATAAGTTTTGTCATGGCTCGTGCAGTCACTCGACTTTGACGAGACAGTCCGGATCCATTGACCACTGAAATTTCGCCCGACGGAATTTGCACTGCGTACTGAAGCCATGCGTTCAGGATGGAGCGAGCTCGAGGGTAATCGGCGGGAATATCAGGATTATCCTTAGCCGCCAGGGTTAACAAAATATGTTTGGCAAAAACATTGTTGCTGAATTTATTGGTGAGTTTAACCAACGATCCCAAATCATCAGACCACACGTCAAACAAACCGACGGCTTGTGGCGGAACCTTCCCCTCGCGAACCTTGCCTTGCCAAATCAGTTCCACTTGCGAGCTCAGCGTTCTTAAGTAAGCCTGCCAATAGCCGTTGGCATCCGAGACCAAATAAGACAACACTTTTTCTTCACACCCTGACGGTAAGGCCCCTTCAAAATCTGGTCTCCAGGGATTGTCCGTATCCAGTTCCAATGCCTGACGCCACCGCACACAGCCCTTCTGACTAGAAAGCGGCACCGTCTTAGGAACAATTAATCCCGGTACTTGAGGAGATACGGTCACAAGGGCTTTTTTCTCATTTTTTTGCGGGGAAATCGTTAAAGCGATTGAGCTGTAATTAAATAAAGCCGCATCGGCCGCAGCGGTATACGGTCTGTCCCAATCTTCTTCAAATTCCGGATCTTGCCGGTCTTTTTCAAAATAGCTTCGATCGATCACTACATCGCCATCAATGCCATCGATCCCCAATGACTTCAAACGGGAAAGGTCACGCCAAAGATTTTCTGACACGTACTTGGGATCTCCGCCTCCCTTAATAAAGAGCGTTCCGTGCAAAACCCCATTGACGATACTCCCTTCATAAGAAAAAGCCGTTTTCCATCGCCAATCGGGACCTAAAAGCTCTAAAGCTGCCAGGGTTGTCACCATTTTTTCGGTTGACGCCGGCGTGACCTTGACATGATCTCGCCAAGACAAGCGAAGCGCACCATCATTGAGAGGTACGACGCTAGCCGCCATTTGTGAAGAAGACAGCTCACCTGAGCGCAACGCATCTTTGACCGTAGGAGGAAGATAATTTTGCGCGCATGCCATTCCTAAAGAAAAACAATAGGTTAATAGCATTACACAACAGGCTTGGGCGATTTTTTTCATCTTTTTTAAACCTTACCCTTGAAATCGAAAAAAGCATCCCCATATGAAGCAATAGTTTAAGGGAGCAATGTTTTGGGTTGCGCATATTGTCCCGCAATCACAATCAAATTGCTCAAAAATTGACCCTCTGCGGGTCTTTTTAGATTCGATTTTGAATTATTTCGTTAGGAGACATTCCAAATGCAAATTCGTCCTCTGCACGACCGCGTGATCGTCAAGCGCCTGGAAAGTGAACGTATGACTGCCGCCGGCATCGTTATCCCGGACAGCGCTGGTGAAAAGCCCGACCAAGGTGAAGTGTTGGCTGTCGGTCCCGGCAAGCGCGACGACTCCGGCAAGATCATCCCGATGGATGTGAAAGTGGGCGACCGCGTTCTTTTCGGTAAGTACGCCGGCCAAACCGTTAAGGTTGAAGGTGAAGAATTGCTCGTGATGCGTGAAGAAGACATCATGGGCGTGTTGGAATAATTTTTCCGCAAGTACAGATTTATTAGTTGGAGTAATAACCCATGACTGCTAAGCAAGTTCTTTTTGGTGATGACGCCCGCGTCCGCATGGTTCGCGGCATCAACATTTTAGCTAATGCCGTTAAAGTGACGTTGGGCCCGAAGGGTCGTAATGTTGTGTTGGATCGCAACTTCGGCAGCCCCCTGGTCACGAAGGACGGCGTGACGGTTGCTCGTGAAATCGAACTCAAGGATAAGTTCGAAAACATGGGCGCTCAGATGGTTCGTGAAGTCGCCTCCAAGACCAATGACAACGCCGGTGACGGTACGACGACCGCTACGGTTTTGGCTCAAGCCATCGTTGTTGAAGGCATGAAGTTTGTCGCCGCCGGTATGAACCCGATGGATTTGAAGCGCGGTATCGACAAGGCTGTTGAATGCGCCATCGCTGAACTTAAGAAGATCAGCAAGCCCGTGACCACCACGAAGGAAATCGCCCAGGTGGGTTCTATTTCCGCTAACAGCGATACGGAAATCGGTGAAATCATCGCCGAAGCCATGGACAAGGTTGGCAAGGAAGGCGTTATCACGGTTGAAGACGGCAAGTCCTTGAAGAATGAATTGGATGTGGTTGAAGGTATGCAGTTTGACCGTGGCTACCTCTCTCCGTACTTCATTACGAACCCGGACAAGCAAGTCGCTGTGCTCGAAAATCCGTACATCTTGTTGCATGACCAAAAGATCAGCAACATTCGTGATTTGCTCCCGATCCTTGAACAAGTTGCCAAGGCCGGTCGTCCGCTCATGATCATCTGTGAAGACCTCGAAGGTGAAGCTCTGGCTACGCTCGTGGTCAACAGCTTGCGCGGCATCTTGAAGGTTTGCGCTGTCAAGGCGCCGGGCTTCGGTGATCGTCGCAAGGCCACGTTGGAAGATATCGCCATCTTGACTGGCGGCACGCTCATCACGAAGGATATCGGCTTGTCTCTCGACAAGGCTACGCTCGAACACTTGGGTCAAGCCAAGCGCGTTGAAGTGAATAAGGAAAACACCACGATCATCAACGGCGCCGGCAACCCCGAAGCCATCGAAGCTCGTGTGAAGAACATTCGCACGCAAATTGAAAGCGTGACAAGCGACTACGACCGTGAAAAGCTCCAAGAACGTGTGGCCAAGTTGGCCGGCGGTGTGGCTTTGATCAAGGTCGGCGCTGCTACCGAAGTTGAAATGAAGGAAAAGAAGGCTCGTGTTGACGATGCCTTGCATGCCACTCGCGCCGCTGTTGAAGAAGGTGTGGTACCGGGAGGTGGTGTTGCCCTCGTTCGCGCTCAAAAGGCTGTTGCTCAATTGAAGGGCGATAACGAAGAACAAACCGCCGGTATCAAGATCGTGTTGCGCGCCATGGAAGAACCGATGCGTCAAATCGTCGGCAACGCCGGTTTGGAACCGAGCGTGGTCGTCAACGCTGTGGCCAACGGTGAAGGCAACTACGGTTTCAACGCTCAAACGAGCGAATACGGTGACATGGTCGCCATGGGTGTCTTGGATCCGACCAAGGTGACCCGCACGGCCTTGCAAAACGCCGCTTCTGTCGCCAGCTTGATCCTCACCACCGACTGCATGATCGGTGATATTCCTGAAGACAAGCAACCTGTGGCTCCGGCCATGGGTGGCATGGACGGCATGCCGATGATGTAATCGGTATTAACCGCATGATCTGAAAATGAGCCCGAGAAAGAGATGTTCTTTCCCGGGCCATTTCTTGTATAGACAATGGCTGATCGTTACAACGTCCCCGATCTTGCTCCGGGAGAAATCCACCGAGCCGAAGAAACCATCCATCGTTCACGTTTCATTGTGACGATGGCTCGGGTGAGCACGCCCGAAGAAGCCAAGGCATTCATTGATTCTGTTCGCGAGGAACACTCTCAGGCAACGCATAATTGCTGGGCCTATGTGGCGGGCAGACCGGGCAGTACCGCTCAAGTGGGGGCGAGCGATGATGGGGAGCCTAAAGGAACGGCCGGGCGCCCCATGCTCACCGTGCTTTTACATTGCGACGTCGGAGAAATTGCAGCCGTTGTCACCCGTTATTTTGGCGGAATTCTTTTGGGAACAGGCGGCCTTGTTCGAGCCTATCAGGGTCTGGTGAAGTTAGGTCTTGAGACGCTCCCCATCGCCGAATGTGTTCCCTGCGACCGGCTGAAATTTACCCTTGAACACCCGTTTGTCAATATCGCACTAAGAGAATTCGAGCTTCATCACGCCAAAATTCTCGAAAAAGACTTTGGAATGGACGCAGTGTTCACGGTTTCGGTTCCTCAAACACAAAGCGAAAACTTGATAAACATCCTCACAGAAAAAACATCAGGCGGTTTACTTATTGAAAAAATACAGGGATAACCCGTACAATTCACGACGTGCGTCAAATTTTGGCGCTCTCTTTACAACTCTTGTGGGCTTCTGATCTCCCTCACCTCCTCATTGAGATCGAAGTACCCGCCCTTTTTGAAAGGACGGAAAAATGAAAAAACCGATCTACAAGGTTCTTTACTTCCAAGTGATCTGCGCGATCATCATTGGCGTGCTGCTGGGTTATTTTTACCCGGAACTCGGTGCCTCCATGAAACCCTTGGGCGATGGCTTTATCAAACTGATCAAAATGATCATCGCTCCTGTGATCTTCTGTACTGTCGTCACAGGCATCGCGGGTATGGAAGACATGAAAAAAGTGGGCAAAACCGGCGGCTTGGCCATTTTGTATTTTGAAGTGGTCAGCACGATTGCGCTTGTTGTCGGCTTAGTTCTCGTTAACACATTCGGCCCCGGCCGCGGTATGCACGTTGACCCTGCTTCGCTTGATGCGGGCTCGGTTGCTGTTTACACCTCCGGCGACAAGATGGAATCCACAGCCGAATTTTTAATGAACATCATTCCGAACACGGTTGTAAGCGCCTTCGCCGAGGGCAATATCCTTCAAGTGCTCTTCTTCTCGATTCTGTTCGGTATCGCCTTGCATAAATTCGGCGGGCGAGGCACGCTCGTTTTTGACGTGATTGAAAAGAGCTCGCAAATTCTTTTCCAAATCGTCAACATGATCATGAAGGTCGCCCCCATCGGAGCATTCGGCGCCATGGCCTTCACGATCGGTAAGTACGGTGTGTCGTCACTTCTGCCGTTGGCAGAACTCATGGGTACGTTCTACCTCACCTGTTTGCTCTTCATCTTTGTTGTACTGGGTGCGATTTGCCGTTACGCCGGATTCTCCGTCTGGAAGTACATCTGCTACATCAAAGAAGAGCTTCTCATCGTGTTGGGCACATCTTCTTCTGAATCCGCCTTGCCCAAGATTATGGATAAGCTTGAAAAAGCCGGTGTAAGCAAGTCCGTTGTCGGCCTTGTGGTCCCCACGGGTTACTCCTTCAATCTGGACGGGACCGCGATTTATCTGACGATGGCTTCGGTCTTTATCGCGCAAGCCTGTGATGTTGAAATGACGCTCATGCAAGAGCTAACGCTTTTGGCCGTGCTGCTTCTGACAAGTAAGGGCGCCGCCGGCGTGACGGGCTCGGGCTTCATTGTTTTAGCGGCGACTCTTTCTGCTGTGGGTCACGTGCCTGTTGCCGGCCTAGCGCTGATTTTGGGTATTGACCGCTTCATGTCTGAAGCCCGTGCTTTAACCAACATTATCGGTAACGGCATCGCCACGATCGTGGTTGGTAAATGGTGCAAGGAACTTGATGAAGCTAAGCTTCATTCCGTGCTTGGAAAATCGGATGCGACAATTCCTGAAATGCCGGAATTGCCTGAACCTAAGGTATTCCGAGATACTCAAGAATTAAAGTACATTCCGATTGACGATTACACCAATCGTTAAGCATCACTAAAAGAGGGGCAGTGTTTCAACGCTGCCTTTCTTTTTAAATAAGGAGTTTGAAATGCGTCGCAGTGTTTTCTTTCCAATCATTCTCGGCTCATTTTTGATGACGGGGGCCTCTCATGCGCTTGAACCGGTTAATCCTCAACCGGCCACACCACTCACATTTGAAAATCCCGCCTACCACAAAGTCATTCCTTCCGAAGCGATCAAAATGATTCAGGACGGCGTGGTGGTCATTGATGTGCGAAATCCCATTGAGCGAATTAAAGAAGGCTTCATTAAGGGATCCGTTAACGTTCCTCTGCCAACTCTTAAAGTCGGCGCAAAAATCAATGCCGCACCTGATTTTGAGCAGAAAATTCTCGTGCATTGCAGAAGCGGCGTTCGAGCGGAGAATGCCTCAAAAATTTTAGTAGCCACCGGTTACAAAAACGTCTACAACATGTACGGCATTTTGCAGTGGCCATACGCGTTAGAAAATGCTCCAAAAAAATAAGATTCAATCGTTGTCCGGGCGGTCATTTGTGACCGCCCGTTTTTTCAGGCAAGACAGTGCTTTTCTTGGAAGACTTTCAGAGACTGCCTCGTTAAATGACCGTCTGACATAATGCCTTCTTTTTCGAAGCGTTCGTAGACCTGGAAAATGTCCTTGTCACCACGGCCCGAAAGATTCACAATGAATTTTTGTTCACATTCGGGATTTTGTTTAGCTAATTTAATCGCGTAGGCTAAAGCGTGAGAGCTTTCCAGCGCCGGAATAATGCCTTCCTCAAGACTCAAGAGCATAAAAGCTTCCAAGGCTTGCACATCTGTAGCACCCACATATTGAGCTCGACCAATCGCTTGCAAATAGCAATGTTGCGGTCCAACTGACGGGAAATCCAAACCTGCAGCGATTGAATACGACTCCTCAATTTCCCCTTTTCCATTGACCATATTTAACGAATTAGCGCCAAAAAACACACCCTCCGTTCCCGTTTGAAGCACACAACCGTGTTTCCCGCTAGCAATCCCAAAACCTGCCGGCTCCACACCGATCAGCTGAACATCCTTGTTTTCGATGAAATCATTAAACAGCCCGATCGCATTGGATCCGCCTCCCACACAGGCGATAACCGCATCAGGCAGAACTTTCTCCACGGCTAAGAACTGTTTCTTTGCTTCTTCACCGATGACTTTTTGGAATTCCCTCACAATCGTCGGGAAAGGATGAGGACCGGCGGCCGTTCCCAGAAGATAGTGCGTGGTATCGACATTTTTAACCCAGTCATCTAACGCCGCTTCGCAGGCTTCTTTAAGCGTCGCAGACCCCGCGGTAACAGGCACAACTTTCGCCCCCATCAGCTCCATTCGGAAAACATTGGGTTTTTGCCGCTCAACATCCTTAGCCCCCATGTAAATCGTGCAATCAAAGCCCATGAGCGCACAGGCCAAGGCTGTCGCCACACCGTGTTGCCCAGCGCCCGTTTCAGCGATAATGCGCGTCTTACCCATGCGTTTAGCCAAAAGAGCCTGCCCCAGCACTTGATTGGTCTTATGCGCACCTCCGTGCAGAAGGTCTTCACGCTTCAAATAAATCTTTGTGCGAGTACCGCGCGTCAGATTTCGACATAGTGTCAGCGGTGTCGGACGACCGGCATATTCGCTCAGAAGCGATTGAAATTGTGTTTGAAACTCAGGATCATCTTTAGCCAAACAAAATTCCGCTTCCAGCTGCTTTAACGCTGGGATTAACGCTTCCGGCACATATTGTCCGCCGAACTGACCGAAGAAAGGATTTAATTGAGTCATAAGCCACTCCTAAAAATTTCTTAACCGGCGGGCTTATGTGAGATTGGAGAGTATGGCGTTCTTACAATAAACCCGCTCTTGATTAAGGCGGGTTTCAGAAAATTGTTGCAACAACCTCGGGCACCCGCTTTAGGAGCACCACCACCAAGAATGGGAGGTTAAATAAGCAACTGTCATAACACGAATCTTTGATCCAGTTTTTCAGAGTTTAACATGAGAAATTTGATTCCTTCAATCGTGGTTAGTACCAATCATTGTTCTGAAATATCCGTACCGAAAAAATATTCGGATAGTTTTTTAAGCTCACCGGATTTTCGCAATTCTCCAAGTATCCGATTGAGCTCAGCCTGCAACTTTTCTGTTCCCTCTTTTTTCATCGGAATTCCCACTGAGGTCATTTCATCGGCCACCGCTGCAATCTTGATAGGGGCCTGTGGGTGAACCTTTTTATAGTCGTAATAGACCACCTCTGCGTTGAGTGTCGCATCAATACGACCGCTCAGTAATAGTTCAAAGGTCTGGTTTAAATCGTCCACGCCGACAACTTTAGCTCCATACCTTTCAGCGATTTCCGCATAGGTACTGGAAATCGTATTTGCCGTACGTTTTTCCTTCAAATCCGCCATAGACTTTACGGTATCGTTCTGATCTGACACAATCGCAACCGTTCGGTTGTATGCATAAGGATCCGTAAAACGATAAGCCTTTTGACGCTCAGCAGTCATATCGACACCATTAATCATGATGTCATAACGACCGGCGGAAATACCGGCCAAAAGTCCATCCCACTTGCCCTCGACAAATTGCGGCTCAACGCCCAAATTTTGAGCGATTAACCGCCCAACCTCAATGTCGTAACCGGTCAATTTTCCGTTTTCATCGTGAAATGTCCACGGTGACCACGTTCCTTCTGTCGCAATGACCAATTTTCCTTTGGCGCGAATCTGATCCAAAAGATCTTGGCCTTGCGCTTCAGACGTGGCTTGATTTTCCATCGGCTCCTCTTTTGAGCAACCGCTTAATCCCAACACGCTGCCAAGTAATACTGCAGATAATGTCAGTTGAAATGTGCGACGACTTAGCATGATTATTTCCTTTTCTTTACGCCATTCTTAGGAAAGTTTGCGTTCTGGAATCTTTCGGATGATTAAACAGATCTTTTGAATTTCCGAATTCCACGATAACACCCTTATCCATAAAACAAACTTTGTTGGAAACATTACGAGCAAAATCCATTTCGTGTGTGACGACCAACATCGTCATGCCGTCATCGGCCAGCTCGCGCATTAAATTTAAAATTCCCTGCGTAAGCTCCGGATCAAGCGCCGAAGTCGGCTCATCGAAATAAATAATCTTGGGATCAACCGCCAGGGCACGAGCAATGGCCACCCGTTGCTGCTGCCCACCAGATAGTTCTGAAGGATAATAGTTTTCGCGATCAGCGAGCCCCACTCGTTTCAATAACACACGACCTTTTTCAATAGCCATCTCTTTATCAATTGCACGGCCAACAATGAGTCCTTCCGTTACATTTTCTAATGCCGTTTTATTGAAAAAGAGGTTGTAATTTTGAAAAACAAAAGCTGTTTTTCTACGAATACTTAAAACATCACCGTAAGATATTCGGCTCATATCATAGGTTTTGTCATCAAAAATCATCTGACCTTGATCGGCTTTTTCCAAAAAATTCATACAGCGCAGTAATGTGGTCTTTCCTGATCCACTTGGTCCGATGATAGAAATAACGTCGCCCTGATTGATCTGCAGATCAATCCCTTTAATGACTTCTGACTTACCGAATGACTTGTGTAAATTTTTTACTTCAATCATTTCTTCACTCATAAATTAGCGCTTCCCATAACGTTGCAGACGTTTTTCTCCGCTTGTCTGCAACTTGGTCAAGACCGTGCAAAAAATCAGATATATCAAAGCCACTTCCACATAAAGCAGAAGCGGTTCATAGGTCCTGGCCACAATTCGCTGCGTTGTCATAAACATTTCCGTCACCGTGATATTCGCGGCAAGAGACGTATCTTTAATCATCGAAATCAAAGAATTACCTAAAGTGGGAAATGCCGTGCGAAAAGCCTGAGGAAGGACAATTCTGCGAATCGTTTGCCCCCAAGTCATACCTGCGCAAAGTCCTGCTTCCAATTGTCCTTTAGGCACAGATTCCAACGCGGCTCGCATTGTTTCTGAACAGTACGCACCTTCATTGATGGAAAACACGACCACAGCGGCAACAAAAGGATCAATCAGTACACCCACGTGCGGTAAACCGTAAAAAACGATAAATAACTGCACCAATAGCGGTGTGCCGCGAATAACCCAAATATAAAAACGAGCAATTTGGTTAAGGATAGGGACAGAGGCAAATTGAATTAGCGCGACAATAACCGCGATAACCATTGCCAATGCAAAGGACAGAGCCGTCAATGGAATTGTGACGATCAATCCCGGAAGCAAAATATCCCAAAAGGAATCGATAAAAAGCTCGAAAGCTGCGTTCACAAATGAACCTCAAATTAACCGTGTTGAAAAACTCAACTTCATGAAAAGCGTGCGTTAAAACATTTAACGCAGTGAGTATAAAAATCAGTTTTCTTAGCCGTCAAATGCTTATTCAGCCGAATGTCCATGCTTTTCGCCTATAGGCAAAAATTCGCTTGAAGTAGGCAACTTCTGCGAGCTTAAGTACAATTTTCAGCAATAATTTTTTGGAGAGATCCATGACTTTTATCGAGAAACTCAAAAATCGTTGGGCTGAAAGTCAATCATTGCTTTGCGTCGGTTTGGATCCTGATAAAGATCGCTTCCCTGAATTCATTAAGAGCACCAAAGACTGCTATTACGAATTTTGTACGGCTATCGTTGACGCAACCGCTCAATACGCCTGCGCTTTCAAACCTCAAATCGCCTATTTTGCTTCCTGCGGAGCCGAAGCTGAATTAAAAGCGATTATTGACTACATTCATCAAAACTACCCCACGATTCCGGTGGTCTTAGACTCCAAACGCGGAGACATCGGTTCCACCGCCAAGCACTACGCCAAGGAAGCGTTTGTGCGCTTTGGTGCCGACGCGGTTACGCTTTCTCCTTATATGGGTTTTGACTCTGTTCAACCCTATTTGGAATACGAAGACAAGGGTGCCATTTTGCTATGCCGCACCTCCAACCCCGGCGGTAACGACATTCAGATGCTCACCGTTGACGGCAAACCAATTTATCAGCGTGTCGCAGAATTAGCTTCCGGCCCTTGGAACTTGAACGGTCAGTTGGGTCTTGTGGTCGGCGCAACCTACCCCAATGAAATCGCTGCCGTACGTTCCATTGTGGGGGATATGCCGTTACTTGTTCCGGGCGTGGGAGCCCAAGGCGGCGATATTGACGCCTGTGTGAATGCGGGCGCCACTTTTGATAAAACAGGCATGATGATTAACTCAAGCCGTGCCATCCTTTATGCCTCCAGAGAAGAAGACTTTAAAGAAGCGGCAGCTCGAGTCGCTAAAGACACTCGCGACAAAATTAATCTAGCTCGTGGCCTCTAGTTTCAAAATTTACTTTCCCTACCCGGGCTTGCCCCGGGTATTTTTTTGAGCAAAATAAGCAAAAATCCGATTCTCTTGTAGCGGACTTTCTCTCCTACTCCTCCTATGCTTACGGCATACGTAATAACTTAGGGGAGAAAGATGCCGGAAGAAAAATTCGGTCCATTTGAACGTGGTGATAAGAATGAGGCCTACGCGAAGTACTTCGTAGGTCAAAGCTATCTCAATATCCTCACCACAACCGGTGTTGTGACCGCCAACGTCACCTTTGAACCGGGGTGCCGCAACAATTGGCACATCCACCACAAAGGCGGACAAATCCTTTTGGTGACAGCCGGTTGTGGTTACTATCAGGAATGGGGCAAGGAGGCGCGCAAGTTGCATCCCGGCGACGTCGTCAACATCCCCGCGGAAGTCAAACATTGGCACGGCGCCGCCAGTGACAGTTGGTTTGCTCACATTGCCATTGAAGTACCGTCAGAAGGCGGCAGCAACGAATGGTGCGAACCTGTCAGTGAAGAAGAGTATCAAAAACTGCCTTAATGTTTGAAGAAAAGCCGCTCAGCGCGGCTTTTCAGTTATTGATCTTGAGAATTTTCACTCTTGTCCGAATTTTCTGTTTTTTCCTCAAGACAGGACACTAGAACTTTATCAATGCGGCGTCCATCCATGTCAACGACCTCAAAACGCCAGTTATCCCACGTCACCACATCACCGGTTTTCGGCAAGTGACCGGTCATCCAAATAATCATGCCGGCAAGCGTGTTGTAACGTCCATCAGCCTCATTCGGTAATGCCTTCAAATTTAACTGATCTTTAAGTTCCGGCACCGGCATCATGCCGTCGACCAAAAGCGAACCGTCTTCACGCTCAATAGCCCACTCCTCTTCTCCCGGAACATTCTTAAATTCGCCGGCAATGGCTTCCAACACGTCTCTCGGGCTCACAATCCCTTGCACAGATCCGTATTCGTCCACAACAATCGCTAAAGGCACATCGTTTTTCTTGAAGTTTTCCAACACTTCAAGGCCCGTCAGAGATTCGGGAACATACACGGCCGGGATCATGTGCGCCGTGAAGTCCACTTTGCCTGTATCCACAATTTGTTGGAGCAGATAGCGCGTTGAACAAAGCCCCTTAATATCGTCGAGAGAACCGTCACAAACGAGTAACCTCGAGTGCTTGGAGGTCAGAAGCTTTTTCACGTTATCGCTCGCACTCTCTTGCATATCAAGCCACTCGACTTCATTGCGCGGTGTCATGAGCGTGCCTACCGTACGATCATCCAAACGGAAAATATTTCGCACCATATCCCGCTCTTGTTCTTCAATGGTTCCGGCTTCGCTGCCTTCAACCACCATTTGATGAATTTCCTCTTCAGTAACGGCGGCTTCCTCGACATTCTCTTTACCGGTAAGCTTTAAAAGCATGTCTGTGGAAACAGAAAGAAGCTTGACAAAGGGAGCCATCAAAATGGCTAAAAAATTGATCGGAGGCGCGATTCGGCAAGCCAATCCTTCCGGATTCATTTGGCCCAAACGCTTGGGAACCAATTCGCCTAAAACAATGGAGAAGTAGGTCACTAAGACCACAACCAGCAGCAGGCCGACCGCTCGGGCTGTGTTCATTTCAACACCGAAACTGGCGTTGAGCCAGTCGGCCACAGGCGTTGCCAACGCGGCCTCGCCGACAATACCGGACAAAATACCAATAGAAGTAATTCCCACCTGAATGGCTGAAAGGGCTCGAGTCGGCTCTTCGTTTAACTTCAGTGCGACTTTTGCACCAGAGTTGCCATCATCGATCTTCATTTGTAGGCGTGCTTTTCTGCTCGTCACCAAGGCGATTTCGCTCATGGCAAACACGCCATTTAAAAAGATCAGAGCTAAGAGGCAAAGAACATTAAACCAGTTATCCATTTTCTATTACTTTTATTAGCAAATAATTTTCACTTTACAGTCTTCATTAGGCGGCACAGGCCTTCGAGCGCTTCTTTAACGGTTGACTGACGAACCGCATTGCGATCACCATCAAAGTGGCAGCACTTAATCAAAGGCTTTTCTCCTTTCTTTGCCCAGGCGATATAGACCGTTCCTACAGGCTTTCCGGGAACAGCGCCCCCCGGTCCCGCAATGCCCGTCACGGCTACCGCCATTGTTGCCTGCGACTTCGCCAATGCCCCCAAAACCATTTCAGAAGCGGTTTCGGCGCTTACCGCTCCATGAGCAACGAGTGTCTCATGACATACGCCCAAAAGATCTTCCTTGGATTGATTACTGTAAGTAACAAATCCGCGATCAAACCATTCGCTTGAGCCTGCGGTCTGGGTAATAGAACAGGCGATTGCGCCGGCTGTGCACGACTCTGCGGTCGCAATCATCGATTGGCTCGCCAAAGCACATTGACCTAATTTTTCAGACAGTTCTACAAAAAGTTCCATATCAGTAGAGCACCCATTGAGCTACCAACAATACAATCCATGCATACAAAGCCGCGATGGCATCATCGAGCATGATCCCGAAACCGTTTTTCATTTTTTGATCAAAGTAGTCTGCGGGAGGCAGTTTCACAATATCAAAAAAACGGAAGGCAACAAAAGCCGCCACCTGCCAAATCAAAGAAGGCGGCACAAGCGCCAAGAGCAGCCAAATCGCAAATACTTCGTCGATAACAATTGAACCATGATCCGGCACGCCTAAGTCATCAGACGTTTTCTGACACGCCCAGGCTCCCGCTAAAAATGATACGGCGACAATAAAAAACCACGCCGTATAGGGAATCCAGGGATTCAACAAGACAAAAACAATCCAGCCGGCCAGTGTCCCCCACGTGCCAGGAGCGGGACGAATCACGCCGCTTCCAAAAAAGGAGGCGATCATATGAGCGGGGTGACTGAAAGCAAATGCCATCGTCATTCGCACCTTATTGACCGGATTGTCACTGCTGTACTTTTCTAACATTTCATTGTGAGAAGTGGTCAAATCCATGAAAGGTATTTTCGACCTCACTTCCGTTCTTATCCAATAAAGTTAACCCGTTTTGAACAATGGTTCCCACTCGCGACAAAATCAACGGTTTACCTCGACGGCAATAATCTCTTTGATAATTTTCAATGCTCTCCCGAGCGCTGATCGGAGCCGTCCAAACCAGTTCATAATCGTCTCCGCCGGCAAGCTGGGCCTGACGCTTTTGTTGCAAAGATCTTCCTGCCAGTTCAGGGCTCACCGCCAAGTCATCAATATTGACTCTCGCCCCCACTGACGAACGCGCCAAAATATTTCCCAGATCTTTGAGAAAACCATCTGAAATATCCGCGCAAGCGGTGGCGCAGCGACTTAAAAAACAGCCCAGTTCGACTCGAGGCATAGGGGTATCCATAGCTTGAGCCAAGTACTCCGTACACGTTCCCTGCCATTGCCCGGTTCGCAACATCAGAGCCAAATAGGCATCACCCACAGTGCCGCTGACCCAAATGTCATCCCCAACACGCGCTCCCGAGCGCGTCAGGCCCTTGTCCACTTCTCCGATCGCCGTAATCGTGATACTGAAAGGCGCTTGATTGTGTCCGATTTTTGCCGTTTTTGTCGTATCTCCGCCAACGAGCGGGCAATTAAAACGCCGCGCCAACTCAGACAATCCACGACTAAACGCTTCTAACCAATCCGGATCGGTTTCAGGCAGAGAAAGCGCAAGGAAAAAACAACGAGGTACAGCTCCGGATGCGGCCAGATCGGATAGATTCACAGCGAGCGACTTCTGTCCAATTGTGTAAGGGTTAGCATCCGGCAAAAAATGCGTACCGCCCGCCACCGTATCGGTTGTGATAGACAAACGGCGGTCACCGATTTGGATGATTGCGCAATCATCCCCGATCCCTTGGGTTGTCCATTGACCGGGGATGTTGAAATTGAAGAAGCGGGAAATGAGCTCTGTTTCGCTAAGGCATGGGCCCATAAAATTACTTTTTCGCACCCACCTCAGCCGCACGCACATCGACGGCGACTTTATCGAGAACACCGTTGACATAACGGAAGCCATCGGAACCGCCAAACAACTTGGCCAATTCCACCGCTTCGTTAATAACCACACGGTAAGGGATTTCAACGTGGAACTTCAGCTCATACGTTCCCAAAAGAAGCACGGAACGTTCCACCAAAGACAAGCGAGAAATATCACGATCCACATGTTTGGAGAAAATCGCCTGTAATTCCTCTGCGTTATCAATCACGCCGGCGAGCAATTCAGAAAAATGCTTCTTGTCGCAACGTTCAAAGTCAGCGGCGTCAATAGCTGCGCCCGCGACCGGTTCACCATCGTCACTGAGCACGCTCAAAAGCGTGCGTTCGATCGTCACCGCATCGGCCGCACTCACAAGCCATTCATAAATACCCAAAAGGGCAAACTCACGGGAAAGCGAACGAGCACCACGGCTCGGGCGATGGAGTTTAGCGTCAGCCATTGTTACTCACCTTCGTCCATATCGTATTCAAACTCTTTACGGATATTGGCCATTTCCACCGCAACCTGCGCGGCATCCGTTCCCTTTTGCTGCAGGCGAGCCTGAGCTTGTTCATCGTTTTCGGTCGTCAACACCGCATTGGCAATCGGGATATCAAAATCCAATCCCACCTGCATAATGCCTGAAGCGGATTCATTGGAGACGATTTCAAAGTGGTACGTTTCACCACGAATCACCGCACCGATTGCAATCAAGGCATCGTACTCTTCAGTCGCGGCCAATTGCTGGAGCGCAAAAGGAATTTCAAGAGCGCCCGGCACTCGCATAAGCGTAATGTCCTCTTCCACCACACCAAGGCGAGCCAATTCTGTCAAACAGGCCTTCAAAAGACCTTCACCGGCGTACTCATTAAAACGCGATTGGACAATGCCGATGCGCAATCCGCGTCCGTCTAAAGAATTCTCAATAATGTCCATGGACATTGTGTTTCTCCGAAGAAAATCTGTTTCTTATCTAAATTCGCATATTGTACCGTTTTTAAGGTCGCTAAACACCTCAAAAACAGACAAAAATTAACGAAAAATCAATTCGCTAGCACTCCTAGAGATGCATGCCTCGAACATACGAAGGCGGGAAACCGACCTTTTCATTCAATTCCAGCGCAGCCTGCCAACCCCAGTGCGGATTCAAAAGCATCTGTCGGCCTACATCAACCAAATCCGCCGTACCTTCCACAAGTACACTTTCGGCTTGACGCGCATCCTTTATCAAGCCGCACGCAATGGTAGGCAGGCCGGTGTGTTGACGCACCGCCCGGGCAAATGGCAACTGATAACCGTAAGAGACCGGAATCTTCTGACTGTCATGCAAACCACCCGTGGAAACATCCACAAAGGCGCAACCTTTCTTTTTGAGCTCTTCGAGCAAATCAAGGGTTTCTTTGAGATTCCATCCGCCCTCAATCCAATCTGTGGCAGAAACGCGAACGCCCAATTCCACATCGGGAGCGGCTTTCTTCATCGCGTCAAAAACCGCTAATGGCAATCTAATGCGATTTTCAAAACTGCCTCCATAGCAATCGGTCCGTTGGTTCGAGATCGGTGAAAGAAATTGATGTAAAAGATAGCCGTGAGCCATATGAATCTCAATGGCATCCACGCCCGCTTTTTGGGCGCGTTCGGCCGCATTGGCAAAAGCCTGGATGATGGCTTCGATTCCCCCGGGCAACATTTCGCGAGGCACTGGACTATTTTCGCCAGCGCTCAAAGCAGATGGCGCCACAGCTTCCCAGCCCCCTTCTTCTTTGCTGAGATAGCCTCCTACCCAAGGCGCACGCCCAGAGGCTTTGCGACCTGCGTGACTAATTTGAACCGCAATTTTCGTGGTCGGGTCAATTGCTCGCATGGTCTGCACAATCTCAGCCAGTCCCATCGCCAATTCGTCAGACCACAGCCCCAGATCAGAACCGGTAATCCGACCGTCTGGCGTTACCGCCACAGCTTCTATGCACACTAGCGCCGCACCGGAACCGGCCAATTTCCCGTAATGAACTTTGTGCCACGTCGTGGCCTTCCCATTTTCAGCCTGATATTGGCACATCGGCGGGACGCTGATACGATTTTTCAGCTGCAACGAACCCAATTGATAAGGACTAAACAATTGCGTTTTCATAATGTTGCCTCATCAGAAAAGACCATCGTCGTTTTTCAAACTCATCATTCGCTCGACATAACGGGCTATCGTATCAATTTCGAGATTCACCCAATCCTGAGCCTTTAAGTGTTTTAACGTCGTTACTTCTACGGTGTGAGGAATCAGATTAATGGAAATGCGAGTTCCCACAGGCGTATCTTCGACTTCATTAATCGTAAGCGAGACGCCATTGACCGTCACGGAACCTTTGTAGGCCAGATAGGCGGACAACTTCATCGGCGCACGCACCACTAAGTGCCAACTTTCCGCCTTGGGCTCCATCACTTCAACTTGCCCGACGCCATCCACATGACCGGACACGATATGACCGTCCAAACGATCCCCTACGCGAAGCGCTTTTTCTAAATTGACCTCGCCCCAGGTATCCAATCCGCAAGTCTTTGACAAACTCTCTGCAGACACTTCGATCTGGAAAGTGTCTCCATCGATGCTCACCACCGTCATGCAGGCACCGTTGACCGCGATAGACTCACCCACTTCCGTTCCTTTTAACCATCCGGTGGGTGTATCAATCGTCAGCCGCACTCCGTCGCCCAACGTCTCGGGCTCTTTGACCTTACCGATCGCTTCAATAATGCCTGTAAACATTTTTTATTTCCTTTTTCGTAAAATCATTCGAACATCGTTTCCCACGATAGCGCTTTCAACCATCGTCCACTCTTCCGATTCCGACAAATGCTCTACCGCGGGAAGATGAAACGCGGAACGTCCCGCTCCTAAAATTTTTGGGGCAATGTAACACAAAAGCTCATCAACCAAACCCTGTCGCACCAGCTCTCCGGTCAATCGCGCCCCGGCCTCTACATGTACTTCGTTGATCTCGCGTCGTGCCAATTCAGTTAAAAGTGCCTTCAGATCCAACCGACCGTCTGATCCCGCCAGCTGAAGAACCTGTGCCCCGCGCTGTTGTAAAGCCCGCGCTTTATTCGCGTCCATTTTTGCGCAGACCACCAACACACGCCCTTCGTCAAAGAAACGATTATCAGAATTCACTCGCAAAGCCGAGTCCAACAAAACTTTTAAAGGCTGCCGTTCCTGAAGACGTCCATCAACTCTGGCGGTCAGAGAAGGGTTATCCGCCAAAACCGTCCCCACCCCCGTGAGAATTGCCCCCGCTACGCAACGCCAGCGTCTGCCGTCTTCACGAGCCTCAGGCCCCGTTATCCACTGACTTTCTCCGCTCACCAAAGCCGTGTACCCATCCAAACTCATCGCCACCTTGGCACGAACCCATGGACGCCCCTCAGTCATCCGCGTCATGAATCCCGCATTCATCTGCCAAGCTTCTTGCTGTAAAAGCCCGACAGTAACATCAATGCCCGCCTCTCTGAGCATTGAAACGCCACGGCCAGCCACTAAGGGATTGGGATCCAAACAAGCAACGACAACCCTCGCCACTTTCTCTTTAATCAAACGCAGAGCACACGGAGGCGTTCTTCCATAATGAGAGCAAGGCTCAAGCGTCACATAAACGATCGCCCCTTCAACAGAAAATCCATTGGCTTGAGCATTTTTAATCGCTTGAATTTCCGCATGATCAGAACCTGTTTTCTGAGTAAAGCCTTCACCCAAAACCAGCCCGTCGCGCACAATGACACAGCCCACCGATGGATTCGGCGGACTGATAGGACGAGCCTTGGCGGCAAGCTCCAAAGCCCTTTGCATATAGTCTCGATCAGACAACATTACCGATTAGACCTCGCGAGCCATATCAGCAAACTTTTGCACGTCTTCAAAATTGCGATAGACGCTGGCAAAGCGAACATAAGCCACCTTATCAAGGCCTCGCAGCTCTTCCATGACCAGTTCGCCCAAACGATCACTGCGCACTTCGCGCTCGCCCAACGCAAGCATTTTTTGTTCAATTCGGTTAATCGCTTCATCCACGCGTTCACGCGAAACCGGACGCTTGCGTAAAGCCAACATCATCGAGGCGCGAAGCTTTTTTTGATCATATTCACAGCGGCCGCCGCCACGCTTGATAATAGAAGGCATCGAGAGCTCAACGCGTTCATAAGTGGTAAAGCGTTTTTCACACTTCAAACAGCGGCGCCGACGACGAATCGTCGTCCCATCTTCGCTCGTGCGAGAGTCAATCACCTGGGTTTGTTCGTGCTTGCAGAAAGGACAATGCATACACCCATCTCCTTCTTTTTATCTATGGAATCTCACTTTCCAAAAACCACAACATATGGTATCGGAACACTTAGACTTGATTGTACTCGTTAGTCCACAATCTGTGGGGAAAATATTCAGAAAATCGGAGAAGTTGTGGGAAATTGTCCGGTTGGTTCAAATAAAATCACAGAGTCTCCCCTGGATGTATGAACTAAATATAGAAAACCAAAATGGATAGAAAAGGGCTGAGCAGAGATCTGAAAACCTCTGTTCAGCCGAATACTTAAAACAGCAATTAGTGTTGAAGTCTCGGATTGAGGCTATAGATTCCTTGCAGAATGGCGCAACCTAAAACGTGAGGCATCATACGCTGGCGAACTTCAGTCCACCGAGCGGTATCAGGCAAGCCTAACGTCTTGACATCCAATGCAAACACACGGAATTCGTAGCCGTGCACGCGAGCATCGAATCCCGGAGGGCACGGACCGTCATAGCCACGATGCACGTGAGACTCCGACGTATAGTCATTGATCGCCTCAACACCGATGTGTTTGGCAAAGCGCTTACCTGTGTTTTCATCCCCGACGCTCGCTTCACCCTTTTGCACTTCGGAAACACTGGGATCAATATCCCAAATCAACCAATGGACAAAATCTCGACGAGGCTGATCAGCCGGGATTTCGCCGTCCGCATTTAAAGCATTGCGATCGGTCGGCACATCCGGATCAATGCAAGCCAGCACAATTGATTGAGTTCCTTCGGGAAGACCGCTCCAACTAAGCTGCGGGTTGAGGTTTTCCGATAACGCAAATTGACCGTCAATCAATCGCCCGTACGCGCACTCGCTCGGAATCCACTGACCGTGCTCAAAATCTTTACTGGTTATTTTCATAGGGCATTCCTCCTCTACAACTCCTGATTTATTATTCGACGCAAATATTAAATTTGTCAATACTCAGCACTTAAGCCAAATCGTTACCGGTCCGTCATTGATCAGGGCTACTTGCATATAGGCTCCGAACTCTCCCGTTTCGGTCCTTAACCCGCTCTCAGCAACCTTCTTCACAAAATGTTCATAGAGTTTTTTGCCGGTTTCGGGGTCAGCTGCCGGCGTAAAACTGGGACGCAATCCTTTCGCGGTGTCCGCTGCGAGCGTAAATTGAGAAACAATCAAAATGTCACCACCGATATCAGTGACGCTTTTATTCATTTTTCCATTGTCATCTTCAAAAATACGGTAGGCGAGCATTTTTTTCGCTAATTTTTCGCATTGCTCTTCCGTATCTCCCTTTTCTGCGCAGACCAACACCAACAATCCGTGACCGGCGTTGCCGATTACTTGATCGTTAACGGTTACCGAGGCACTTTTCACCCGCTGCAACAACCCAATCATTTCTTCACCCTTAAAAGAAAAGGCCGCGTTAAACCAACATTTCGATTCTGCGCGGCCTGATACTAAATTCGACTCAATGTTCAGTGAACTGTAACCTTAGCCCACTTGCGTTTACCGACTTGAATCGTATAAGTTCCCGCTTTCAGCTTGAGCCCGCGATCTGTCACACGGTCACCGTTGACTCGCACGCCTCCCTGATCAACGTTGCGGTTAGCTTCACCCACGCTCGGAACCATGCCGGCCTCTTTAATGAGCTTGCCAATACCGATTTCACCGTCAACAGCGGCGACATTGACTTCCGGAATGTCAGAGGGCATTTCACCGGCACGGAATCGATTATTAAATTCCACTTCCGCCGCATCGGCTGCGCTCTTATCATGGAAGCGCTCAACAATTTCTTTTGCCAAAAGAACCTTCGCTTCACGCGGGTTGCGTCCATTGGCGCATTCGCTCTTTAACGTAGCGATTTCATTGTTGCTCTTTAAGCTCAAGAGATCGTACCAATTCCACATCAGATCATCGGAAATGCTCATCACTTTCCCGAACATATCGTTAGGCGCATCCGTAATACCGATGTAGTTGTGCTTGGACTTACTCATCTTATTGACGCCGTCCAAACCAACAAGCAAAGGCATCGTCAGAATACACTGAGGTTCCTGTTCATATTGACGCTGCAGTTCACGACCCACCAACAGGTTAAAGCGCTGATCCGAACCGCCCAACTCCATATCGGCTTTGAGCGCAACGCTGTCATAGCCCTGCATGAGAGGATACAGAAGTTCATGCATGGCAATCGGTGCCTGTTCAGCATAACGCTTGGCAAAATCGTCGCGTTCGAGCAATCGAGCCAGGGTGTAGCGCGAGGCGAGCTTGATCATGTCCGTGGCCGTCATCTTGTCACACCACTCGGAGTTGTAACGAATTTCCGTTTTTTCACGATCCAACACAAGACTCGCCTGATCCAGATAGGTCTTGGCATTAATTTCAATTTGTTCGCGCGAAAGCGGCGGACGGGTTACGTTACGACCCGAAGGATCACCAATCGCCGCTGTGAAATCGCCAATCAAGAAAATCACGGTATGACCCAAATCCTGTAATTGGCGAAGCTTATTTAAAACAACCGTGTGACCGATATGAATATCGGGGGCCGTCGGATCCAACCCTAACTTGCAGCGCAAGGGCGTACCCGTCGCCTGTGAACGAGCCAACTTTTGTTCCAAATCCGCTTCGATCAAAAGGGTGTCCACACCGCGCTTAATCGTCGCCATCGCTTCACGGACTTCGTCAGTAACCGCGTACTTTTTTTCAATTTCGCTCATAAGATTATTTTTTTACAAAATAGATACATAAAAAAGGAATCTTCAATCGGCTTAGAAAACTAATTCGGGTAAAATTAGTGCCGTTTTCAGATTGCGTATCGGCTTATTGTAACCAATCAAACTCCCAATGTCTGCGCCCAGTATTCTTGCGAAAAATTTACGATCCGTCGGGGAAGGTTTGTGCCTGCTTGCCCGCGGTTGCGCGCGCTCATGGGATCGGATTGCTCAAAGCCCATACAGACGACTGGTTCTGGGGATTGCTTTCGGTATTCTGCCCGCCTCTGTCGCCATCGCCACCTATACGGCTTATCCCAGCGATGAAGAGCAAATGGTCCGTGACATGCAAACACAAATTGTCGCGCCATTGCCTATTCCCTCAATTGCAGAACAAATCACGGTTGTCACCACGCATTCAGCCGTGACCACACACACCACAATGATCCGAGTCAATGACACGCTGGGGGCCATTTTCTCAAGACTCAACATTGAAGATAGCGCTTTGCAACGTTTTGTTCGCGGACAGACTCTTGCGCAGCCGCTTTCAACTCCGCGAGAAGGTGTGTACGTTCAGGCCAAAGTCACCGCAGATAAAAAAGCGCAGTCTCTGAAGATTTTCTTGGAAGCTCGCTCCAACGATCAGAAAAATTCCGTGGTGACGATTACTCGCCGAGGAGAACGTTTCGTAATTAACTCTTCTCCGTTTGTTTACGAAACACAGCAAGCAATGAGCGCAGGTCTGATCGAAACGAATTTCATCGACTCTGCCAAAGCTGTCGGAATTCCGGAGGAAATCGCTGAAAAAATGCCTCTAGCATTTGAGCGCCAAATCAATAATGGTTTGGAAATCTCCGAAGGCGATGATTTCCGTGTGATTTATGAGCGCCAGTTCCTTGAGGGCGATTTCGTCAGAAACGGCAAAATCCTTGCGGTATCTGTCACGCACAAAGGCAAAACTTATGAAAGTTTTTGGGCTGAGGACGGCACTCGAAACGGCAGCTTCTATAGCCTTGACGGCACCTCCAACCGGACGACATTTATCCGTGTTCCGGTCGAAGGCGCTCGTGTGACTTCGAGCTTCATGCCAATGCGTCGTCACCCGGTCACCGGCGTTTTGCGTCCTCACCAAGGAACCGATTTCGGTGCCCCGCGTGGCAATAAAATCTACGCTGCAGCCGATGGCGTCATTTCCCGCCGCTCTTTTGACAAGCGGGGCTTCGGCAATTACCTGATGATCAAGCATGATGAATCCCGCACCACGCTTTACGGTCATATGACTCGCTTTGCCGATGGCATGACACTGGGCGCCAAAGTCAAACGCGGCCAAGTCATCGGTTACGTGGGGTCCACCGGCTTGACCACGGGTCCTCACCTTCACTATGAATTGCGTGTTAACAATCGTCAGGTCAATCCGCTAAAGACGAGTATTCCGGATAAAGATCGCCTGACCGCTGAAGAAAGACAAAAACTGTTGGCAGCCGCCCGGCCGTTAACAACTCGCTTGGCTATGCTTAACCGAATTCAGTCGGTCAAACCGCTGACACCGAAAGAAGCGATTGCCCAGGAAAACGTTTCCGAGCCACCCAAGTCCTAAAAATGCGCAAGAAATCTGACATTTTTATCGGTCTGATGTCAGGCACAAGTCTTGACGGAACCGATGCTGTCGCTTGTCGATTTGAGGGCAACGAAGTTCAATTTATAGCTCACGCCCACTTGCCCTATTCACAAGCCCTGCGAAAAAACCTGCTCAGTCTTTTAACTCCGGGCAGCGATGAAATCAACCGTTGTGGAAAGATCGGAATTCAACTGGTCCACTTCTACGCGCGCACTGTGGACGAATTGCTGAAAAAACTGCAATGTAAGCCATCAGAGATTGCCGCTATTGGTGTACACGGGCAAACCATTCGCCACTGTCCGCAATCGGGCTTTACCGTGCAATTAAACAATCCGGCTCTTTTAGCCGAGCTCACCGGCATTGACGTTATTGCGGATTTTAGAAGTCGTGATATGGCCGCTGGCGGTGAAGGCGCCCCGCTCGTTCCAGCTTTTCACGCATGTATATTTTCCGCCCCCAAGGCTCGAGCCATCGTAAACATCGGCGGCATTGCCAACGTCACTTTACTAAGCGGCAATAAAGTACTGGGCTTTGACTGTGGTCCCGGTAACACCTTAATGGACATATGGGTGCAAAAGCATTGCGGTTTGCTTTTCGATGAAGATGCCCGCTGGGCCCTGAAGGGGAAAATCAATAATGAACTTCTCCAAGCTTTTTTAGCCGATCCCTATTTTTCCCGCAAACCACCAAAGAGCACAGGACGGGAATATTTCAACGAAAATTGGCTTCTAAAACGCTACCCTGACCTCTTGTCTCTGCCTCCAGAAGACGTACAAAGAACTCTGGCTGTGCTTACCGCTCAAGGAATTTTGCGCTCCGTCAACCAAGCTCAACCGGAGACAAAAGAACTGTTTATCTGTGGGGGCGGAGCACTTAATCCCCTTTTGATCGAGGAATTGAAAAAGGGCTCTTATTCTGTTCAAAGCACAATGGCTTTAGGTGTGGATCCAATGCACGTGGAATCCATGGCTTTTGCTTGGCTCGCTTTTCGTTTCGTCAATAAAAAAGCCGGGAATCTCCCGGCTGTAACACGTGCCCGCGGTGAGCGCATACTGGGTGCGCTCTACCCGGCAGGCTAAACAGAAAAAGATGAACCGCAACCGCAGGTCGTCACCGCGTTGGGATTGCGGATAACAAACTGGGCCCCCGTCAGATCTTCCTTAAAATCGATCTCGGCTCCAACCAAATACTGATAGCTTAACGAGTCAATCAACAACGTCACGCCGTCTTTAACCATTTTGGCGTCGTCTTCATTTTCTTTTTCGTCAAACTGAAAACCGTATTGGAACCCGGCGCATCCGCCGCCCTGCACAAACACACGGAGCTTCAGCTTATCGTTGCCCTCTTCTTCAATCAGACTTTTGACTTTAGCGACTGCAGCGTCCGTAAAGTGAATCGGTTCCGGAGCCAAATTCGTTTGTTGTTCTTCCATAGTATTTCAATTCCATCCATCAAAAACGTGTTGATTATACGTTTTTTTGAGCACCATTATGTTGCAAAATCTATCCTTCCAGACCAACCAAGATGACTCCCAAAGTCATACCGATAACACCGCTTAAACGGGTGATCGACAGTCGTTCCCTCAACAGTAAACCACCCAAGACCACACCGATCATCATTCCGACTTCCCGACTTGGAGCCACGTATGCGAGTGGCGCCATCGTCATGGCATAAAGAACCAGCAGATACGCCAATGGCGAGCCCACAGTGACCACCGCCAATGCTTTTTGTAAGCGAGGTGTTGTGAGAATTTCCACAGATTCCTGTTTCCAGTTAGCGTGCATCATGATAAAGGGAGCAAACACCAATGCTCGCACAGCAATCGACGGGAAATAAAAAGTCATGGGATTCAGTCCTGTTGACTGTTGTACCGCCCAGGCGTCACAAAATGAGTATCCGGCGATAAAGCAGCCGGTCAATACTCCCCAAAAGATTCCCGCTCGAATTCTCAATTCTTGAGTTTGCTTATCTTGCTTATGCGGCATCGCCAATAAAACAATAGACGCCAAAATCAGAGCAATACCAATCCATCCCCAAAATGAGGGACGATCTCCCAAAATCAGTACCGCACTTAATACAGTAATTAATGGCCCCGTTCCACGAGCCGTCGGATAAACAATGGAATAATCAGATTTTTTATAACCAATTTGAAGTACCTGACCATAGATCACATGGATCGGAGCTGAAAGCGCAATCACCAACCACCCCACGGGAGTGATATTACGTAAAGCCTCGGGATCGTAAATAAAGAGCGCGGGAACCGTAATGACTGCCGTGATAATGTATACAAGCCACCAAAAAGGACGAGTCGCGTTGGCTCTTTTCAAAAAATAGTTCCATGTGGCGTGTACCATCGCCGCAGTCAATACCAAAGCAAGAGCTGTCAGGGACATTTTTGATTCGAATACGAAAACAATTACGCTATTTTACGCCAACAAAAAAGGCTCCCCAAATGGAGAGCCTTTGGCAAACTCCACCCGAAAGCGGAGTTTTCGCAACCAATCGTGTAAACGATTAGCGCTTGGAGAATTGCTTACGGCGACGAGCCTTGCGAAGACCGACCTTCTTACGTTCGACTTCGCGAGCGTCACGGGTCACAAAGCCCGCTGCGGACAACTGGGCCTTCAAGCCTTCGTCGTAGTCAATCAAAGCACGGGTGATGCCATGACGCACAGCGCCGGCTTGACCCGTTTCACCACCGCCACGAACGTTGACCATCACGTCAAACGTTTCAACGTTTTCCGTGAGTTCCAACGGTTGCATCACGACCATACGGCCGGTTTCACGGTGGAAGTATTCATTCAAAGGACGACCGTTGATCACGATCTTGCCGGAACCACGCTTAATAAAGACGCGGGCCACGGAGCTCTTGCGACGGCCGGTGCCGTAATTGTAATTGCCGATCATGCCGAATCCTTATTAGATGTCGAGGTTCTTAGGTTGTTGAGCCGTATGCGGATGTTCTTCACCAGCATAGATCTTCAACTTCTTGATCATGGCGTAGCCCAAGGGTCCCTTCGGGAGCATACCCTTAACAGCGATTTCGAGGGCACGCCCCGGGTGGCGTTGTTGCATCTTTTCGAAAGTCGTTTCGATGATGCCGCCGGGATAACCCGTGTGACGATAGTAACGCTTGTTCTTAGCCTTATCGCCACTCATCTTCATCTTGGAAGCGTTGATCACAACGATAAAATCGCCCGTGTCAACGTGCGGCGTGTATTCAGGCTTGTGCTTGCCGCGCAAACGGGCAGCAATTTCAGCAGCGAGGTGACCGACGATCTTATCGGTGGCGTCAACCACGTACCATTCGCGAGTCACTTCGAGCGGCTTAGCCGAGAAGGTCTTCATTATGTATTCACCTATCAATGAAAACGCACGACATTTCAGTTAAGTCGCGCGCAACCGGAGTGTCGCTTAAGGCCGCAAGCACCAGCGACAGAGTCCCAAAATTCTTTCTCCCGTTATCTCAAAAAAGTGACAGAGAAACACCTCCTGAAATAACAAGGGTTTGGATTTTACCTAAAAAGTTTAAGAAAAACAAACCATTTAAAGACTCTTTCGATCTTTTTAGCCAGCTCAACAGTAAGAGAAATTTTTTAGAAGTTTTTCGTTTCTACCGCAATGTCATCCGATTGTCATTGTTTTGACACCGACCTCACACAATTTTGTCATTTTGCAAGCGCATACTGCCTGCAGTTTTATTTGAAACCTTTCTTTACGTTCTCAAATTAATCAATTTTTAATCATGGAATACTACTTTCTCGCTCTTCTGGCGTTTCTTGGCCTGGTTGCGATCTTCGATATTTTTGTTGGGGTGAGCAATGATGCGGTGAATTTTTTGAATTCAGCATTAGGTTGTCGAATCGCTTCTTTTAAAACCATCATGCTGGTTGCCAGCATCGGGGTTATGTTAGGGGCTACGTTCTCATCGGGCATGATGGAAATCGCCCGTTCCGGTGTTTTCAATCCCCAAATGTTTACCTTTTCCGAAATCATGGTGATTTTCTTTGCCGTAATGGTGACGGACATTATCCTGCTTGATTTATTTAATTCATTGGGCTTACCGACTTCGACTACGGTATCCATCGTTTTTGAATTACTTGGCAGTGCGCTAGCTGCCGCGACCTACACATTGATGATGGACGGAGCCTCTCTTAGCGGTGTTATTGATTACATCAACAGTTCCAAATCCCTAACCATTGTTTCAGGCATTTTGATTTCCGTTGCTGTCGCTTTTGTGGCAGGTGCTCTCGTTCAATATGTCACCCGCCTGATTTTTACATTCAATTTTGAACGGATGTATCGGCGTGTCGGAGGGATTTTTGCTGGAATTGCACTCACCGCCATCTTCTATTTTCTCGTGATGAAGGGAGCCAAAGGCGCAAGCTTCATGCAACCTGAGTGGATTCAATTCATGGATGTCAACACGTGGCCCATTGTCGGCACGCTGTTTATCGTTCTTTCATTAATTTTTCACCTGCTCATCATTACAACCAATATCAATATTTTTAAGATCGTCATTTTAGCGGGCACATTTTCATTGGCCTTTGCGTTTGCCGGCAACGACCTTGTGAACTTTGTCGGCGTCCCGCTCGCCGCATGGGATTCTTATCAGGAATGGGTTGCTTCAGGTGAAGCGGCAACAGCTTTTACCATGGAAGGACTTTTGAAGCCAACAGTTGCCGCCACGGGTTTTCTGCTGCTTTCCGGTCTCATCATGGTTTTAACTCTTTGGTTTTCAAAGAAAGCTCAAATCGTTATTCAAACGTCTATCAACCTTTCTTCAAGCAACTCGGGAGAACAGGAACAATTCGGCAGCTCTCTACCCGGTCGTATGATCGTTCGCGCCAGTATGGGATTGGGGAACATCATTCAACAGATCATTCCACAGTCCATACAAAAAGGAATTGATCGGCGATTTGAACCCAAGAAACTACAACGAGGTGAAACGCCACTACCTTTTGACTATGTCCGCGCATCAATTAACCTCGTTGTAAGCGCCGCCTTAATCGCTTCTGCAACAAGCCTCCAGCTACCGCTATCAACGACTTACGTCACATTTATGGTTGCTATGGGATCATCTTTTGCTGACGGCGCATGGGATCGCGAAACCGCCGTGTACCGCATCTCCGGAGTACTCACCGTCATTAGCGGTTGGTTCCTTACAGCTTTGAGCGCGTCAACCATGGCGGCCATTGTTTGCGGTTTTACCCTTTTTGGGGGTCCCATTGCCGCGCTAATCCTGGCCGTCGCTTCTACATTCCTGCTTATTCGTTCCAATCTCCGTGCCAAATTGGATACAGTTAACATGCGCGCTGACTTGGACACTCGTTACGATGTGAGAAAGGTTCAGGAATTGGTTGATCAAAAAACGGATGTCAGTTTTGCAAAGACACTCCTTATCTTTAATCGGTTGGTTCATGACTTCTTAAATGACAACGAACGCGCCCTGCTTCATGTTAAATCCGATAGTTCGGATCTGTTTGAAAAAATGAGTACAGACCGAAGTCTTTATTACCGCATGGCAAATTCCAGCTTTAAACCCACTAAAGACGATTTTGATGCCCGTTATTGTTATTACCGCATATTTACCAATGTACGTGAAGTTGGCCGTTCTCTGCAGTCTTTAACCAAACAAGCGACAGAGCACGTAGCTAACCGGCACCGTATATTCCAAGGTGATCTAAAGACCGACTTGTTAAGTCTCACGGACTATCTAGAAAAAATTTCAAAGGATACTGACAATAAACCGAACATCCATTGCGTACTGGCTCACTCAAATGAGGCCATTGAATTGATCGACCATATGCAGGCGGAACTGCTCAGAAAAATTCCGAATGCAGGCCTCTCAGTTCGTGGTAGCGAGCTTTATTTAAATTTTCTGGTTTTCGCCCGTGAACTTGTCAATCGCAGCGCTATCGCCGCTGCACTAGAAAATAAAATCGCAACCATTACCTCCCAACCGTCCTCGAAGTAAGGGCGAAATGCTACTTACTTCTTTTCCCACGTCGGCTGCCCGGTCGACGTGGCTTTTTTCTCCTCACTATAATTCCTGATCTCCCTTGTTATATGTGAATCACTGGTTTTTCATGTCCAATCATCGTTTGGGTATTGTTGTTGAAGGCGGAGGAATTCGCGGCATTTATGCGGCCGGGGTTCTGGATGTACTTTCTGATCTGCATTTGCCGGTCAAGGGCGTGATCGGAGTTTCCGCCGGCGCCATCCATGCGTGCTCATTTGTGGCTGGTCAAAAAGGCAGAAGCATTCGTTTTTATAAACGCTTCTGCACTGACGCTCGCTTCTTCAGTTTTAAAACATTGATTAAGACCGGCAACATCGTAGACACCCAATTTTGTTACCACGACATTCCCTATATCTATGATCCGTTTGACAATAACCGCTTTAAAAATTCCGGCATTGAGTACTACGTCACTTGCACCAATGTGGAAACAGGACAACCCGAATATTTGCATCTAACGGACATGGATAAAGAAATTGACGGTCTGCGAGCCTCCGCTTCGCTTCCCTACGTTTCTCAAATTGTGGACTTCCGGGGAAAGAAATTGCTCGACGGCGGTTGTTCTGACCGCATTCCCTTAAAAGCTTTTGAAAAGATGGGGTTCGATCGCAATATTGTAATTTCCACGCAACCCCGTGAACACAAAGTAAAAGATCGGGATGCCTATTTGGCCAAGCTTTTTTATCGTAAATATCCAAAATTCTGTGAGACTTTCGCCGCCTCTCCGCAAGCTTATGAACACACTCAGGAAAACATTGACCAAGCCCAGAAAAACGGAACGGCCTTTGTCATAAGACCTCAAACGAGCCTTGGCATCAAACGTTTAACTCACGATCCTGCGCAAGTGCAGAGAGGATACGATGCGGGGCAAAAAGATGCCCAAGAACTCCTGCCCACATTAAAGAAATGGATTCAAGAAAACTTTTGAACGATACCGCTTTAACAACTTCTAAATTACAACCAATCCGGCATCTGAGACGTTTTCAAAAGTTTTAACTCAACACGCCCCTTGTCAGACTTTGGGGGTTTCAGCTGCACCTCTTTGAGAAGACCGGCTCTAAACAGATGAATCTTGACGATTTTCTGGCCACAATAGCGTTTCAACAGTTCTTGTAAATTACCCTTACGGACACGAATTCCATCAATTGCCAACAGTTCATCTCCGGCGCAAATCCCGGCCTTTTCTGCCGCGCCGCCTTCATCGAGTTGGGCAACAGTTAACGTATCTCGGCCTGCCAGTTGAGCCTGTAGCACCTGACGCTCCATTTCAAGGGCGACTTCTCTATACGAGATCCCAAGGATTTTCAGTATTGCTCGATAGTTCGGTTCTTCACAACCGTATACCCATTGATCAATGTATGCGGAAACATCAACACCGGTCGCATCGAAAATCAGTTCTGGCAATACCTCTTCATCCACACCCGCATAATCCGATTCTGAATCCTTAAATTGCTGCCATGCAAAACGCAACACGTCATCCAGACTCTTTTTCCCCGCAGTTTTCTTGCGTATGCATACGTCAAGGGCCAGTGCCACAAGGGCACCTTTGTCGTAGTAACTCGTTACGGAACGGTTTCTGTTGGTCCGCACTTTGTAGTATTTGATCCAGGCGTCAAAGGAAGACTCTGCCAATGATTGGCGTTTTCCGGCTGTTGCTGTCAGATGTCTGTTGAATGTCTTTGCCAATGATTTTAAGTAGATATCTTTATTGGTTGCCCCGCTTCTAGCGGTTAAAAGCGCATCGTAATAACTGGTGAATCCCTCAAAAACCCACAACAATTCCGTATAGGATTCCTGCGACAAATCATAGGGAACGAATACCGAAGGCCTGACTCGCTTGACCCACCAGGCGTGGAAATACTCATGGGTAAAGAGTTCTAAAAGCTTGACATACCCATCAGAATGTTTTTCACCTTGAATCGGCAAATCGTAAAACGAAGCGGCAAGCGCTGTGCTTGCTCGATGTTCCAGTCCTCCGTAAAGACTTTCTGACAAATTCAAAAAAAAGGTATAGGAATTAAAGGGCGGTCGATGGCTCTTCGGTTCAAAAAAAGCAATGACCGTCTCTGTACACCGTTTAACATCTCGAACTAATCGAGACTGGTCAAACGGAGGCACTTTTCCGCTGAGAATAATCCGGTGTTCAACGCCAAAAGCTTTGAAATTCAGTGATTGCCAAGAGCCCAACTCCATCGGTGAATCGATTAATTCATCGTAATCAATCGCTTCATAAGTACCCCATCCGTTCTCATCAACATGGCGAGACGGCAGCGAAGAGGCCACCTTCCAATCCGACTTCGTTTTCGGTTTTCGGATTAAAACTTCTATAGGTTCTGTTTCACAACCCAAGGGACAAAGACAGAGACTTGAAAACGTTATGAAGCCTCTATCGGCATCCAAGTACGCTCTGCGAACAGAGGGATCTTGAGCAAAAACTTCATAGCGAACGTGAACTTTGCGGGCTGCCTCACCCGGCGCCACTCGCCATGTGCTTTTGTCAATTTTCTCGGAAACGAGCGTTTGACGACCGGAAGTCACTTTAATACTTTGAATTTCCGCCGCCATATCCCGAATCATATAACTGCCGGGCAACCACACTGGCAGTCTCAGCAAAAACTCTTCAGCACGGGCAATCAATTCCAGCTCAACAATATAGGTTCCCGAGGTGGGAATTGGCTCAATCGTATAACGCAAAGGCATTTCCGGCTCCAAACTGAATTGACTGCCCGTTTCTCGAGATGGTTATTCGGTTTTGTCGTCTTCTACAGGCAGATCAAACCATTCTTCATCGTCGTCGGTACTCTGAAATTCTGTCACTTCTTCTGTGGAAGAGACCGCCTGAGTTTGCTCTTCGACTTCAGGAACAATTTCTTCATTTTGCGTTTCGCGACCGGCTTGTCGAACGGCATCTTCTCCCATAATTCCCGCCAAAGCGATCAGATGGCGAAGAGCGGCATTGACCGCTTCGCTTGTACCAAAGACACGGGCCACATCCGCGTCAAGTGTAATCAAAGCATTGCGACTCGGAGCAGCTTGCCGGCGAGTCACCGTGCCACGACCGGCCATGGCAGCCCGAGCACGCGGACCGGAGCGGACACCATAGAGATTTTCTGAAAAATCATCACGACGTTTGCTAAAACCGCCCTTGCGGTCATCACGACGTCTGTCACGACGAGCAAATCCGTCGTCTCGACGGTCAAAGCGACGATCCGAGCGACGTTTGAAACCGTCTCGATCATCAAACCGACGGTCACTTCGACGGGGACGGTCTTCAAAACCAAAATCTTCTCGATGACTGCCCGCTTCTTCCCAGGGTTTACGCATTCTTTTTCTTCCTTTTGTTTAAACGCGCTTTTTAATCAATCAGTTGCGCGCAAAAAATTGTTTACAACGGCCGCGATATTAGCAGAAAAAGACTCAACGCTATGGCAAAACACTCAAGAAATATTTCTTACAACTTTGAGCGATCTTTTGCTTAAAAGCACACTTTCAGCTCACTAACTTCAGTACACTATGAATTAGGAAGGGAAGAACGCCATCTTCCCACTCTTTCTAATAACAAAACAAAAAGAGGGATATATATGGCACAAGCATTACAAGTTACATTCCATGGAATCAGTCGCTCTGAAGCGGTAGAACAAGCGGTTCAGAAAGAGTTGAATGATTTAGGTAAATTCGACCGTAACCTGGGTCCCTGCCACGCTACCATCACTCAGGAAGGCCATCAAACGATGGGCGCCTATACCGTGCGTGTTACGATCGTCGCTTCCGGCAACGACTTGGTAGTCTCCCGCACCAATACTGATGTGATGCTTGCCATTCGGGAAGCTTTTGACACACTGCGTCGCTCGGTAAAAGATGCCGCTGAAAAGCTGCGCGGTCATTAACTGACACTGATTAGTCCGAAGGGGATCTTGCAAAAGATCCCCTTTTTTCTGCGCTACACTTAACGGGTCGTATCACTTTAGGCAAGGAGAATCCAAGATGGCTTGCATTGCGCGCATTGACGAGTTGGCTTCCGAATTCACCCAAATTCGCCGACAATTTCATGCTCATCCCGAATTAAGCAACAAAGAATTTGAAACTTCCCAAACCATTGCTCGCTATCTCTCCGAATGGGGCATTGAGGTTCATACCGGCATCGGGGGAACCGGGGTGGTTGGTGTCTTAAAAAACGGCGACTCAAACAAGCGGATTGCGTTGCGTGCCGATATTGATGCTTTGCCGATTACTGAAGCCAACCGTTTTGCTCACGCCTCCCAGAATAAAGGCGTTATGCACGCATGCGGCCATGACGGGCATATCACGGCTTTGCTTCTGACCGCTCGTTATCTCTCGGAAACCAAAAACTTCGACGGCACCATTATTTTTGTTTTCCAACCGGCAGAAGAAGGTGGCTTCGGCGCTCAGCACATGATTGCTGACGGATTGATGGAAAAATTCCCGGCTGACTTCTACATCGGCTGCCATAACTGGCCGGAAACCCCGGCCATGAAAATCGGTATCAATAAAAAAGCCATGATGGCCAGTGGCAATGTTTTCCAAATTGATATTAATGGTCGCGGTTCGCACGGCGCCATGCCGAATTTATCCATTGATCCGGTTTTTACCGCCATCCAAATTTGCGAATCGATTCAAGGCATCATCACCCGCATGAAGCGCCCGATTGATCCAGCTGTTTTGAGTATTTGCAAAATTGAAGCCGGCACCACATATAACGTTGTTCCGGATCACGCAACCATCTTGGGCACGGTTCGAACCTTTGATGACAAAGTCACCGATATGATCGAAGCCAAGCTAGATCAAATCAGTCAGAATGTAGCCCGTGCCTTTGGTGCTGAAGCCAAACTCACTTTTACCCGTCAATATCCGCCGGTGATCAACTCTCATGAGTGTGTTGACCGGGTGCAAGACGCAGTACGAGAACTTTTTGGCGAAGAACAGTTGCATGAGCAAGAACCTGTAATGCCCTCAGAAGACTTTGCCGATTATCTGAAAACAACCCCCGGCGCCTTCTTCTTTGTAGGCTCCGGCGATGGCTCTCACCGACCGGATGGGCATGGCGACGGTCCCTGCCTGTTGCACAACTCCTCGTATGACTACAACGATGCGTGTCTGCCCATCGTGGCAAGCATTTTTGCCCGTGTCACAGAGAACTATTTGCGTTAATGTTTGCTGACTGAGATTTTTAGTTTGGAGGCTCCTATGCCAGGTTATCCTCAAGACCTTCTGTCTAACCGCTCCGTGGTCAAACCGAATTACGCGATCATCACACCTGAAGGTCGAGTGATCAATGTAATTCCGGGCATCGTTGATGCGAAATTGACGATTTTATGCTCCCCAAAAATAGGAGCGGGATTTGCACAACTTATCGGAACTTTGGGGCCGGACGCTCACACTACGTTTCCCTACGCGTCCGCCCAACATGAAGAAGCGTTTATTTTTATTTTGGATGGTTCTGTCGAACTCAATGTAACGATTGGAGAACAGACTAGAACGCTTACTCAAGGCGGTTACGCCTATGCTCCGGCTGGCGTTGGCATCGGATTCGAAAATAAAAACCACAAAGAAGGTCGCATTCTTCTCTACAAACAGCGTTACATCCCACATCCTAAGGGACTTGTGCCGTGGCCGGTGTTTGGCAATATTAATGACGTCCCCTTCAGAGACTATGACGGTATGGCCAACGTGCATGTCAAAGATTTCCTTCCGACGGATGAAAACTTTGATATGAATATGCACATTCTGTCCTTTGACCCAGGCGCCTCACATAACATTTGCGAAACACATGTACAGGAACATGGTGCCTATGTCTACGAAGGTCAAGGCATTTATCTATTAGATGATCAATGGTATTTGGTCAAAAAAGAAGACTTCCTGTGGATGGGAGCGTTTTCCGTTCAAGCCGCTTACGGCGTAGGTCGCAGCCCCTTCTCCTATGTTTACTCAAAGGACTGCAACAGAGACGTTGAGGTTTGAGAACCTCAAAAAGGATTCAGGGGGCGAAAGCCCCCTTTGAATAACTACTTGTGATAACCCACCGTAAAGAGCACGATCGGTTCAAGGTGTTCGGCTAAATTCATTGCATCACGCAATGCATCGTGATCAAAAGAGGCGCGAACACAACCAGCCAACCCCATGGCGGTTGCCGCTAAATAACAGCTTTGCCCCATAGTTCCCGCATCCACATAAACGCCTGTCGGGCGAGCGGTCTTGGAGCGTTCACGGTCAGCCACGAAAACAATTGTCACCGGAGCTGTCTTAACGTAATCGAACTGATAAGCCGTGGAGACTTCGCGCACATCCTTGTCCGTTGTTTGTTCAAGACAATTGTTTTGAGCATCGAAGCGCCAGGCACCGTCTTCACGCAACACATAGGGGGTTACGGCACGCAAATCCAACGTGGAGGGCACCGTGCGACGTCCATCACCATCGGTTATTCCCGCGCAAGCCCAAAGAAGCGTGGCCAACACATCATCGGCCAACTGTTCCGTCTTGCACTCACGATTGGTGCGGCGCTTAGCCAAAGCTTCACCCAACGGCATGGTTAAATCAAGACGCTCCTTCAACGCAATTGTTTTCATTTCCTTTTTCTCCTTTGAACACAAGAAAAACTTTTATGCCAACGGTTTTTTATCTTTCCCTTCTGCAACCGATGCAAAAGCGATATCCCAACGACGAATCAAAATCTCTGACGCTTTCGTCAGCACCTTCACAATGGCTTGCGTACGCTCCGACTCGCTTGCTCCGCAAGTGCTCAAAAAGGCAGCGCTACCCGGTGCCACCAGCGCAGACGTGTAAAAGCGCGGCGCTTCATCAGTGACAACGCGAACCGGAGAATCCTCATAAAAGTCACAATCCAAATCAAAGAGTTTGGCCGCGTCTTCCAATGACAGCGCGCACATGGCGTTATCCCAAGCGCCAAGAGCTCGAACAGCAATATGAACTTTGTCCCGTTTGATTTCACTATCACTGCGAACTAATGCAAACACCGGCAAATCGCGGATGATGAACTTTTCATCGGCCTTTTTCGCAAAATCATCAATGTTCTTGCAAATATCTAACACCACTAAAGCGCGGGCCTGACCGAAAGAGACCTGCCTGGAAAAACGCCACACGCCCTCTTTTTCAAAATACTCTGCGCGGATGTCTTCACAGCTTTGAGACAACGCCGCAAATTCCGCAACACGCTCCTTTTCATTGGCCTTAACTGAAGCCCCACAGGTCAACAGACTGCGCATTGCTTCAACTCGATCGGCATCGCAAACGGCTTTTTCATCCACCCGGGCAACAATCGCCAACTGCGGTTTTTGTTTATCCATTGCAGTCCCCTTTTTACGTTGATAAAGTCATTTCGAAAATTTTTCTCGTCCACACAGTGTCTTTGTTTTAACCTAGCAAAAACTTCGCAAGTCAAAACTTGCGATACAACAACACAAAAGACACCGTCAAACCCGAGACACTGCGCACAGCGCCTCCCCTCCCATATGATAGTCCACAATACTATTAAGTGCTGATATTTCAAACGGTTAAGGCCGTATCGTTTTTTGACTAAAAGCGTCTTTCCAGGCTCTTCCATTGTTTTTTTCTATCGGTTTTTTTGCTAAAAATCATTGGCTGAAGTCTGTCTTGGCTCGCTAAAATTTCATGGTTACGTCGGTGTTGTATCGGCTGTCGTTTTCTTTTCGCGCGGACTTTTCAATGGACAAAAACATCAAAATATTCGGTGCAAAACAGAACAATTTAAAAAATCTCGATGTTGAATTTGAGACGGGGAAAATCAGCGTGGTCACCGGCGTATCCGGTTCCGGTAAAAGTTCTCTTGTTTTTGACACGCTATACGCCGAAGGGCAACGCCGCTATGTGGAAACTTTCAGCCCCTACGCGCGTCAATTTCTAGATCGCATGGATCGCCCGCAAGTCGACCGCATCGAAGGAGTGCCCCCCGCTATTGCCATTGACCAAACCAATCCGGTCAGAACGTCCCGTTCCACTGTCGGAACAATGACGGAAATCAACGATCACCTGAAACTATTTTTTGCACGCGAAGGACGTCTTTACTGCAGGCACTGCGGGCATCTCGTCCGGGTCGACCACCCCGCGGATATTTACCGTGAATTAGCCCAATGGAGTCAAGAACTCAATGATCCTCGCATTTACATCATTTTTGATGTCAGCGTACCCGAAAAAATGGGGATCGAAGAAGTCATCAACGGTCTTACCGCCCAGGGCTTTACAAAAATTCACGCGGAGAAGAAATCTCGCAGCGCTCATTGGCTTGAAGTTGTGGCGGATCGCTTCCGTTTCAGTAAAGCCGACCGTCCGAGAGTGATTGAAGCTCTAGAAAATGCTTTTCGATTTGGCAAAGGAGAATTAACCGTTATCGCACAAAGCGAAGAGGGAACAGAGCACGTTCGACGTTATTCTAATCGTTTATCCTGCGCTGACTGCGGCATTGAGTATCAGAAACCGACCGATGCGACTTTCAGCTTCAATTCACCGTTGGGCGCTTGCGAAACTTGTCGAGGCTTTGGCCGTGTCATCGGCGTAGATTATTCACTGGTTATCCCAGACGAATCCTTAACGCTGGAAGAAGGAGCCATCAAGCCCTGGACGACTAAAACCAATCAAGAGTGCGTCAAAGACATGAAGCGCTACGCCAAGCGCGATGGAATCCGTCTTAATGTCCCGTTCCGAGATCTCACGAATAAAGAACGCGATTGGGTCATCAACGGTGAGCCCGGCTGGAGCGGTAAATGGACACGACAATGGTACGGCGTCAAACACTTCTTTGAGTGGTTGGAGAGTAAAGCCTACAAAATGCACGTCCGAGTGCTTTTATCTCGCTACAGAAACTACCAGGAATGCCCCGATTGTCACGGTGCGCGCCTCAAACCCGAGGCCCTTTTGTGGCGAGTTGGATCACAAGAAGCCGCACAACAGGCCTGTGACGGCCTGGATTTCAAGCGCCACCGTCCCGCAGGGTGCGACTTCTCCGAAGAAACGCTTTATCAATTGCCGGGTCTTAATTTATTTGACCTCATGCGTTTGCCTCTATCGAGATTACTCACCTTTTTTGAAATTATTCGAGCCGAAGGACAAGTTGATGAAGCGGGGCTGATGGTCGTCGATGAAATCCTCTCACGACTGCGTTACCTTGTTGACGTCGGCGTGGGTTATTTAACGCTTGAACGGCAAAGTCGGACACTCTCTGGCGGCGAAGTTCAGCGCGTCAACCTGACCACTGCTTTGGGTACGTCACTCGTTAACACCCTTTTTGTCTTGGATGAACCCTCCATCGGTCTTCACCCCCGTGACATGGACCGGATTAATCGCGTCATGCAACGGCTCAAAAATTCCGGCAACACGCTGGTCGTTGTGGAGCATGACCCGCAGGTCATGTTGGCGGCAGACACCATTTATGACATGGGCCCCGGCCCCGGCGAAAAAGGCGGACAAATTATCTTTAAAGGCACGCCCGATGAAATCATTCAAGCAGATACACTGACCGCTCACTATTTAAGCGGGCAAAAACGCGTCAGTGCGCAAGGCTGTCAACGTAAAATCAGCAAACAATCCCCATTCTTGGTTTTACACGGTGCTCGGGAACATAATCTCAAGGGCATTTCTCCGCGTTTCCCAATCGGCGCCCTCACCGTCGTAACCGGCGTTTCGGGATCAGGAAAATCCACTCTTATTGAAAATATTCTGGTGCCGGCGCTCTACAAAGCCAAAGGAATGCCCACAGAATCCCCTGGAGACTTTGATTCACTCACAGGCGCTCAACTGATTGAAAACATCCATTACGTCGACCAGTCGCCGATCGGCAAAACAACACGTTCCAATCCGGCCAGTTACGTCGGCGCATTTGACGCCATCCGCGCTCTTTTCGCTCAGACGGAAGCCGCTAAAGCCCGCGAGTACAAAGCCGGCACGTTCAGCTTTAATTCCGGAGACGGACGCTGTCCTGTCTGCGGCGGCAATGGATTTGAGCATATTGAAATGCAATTTCTCTCAGATGTTTATCTGAGATGCTCGGCGTGCAACGGCACGCGCTATCGACCGGAAATTTTAGAAATCACCCTTGAGCGCAATGGCCAAACTTTAAATATTGCTCAAGTGCTGGATCTCTCGGTTTCAGAGGCGTGTGAGTTTTTCAAAAATGACCCTGCCGTCGTCAATAAACTGGAACCTTTGCGCAAAGTCGGTCTTGACTACATAAAGCTCGGGCAACCGGTTCCCACTTTATCGGGCGGCGAGGCTCAACGCTTGAAGATTGCCGGATTTTTGGCACAGAAAAATTCACAAGCCAGCAAAAACGATCTCTTTATTTTTGATGAACCAACCACCGGGTTGCATTTTGACGACATCGACAAGCTCATGAATTCACTTCAGGAGTTGATTGACCGCGGGAACACCGCCATTGTCATTGAACACAATCTTGATGTCATCAATTGCGCAGACTGGGTGATTGATCTTGGACCGGAAGGCGGTGATGCGGGCGGACGGATTGTTGTTCAAGGAACTTTGGAGGATTTGGTTGCAGAGTCACGATCGTACACTGGACAAGCCCTTCAAACCTATCGAAAAACTCTTGAGCAGGAAAATTCTTCGGCCTATTTCATTGACAAGGCCCAACAAAATACCGAAGAGGAAGAAACCTCCGTCCCCAACGATGCGATCGCAATTAAGGGCGCGAAAGAACACAATCTCAAAAATATTTCGGTCACCATTCCCCACAATCGTTTCACCGTAGTGACAGGGGCTTCCGGTTCCGGCAAATCAACATTGGCGTTTGACATTGTTTTTAAAGAAGGGCAACGCCGATATCTCGAGTCACTCAACGCTTACGCTCGCTCCATTGTGCAGCCGGCCAGCAAACCCGACGTCGACTCGATTACGGGAATTGCCCCTACCGTTGCCATTGAGCAGCGCACTTCTCGAGGCGGACGTAAATCAACGGTCGCCACAATGACCGAGCTCTACCACTTCATGCGTCTTCTTTTCGTCAAACTGGGCAAACAATTCTGCCCGGACTGCGACGTCGAGGTGGAACCCAAGTCATTCCCGGCCATTGTCTCTACTGTTGTCAGCCGCTATAAAACCGAAAACATTCGGATCATGGCTCCCTTGGTCAGTAAACGCAAAGGGATTTACACCGATTTGGCAAAGTGGGCACTGAAAAAAGGCTACAGAGAACTTTACGTTGACGGAAAATTTGTCAGTACCGAAAAATTCCCCAAGCTAGCCCGCTATAAAGACCACACGATTGAACTACCGGTGGCAGAAATCTGCGTCAGTGTCAGCGATGAAAAAACTTTAAAGCGCGCACTTCAGGAGGCCATCACCATCGGTAAAGGGGTACTGACTGTTTTAGACAAAAACGGCACGCAGACTATTTTCTCAACTCATCGGGCTTGTCCTGTATGCGGTCGCAGCTTCCCGGAACTGGATCCTAGACTTTTCTCTTACAACTCCTCGATGGGGTGGTGTCCTACCTGTTTCGGTACTGGCTTATTGATCGAAGGTTTCGATGAAACAGCAACCGGAGAGGAACGGATTTGGGCCGATGCTCAAGCCAGCCCCTGTCCGAGCTGTCACGGCGAGCGACTCAACGAGGTCGCCCGAGCAGTGCGTTTCGCCGGGTTAAACATTTCTCAAATGGCGCACATGACCGTGACTGAGGCGGCAACGTTTTTCAAAAAATTAAAACTGACAGGCCGCGAAGCCGACATCGCTCAGGATGCCTTAAAAGAAATCGTATTGCGTTTGCAATTTCTTGAAAAAGTGGGATTGGGTTACCTCACGCTTGACCGCTCATCTCCAAGCCTCTCCGGCGGCGAAGCCCAGCGTATCCGCCTAGCGTCTCAATTGGGCAGCAATCTTCAGGGAGTCTGTTACATCCTTGACGAACCCACCATCGGTCTGCATCCTCGGGACAACAGGTTATTGCTGGATTCTTTAAAGGCACTCGTGAAAAAGGGCAATACACTGCTGGTCGTCGAACACGACGAAGATACGATCCGAGAAGCTGACTATGTGATTGACGTCGGTCCCGGAGCTGGAGTCCGAGGCGGCGAAATTATCGCAACGGGCACGGTCAAAGACATCATGAAAAATAAGCGCTCGTTAACCGGACGGTATCTTCTTCAGCCCATCGAACATACATTCTGTCCGAAGCGACCTGTCAACGATACGACATCGTGGTTAACACTAAAAGAGCCACGGCTCAACAATTTAAAAGCCTCGGAAATTCGCATTCCGCTCGAAAGATTGACGGTACTCACCGGGGTGTCCGGTTCCGGCAAAAGCAGTTTTGCACGTGGCGTTTTATTGCCGGTTTTAAGTGAAACACTGGCAGAGAAAAAGCCCTATAAAGGTAAACTTTGCTCTGCGATTGAAGGATTTGAAGGCATTGATCGCGTACTAGAAGTCGACCAGACTCCGATTGGAAAGACGCCTCGTTCCTGTCCGGCGACTTATGTGGGCTTTTTAGATACGATCCGAAAGGTATTTGCCGGCACCAATGAAGCTCAGGCGCGAGGTTATGGAATTTCCCGTTTTTCTTTCAATATGAAGGGAGGACGCTGTGAACTCTGTGAAGGACAAGGTGTTCGTACCATTGAAATGAATTTCCTTCCGGACGTAAAAATTCCTTGCGAAGCCTGTGGCGGTCTTCGCTACAACGCTCAAACACTTGAAGTCCTGTGGAAGGGAAAGTCCATTGGTCAGATTCTTGCCATGGACGTGGATGAGGCCGTCTACTTTTTCAGCACTCAAGCTTCCATCTCTCATGCGCTCAAACTGATGCAAGACGTCGGATTGGGTTACTTGAGTTTAGGACAACCTTCTCCCACTTTGTCCGGTGGGGAAGCTCAGCGCATTAAACTGGTTACCGAACTGATCAAAGCGCGCGATGATATAAAACGTCGAGGTTATCGAGCACCCAAGACGGTTTACGTGTTAGATGAACCCACTGTCGGTCTTCACATGGCCGATGTTGAGAAACTGATCGCCGTATTGCACCGATTGGTCGATGCCGGCAACACCGTCATTGTGATTGAACACAATCTCGACATCATGGCGCAAGCGGATTGGATCATTGACATGGGACCGGAGGGCGGAGTTGAGGGCGGCAATGTGGTTGCCTGCGGCGCGCCTGTAGACGTTATAAAGACCGGCACTCACACAGCCAAAGCGTTGAAGGATTTTAAGCTCGGACACGATCAAATAAAGCAACATTGATTTTTAGTCAGAGGCGATTTTTTCAAATTAGAAAACGCCGACTTTTCGAAATTTGGGGCAATCACCTCTGAACGCAACAGAATTTCGTTGCTACAATGCAAAACTGAGCACAGTCCACAAGCATTTCCCGTTTCTGCAATATGCATTGGGTCTGGTCTCTGTTGATGGACTGCGACTTACTCTGAAAATAAAAGATCACTTACTTCGAGGAAATCGGTATGTCAAAGAAACTCTCTGTGCTTCTGGCAGGGCTTGTCGTGCTGTCTGCAACAGCCAACGCCGCTGAACTTAACGCTTACACCATCATGCCTGAGAAGTACGCTTCTCAAATCTTTGCGGAATTCACCAAAGATACCGGCATTAAGGTTAACTTCTTGCGTTTCTCCACTGGAGAAGCACTCGCTCGTTTGACGGCCGAAAAGGGTAATCCTCAAGTTGATGTGTTATTGGGCGGTCCCGCGGATATGTATGCGGCCGGTGTCACAGAAGGTATTTTGGAAGCCTATCGTCCCGCCAACTCAGAGGCGATATCTTCCTCTTACCGTGATCCCAATAACTATTGGACCGGCATTGGTTTGATCCCGCTTTGCTTCCTCACGAATACCAAGTTCTTGGAAAAGAACAAGATGCAAGCTCCGACCAAGTGGGCAGACCTCCTTGATCCTCGCTACAAGAACAATCTGCAAATGGCCGATGCCCGTACTTCCGGCACAGCCACTGAACGCATTTATTCCCTAGTGAAGGTCATGGGCGAAGACGAAGCGTTCAAGTTCCAAAAAGCCATGAATGCCAACGTTCAGATGTACACTAAGAGCGGCGCGGGTGGCGCGATGCCTATTGCCACGGGCCAATGTGCTTCCGGCATTTTCTATATCGTCGATGCGCTTGATATCCAACAACAAGGTTATCCGGTTACGATCACGTATCCTGAAGACGGCGTCAGCTTCGGCATTGAAGCGACCGGCGTTGTGAAGGGCGGCAAGAACAATGCGGAAGCCAAGAAGTTTGTTGATTGGGCCACTTCAAAGAAATTTGCGGAATTCATCGTCGCCAACAAGATCAACTACGTGCCGACGCGCAATGACGTCAAGACCAGCAATCCGATTTTGGATCTCACAAAGATTAAAACGATTTCTGTTGACGTCACATGGAAAGGCGAAAAGCGCAAAGAATTCACGCAACGCTGGATCAACGAAGTCATTAAATAAGTTGCATTGCGTTTAAACCTAAAATAACCGGAGACAGGATCACGCCAGTCATGATTCTGTTTTCGGCTTTTAAGTTTCATTGCCTATTATCTTGTCCATGAGTTCGTCCGCATCATCTACGAACAGAGATACCGCGACCAAGCTGACCGTTGTCATGCTTTGGCTTTTATTGGGTGTCTTTGTTCTTTATCCACTATGTCGTTTGTTTGCCATGACTTTCTGGGTCGATGGCAGCTTCACCTTTGATAACCTTCGTCCCTTCCTGGACAATTGGTACGACAGACGTTCCGCCGTCAACAGTATTTTGCTCGGTTGCTCGGTTGGACTAGCCGGTACGGCCTTAGGTTTTATCTTTGCTTTTGTCACTACGCGCTTGAATCTCCCAACCTGGCTCAAGTTTGCGTTAAGCGCCATTACGATTTTGCCGCTTATTTCGCCGCCGTTCACAAGCAGTATTGCCTTGACGTTGTTGCTCGGCCCAAACGGCATGGTGCTACAGTTTTTTGGGTTAGATAATTTTAATTTTTACGGTTTCTGGGGAACTTTCATTTCCGAGACTTTGACCTTCTTCCCCGTTGCCTTCATGACAATCTCCACGATTTTGGCTCGTATTGATCCTAATCTTGAAGATGCCGCGTATTCGCTGGGAGCCTCCAGTTCAGAAGTTTTCAGAACAGTGACTCTGCCTCTGGCCGCTCCGGGCATCGCCAATGCTTTTTTGCTCGTTTTTTCGTGTTCACTCGCAGACTTTGCCACGCCACAGGTTTTAGGCGGACACTCCTTCCCGGTGCTGCCGACACAGGCCTACCTGCAAATTACCGGTATGTATGACTTCAAGGGAGGCGCTGCTCTTTCTTTCATGCTGTTAATTCCGGCCTTGGTTGTCTATGCCTTACAGCACTATTGGGTTAGTAAAAAAAGCTTCGTCACCGTCAGCGGCAAAGCCGGCGGAAAGAGCAGTATCAAAGGACCGGGCTTTGCCCTGACCTCTTTGATGGCTTCTGTCGTCGCCATTGTTGTTGCCTTCATTATTGCGATTTACGCCGTTATTTTGATCGGATCCTTGGTCAAAGTCTGGGGCGTCAATAACACGATTACCTTCGACAACTATAACTATGTGCTCACCCACGGCATGAAGGCGATTAAAGATACGCTCATCATTGCTTGTATCGGCACGCCGTTGGGCGGCTTATTAGCGGTTCTGGTGGGCTATGTGACAACTCGTCTTAAGATCCGCGGACACAAGACATTGGAGACGGTATCGCTTCTGAATTACACTCTGCCGGGAACGGTGGTCGGTATTGCCTACATCATTGCCTTTAACGATAAGCCAATCGTACTTACCGGTACTGTTTATATTTTGATTGCCGCCTATCTTTTCCGTTACTCGTCAGCCGGCATCCGTAATGTGATTGCGGCATTAACACAAATTGATCCGTCTATTGAAGAAGCTAGTCGCAGTCTTGGTGCCGGATCCACACGAACCTTTGTGTCAATCACGATTCCGCTCGTGCTGCCTGCCATTCTCGCAGGCATGAAGTACCTGTTTATCCACTCAATGACAGCCATCAGCGCAACTATTTTCCTCGTTTCTGTTAACTGGACGCTGATTACAACACGCATTTTGGAATGCATGACTGAACTTCAGTTTGCTCAAGCATGCGCTTTCTCTGTCATTTTGATTTTGCTCGTTTTCGCAGCCTCGGGCACGATGACGTTGTTAGCGAAAGTACTCTGCCGTACCGGCGACCATATTGGAGCCTGATAAATCATGTCCGTATCTCTTACTTTGAAAAATATTTCCCGCCGTTACGTCAAAGACAATGAAGAATTCATGGCGGTCAATAACGTAAATCTCGAAGTCAATCCCGGTGAATTTTTAACATTTCTCGGCCCATCAGGGTGCGGCAAAACGACCACGCTTCGCATGATTGCTGGCTTTGAGACGCCTACCAGCGGTCAGATTATGATGGATGGAGTCGACATCACGAACGTCCCGGCCAATGAACGAGGCTTGGGCTTCGTTTTCCAAAACTATGCCCTCTTTCCTCATATGAAGATTTTTGACAACGTAGCCTACGGACTCAAAATTCGAGGTGAAACCGGCGAAGCCGCAGCCAAAAAGGTTCGCGAAGCATTAGCCATGGTGGGGCTGACCAAAGAGGAAAAACGTTATCCCAATCAACTCTCTGGTGGTCAACAGCAACGCGTTGCGCTCGCCCGTGTCTTGGTGTTGCGTCCCAAACTTCTTCTCATGGACGAACCGCTTTCAAACCTGGATGCCAAACTTCGCCTTCATATGAGAAGTGAAATTCGCCGCATTCAAAAGGATTTGGGGATCACTTGCCTTTATGTGACACACGATCAGAAGGAAGCCCTTACGATGTCTGACCGCATTATGGTAATGAACCGCGGTCATATTGATCAGTTGGGAACACCGATGAAGCTCTACGAAGATCCGGCTACGGCTTTTGTCGCGGACTTTATCGGACAAGCTAATCTTATTCACGGCAAATTGATAAGTATCGACAATGACGGTTGGGGACATTTCACTGTGGCGGGTTCAGAGTTAACGGCTCGAGTCGGTCAACAAAATCCGCCGACCGTTGGAGAAGAGGCTCTCTTGGTTATCCGTCCTGAAAATCTGCGAATGGAACCATCCACCAACAGTATCGCTATGCGAATTATCAATCGTCTCTTTGAAGGAGATCGTATTGATTACCACGTAGTGATTGACGGCTGCGGTCAAGAAAAACCCTTCAGTATGTCAGTTCCTTTCCTGCCGGGGACAGACATTGTTGATGTTGACACTGTGGTTAACGTGTCGTTCCATCCTCAAGCCGGGGTAATTATTAAGGGATAATGCTGTCAGGCCTCTGAATGATTAAGGGCGATGAACTTTTTTGGCATCGCCCTTTTCTGTGTCCGTTCAATATGGCGTTTTATCAACGACGCTCAACCAACCACATACCGATCATAGCTAGAACAAGCATGCAAGCCGTCGGCACCATCGCCACCACAGGGGGCGACCATGTATTAAGCATCCCGATATAAGAAAAGAGGTTATTAATCGTGTAGAACGCCAAACCGATCATCACCCCAGCAAAAATCTTAATACTCACTCCACCGGAACGCCGATTCATATAAGCGAAGGGCATCGCCAGGGCAATCATGACCAAAATGGCGATGGGATAAAAAGCTTTATTCCAAAGAGCAATTTCATAGCGATCGGATTGTTGGCGACTTTGTTCAAGGTGCATCACGTATCGAGATAACGAGCGCATGGACATATTTTCGGGTTTAACCATCATGACACCGAAAATACTCGGATCAATTTCCGAACGGAACATCATGCTTGAAGGTTTAGTAACCATAACCCGATCCATGATGGGAGTTTGGGTCAAATTTTCAAGAAGCGGCAAGGAAGTACTGACACTCTGCTGTAAAAGCCACCCTTGTTTATCAACATAATTGCCGGAATTGGCGGCAACCACTCGAGTCAGTCTTTGCTGAGCATCGAAATCATAAATGCGCCAGTCAATTGCCTCTTCAGTCGGCGTCATTTTTTGAATATTGATATAACGAATCCTGGGACCATCTGCAGTCTGAATCGTCTCACGAACCCAAGCTCCCGTATCTGAACCTCGGATATCCACGGTCGTGTGCTGAATCGTTGCTTTATATTCACTGGCATAGGCATCAGAGGAAGGCGCAATAAATTCACCGAAAAGATAAGTGAAAGCAACGAGAATCAGTCCGGGAACCATCAGGATGCCGGCCAAACGCACTGGAGACAAACCTGCGACGCGCAAAATGGTGAATTCTGAACGTGATGCCCATTGGCTCATAACGAAGACCGTTCCCAGGAGAGCGGCAATCGGCATCACTTCATAGATGCGCATGGGTAAACTTAAACCCGTGATCACAAAGGCATCAAGCAAACCATAACGACTACCGATACGCCCCATCTGACCCACGAGGTCAAAGAAAGCGAAAAGCGCCACCAAAGCCAGCAACACAAATCCAGTTGCCTGCAGTATTTCTTTTGTCAGATGTCGGGTAATGACCATCATGGTATCAGCTCCTTGACCGCCAGTAACCCAAAGTGAACTTTGCAGGCAACCAACGCTGCATAATCGTTCGACGCAGGAAAAGAATTACAGCCAAAAGAGTGAAGGCCCCATTTAACAAAATCGCGGCCGCAACGATATTCATGGTCCCGTGTTCAACCCAGGTCCGTGCCACACTTATACCGTTGAGATAGAGCACAAAAAGCAATAGCGCAACCACCATATTGAGGCTGCGTCCGGCTCGAGGATTGGTAAAAGAGAGCGGAATGGCGATCATGATGAGATTAAGCGCAGCGATCGGCCAACAAATTCGCCAAAGCAACTCACCCTGTGCCTCTAAGTCATCCCATTGCGCAAGCAACAGAGGCAATGGCTGTGTATCGACATCTTGTAATTGAATTGCGCTTTCCGGTTTGACATCAAGACGAATGCCATATGTTTGAAATTCAGTAATTCGGTATTCAGGCGTTCCAGCCTTACCTTCGTAACGTCGACCATCATGCAGGAGAACATAGCGGTCGCCTTTTTCACTGATTTTGACCTCACCGGTCTTGGCCATCAATACCATTTCTGTATCAACGGCGGTTTCAGTTAAAAAGACATTTTTAACAGACAACCCATCCGGGGAGATTTCTTCGATAAAAAGGACCTGGCGACCGCCGGCAATTTCGATAAAACGTCCGGGAGAAAGTCGTTCAACATCGTCACGCTGAGACCACACCTCGCGGTTGAGGTCACTTTGACTCCGTGCCCAAGGCGAAATCACGAAAGTGAGCGCTGTGATCAAAATGATGATAGGAATACTGAAACGGAGAACAGGACGAATCCAGGCCAAAAGACTAATGCCACCGGATGAAAACCAAACGACCATTTCGCTGTCGAGCCAACTGCGAGTCAAGGTCATCAATACCGCAATGAAAAGAGAAACAGCCAAAAGAGGCGCTAAATTAATTAATGCCTCATAGACCACCATCTCTACTACGGTGCCACTGTCAATACGACCACCCGCCGCCATACCTAAAATGCGGACCAGCCCGATTGTAAGCACAATCGAGAAGATAACTGTAAATACAGCGCCTGCCGTATTTGCGAGTTCAGAGACGAGTGAACGTCTGAATATCATGCGGATCCTTCACAACAACTAGCCACTCGTTTCGAGTGTTCTAACTTACGGATTTTATCGCAGTTCTATGCTCAATACATAATAAAAAACCCCGGAATCTAATAGATCCGGGGCTTTTGAATGGGGAGCCGGGCAATGTCCTACTTTCACTGGAAATACAACCAACTATCATCG
>CABMQD010000009.1 GCA_902388655.1 uncultured Sutterella sp. | reverse complement strand
ATTATTCGATGATCTTGGCAACCACACCGGCGCCAACCGTACGACCACCTTCACGAACAGCGAAACGCAAGCCTTCGTTCATGGCGATCGGGCTGATCAATTGAACCGTCATCGTGATGTTATCACCAGGCATCACCATTTCAACGCCTTCCGGCAATTCAATCGTACCCGTCACGTCCGTCGTGCGGAAGTAGAATTGCGGACGATAACCCTTGAAGAACGGCGTGTGACGACCACCTTCGTCCTTGCTCAACACGTACACCTCAGCCGTGAACTTCGTGTGCGGCGTGATCGTGCCCGGCTTCGCCAACACTTGACCACGTTCCACTTCTTCACGCTTCGTGCCACGCAACAACACACCAATGTTGTCACCGGCCTGACCTTGGTCGAGCAACTTACGGAACATTTCAACGCCCGTGCAGGTCGTCTTTTGCGTCGGACGAATACCGACGATTTCAATTTCGTCGCCAACCTTCAACACACCGCGTTCAACACGACCCGTCACCACCGTGCCACGACCGGAGATCGAGAACACGTCTTCAACCGGCATCAAGAACGGATGGTCAACGTCACGAACCGGCGTCGGGATGTAAGCATCCATCGTTTCGGCCAACTTGATGATCGACGGAACGCCGATTTCAGATTGGTCGCCTTCCAATGCCAACTTCGCAGAACCCTTCACGATCGGAATTTCGTCGCCAGGGAAGTTGTAGTTGCTCAGCAAGTCACGAACTTCCATTTCCACGAGTTCGAGCAATTCAGCATCGTCCACCATGTCGCACTTGTTCAAGTACACAATGATGTACGGAACGCCCACTTGGCGAGCCAACAAGATGTGTTCACGCGTTTGCGGCATCGGACCGTCAGCAGCAGACACCACCAAGATGGCACCGTCCATCTGAGCAGCACCCGTGATCATGTTCTTCACATAGTCAGCGTGCCCCGGGCAGTCCACGTGAGCATAGTGACGGTTTTCCGTTTCGTATTCCACGTGGGCCGTGTTAATCGTAATACCACGGGCCTTTTCTTCCGGAGCCGCGTCAATTTGGTCATATGCACGGGCTTCGCCACCAAACTTGGCAGCCAATACCGTCGTAATTGCAGCCGTCAACGTCGTCTTACCATGGTCGACGTGACCGATCGTGCCCACGTTCACGTGGGGCTTGGTGCGTTCAAATTTACCTTTAGCCATTTCTATGGATCCTTTAATTGGTAATTTGTTAAATTGGAAACAACTTTAAAAGTCTACTCTTATTTGGTCTTTTCAGCGATAACCGCTTCAGCCACATTGCGCGGGGCTTCAGCGTAGTGCTTAAATTCCATCGTGTAGGTAGCGCGACCTTGCGTCAAAGAACGCAACGTCGTGGCATAACCGAACATTTCGGCCAACGGCACTTCAGCGCGGATAGCCTTACCACCACCAGCGATATCGTCCATACCTTGGATCACACCGCGGCGAGAAGACAAGTCACCCATCACATCGCCCATCTTTTCTTCAGGCGTTTCGACTTCAACAGCCATGATCGGTTCAAGCAGAACCGGATTGGCGCGACGCATACCTTCCTTGAAGGCCATGGAGGCAGCCATCTTAAAGGCGTTTTCGTTGGAGTCCACTTCGTGGTAGGAACCGAAGTGCAGGGTTACCTTCACATCCACAACCGGATAACCAGCCAACACACCGGCCTTCAACGTGTCTTCGACACCCTTTTGAACCGCCGGAATGTATTCGCGAGGCACCACACCGCCCTTAATGGCGTCCACAAATTCAAAGCCCTTACCGGGTTCTTGCGGCTCAAGCTTGAGAACAACGTGACCGTATTGACCACGACCACCGGACTGCTTGACGAACTTGAATTCGGCGTTTTCAACCGTGGAGCGAATCGTTTCGCGGTAGGCCACCTGAGGCTTACCGACCGTGGCTTCCACGTTGAATTCGCGACGCATACGGTCAACCAAAATTTCCAAGTGCAATTCACCCATACCGGAGATAATCGTTTGACCGGATTCTTCGTCGGTGCGAACACGGAAGGACGGGTCTTCCTGAGCCAGGCGGTTCAAAGCGATACCCATCTTTTCTTGGTCAGCCTTAGTCTTCGGTTCAACAGCTTGGGAGATCACCGGTTCCGGGAATTCCATACGTTCGAGGATGATCGGGTGAGCGATATCACAGAGCGTGTCACCGGAGGTTACTTCCTTCAAGCCCACAGCAGCAGCGATATCGCCAGCTTCAGCTTCCTTGATTTCCTTACGTTCGTTGGCGTGCATTTGCAGCAAACGACCGATACGTTCCTTCTTGTTCTTCACGGAGTTCAACACCGTTTCACCAGAAACGAGCACACCGGAGTAAACACGCAAGAAGGTCAACTGACCGACATACGGGTCCGTCATGATCTTAAAGGCCAAAGCGGAGAACGGAGCCTTGTCGTCCGCTTCACGCGTGACTTCCTTTTCGTCCAAGTCAACACCCTTGACCGGCGGAATATCAATCGGAGAGGGCAAGAATTGAACCACGGCATCCAACATGCGCTGCACACCCTTATTCTTAAAGGCAGTACCGCAGAGCATCGGTTGGATTTCGCAAGCGATCGTACGAGCGCGCAAACCTTCAATGATTTCTTCTTCGCTCAACTCACCGTTTTCCAAGTACTTGTTCATCAAGTCTTCGTTGGCTTCGGCGGCGGCTTCAATCATGTTTTCACGCCATTTTTCGGCATCAGCTTGGAGCGCGGCAGGAATATCACCGTAGGTGAACTTCATACCTTGGCTAGCTTCATCCCAAATAATGGAGCGCATCTTCAAAAGGTCAACAACGCCTTCAAAAGTGTCTTCAGCGCCAATAGGAATCACGATGGGCACAGGATTGGCCTTCAAGCGTACGCGCATTTGATCGTACACCTTGAAGAAGTTGGCACCGGTACGGTCCATCTTATTAACGAAAGCCAAACGCGGCACGTGATACTTGTTAGCTTGACGCCACACGGTTTCAGATTGCGGTTGAACACCACCCACAGCACAGTAAACCATGCAGGCACCGTCCAAGACGCGCATGGAACGTTCCACTTCAACCGTGAAGTCAACGTGCCCCGGGGTGTCAATGATGTTCAAACGATGTTCCGGGAACGTACCGTCCATGCCGCGCCAGAACGTCGTCGTAGCGGCAGACGTAATCGTAATCCCCTTTTCTTGTTCCTGTTCCATCCAGTCCATGGTGGCGGCGCCATCATGCACTTCACCGAGCTTGTGGGTAACGCCCGTGTAGAACAGAATACGTTCAGTGGTCGTGGTCTTACCCGCGTCAATGTGGGCAGAAATCCCGATGTTGCGATAACGCGAGATCGGAGTAGTACGAGCCATTATGTTTCCCCTAGTTGGAGATGATGCGTTTTCCGGTGTAACAGAAAACGCATCTGGTTAATCAAATTAGAAACGGAAGTGAGAGAAAGCCTTGTTGGCTTCGGCCATGCGGTGAACTTCATCACGCTTCTTCATGGCGCCGCCACGGCCTTCGGCCGCATCCAACAACTCACCAGCTAAGCGTTGGGGCATCGATTTTTCAGCACGCTTCTTAGCGGCTTCGCGCAACCAGCGCATGGCCAAAGCCATACGACGGACGGGGCGAACTTCAACCGGGACTTGGTAGTTGGCACCACCAACACGACGGCTCTTGACTTCCACGAGCGGACGAACATTGTCAAGGGCGGTCTTGAACACTTCCAAAGCGTCCTTACCAGTCTTGGCTTCAATTTCACTTAAAGCGCCATAAACGATGCGTTCAGCGACGGCCTTCTTGCCATCGAGCATGATCACGTTCACAAACTTGGCGATTTCAACACTGCCGAACTTCGGATCCGGCAAAATTTCACGTTTCGGTACTTCGCGACGACGGGGCATTTTTTTCCTCTTTCGTAGTCTTCAGTCTTAAACAATGCGATCACTCAATTAGGATCGCGACTTACTCGGTTTTTCCATCGAACTAAAACGGATGAAATAAACCGTTCACGGCTACAATGCGCCGCGAATTAAGCTGCCTTCGGGCGCTTGGCGCCGTACTTGGAGCGAGATTGCTTACGATCCTTAACACCTTGAGTGTCCAAAGAACCGCGGATGATGTGGTAACGCACACCAGGCAAGTCCTTCACACGACCGCCGCGAATCAACACGACGCTGTGTTCTTGCAAGTTGTGGCCTTCACCACCGATATAAGAAATGACCTCAAAGCCGTTGGTCAAACGCACCTTAGCAACCTTACGCAAAGCGGAGTTCGGCTTCTTCGGGGTTGTGGTGTACACGCGCGTGCAAACGCCACGCTTTTGCGGGCAGTTCTTGAGCGCGGGGCTCTTGCTTTTATCGTGCGTGAGCACACGGGGCTTACGCACTAATTGATTAATGGTAGGCATAAAAGTCCATATTAAAAATTCTCCAACCAGGCTCTCGCATGGAAGGCAGAATTGCTGGTTTTAAAATACCAAGACAGTAAGCACAAAAGACCCTTCATCGATACAGTTTTCCCGTACCAACGAAAGGTTTCTTCAGGTTAAAGTCCTGGGAGATCGAGAGTATCGTCTTTTTTTTCCTTATTGTCAAGGGGTTAAGTTGTTTTTTGATTTTTCAAAGGCCGACTCGGGCTTCTTTTTCCTCAAAAACAACCTCTCTCGAAAAAAAGACCCGAAGAGGAAACTCCGGGTCTTTGAAGGGATTGAAAATACTTTCACATCCCTTTTTTTAACGAAACGCCAAACTATTCTTCTTTAGTCACGGGCTCCGTCACAATAGCTTCATCAACAGGCTCCTGTGATGTAAACGAGGACGTAAAGCCGACAGACTCTTCAGCCTCAGCCACTTCGTTTGCCTTCACAGCCTTGTGGTAGGCCAAACCGGTACCGGCCGGGATCAAACGACCCACAATCACATTTTCCTTCAAGCCACGCAATTCGTCCTTCTTACCCATAATGGCAGCTTCGGTAAGAACGCGTGTCGTTTCTTGGAAGGAGGCCGCGGAAATGAAGGAATCCGTCGACAAGCTCGCCTTTGTAATACCCAACAAAACGTTTTCGTACAAAGCCGGACGCTTACCAGCGGCAATCGCCTTGTCGTTTTCGTCCAACATTTCGGAACGCTCCACTTGTTCATCACGGATGAACTTCGTGTCACCTGGATCGGTGATCTTCACACGACGCAGCATTTGACGAACGATGACTTCAATATGCTTGTCGTTGATCTGCACACCTTGCAGGCGGTACACATCCTGGACTTCGTCCACAATGTAACGCGACAATGCCTCAATGCCGAGCAAGCGCAGAATATCGTGCGGATCTGCCGGTCCTTCAACGATTTCTTCACCCTTTTGAACCACCTGACCGTCATGGACCAAGATGCTCTTGTCCTTACTGATCAGGAATTCATGATCGGTTCCTTCGTTATCGGTAATCACCAAGCGTTGTTTACCCTTCGTTTCCTTACCGAACGTCACAGTACCGGTCACTTCAGCGAGCACGCCGGCATCCTTCGGAGAGCGGGCTTCGAACAATTCGGCAACGCGCGGCAAACCACCCGTAATATCACGGGTCTTTTGTGACTCAACCGGAATACGAGCCAATACTTCGCCGCGACCGATCTTTTGACCATCGCGAACCACGATCAAAGCGCCGACCGGCAATTGAATCGTCACACGGTGATCGGTACCCGGAATCTTCACTTCGTTGCCGTTTTCATCAAGCAAGCGAACGGCCGGACGCAAGGTTTGCGTGCTGCCCTTCTTGCCCTTGGCGCCGACAGCGGTAGAACGCTTCGGGTCAATCACAACAAGGCTGGACAAACCGGTCACTTCATCGGTTTGGCTCATGACAGTCACGTTGTCGACCACACCTTCGAATTGAACCGTACCACCGTATTCCGAAATAATCGGACGAGTCATCGGATCCCAGGTGGCCAACTGAGCGCCGGCCTTAATTTGCTGATCAGGCTTGGCAAGCAACGTCGCACCGTACGGAACTTTGTGGCGTTCACGTTCACGGCCGTTATCACTGATAATGATTTCACCGGAGCGCGAGATCACCACCAAGTCACCCTTGGCGCTGGTCACATAACGCATAGCCGACGAGTAGCTCACTTGACCGTTAACCTTAGCTTCCACGGAGCTTGCCACTGCGGCACGGCTGGCGGCACCACCAATGTGGAACGTACGCATCGTTAACTGAGTACCCGGTTCACCGATGGACTGAGCCGCGATAACACCAACGGCTTCACCGACATTGACCAACGAACCGCGACCCAAATCCCGACCGTAGCACTTGGCGCACAGACCGTAACGGGTTTGACAGGTCAACGGCGTGCGAACCATCACTTCGTCGATACCCAGTTTCTCGATCAGGTCGCATTCGTCTTCGGTCAAAAGGGTACCGGCTTCGATCACCTTTTCACCGGTTTCCGGATTAACGATGTCGGCACTCGTCACACGACCCAAAATACGATCGCGCAGCGACTGAATAACATCACCGCCTTCAACCAAAGCCTTCATGCTCACGCCCTTATCGGTGCCGCAGTCTTCTTCGGTCACAACCAAGTCCTGGGTCACGTCAACCAAACGACGGGTCAGGTAACCGGAGTTAGCCGTCTTCAAAGCCGTATCGGCCAAACCCTTACGAGCACCGTGGGTAGAAATAAAGTACTGCAGTACATTCAAACCTTCACGGAAGTTAGCGGTAATCGGGGTTTCAATAATGGAACCGTCCGGTTTAGCCATCAAACCACGCATACCGGCCAACTGACGAATCTGAGCGGCAGAACCACGAGCACCGGAGTCAGCCATCATGTAAATGGAGTTGAAAGACTCTTGTTTGGTGAGCTTGCCATGGCGGTCAACGACCGGTTCAGTGGAAAGCTCTTCCATCATCACCTTACCGACTTGATCCGCGGTGCGACCCCAGATATCAACCACTTTGTTGTAGCGTTCGCCTTGCGTCACCAAACCGGATGCGTATTGGGCTTCGATTTCCTTCACTTCCTTTTCAGCAGCAGCGATCAATTCCGCCTTCTTAGCCGGAACCGTCATATCGCCAATGCAGATGGACAAACCGCCGATGGTAGACAAAGCGTAACCACGGTCTTTCAAGCGGTCTGCAAAGAGAACCGTCGCGCGCAAACCACACTTGCGGAAGCAGGTGTTAATTAAGCGAGCAATTTCTTTCTTCTTGAGCGTGCGGTTTAATTCCGCAAAGCTCATGCCTTCGGGCAAAATTTCAGACAACAGGGCACGACCGGCCGTCGTTTCATAACGGACAATCTTTTCCGTCTTTTCGCCAGTCTTCTTATTGACTTCGTATTCTTTGATACGAACCGTGCATCGGGTTTGCAACTCGATCTTCTTGTTGTCCAAAGCGCGGCGGACTTCAGCCACGTCGGCAAAGAACATGCCTTCACCCATGGCATTGATACGCTCACGGGTAGAGTAGTAAAGACCCAGCACCATGTCCTGAGAAGGAACGATGGAGGGATTGCCGTTGGCAGGGAAGAGCACGTTGTTAGATGCCAGCATCAAAGTACGGGCTTCCAATTGGGCTTCCAAGGAAAGCGGTACGTGCACAGCCATTTGGTCACCGTCGAAGTCAGCGTTAAAGGCTGCGCAAACGAGCGGGTGCAACTGAATGGCCTTACCTTCGATCAACTTCGGTTCGAAAGCCTGAATACCCAAGCGGTGCAACGTCGGAGCACGGTTAAGCATCACCGGGTGTTCGTAAATCACTTCTTCGAGGATATCCCAAACCACCGGCTCTTGGTTATCCACCATCTTCTTGGCGGCCTTAATGGTCATCGCCAAGCCGCGGCGTTCCAACTTATTGAAGATGAAAGGCTTGAACAATTCCAAAGCCATCAACTTCGGCAAACCGCATTGATGCAAACGCAGGTACGGACCAACCGTAATCACAGAACGACCGGAGTAGTCAACACGCTTACCCAAAAGGTTCTGACGGAAGCGGCCGCTCTTACCCTTGATCATGTCAGCCAAAGACTTCAGCGGGCGCTTAGAGGGACCGGTCATCGCCTTGCCGCGACGACCGTTATCCAGCAAGCTGTCCACTGCTTCCTGCAACATGCGCTTTTCATTGCGGATGATGATGTCCGGAGCCTTCAATTCAAGCAAACGCTTGAGTCGATTGTTACGGTTAATCACCCGACGATACAGGTCATTTAAGTCGGAGGTGGCGAAACGACCGCCATCCAACGGAACCAACGGACGCAGATCCGGCGGCAATACCGGAAGCACTTCCATGACCATCCATTCGGGCTTCACACCGGAACGTTGGAAGCCTTCAAGCACCTTCAGGCGCTTAGAGAACTTCTTAATCTTGGCGTCCGAAGAGGTATCTTCAAGTTCTTTGCGAAGCGTTTCGACTTCATGGTCAACATCAATGGTGCGAAGCATTTCACGAATAGCTTCGGCGCCCATCATCGCCTTGAAGTCAGAGCCGTATTGCTCAACCTTTTCCAGGTATTCATCTTCCGTGAGCAATTGACCGCGCTTCAGATCCGTCATTCCCGGATCAACCACACAGTAGGCTTCGAAATAAAGCACGCGTTCGATGTCACGCAAAGGAATGTCCAAAACCATACCCATGCGAGACGGCAAGCTCTTCAAGAACCAAATGTGAGCCACCGGGCTAGCCAATTCAATATGGCCCATGCGTTCGCGACGCACCTTAGACAAGGTCACTTCAACGCCGCACTTTTCACACACAACACCGCGGTGCTTCAAGCGCTTGTACTTACCGCACAAACATTCGTAGTCCTTCACCGGTCCGAAGATCTTGGCACAGAACAGACCGTCGCGCTCCGGCTTAAAGGTACGGTAGTTAATGGTCTCCGGCTTCTTCACTTCGCCGTAAGACCAGGAACGAATCTTCTCCGGCGATGCGAGTCCGATTTTGATCGCATCGAAGTGATCGTCCTGATTAAATTGCTTAAACAGATCGATAAGCGGATTCATATCTGTTCTGTCCTTAATTACGTTCGAGGTCGATGTCAATACCCAACGACCGGATTTCCTTCACCAACACGTTGAACGATTCCGGCATACCGGCTTCGAGCACGTGTTCGCCCTTAACGATGTTTTCGTAGACCTTCGTACGGCCGTTCACATCGTCAGACTTCACCGTCAACATTTCCTGCAACACATAGGAAGCACCGTAGGCTTCCAATGCCCACACTTCCATTTCACCGAAACGTTGACCGCCAAACTGAGCCTTACCGCCCAACGGCTGCTGCGTCACCAACGAATACGGACCGGTGGAGCGAGCATGCATCTTGTCGTCAACCAAGTGGTGCAACTTCAGGTAGTGCATGTAACCCACAGTGACCGGGCGATCAAACGCTTCGCCGGTTCGGCCGTCGTAGAGCGTGCATTGGGTCTTGGACGGAGTCAATTGCAAGCGCTTAGCCACATCTTCCGGGAAGGCCAAATCCAGCATCTTGCCGATTTGCTCTTCGCTGGCACCATCAAACACCGGCGTAGCAAACGGCACACCGTTTTGAAGGTTTTCAGCCAAACGCATAATTTCTTCATCGCGCAGACTGTCAAGATCTTCGGTCTTACCCGTTTCGTTATAGATCTTTTCCAAGAAAGCGCGCATCTGAGCCACTTGGCAAGTCTTCACCATTTCGCCGATACGCCAGCCCAAGCCCTTAGCAGCCCAGCCCAAGTGCACTTCAAGCACCTGACCAATGTTCATACGAGACGGCACACCCAACGGGTTAAGAGCCACATCGGCGGGACGACCGTCGGCCATGTACGGCATATCTTCCACCGGGCAGATCTTGGAGACCACACCCTTGTTACCGTGACGACCAGCCATCTTGTCACCCGGTTGGAGACGGCGCTTTTCAGCGATGTACACTTTCACCATCTTGAGCACGCCCGGGGGCAGTTCATCGCCCTGAGTAAGCTTCTTACGCTTGATTTCAAAAGCACGGTCAAATTCATGGCGCTTATCATCGAGCTGAGCGCGCATGTCTTCGAGCAACTTCTGATCAGCTTCATCCACCATGCGCAAATCGAAGATTTCAAAACCCTTGAGGCTATCGAGGTATTCCTTCGTGAGCACGCTCTTCTTGAGTCCCTTAGGACCGCCTTCGGCCTTCTTACCTTCGAGCTGACGAGCCAGACGAGCAAAACCGTCGCTTTCCACGATGCGAAGTTTTTCATCGAGATCCTGACGGTAGCGCTTCAAGGACTCATCAATAATAGAGTTTGCGCGGGCATCACGTTCAACACCTTCTCGCGTGAAGACCTGAACGTCAATCACGGTACCGGTCATGCCAGAAGGAACGCGCAAAGACGTATCCTTCACATCGCTGGCTTTTTCACCAAAGATGACGCGAAGCAGTTTTTCTTCCGGCGTCAGTTGCGTTTCTCCCTTCGGAGTCACCTTACCGACCAACACGTCACCGGCCTTAACTTCAGCGCCAATCTGAACAATGCCGCATTCATCCAATCGAGCCAATTGGTTTTCAGACAGATTGGAAATATCGCGCGTGATTTCTTCAGCACCCAACTTCGTGTCACGAGCCACCACAGAGAGTTCTTCAATGTGGATGGAGGTGTAGCGGTCATCGGCCACGACCTTTTCACTGATCAACACGGAGTCTTCGTAGTTGTAGCCGTTCCACGGCATGAAGGCCACCAACAAGTTTTGACCGAGAGCCAATTCACCCATATCGGTCGAAGCACCGTCGGCGAGCACATCACCGCGAGCAACGATATCGCCACGGGAAACGATCGGACGTTGGTTAATGTTTGTGCTCTGGTTGGAGCGTGTGAACTTCTGCAAGTTGTAGATATCCACACCGACTTCACCGGCAACATTTTCATCGTCATTAACACGAATCACCACACGGTTGGCATCAACATAATCAACCACACCACCGCGCTTGGCCTGAACGGCGGTCTTAGAGTCCACCGCAACGGTGCGTTCCACACCGGTACCAACAACAGGCTTTTCCGGACGTAAGCAGGGGACACCCTGACGTTGCATGTTAGAACCCATCAAAGCACGGTTGGCGTCGTCGTGCTCCAAGAACGGAATCAAGGAAGCGGCAGCAGAGACAACCTGCAGCGGAGACACGTCCATGTACTGAACACGTTCCGGACTAACCATCACCGTTTCCCCGTTTTCACGGGCGCTGACCAATTCCTGCGTCAGGCGGCCATTTTCATCCAATTCGGAGTTAGCCTGACAAATGACGTACTTGCCTTCTTCAATAGCAGACAGGTAGTCGATTTGGTCGGTTACCTTGCAATCGATCACTTTGCGGTACGGCGTTTCAAGGAAGCCATATTCGTTCAAGCGCGCGTACAAGGCAAGCGAGTTGATCAAACCGATGTTCGGACCTTCAGGTGTTTCAATCGGGCACAAACGACCATAGTGAGTCGGGTGCACGTCGCGCACTTCGAAGCCTGCACGCTCACGAGTCAAACCACCCGGACCTAAAGCAGAAATACGACGCTTGTGGGTGATTTCAGACAACGGATTCGTTTGATCCATGAACTGGCTCAATTGGCTAGAACCGAAGAATTCACGGATTGCAGCAGAAATCGGCTTGCTATTGATTAAATCTTGAGGGGTCAAGTTGTCGGATTCAGCTTGAGCCAAACGTTCACGTACGGCACGTTCAACACGCACCAAACCGGAGCGGAATTGATTTTCAGCCAATTCACCGACACAACGCACACGGCGATTACCCAAATGGTCGATATCGTCCACTTCACCGCGGCCATTGCGTAATTCGACCAAAACCTTAACGGTGTCAACAATATCAGCGTGCGTGAGAGTGGCCGGACCTTCAGCAGTCGGGCGACCCAAACGGGCGTTGACCTTCATGCGGCCCACACGAGATAAATCGTAAGTTTCTTCAGAGAAGAACAAACGGTTCATCAACATTTCAACCGCTTCTTCTGTGGGCGGTTCACCCGGGCGCATCATGCGATAGATGGCCACACGAGCAGACATTTGATCCGGCGTTTCATCGATACGCAATGTATCGGAAATGAAGCTGCCTTGATCCAATTCGTTGGTGTAGATCGTTTGGAAGCCCTTAATCTTGGCTTCGCGCAACTTCGCCAACAACTCTTCCGTAATTTCGTCATTAGCGGTGGCAAGCACTTCGCCGGTTTCGCCGTCAATGATATCCTTGGCCAAAACTCGACCAATAAGGAATTCATCGTTGACAGAAACCGTCTTCATGTCAGCCATTTGACGAATGTGGCGAGCCGTAATGCGCTTATCCTTAGCCACAATCACTTCACCATCGCGGCCAACGATGTCAAAACGAGCCACTTCGCCCTTCAAACGTTCAGGCACGAGATTCATGGAAGCACTGCGAGCACCAAGCTTGAAGGTGTCAAATTCAAAGAAGGTTTCCAAAATCTGCTCAGCATTCATTCCCAAAGCCTTGAGCAGAATGGTCACCGGCATCTTACGACGACGGTCAACTCGGAAATACACCAAATCCTTCGCATCAAATTCAAAATCGAGCCAAGAACCACGATAAGGAATCATGCGGGCGGAAAAGAGCAACTTTCCGGAGCTGTGCGTCTTACCCTTGTCATGTTCGAAGAACAAACCGGGAGAGCGGTGCAGCTGACTGACGATCACACGTTCAGAACCGTTAATGATAAAGGAAGCTTTTTCCGTCATGAGCGGAATTTCGCCCATGTAAACATCATTTTCACGGATTTCTTTGATCCGGCTCTTGGCAGGATCATCGCGATCGATGATTTCCAAACGAATGCGAGCGCGCAAACGGCTGCAATAAGTCAAGCCTCGCAATTGGCATTCGGCCACATCAAAAACCGGCTCGTCGAGCGAATAGCTCTCAAAAACCAAACGAGCCAGACCGTTGTGGCTGGAGATCGGGAAAATAGACGTAAATGCAGATTGCAAACCGAAATTCGGGTTGCGATCAGCGGAAGCAACATCGGCTTGCAAAAATTCGGAATAAGACCGAAGTTGCATTTCCAACAAGGAAGGCACTGCGAGAACACTCGGACGAGTCGCAAAACTCTTTCGAATGCGCTTCTTTTCAGTGAACGAGTACGACATGGACACTCCGTTCGACGTGAGATTGATGAAAAAAACGATTTCAGCCTAAGCGAGAAGAAAAAGAAAGACGCCAAAAGCCGCCACGAGTATCTTTCAATACCCGAGCGGCAAATCAGAAAACAAATTTTTGGTCAATCGAATTTTTTGCTGCTCACTCAGAAGACTTAGAACTGAATTCATAAAATTCGGAACTCAGTTCAAAGTCCTCTACGAAGAGGACTTTACCGGGCAACATCCGTTCGAATATTGCCCGATTTTCGTCAGAACGGCAAGAATTACTTGAGTTCGACCTTGGCGCCAGCGGCTTCCAACTTCTTCTTGGCTTCTTCAGCGTCAGCCTTCGGCAAGCCTTCCTTAACAGCCTTCGGAGCGCCTTCGACCATGTCCTTGGCTTCCTTCAAGCCCAAGCCGGTCAATTCGCGAACGGCCTTAATAACGGCGATCTTGTTAGAACCGACATCAGCGAGAACAACGTCGAATTCCGTCTTTTCTTCAGCAGCGGCGGCAGCACCACCAGCAGCCGGAGCAGCCACGGCAACAGCGGCGGCAGCAGCGGAAACACCGAACTTTTCTTCCATCATCTTGATGAGTTCGGAAACTTCGAGAACGGTCATGGACGCAATTGCGTCGAGGATTTCTTCTTTCGTAAGGGCCATTTTATGACTCCAATAAAAATTTCGTTTGTTAATTAAAAATTAGGTTAGGCAGCAGCCTTTTCCTTAGCATCGCGGACAGCAGCAACGGTGCGCACCATACGTGCAGGCACTTCATTGAGCGTGCGGACGAACTTAGCAATCGGTTCGTTCATCGTAGCCATCAACTTAGCCAACAATTCTTCGCGGCTCGGCATCGTGGCGAGTTGTTCAACACCGGCAACGTCCAAAACGTTGTTCGGCATCGCACCGCCCTTGACAATGAGCTTGTCGTTTTTCTTGGCAAAGGAGACTAACACCTTGGCAGCGGCGACCGGATCAGCGGAAAAGCCGTAAACGAGGGGACCGACAAATTGATCGGACAAACCTTCGAACGGCGTACCGGCGACGGCACGACGCACCAGAGTGTTTTTAAGCACGCGCAGTTGAACACCTTCCTTGCGAGCATTAGCACGCAATTCGGTGACCGCTTGTACGCTCAGCCCACGGTATTCGGCAATAACGATCGAACCAGCGTCGGCAACAATGCCGCTCACTTCTTCGATAACTGCCGCTTTATCTTGACGATTAAGACCCACGGTCTGGCTCCACTCAGAGGTACCGAAATTTCCTTTCGGCACCGGTTTACAAATAACCGGCAACTCTCCGAGAGTCTCGCCTGCTATGCCAAGTGGCACGATCAAACGAAATTTTCTCTCTTCGGCAGCCGTCTGCGCTGGACATCTTGCAAATATCAATCTGTTTTTGACGTTGACAGACTATCTTCAAGATAATTAAAACAAAACAAGCGAGGCTTTAACATCTAAGTCGTCCAAGCGCCGACTGTTCTGTTTCCAGCGGTCTTTGACAGCGGGAAGCGAACTTCCCACCCAAAGCCCTCGAGGCCTCACGACCTCTATTGTGAGCTCAGCTCACGCCAAGCTCACGGGTAAATCTAATTAAGCAACAACGGTTGAAACGTCAACGCGGACGCCGACACCCATCGTAGAGGACACAGATACCTTACGGAGGTATTGGCCCTTGGAGGAGGCGGGCTTCGCCTTGACCAACGCATCGATCAACGCCTTCAAGTTCGTTTCCAAGCGAGCAGCTTCAAAGGAGGCACGACCGATGGAGGCGTGAATGATACCGGCCTTGTCAGCGCGGAATTGCACTTGACCAGCCTTAGCGTTCTTAACAGCTTCAGCCACGTTCGGCGTAACCGTACCCACCTTCGGGTTCGGCATCAAGCCGCGCGGGCCTAAAATCTTACCCAATTGACCCACAATGCGCATCGCATCCGGAGAAGCGATCACGACGTCAAAGTCGAGTTGACCGGCCTTCACCGTAGCAGCCAAATCGTCGAAACCGACGATATCAGCACCAGCGGCCTTAGCTTCATCAGCCTTAGCACCCTGAGCAAACACGGCCACGCGAACCGTCTTACCCGTACCTTCGGGCAACACAGCGGCGCCACGAACAGCTTGGTCAGACTTACGGGGATCAATACCCAATTGGATAGCCACGTCGACGGATTCATCGAACTTGGCACTAGCCGTTTCCTTAACTAACGCCAAAGCGTCAGCAACGGCGTAAAACTTTTGCGCTTCAACCTTGGACTGAGCGGCCTTCATACGCTTCGTTAACTTAGCCATATTACAGACCCTCCACAGTGATGCCCATGGAACGAGCGCTGCCGGCGATCGTACGAACAGCCGCATCCATATCGGCAGCCGTCAAATCGGGCATCTTCGTCTTGGCGATTTCTTCGGCTTGAGCGCGAGTAATCTTACCCACCTTGTCCGTATGCGGACGAGAAGAACCCTTCTGAATCTTCGCGGCCTTCTTGATCAAAATCGTGGCCGGAGGGGTCTTCATGATGAAGGTAAAGCTCTTATCAGCGTAAGCGGTAATCACCACAGGAATCGGCAAACCGGGTTCAACGCCTTGCGTACGGGCATTGAAGGCCTTGCAGAATTCCATAATGTTAAGACCGCGCTGACCGAGAGCGGGACCGATTGGGGGCGAGGGGTTAGCCTTGCCGGCGGGAACTTGCAGCTTAATATAGCCGACAATCTTCTTAGCCATTTGAGGTTTCCTTTTAGGTTCTAGCGCCTTCGCAAAATATTTTGCTCCGGCTCCCTAGTAGTTTGTTAACAGAAAGAGCGCGATTATGCCACCGAATTTTTCAAAATGCAAATTCGTGTCTTCATCGCGCTAATTTTTAAATCTTTTCGACGCCACTGAACGAAATATCAACAGGCGTTTCACGACCGAAAATTTCAACCGTCACACGCAGGCGGCTGCGATCGTAATCCACTTCTTCAATACGACCGTTGAAATCGGCAAAAGCACCTTCTTTAAGTCGAACAGTTTCGCCCACTTCAAAACTGATCTTGGGACGCGGTTTTTCTGCAGTCGCTTCTTGGGTCTTAAGAATTGCCATGATCTCATGATCAGCCAAAGGAGCAGGACGATTGCCGCCTAAGAAACCGGTCACTCTCGGCGTATTCTTAACCAAGTGCCATGTGTCATCGTTCATCACCATGTGAACAAGCACATAACCCGCGTACATACGACGTTCCGTCACATAACGGCGATTATTGCGGGTTTCGACCACTTCTTCCGTCGGAACCAAAACTTCACCGAACTGTTCCGGAAATGCGCAACGACCGATACGTTCGGTCAATGCTCTCTGCACGCTCTTTTCCATACCGGAATATACGTGCACAACATACCAACGCATTTTGGGCGTGGCGGTCTGTTGTTGTTCTTGCATTTCAGTCATGTGGAGACTCCCTTATCAGAGGCTGAGCTTTAATAAAACGTCGTACAGACCCCATTCAACGATCATGTCGACCAAGAACAAAAACACAGCAACGACGACCACAAACGCAATCACCATGCCGGTCGAATTCAACGTTTCCTTGCGGGTCGGCCACACAACTCGGCGCAATTCATCATAGGATTCACGGCCATAGACAATAAAGCGTTTGCCGGAAGGGCTAAACCATGCAACCACAACCGCCAACACCAAGCCGCCGATCAATGTCGCCAAACGAACGAGCAATGTTTGATCGCTCAGGAAGCTGAAGCCGCAGACGCCAGCCAAAGCCAAGACAACCGCCAAAGACACCAAAGCCAGATCCGAGCCGGATGTTTTTTCTTCAGGTTTTGCGTTTTGAGTACTCATAATTTTTTCAGACATTCAAACCAACTGTTTTTGTCGGTTATCCGTCGTTTTAATTGTCAAATAAAAGAGCGTTTCCAACAACACCAAGCCGCGATCACTAGACCGCGGCCTGCTTGCACTATATCTTGGGTGGCAGGGGCAGAAGGAATCGAACCCTCAACCTACGGTTTTGGAGACCGTCGCTCTGCCAATTGAGCTATACCCCTAACCCTTCTCCAGAGCCGCCCAGCGGACGGCTCTTTTGAAATCCGAGATTATTCGATGATCTTGGCAACCACACCGGCGCCAACCGTACGACCACCTTCACGAACAGCGAAACGCAAGCCTTCGTTCATGGCGATCGGGCTGATCAATTGAACCGTCATCGTGATGTTATCACCAGGCATCACCATTTCAACGCCTTCCGGCAATTCAATCGTACCCGTCACGTCCGTCGTGCGGAAGTAGAATTGCGGACGATAACCCTTGAAGAACGGCGTGTGACGACCACCTTCGTCCTTGCTCAACACGTACACCTCAGCCGTGAACTTCGTGTGCGGCGTGATCGTGCCCGGCTTCGCCAACACTTGACCACGTTCCACTTCTTCACGCTTCGTGCCACGCAACAACACACCAATGTTGTCACCGGCCTGACCTTGGTCGAGCAACTTACGGAACATTTCAACGCCCGTGCAGGTCGTCTTTTGCGTCGGACGAATACCGACGATTTCAATTTCGTCGCCAACCTTCAACACACCGCGTTCAACACGACCCGTCACCACCGTGCCACGACCGGAGATCGAGAACACGTCTTCAACCGGCATCAAGAACGGATGGTCAACGTCACGAACCGGCGTCGGGATGTAAGCATCCATCGTTTCGGCCAACTTGATGATCGACGGAACGCCGATTTCAGATTGGTCGCCTTCCAATGCCAACTTCGCAGAACCCTTCACGATCGGAATTTCGTCGCCAGGGAAGTTGTAGTTGCTCAGCAAGTCACGAACTTCCATTTCCACGAGTTCGAGCAATTCAGCATCGTCCACCATGTCGCACTTGTTCAAGTACACAATGATGTACGGAACGCCCACTTGGCGAGCCAACAAGATGTGTTCACGCGTTTGCGGCATCGGACCGTCAGCAGCAGACACCACCAAGATGGCACCGTCCATCTGAGCAGCACCCGTGATCATGTTCTTCACATAGTCAGCGTGCCCCGGGCAGTCCACGTGAGCATAGTGACGGTTTTCCGTTTCGTATTCCACGTGGGCCGTGTTAATCGTAATACCACGGGCCTTTTCTTCCGGAGCCGCGTCAATTTGGTCATATGCACGGGCTTCGCCACCAAACTTGGCAGCCAATACCGTCGTAATTGCAGCCGTCAACGTCGTCTTACCATGGTCGACGTGACCGATCGTGCCCACGTTCACGTGGGGCTTGGTGCGTTCAAACTTGCCTTTTGCCATGGCGAACTCCTGAACCTTTTATTTATGAACAATAAAAATCTCGATTTTTCGAGACTGAAAGAAAACTGGTGCCCATGACGCGGATCGAACGCGTGACCTCTCCCTTACCAAGGGAGTGCTCTACCACTGAGCCACATGGGCTGAATTATTGGGACTGTCCACGAAGTGTGGAGCGGGTGAAGGGAATCGAACCCTCGTCGTAAGCTTGGAAGGCTTCTGCTCTACCATTGAGCTACACCCGCCTGCGTCGAGAGAGAAGTCTACTCCCGCTAGCAATCCTGGTTTCGCTACAGTATAAGCGAGCGATCGCTTGGTGGAGGGGGATGGATTCGAACCATCGTAGGCGTAAGCCAACAGATTTACAGTCTGCCCCCTTTAGCCACTCGGGCACCCCTCCGTAGCGAGAGAGGCATTATGTAGGGTTTTAAATTAAATGTCAAGCCGATTCGTAAAAAAACTTTGATCTTTTTAAAACTGAGTGACTAGCAGTGCCAAAAAGCCACCCAACATCATGTAGGTTGAGAGATCCGATAAGTGCTTCAATAGCGGTTTTTCGTTTTCCAACTCATCCTCTATTTTCATCATGCGATTTTTAAATTCTTCGAAGCTTCCATTGAAATTTTCCCAATCAAAAAGCTCTTTCGGTGTTCTGAAATAAGCCACAATCATTTTCATTGATGCTCCGAACAGCATAAAGGCTGCCCCGACCGCCCCATCTTCAAACATTGCCAGCCCAATTCCGGCCATCGGAGCGGACAGTCCAATCAGTAACATTTCAAAAGTTGATTTTTTCATGGATTTTTCTCTTGTTGGCGCGCTACACTAGGCGAAACCTGGACTATGTTATGTTTCCTTCGTTTTCCGAGCCCGTCACCATCGTCGGTTTAAGCGCCGTTGTTCTTCAAATCACTCTGACCGTCGGTGTTATTTTGCGCGTTATGCTTACCCGTCATCCGCCGGGAAGCTCCTTTGCATGGATTTTACTCACTGCCATCCTTCCTTACGTCGGTTTTGTCCTTTACCTGTTGTTCGGTGAAAGAACTTTGGGGCGTTGGCACGCAAAAAAACTCCGAAAAGAGATGAGGAAACGCCGCCAAATCTTTCGACACATCATGCACACGGAGGCTATCGCTCCGGCGGATTATCGAGACATCTCCAAACTGGCCACCCGCCTCGGAAAATTTCCCCTTACAAAGGACTCCTCGCTTCGGCTCCTTGACGATTCCGATGAAACTCTGACCTTGCTTGTCCGTGACATCGATAATGCGAAAGAGCTGATCGCAATGGAATTTTATATCTGGGATATCGGCGGCAAAGCTGATGATGTTTCCGCTGCACTCATTCGCGCAGCCAGACGCGGCGTGCAATGCTACATCTTGGTCGATGCCATCGGTTCTTCCCGTTTTTTATCGAGTGATTGGGCTCGAATGTTCCGCTATGAAGGCATTCATCTTGAAAGTGCCCTTCCCGTATCGATTTTCAGCGCCTTACTGTCTCGCGCCGATATCCGCCTACACCGCAAAATTGCCGTTATCGATTACCGGGTTGCTTATAGCGGCAGCCTCAACATGGTTGACCCTCACTACTTCAAGAAAAACGCCAACGTGGGGCAGTGGGTTGACGCCATGGTGCGAGCCAAAGGGGAAATTGTCGCCAGCCTCTATCACCTGATTCATTTTGATTGGAAAGTACTGACTGAATCAGAGCTCCCGTTCCCAGAATTTAAAGAACACGCTATCGGCAACTTTGACGCGCCAGATCAGGCTACCGTCATGATTGTCCCATCCGGCCCAGGAACAACTAACGACGCCAATCAACGGCTGATTCTTGAGGCCATCCATCGAGCCAAGCGTAATGTGGAAATTGTCACCCCCTATTTCATTCCCGGAGAAGCATTGGCACTGGCTCTTCAAAATGCAGCGATCAAAGGGGTTCACGTCACTTTGATTCTGTCTGAAAAAAGCGATGCGCCGATGGTCAACTATGCCTCACACCGCTATTTTGATGATTTGCTGAAATCCGGTGTTCGTATCCTTCTTTACAAAAAAGGCATGCTTCACACCAAGAGTATTACGGTCGACGGAGAACTGTCGCTTTTCGGCACTGTCAACATGGACATGCGCAGCATGCACCTAAACTATGAGCTGATGCTTTTGGTTTTTGACAAAGAATTCAGCCGAAAAGTTTCCGCTTTGAATTCAACCTATGCAGAATCTGCTTCTGAAATCAATCTGTACCTCTGGTACAAACGTTCCGTCTGGGAAAGAATGAAAGAAGGGGCGAGCTATTTGCTCTCCCCTCTGCTTTAAGATGCCGAGCGCCCCTTCTCTTTTAGGGTTCTTCGCGTTTGCGCTCTTCAACAACCACCGCGTCCTCAACGGTTTGACGCTGAGAACGAAATCTCATATGCCGCGCGCGGGTTGTATTCGCCTGTTGTCGAGCTGGTTCCGTATCCGGACGAGCTTCCGGGTTAACTCGCACTCCCTGTTGTTTCTGGTAAAAATTATCCAACGGATTACCGTAAATCCACCGATAGATCACCCCTCCTAACACTAAGAGAGCAATGATCCCCAAAATGATCAAGGTGATGGCGCCAATAATCGGCAACAACAAAACCCCTAATCCGATAACGGCGGCCAGAACACCGATGCTTACCAGAAAACGAAGCAACGGGTTTTGTGGTTGAGGGTTGGGAGATCCTCCCCGATAAATATAAATGGGCATCGCTGATTATTTTCCTTACTGAAACTTATTCGCTATCTATTCTTACAATTTAACGTGAATCCCGAAACTTTGCGAATACAAAAGTGTCCATTCTTTGCAGTCTGATTGTGAGCCCGCTTTGAAATTCTCTTATTTTTGACCTTAACGAATCCCATCCTCACGGATTTCGGCCTTATTAGGAAAAACACTTAGAAACAATTTTTGTCGGCTGTTTCCCATTTTTTTTAACTTTCAGTGCAAAACGTTCGCAAAATTTCCTGTTTTTAGCGAAAATTACGCCAATCATGAATACGAATACTCTATCAAACAACAACTTGCCAGACGTTCAGTCGAGCACTGACCCCCGCAACATCGCTATCGAATACGTCGGTGTTCGTGGAGTTGAATTGCCTGTGACTGTAAAAAGTGACAGCGGGATCCAACCGACGGTGGCTCAAATTTCCATGTTCGTCGCCCTTCCGGCCGAGCACAAAGGGACACACATGTCGCGTTTCTTGGGTTTGCTCAAAGATCACAACCGTCCTTTGTGCAAAACGGTACTCATCGAATTGATGAATGACATGCTGCAGGCGCTCGAATCGGACGCCGGACGAATTGATTTTGAATTTCCTCTTTTCGTCAATAAACAAGCTCCCGTTTCTAAATTGGAGAGCTTGATGAATTACCGGGTGCGTTACCGTGTTGAAAGTAAAGGTGGGAAAACTTGGGTAACACAAACGGTAACCGTTCCCGTAACCAGCCTCTGCCCTTGCAGTAAAGAGATTTCCCGCTATGGGGCTCACAATCAACGTTCACACGTCACGATTGCCGCAAAACTCAAGGGCGATTTGTCACTTGAGCAACAAATTCGCTACGTAGAAGACAGTGCCTCTTGTGAGTTATGGAGTCGCCTCAAGCGCGTTGACGAAAAGTTTGTCACGGAAAAGGCTTACGAAAACCCGAAATTCGTCGAAGATCTTGTGCGAGATGTTGCCGGCGTTCTCAACACGGATGACAATGTCGAAGCGTACTGCGTGCAAGCTGAGAATTTTGAATCTATTCATAACCATTCAGCCTACGCGCAGATTTCGCGCGGCTGTATGGATTGATTCTGCGCGTCTTTTCCCGTACTTTAAGCGCGGGAGGGGATGTTTTGTGTATTGAATAACTTTGCTACTGATTGAAAAGCATCATGTTGAATGATCAAAAGACTGCGATTTTGTCGCTCTTTAACCAAGCGCTCAATTCTATGGGAGTCACCGACATTACCGTTTTGCTCGAACGTCCTAAAGTGGCGGCTCACGGTGACCTTGCCTGCAACATCGCTATGCAGTTGGCGCGCCAATTAAAAAAGAATCCGCGCGCAATTGCCACTGAACTGATTGAAAAGATTCAGTCCCAGCCTGAGTGCGCTGAATTGATCGAAACTTTTGAAATCGCAGGTCCCGGCTTCATCAACATGCGACTGAGCCAACAAGCCAAAACTTTTGCCGTGCGCGAAGTGTTGCGCTTGGGAGCCGAGTACGGCAAAAACAATGAACACAACGGCGAGAGCATCCTGATCGAATACGTGTCGGCCAATCCGACCGGCCCCTTGCATCTCGGTCACGCCCGTCAAGGTGCTTTGGGTGATGTCTTGTCCAACTTGATGAAAACTCAAGGCTGGAACGTTTGCCGCGAGTTCTATTACAACGATGCCGGGGTTCAAATTCAAACGCTCACCGAATCGGTGCGTTTGCGCATTAAGGAATTGCAAGGAGAAAGTATTACATTCCCGGAAAACGGCTACCAAGGTCTTTACATCAAAGATATTGCTCGTGATTTCCTTGATAAGAAAACAATTCGTACCCGTGACGGTCAGGAGATCACCGCCAGTGGTGATGTCGAAGATACCGCGAGCATCCGCGCCTTTTCCGTCGGCTATCTTAAAAACGAACAAGACAGCGATCTGAATGCCTTAGGTGTTGCCTTTGATAACTTCTATTTGGAAAGCTCTCTTTATTCCGACGGCTTAGTGGAGCGTGCGGTTAACGCTTTAATCGCCTCCGGTCACACTTATGAACAAGACGGAGCGCTTTGGCTTCGTACGACAGACTTCAAAGAATTTGGAGATGATAAAGACCGCGTCATGCGCAAAAAAGACGGCACTTTTACGTATTTTGTGCCTGACGTCGCTTACCACCTAAGTAAATTTGAACGCGGTTTTATTAAAGCTGTTGACATTCAGGGTTCTGACCACCACGGCACGACCGCTCGTGTGAGAATCGGAGTGCAGGTTGCCGGCAAACAATTGGGGCTCAATGTTCCCAAAGTTTTCCCCGTTTATGTGCTACATAAGATGCTCAAAGTCATCAAAAACGGTGAAGAAGTGAAAATGAGTAAGCGCTCCGGCACGTACGTCACCTTGCGTGACCTCGTGAACTGGGTTGGTCGCGATGCCGCCCGCTTCTTCCTCGTCAGCCGTAAAGCCGACAGTGAATTTGTGTTCGATATTGATTTGGCGTTGTCCCAATCGGATGAAAACCCTGTGTATTACCTCCAATACGCGCATGCGCGTATCTGCTCGGTTTTCGCCCAAGCCAAAGAAAAGGGTTATGCCATCCCCGCTGCTGAATGCGTCGGTAGCATGGATCTTTCAGCTTTGTCTGACAAGAATGCTCAAGCGCTTATTGCTCGCATCAGCGAATTCCCTGAAACCCTTACGGTTGCCGCCAAAGAATGCGCGCCTCATACGCTTTGTTTCTATCTCAAGGACTTGGCCGGAGACTTCCACGCTTTTTATAACGCCGAGCGTGTGCTGGTAGATGACGAAAAAGTCCGTAATGCCCGTTTGGCTTTGCTTCTAGCCGCTCGTCAAGTGCTCAAAAACGGCCTGGATTTACTCGGCGTAAGCGCCCCGGAAAAGATGTAAGGATGAATTGACATGCCTGTGACTCAAAAGAAAGGCTCCTTTTTACTCGGCACCATGGTGGGCGTTCTCATCGGGTGCGTAGGTTGCGCCGCTTTAGCTTTGTTTATTTCGAACGCTCCGATTCCTTTTGTGGAAAAGGTTCAAAAGCAATCCTCACCGGTCGATGCCGCCGCTCTGGACGGAAAAGACCCTAACGCCGCGCTATATGATGCCGGTTCGCGCGGCACTCCCGCCGATGATGCGCTCTCGGCTATTAAAACGGTTCAGGCTCCCACAGCTCACGACCGCGCAGAAGAACCGGTGAATGCCGCAGATCAGGCCACCGGTGAAAGCTACAGTATCCAAGCCGGCGCTTTCCGTAACGCAAAAGATGCGGAAAAAATTCGCACCGAGTTGGCGTTTATCGCGCTAGAGGCTGATGTTGTAAAGTCTACCGACGCCGGCATCACGCTTTATCGTGTCTTCCTGGGTCCCTTCGATACGGCCAGAGAAGCGAATGAATTGCAACAACGCCTGACATCAAACGGTTTTGATGCCATGGTTATTAAAAATAAATGAGACGTTATGTCCTTTCAGCACTGACTTGTGCGCTGGTACTTATCAACACACAGGTTTTTGCCTCCGAACTCGTTGAGGGAAAAAATTTTCGCTCAGTAAATCCCGCAGTCGCCACGACCGAGGATCGTATTGAAGTGATTGATTTTTTTGCCTACACCTGCGGACATTGTCTGCGGTTGGCTCCTTTACTCGATGAATGGCAGAAAAAACTGCCTCCAGACGTCTTATTTCGCCGCGTTCCTGTTTCATGGGAACCCGCCACCCAATTTCTCTCTCGAATCTTCTACACCTTTGAAGCGCTCAATAGACTTGAGGACCTGCATCCGATTTTTTGGCAGGACATCATGGACGGGAAGATCACCAGTGAGGCTGGTCTCCAAGATTGGCTTAAATCCCACAGCGTGAATCTGATTGAATGGAATAAAACCTACCAGTCCTTCTCGGTTACCATGAAAACTCAGCAAGCGCTTCAAACTTGGCAAAACTATCAGCTCGATGCCACGCCTTACGTGGCTGTCGGCGGAAAATATTTGACGGCACCCCACTTAGCCGGTTCCAGACAAAAAACCATCGAAGTGCTTAACGCACTGATTAAGAGGGAACGCCAACAACGTCAAAATCACTAAAGTAGGCACATCATCATGCAAATTGATTCTTCCATTTTCAAAGCTTATGACATCCGCGGCGTCGTTGATAAAACATTAACCAATGAAGCTGCCCGTGCCATTGGCCAGGCGCTCGGCGCCTTAGCTCTTGAGAAAAAAGTGGATACCCTTTGCGTTGGCCGCGATGGTCGACTCTCCGGTCCTAAACTCTCTGAGGCTCTGATTGCGGGCATCACTGATATGGGGATCAACGTTAAATCGATCGGGATGACTCCTACGCCCGTACTTTATTTCGCCACGTTTATGACGCAAACCGGTTCCGGCGTTGCTGTCACCGGCAGCCACAATCCGCCCGAATATAACGGCTTGAAAATGATGATGGCCAAAGACACTCTTTTCGGCGAGGGCATTCAAGCGCTTCGCGCGCGAATTGAAGCCGGAATCGAAGTGGCTCAGCAAAAGGGACGCGTTGAAGAAATTGATGTCATCACGCCCTATCTTGATAAAGTGACCAACGATGTAAAACTTGCTCGTCCCATGAAAGTTGCCATCGATTGCGGCAACGGAGTAACCGGCCCCGTGGCTATGGAACTCTTCAAACGCTTAGGTTGCGAAATCACCCCGTTATTTACAGAAATTGACGGCCATTTCCCCAATCATCACCCGGATCCTTCAAAACCGGCAAACCTGGTAGCCCTTATTGAAACTGTTAAAACAACAGATGTGGAATTGGGTTTAGCTTTCGACGGCGACGGAGACCGCCTCGGTGTGGTAACCAAATCCGGTCAAATCATCTTCCCTGATCGTCAAATGATGCTTTTTGCCGCTGATATTCTTCAGCACAACCCCGGCGCTCCGATTATTTACGATGTCAAGTGTACCCGCCGTTTAGTTCCGTGGATTAAAGAACACGGAGGCATCCCGACCATTTGCCGCACCGGACACTCTTTGGTCAAAGCGAAACTCAAAGAAACCCAGGCTCCTTTTGCCGGAGAAATGAGCGGCCACTTATTCTTCAACGATAAACGTTGGCCGGGCTTTGACGATGGCTTGTATGCCGGAGCGCGGATGCTTGAAATTTTGTCGCGCGCAGAGGATCCGTCCGCCGTTTTAGAGGCTCTGCCCTCAGCGGTGAATACTCCGGAGTTACACATCGAAATGGCCGAAGGAGAAAATAAGCGTTTTGTTGAAAAGCTTCAAAAAGAGTTGCATTTTGACGACGCTAGCGATGTCATCACCATCGACGGCATCCGCGTGGAGTGGGAAGACGGTTTCGCGCTTGCCCGTTCCTCGAACACGACTCCGGTGGTCGTTTTGCGCCTAGAAGGTGACACGGAAGCCTCTTTGGAACGAATCAAAAAGCGTTTTGGTGAAGCCATCAAGGCTGTCGATCCCAACGTTGTTTTGCCCTTTTAAGGTCAAATTATGTCAATGAATGTTTTTATTACAGGCGCTTCCAGCGGCATCGGTGCCGCTTTAGCTCGTGAATTTGCTTCCCGAGGCGCGACGTTAGGTTTAATGGCCAGACGTCAGGAAGCGCTCGATGAGCTTATTCAAACGTTACCCAACAGCGAACGCCATCACAGTTATGCCTGTGACGTAACTGATCGTCTGAAACTCATTGAGTTGGCCAGACAGTTTGATTCAACAGTAGGCGGCGCAGATATCGTCATTGCCAATGCCGGCATCAGTGTGGGTGTAAAAACACAATACTTCGAAGACCTCGAAGTTATGGAGAAGGTTTATGCGACCAATGTGTTCGCAATGGCCAGCACATTCCATGCGTTTATCGAACCCATGATGCAAAGAAAACACGGCACTTTAGTTGGAATCGGCAGTGTCGGCGGCATTCGTGGCATGCCAGGCACCGAAGCCTATTGCTCCAGCAAGTCCGCTGTCATTACATACTGCGAAAGCCTGCGCGTGGAAATGAAAAAGCACGGAATTCAAGTGACCACCATCAGTCCGGGTTTTGTTAAGACCCCCTTAACCGATGTTAACCCGTATCCGATGCCGTTCATTCTTACACCGGATGAGTTTGCTCACCGTGCAGCCAACGCCATACTATCGGGCCGAAGCTACGCGACCATTCCCTGGCAAATGGGACTTGTGGCCAAACTGCTTCGCATTCTGCCCAATCCTTTATTTGACAAGATTTTCGGCAATCGCAAACAAAAACCGAGAAATTCCGAAATTCACCGAGCTTAAGCAAATTTGCCCGACTTACTCGGGCAATTTGTTTCAAGCGAGTTTAAATTCTTTGTCTCGCTCCTGACTGTGCCAATGAGCCACCACTTCACAGACGGCCTCGCCATAACGCTCTATTCGCTTTTCTCCGATACCACTGATGCCTTCTAACTGCTGAGGTTGGCGCGGCTTGCGGCGCGCAATCTGTATGAGAGTTGAATCCGGAAAAACGTTGTAAGCCGCCAGAGCGTTTTCACTCGCGCAATGTTTTCGCCACTGTCTGAGCATGGCAAATAGCCTTTGCTCCGCATCATCCAAATCATCGTGGTCAATGACCTTTCTGGACGACAGTTGCTTGTCCCCTTCGACACGCACCAAGAATTTTTCTTCTCCAAGCAACAGTGATTTTGCACGGTTGCTCACAGTCAGCACGTTATAGACCTTGTAGTTGACATGAACATAATGTTTGGCGATCAATTGTCTGAGAATCCGTCTCCAATATTTCATAGTGTGATCTCGGCCTATACCAAACGTACTTAATTCATCGTGACGCTTTTCAAAAATCTTATCGCTCACTTCTCCCCGAAGCACTTTGATAACGTGGGAAGCGCCAAAACCCAATCCATTGGTTTTCGAGCAGCGATAGATACAGGAGAGCAACTTTTGAGCATCTTGCGTGGCATCGCGCGTTACGGGCGGATTTTCACAGTTATCGCAATTGCCGCACGCGTGATCCAGCCTTTCTCCAAAATAAGCCAAAAGCTGAACGCGCCGACAGGCAGCGGACTCCGCCAATCCCAGCATACTGTCGAGTTTGTGCAACGAAACTTGCTTATACATTGGATCCGCGTCGCTTTGATCAATGAAAAAGCGCTGCTGCACAAGATCTTCCAAACCATAGTACAAGACCGACTCTGCCGGTTTTCCATCACGTCCGGCTCGCCCTGTTTCCTGAAAAAAATTCTCAATGGACTTCGGCATATCCACATGAATAATGAAGCGGACATCAGGCTTATCGATCCCCATGCCAAAAGCGATAGTGGCCACCATCACACAGGGTCGCTCAAAAAATGCCGCCTGATTAGCCTCTCGCTCTTCATTTTCCATACCCGCGTGATAGACCAGCGCATCAATACCGTTTTTTTGAAGATAATTGGCCACAGCTTGCGCTTTGTTGCGCGTTGCACAATACACAATGCCAGATTCATGCATGTGCTCTCCCAATATGAAATGCACAACGCTATCCAGATACCCCTTGCCTTTTTCGTACATACGGTAACGGATATTGGGACGATCAAAACTGGCGACAAAAGAGCGGGGATTGTCCAGCAAGCGCGTTCTGATTTCCTCACGGGTTTGTTCATCGGCCGTTGCCGTCAGCGCCATTCGCGGAACGCTGGGGAAGCGCTCCTTAAGACAGTCCAGAGCCTGGTATTCCGGTCTGAAATCATGTCCCCAAACCGAAATGCAGTGCGCTTCGTCAACCGCAAAAAGGTTTACCGGCAATCTGGAGAGTAAATTCATTGTGGCGGGTTTAACCAGACGTTCAGGCGCCACATATAAAAGCTTTAAGCGCCCATTTTCCAAATCTTGATAGACGGTTCTGGCCTCATCCGCAGTCAGTGTGGAATTGAGCGCGGCAGCAGGTATACCCACATCGCGTAGCATATCCACTTGATCTTTCATCAAGGCAATCAGAGGCGAGACAACAACCGTTAAACCCGCCTTCATCAGCGCAGGAATCTGGTAGCAGACACTTTTACCGCCCCCGGTAGGCATAAGCACCAACGCATCCCGACCTTCCAAAACGGTATCAATCACCTCTTTTTGGAATCCTCGGAACGCGTCAAATCCAAAATATTTCTTCAGGATCTCCTGCGCTGTCATGACTTAGTATTTTCCTTGAACACGCGACAGTATACAGGCGAACTCCCCATTTGAATTGATATACTCATGGCAATGGACGCGTATGTATTCCGCAGCCATTGGGGTTGTGTGCGTCCGAATTCTGCGAAAGGGAAATCATCATGTTCACGATTATCAAGAACGCCAATGTCTTTACGCCGGCTCCTGTCGGAAAGAAAGATATTTTGATTTGCGGCGATACAATCGCCGCCATTGAAGACAGCCTGGACGGTATTCGCTTGCCGGGCGAAGTCCAGACAATCGACGTCGAAGGCGCTACGGTCACTCCGGGCTTTTTTGATCAGCACGTACACTTAACCGGTGGCGGCGGAGAAGGCGGTTTTGCAACTCGTGTTCCTCCGGTGATGCCCTCTCAATTGCTTCTCGGCGGCGTCACCACCGTCTGTGGCGTCATGGGAACCGAAGGCACCACCAAGTTCCCTGAAGAGCTCTACGCAAAAGTCATGGGCCTGCGCCAGGAAGGTTTGACCGCTTACATGCACACGGGCTCTTACCAATTCCCCTCCCCCACCATTACCGGCAATCCGAGAAAGGACATCATCTGCATTGAACCGGTGCTTGGTGTGAAGTTGGCGTTAGCCGATCACCGTTGCTCTTTCCCGAATGACGATGAAATGCTCAAGCTCGTTGCGGATGTTCGCATGGGCGGCATGCTCTCCGGCAAGAAGGGTATCTTGCATGTTCACTTGGGAGACTTCGGCGGCGCTTACGAACAATTTGAACGTATTATCGCCCGCGGCCTGCCGCGTCATCACTTCTCACCGACGCACACGGGGCGTGAACCCAAGCTTTTCGAACAAGCTATCGAATTTGCGAAGAAGGGGGGCGTGATTGATATCACCTCCGGCGGCGGCAACTATTATCCGTTTGTTGAATGTGTAGAACGTGCTTTGAAGGCCGGCGTAGACCGTTCACGTATCACGATGAGCTCGGACGGCAACGGTTCGATGCCGAAATTTGAAAACGGCATCATGGTCGCCATTGTGGCCGCACCGGTCAACGCCAACCATCAAATGCTCAAGGAAATGGTTCAAGCTGGTATTGATTTTGAAACAGCCTTGATGATGACGACCTCCAACGTCGCCGACTCTTTGGGCGTGAAGGAAGCTCGTTTGGCTGTTGGTATGAAGGCTAACTTCTGCGTGCTTACGCAAAATCTTGACATCGACACCGTGATCGCCCGTGGCGTAACCTGGGTGAAGGGTGGAAAGAGCGTGAAGCTGGCTAACTTCGAAGCTTAATAATAAGCTCAGGCCTTAATTCAAAGGGGATGGTTTAGCACTTCCATCCCCTTTTCTTTTTGTCAGGATTCGATCCATTAGGATCTTCTGATCTGAGCGTTAATTTGCTGTTCCCGACGGTTTCTTTCCTGCTCAATACGCTCTGCGCGCAAACACGCCGCCGCGGTGAAAAGTACATCAGAGGAAGAGTTCAATGCCGTCTCCGCCGAATCCTGAAGCACCCCGATAATAAAGCCAACCGCCACCACCTGCATGGCCAGCGAATTATCAATGCCGAAAAGACCGCAGGCCAAAGGAATCAGCATCAAAGAGCCCCCTGGGACACCGGAAGCGCCGCAAGCGCAGACAGCTGCGACCACGCTTAAGAGAATCGCTGTTCCGAAACTTGTTTCAATACCGAGGCTATTGGCGGCTGACAGTGTGAGCACCGTGATAGTAATCGCCGCTCCGGCCATATTGATAGTCGCTCCCAAAGGGATCGTGATGGAATAGGTCCCGCTATCGAGATTCAAACGTTTGCACATCCCGATGTTAACGGGAATATTCGCAGCTGAAGATCTCGTAAAGAATGCCGTTACTCCGCTTTCACGAAGCGTAGCCAACGTCAACGGATAAGGATTGCGGCGAATGTAGAGCCATACAAGAAATGGGTTTAACACCAAGGCCACGAAAATCATGCAGCCAATGAGCACACACAGAACATGAACGTAACCGGCCAAAGTTTCAATACCGGTACTGGCCACCGTATTAGCCACCAAACCGAAAATACCGATAGGCGCGAAACGAATCACTACGCGAACAACAAATTCAACCCCTTTGGACAAATCGGCCATAAACTCGCGGGAAGAATCTGAGGCGTGTCTCATGGCTACACCTAAACCGGCCGCCCAAGCCAAAATCGCCATGTAGTTTCCGGTACTTAAAGCATGCACGGGGTTATCCACAACACTTAACAGAAGGTTATAGACGACATCAATGAGTCCTCCCGGCGTGGCCGTGTTAGCCCCCGCTCCGGTCAAGTGTATGGTCGATGGGAAAATAAAACTGATCGTCACCGCGATCAACGCGGCTCCGAAGGTTCCCATAAGATACAGCAGCAAAACCGGTCGAATATGTGCTTTCGTTTCAATATCCTGGTTGGCGATGGCAGCCATCACCAAAACGAACACCAACAACGGCGCCACCGCTTTTAATGCAGAAATAAAAAGGGAGCCTAGAAAAGCACAGGACTTAGCCGCCTCAGGAGCCAGATACGCCAATGCGATGCCTAACACCAAACCGATCAGAATCTGTTTAACCAGTGAGGCCTGAAGAAATGGCATGGCAATGCGTTTTAACGAATGACGAGCCATAACAGTTTTTCCCCAAAAGTTTAGAGTGAACGCCTACCATAACATTTTTTCTTGATCACTGTTCATTTCTTTCGTAGAAAAATCTGTCAAAGATGGGGTTTTTTACCTATTTCTCGTAAGAAGACTATCCGATTATTCCTACAATATTTTCTGTACACTGTCGCTAGTGTTTGGTTGTTTCTGCGGTGAATTTCTTATGCGTACCCTGTTTCATATCTCAGCGTGCTTGCTTCCGCTTTTGCTCAGCGCCTGCTCTACCTTGCAGGAAAAAACGGTCACACCTCCGGAAAACACTCGAACAGTTTTACGTTTGGACGCCTCCGGCGAGCAAATCTTTCGTTGCGTTCATGATATGAAAGGCTGGTTCTGGCGTTTCGAAGCGCCAAACGCCTATCTTTTCAATCCGACCACGGGTCAGGCCGTTGCCAAGCACGGCTACCGTTTCTCTTTTGTTCACAACGATGGTTCGCGCATCGCTTCCTCGAGAATTACCAGCATCAAAGACGGCGATGGGAAAAATCTTCCCGACGCACTTTTCACCGTCACCTCGCCGGCCAACAGCGGAACATTCTTAGGGGTACGTTATATTCAACGACTCAACGCCAAGGGTGGCATTCCTCAGGCTAAGTGCACTCCGGCTCGAGAAGGCAAGCTTAATAAAGTACCTTTTGACGCGGAGTTTGTTTTCTGGCGGTAGCGCAAGTACTGAAAATTATTCAGAAAAATTTCCCTTCGACTGGAGGAACAAGTAATTTCAGTGTAAAATTGTTCCTCTGTTTTTCCCAGATTTTTAGGGGATTTTTTGATGTCGACAGTTGGTGATTACCTGCAAAATCTGCCGCCCGATCGCCGCGTAGCGATGGCAAAGATCTGCAGTCTTATTCGTCGTTCTGCCCGTGGTGTCAGAGAAAGCATGCGCCATGCTTTAGCTTTCTACGAACTCCAGGGTCCGCTTTTTGCTCTCGAGTCCGGTGACAAATCCATGACCTTATACGTTGCCGAGGAATCCGTCATTGAAGCTTTCAAAGACAAGCTTCAAGTGGATATGGACCACCGCAGCATTTTATTCAATGATTTGAATCGTATCCCGCTCGACAACATTGAAAAGATCGTCCGCGACTCCGTAACCGCGCGTCGCAGCCGCGTAGCCAACGGCGAAGTGCCCACCCAGGCGCAAATGCTTGCCATCTGGGGGGTCACTGAAGAGGATGCCAAAGCGCCGCCTCCCGTTGTCCGCATCTCGATGAAGAGCCGCGATGAAGACTTGATCGAGATCGTTGATGATATTAAGAAGACCAAAGGCAAGAAATAGTTCTTAATCCTTTGAGTCTGAAAAGAGCGAGTCTTTTAATGGCTCGCTTTTTCTTTTCAATGACGGCGATAGCTTTTATCCATTAAGTGCTATCCAAATTCATTGGCAGTCAGTATCCTTATGCATGATTATGTCTGAAGTAAAAAATGCCTCCTCATCCAATGGTCGTCAATTAGCCGTCAAGGTTGCAGTAACCCTGGCGTGCAAAATTGCGGTTATTGTCTGTCTTGGGTTTCTTTTTTTTGGTTCTGACAAACGAATAGAGACCGATGCGCAAACCGTGGGCCAAGCGATTTTGGCAGACACCGCGTCGGGCTCCGCAGCTGCTAACGCTCATACACAGCCCTAGCCGCCGCACCTAATCTCTTCGAAAGGTTCTTTTATGATTTCGACCGAATTAGTTGACCTCTCACGATGGCAGTTTGCACTGACATCGATGTATCACTTCATTTTCGTGCCTCTGACCTTGGGGCTTTCCTTCATGCTTGTTGTGATGGAAGCCTGCTACGTCGTTACCGGAAAAGAAGTCTATAAAGACATGACCAAATTCTGGGGCAAGCTCTTTGGTGTGAATTTTGCCTTAGGTGTTGCCACCGGCATTACCATGGAGTTTCAGTTCGGAACGAACTGGGCGTACTATTCCCACTACGTGGGTGATATTTTTGGCGCACCGCTGGCTATTGAAGGACTGATGGCTTTCTTCCTGGAATCGACCTTTATCGGCCTTTTCTTCTTCGGATGGAAGCGATTAAAGAAATCCACTCACCTGATCGTCACAATTTGCATGGCGCTCGGTTCTAACCTCTCCGCTTTGTGGATTTTGATTGCCAACGCCTGGATGCAATACCCGATCGGCGCTGATTTCAATTTCGAAACCATGCGCATGGAGATGACCAATTTCTTTGATGTCATCCTCAGCCCCTGGGCACAGGCAAAATTCGGTCATACGATCGCCGCAGGCTACGTGACCGGCGCGCTTTTCGTGTTGGCCATTTCCGCCTGGTACATGTTAAAGGGCAGAGACCTTGAATTCGCCAAGCGCTCTTTCCGCGTTGCCGCAGCCTTCGGCCTCGTAGTCTCCATCTTCACAATTCATTTGGGTGATGAATCCGGTTACCTTGTGGCCAAGGATCAGCCGGCGAAAATGGCTGCCATGGAAGCAGCCTGGGAAACAGTTCCCGCCCCTGCTCCGATGACTGTTTTCGGATTCCCGGACGAAGAAAATCAAGTGACTCGCGCCAATGTGGAAATTCCTTGGTTATTTGGCATCATCGCCACGCGTTCGCTTGATACCCCGATTCCCGGCATCAAGGACTTGATTGAACAGAACACTCAACGAATCCAAAACGGAATCGTTGCCATGCAAACGCTGACCGCTCTGAGAAAAGACCCGGGCAACGTCGCCTTGCAAGAACGATTCAATGCGGTGAAAAATGATCTTGGCTACGGCATGCTGTTGCGCAAGTACACTGAAGATCCGTCCCGCGCCACTGCGGACATGATTGCTCAAGCCGCTCAAGACACCATTCCGGGCGTCAACATTATGTTCTGGAGCTTCCGCGCAATGGTGGGCTGCGGCATTGCTTTGCTGCTGATTTTCGCATTTAGTCTTTACTACTCAGCCAAGGATCTCATCACTTCGCGCCGCTGGCTTTTGAAAGCAAGCTTTTTAGCGCTTCCGTTGCCATGGATTGCCTGTGAATTGGGTTGGATGGTTGCCGAATACGGTCGTCAGCCCTGGAGCATTTACGAAATCCTTCCGGTGCATCTTTCCACCTCTTCGCTCTCTGTGAGCAGCGTTATGGGATCCCTGGTCGGATTTGTTCTCTTGTATTCAGCTCTCCTAGTCGTTGAAATGTGGCTAATGATCAAACTGGTGAAAACCGGTCCCAGCTTCCTCGGCACCGGGCGCTATTTCTTCGAACGCAACCGTACGAGCGATAAGGAGTAATTCATCATGATCGATTATGAAATTCTGAAACTCGTTTGGTGGCTCTTTGTCGGCGTGCTATTAGTCGGTTTTGCCGTCATGGACGGTCAGGACATGGGGGTGGGGTCGCTTTTGCCCTTCCTTGGCAAAAACGACACCGAACGCCGTGTGATGATCAACACCGTGGCCCCCCACTGGGACGGCAACCAAGTTTGGCTCTTAACCGGAGGCGGCGCCATTTTCGCAGCCTGGCCTCTCGTTTATGCCACGGCCTTTTCTGGTTTGTACTGGGCGCTCTTTATCGTGCTTGCCGCGCTTATCCTGCGTCCAGTCGCCTTTGACTACAGAAGCCGGGTGCCTGCTGAAAAGTGGCGTACTTCTTGGGATTGGGCGCTTTTTATCGGAAGCTTTGTGCCGCCGATCATTTTCGGTGCGGCCTTTGGCAACATGCTCCAAGGCGTGCCGTTTCATTTTGATGAAACGTTGCGCTCCACCTATACCGGCAGCTTCTGGGCACTTTTAAACCCCTTTGCCTTGCTTTGTGGCGTGGTGTCGATCGCGATGATTATTTTCCACGGTGCCAATTACCTCTTGCTTCGCACAACGGGGCAACTCCAGGCGCGTGCCCGCAAGGTCGGCTTGGCTGCCGGCGTTCTCACCGCCCTTTTATTTGCCCTGGGCGGCATCTGGGTTTACTTTGGCATCCAGGGATACGTCGCCACCAATATTGACCCGGCCGGCGTAGCCAATCCGTTACTAAAGAACGTGCAGGTCAGCGATGGCGCGTGGTTTACCAACTTCTTTAATTACCCCGCGCTCTTCGCTATTCCCGTTTTAGGCGTTGTGGCTGCGCTTGTCGGCGTGCTCTGCGAATACGTCTGGAAGCCGCTTTCTGCTGTGCTTGCTAGCGCCGTGAGCATTCTTTGCATCGTGCTGACGCCTCTTGTGGCTATGTTCCCGTTTATCCTGCCGTCATCAAGCCATCCGGTCTCATCTCTTACGATGTGGGACTGCACGAGCTCTCAGCTGACTCTGCAGGTCATGTTCATCGTCACGCTTATTTTCCTGCCAATCGTTTTGATCTACACCGGCTGGGCTTATAAAGTGATGAGCGGAAAATTAACGGCCCAATACATCAAAGAAAACGATAAATCGCTGTACTAAGGAGTAACTCACTATGTTCTACATTTATTGGTTTGTCGGGTTGCTGCTGGCGATTGTGTTCGCGGTATTGATGGCGGCCATGTACGAAATCAAAAGTGATGGCTCATCTGATAACAACTGATGTCTAACGGTCTTTCACTTTTAGCGCGCATCATTTCCATCGTGGCGGCAATCGCCGTCACGGTGGGAGTGGTCTGTTTCCCAAGAATAGTCGCTGTGGATATGCACGCTGTACCGCACGGTTGGCTTGTCTGCTTATTGTTGGGGATGAGTTTTAGCTACGTACACGGCTTTGGCTTTATTCCTGACAACAAAACCTTAAGGCTTCTTTTTTCTCCGCTTTGCGCCTGGCCCCTCATGATTGTGGGAGCGGGCATGATTCTGCTTTAAATTAATCTCTCCGCAAAAGCCAGTGCAGTTGCACTTGAGCGGTGTTGACGCTGTCCGATAACCAAACCACACCATCCTGAACCGTCACTGTCAGATGCATGGTACGTGACATGAGCGCTCCCATCTGTGCAACTTCCGCGTCTTTGACCATCGCCACGGAAAGCTTTTCAACCTTTCTCATATCCGCGCAATGTTGTTTCCACCACGGCTCAATGCGATCTTCACCATAGGCGATGACGATTTCTTCATTGCTGCGCCCCGCGGCTTTTCGAATCTGTTTGATATCGGGAACGCCGACATCAATCCAGCGGGCAATGGCACCGGTGTCGTCAATTTCCCAAAGCGCCGGCTCTCCTTCTGTGGATAACCCGCGACCAAATTCCAACCGCATGTCTGTTTCACCCACATAGAGGCAAAAGGCGAGCATCCGAATGGCTAAACGCTCTTCGGTTTCTGAAGGATGACGCGCAAGGGTGCAGAGATGCGAACCGTAATAACCGCGATCCACATCAGAAATATCGATATTTGCTTTATAAATCGTTGCACCAAGCGCCATATCCTTACCTCTCAAACATTCGCGCATTATGTTATTCCGCTCAGAAAAGAAAAGCCAGCTTCCCTGTTACAGAGAAACTGGCCTTCTAGGCGTTTTAATCTAGCTCAGATTAGAAGCGATACTGCATTTGAGCGCCAATCAAGTAGGCATCCAAAGAATCGTACTTGCCGACCTTTGTACCACCTTCTTCCTTGGTAGCGCTATACAAATCCGTGTCACCAACACCCATGAGGTAGGTAGCACCCACGTCAAACTGCAGATCCTTCGTGGCATGCCAAGAGGCACCTAAAGATAACCACAGACGATCGGTATCCGGAATCACAGCCATGCGGGTGGATTGATCATCGATCGGGCTTGTTTCATAAGCGATACCACCGCGAATGGTGAAAGCGCTGTTGATCTTGTAGTCAGCGCCCACAGAGAAGAGCCAGGTGTCTTGCCAGTCGTTCACAACATCTAAGTTGGTCAACTTGCTACCTAAACTTCCAGCTGCTGCTAAAACAGCCCCAGGAACTTCATTTTCAATATTGAGCTCGTCAAAATTTGACCAATTAGCCCAGCGAATTAAGCCGGATAAACGCAACTGATCTGTGGCCTCCCAAGTACCGGTCAACATAACGGTATCCGGAGTCTTAATAGTGGTAGCCATGCCAAAAGTTTGTCCTTCCAAAGCTGCCACAGCTTTATCCATATCAGGGAGGTTCCCCTGTGTCAAACTACCATTCATTCCACTAAGTTTTGTGGTGCCATCGGCGTCATGTTCAATGGCGGAACGGTAAGCCAAGCCGAAACGCAATTTATCTGTCGGGCTGATCATGATGCCCAAGTTAAAGCCCCAATCCCAACTGTCAGCTTCAACCTTTCCGTGCCCCAGATATTGATTCCCAAGCATTGGTATATCTCCCTTGAGTCCCATACCCAATTCAGCTTTAGCGTATTGAACAGAGACACCGGCACCCACGCTCAAGAAATCGCTGACCTTCCAGGCAATGTTCGGGTTCATGTCAAACGTGTAAATCTTGGCATTGGTACCGCGTTGGCTTTGAGACCAAGTGCGGTCATATTCCGTACCCATTCCGAAGGGCACCGTCATCGCAAAACCCAACCAAACCTTATCGTTAACTTGGTGCGTCACGTAACCGGCAGGAATCATTTGGCCTTTCAAACGACCGTTTTCAGAATCACCATAGTTGCCGTTATAGTCGGCGTTCAAAGCGATCCAGGTCGTACCGGCTTGGAAGCGCGTGCCTTCCAACAAGGTCATACCGGCAGGGTTGTAGTGAACAGCTGACAAATCATCGCCAACGATACCGGCACCGGCGTAAGCACGGCCGAGACCCAAAGAGGATTGTTCCGTTAATTGGAAACCGGCAGCATAAGCTGTGGAAACAGCGACAGCCGCACCAGTCAGCACTAACGCAGCAGCACTCTTATTCATGAAAGACATTTCTTTTTCTCCAAAATGGGAAAAGTTACAAACAAAAAGCGCAAAGGTTTTGGAACAAGCAAGAACAGAACCTTTGCGCTTGTAGAAACGTCTGAATTTTGCGGATTTTTTGTGTCTAAAATTTACACTTTTTATTAGTATAAACCCTAATATTACCCTAAACGGTTTAATCTACTCATTGCGATGGTCTTACCGTGAAAAAATCGGCCGATATTGACGCAGGCGAATCCAACCGATCACAATGCGGTAGGCCACCCAAATCCCCAAAACCACGAAGCCGCCCAACCAAATAAAGGGACCGATCACTAAAGGGGTTAAGACAACACCAACAATAGCCACCAAAATCGTCCAGATCATTCCGTACCAAAATGTGCGAATTTGCCACGAAAAATGCGACTCCAAGAATGTTCCTCGGGCGTCCGGCGCCATGATGTAATTAAGAATCACCGCGGCAATGGAGGGCCAACCGAATAAGAACGCGGAGATGATGGTCGCTCCGGTCATCAGCCCAATCACAATGCTCAGTCCGTGGAGGATATAAACCAACTGTGTGACAAACAACAAGCTTTTTTTGGGTCCCTGATCTTCATAGGGCGTCAAGTCTGACATCTTTATTTTTCCTTCAATTTATAATTTTTCTTGCATTAAAACTTAGCATACTTCCGAAGTTCCTTGCGGAAGTTTTTAACTTTCCGTACATTTTCATACGCCTATACACATTAAGAGCAAGGAGAAAACCGTGAGACTTTTACTGGTTGAAGACGACCCGATGATCGGAGAAAGCGTGGTAGACGGCCTCACCGATGAAGGGTATGCGGTTGATTGGGTTCAAGACGGTCACTCCGCTCTTCTTGCTTTGCACACAACGGAGTTTTCACTCGTTATTTTGGATCTAGGATTGCCGGGCAAAGACGGGATCAAAGTCCTTGAAGAAATGCGAGCGGAGCGCAACCTCACTCCTGTATTGGTTACAACCGCTCGCGATACGGTGGAAGACCGGATTAAGGGGTTGGATGCCGGAGCGGACGACTATCTCATCAAACCCTTTGATTTGGATGAACTCTTTGCCCGCGTGCGGGCACTGTTGCGCCGCTCCGCAGGGCGCGCTGAACCCATGATTGAGCGCGGTCGTCTTCAGATCAAGCCTGCCACGCACGAAGTGATTTTCAATGGTGAATCCATCTTGCTTTCGAGTAAAGAGTTCGCCTTGCTTTTGGCTTTAGCCGAGCGCCCCGGTCTGGTGCTTTCGCGCTCTCAGCTTGAGGAAAAGCTCTATAACTGGGACTCTTCCATCGGAAGCAACGCTATTGAGGTGCACATTCACCATCTTCGCAAGAAATTGAGCGAAGACGCCATTAAGACTGTACGCGGTGTAGGTTATATCCTCGAAACCTAATCGATCATGTATTCAATTCGCGACAGACTTTTATGGACTTTTTGTATTGCGCTGCTCTTGGCGGGGGTAGCCGCAACGTACATGACGTTTATTTCAGCCCGAGGAGAAGCTGACCGATTCCTGGATACCGAGCTCCAGCAAATTGCCCTGTCTTTGAGCGCTCACACGGACGGCACGATTCCTCAAATGCAGTCAGCAAGTTCTGATGAGCAGCACATCGTCATTCAAATCCAAAACCTCTCATCAGGAAAGACTCACCTCTCAAGCGCTCTTCCCACTCCGTTTTCCGTCCCTGAGGTCAATGGCTTTGCCAACATTCGTCACGAAGGACAAACCTGGCGCATTTTCTCTTTGGAAACAGAAGCCGCCTCCATCATCACGGCGCAGCCCGTGGATGTTCGCGTGAAATTAGCGTTCAGTTCCGCCTTACATATTCTGCAGCCTCTTGTGTTGCTGTTGCCCTTCCTTGTAGTTGCGGTTTGGCTTTTGGTGGGACAGGGGCTTGCGAGCTTAAACAGAACAGCGAAAATCGTCTCCACCCGCTCCTCCACTTCTCTGGAACCTTTACCTGTCAATGGGCTGCCTGTTGAAGTCAAACAGCTCGTTTTGGCTTTAAACGATCTATTGGCTCGTCTGGAGCAGAGCTTGGAATCACAGAAACGATTTGCCTCTGACGCCGCGCACGAACTCCGCACTCCGCTTACGGCGCTCAAGCTTCAGGTACAGCTGGCCGAACGTGCTAAAACGGATGAGGCCCGTCAAAAAGCCTTCACAAGACTTCACGCCGGCATTGATCGAGCCACCGGACTTGTACAACAGTTATTAGTCATTGCAAGACTTGACCCGGACGCCCACAAGAAACCCTTCGTGACAGTTCATTTAAATGCGGTCATCAAAAGTGTGGCCGATGAACTCACCGTCCTCGCTCAACAAAAAAATATTTCCATCAACACAGATGCAGAGGATGCCACTGTTGCCGGCATGGAAGACGCTCTAAAGCTTCTCATCACCAACCTGACGGACAACGCCATCCGCTACACCCAAGAGGGCGGAAAAATCCGATTAAGCGTCAAACAAAAAGAAAAGCGCGTTGTCATCAATGTCAGTGACAATGGCCCCGGCATTGCACAGCAAGAGCGCGAACGCGTTTTTGACCGTTTTTATCGTGCTCTTGGTACGAAAGCTCAGGGACACGGCTTGGGTCTGGCCATTGTGAAACGCATCGTCGAAATCCATCATGGCACGATCCGAGTCGAAGACGGTTTGGATGGTAAAGGCACGACCATGCGTATCGAATTGCCCGCGCTTTTTTAAAAATTCCGTGCTTTGTTACAAATAAGCCCTGATCGAAACAACCCGACAAACACAATCGTTCACTTTTTTATTATCGTTTCACTGTCTGGCAAATATTCTTTTGTGTTGCTAAGAAAGAATTTATCTCGGAGTACTCTGACATGGTTAAAAAGAACGTTTTGAAATCCACCGCGTTGGTCGTCGCATTGGCTACGGCCTTCTCCTTTATGCCTGTTGCCCAGGCGGACGTGCCCTTCTTTTCTTCTGACTCTTCGAACACTCAGGCGATGCTTCCTGATTTCACAAAGCTCGTTGAAGAAAACGGCAAAGGCGTGGTGAACATTTCAACGATTCGCAACGCTCGGACCCAAACGGTCCAATCCCCCTTCCCCGGTTTGGATGACCGCACGGCCGAACTCTTTCGCCGTTTCGGCTTTCCCTTGATGCCTTTCGGTCCCCAAGAGCAACGCGTTCCTGAACAACGCGGCACGGGCTCCGGCTTCATCATCTCTTCCGACGGTGTCATTCTCACCAACGCTCACGTTGTTGAAGGCGCCGATGAAATCCGTATCCGCTTAACGGACAACCGTGAATTTTCCGGCAAGGTGCTGGGATTGGATAAAAAAACCGATATCGCTGTCGTAAAAATTGATGCAAAGAACTTGCCGGTTCTCAAGATCGGTTCCTCTGAGCAATTGAAGGTTGGCGAATGGGTCGCTGCTATCGGCTCACCCTTTGGCTTAGACAACACCGTCACCGCCGGTATCGTTTCGGCAAAAAGCCGCGCCCTTCCCTCTGAAGAATATGTTCCCTTTATTCAAACAGACGTCGCCGTTAATCCGGGCAATTCCGGCGGCCCTCTCTTTAACATGAAGGGCGAAGTGGTAGGGATTAATTCCCAAATTTTCTCCACTTCGGGCGGCTTTATGGGCTTGTCATTCTCGATTCCGATTGACTTAGCCATTCAAATCAAAGATCAATTAATCGAAAACGGTCGTGTTATCCGCGGCAGAATCGGTGTGGGCATCCAAGCGGTAACTCAAGATCTTGCCGAAGCCTTCGGTATGAAGACACCGCGCGGCGCCGTGATCACTCAATTGGAAAAAGATCAACCGGGTGAAAAGGCCGGTTTGAAGGTGGGTGACGTTGTCATCGCCTTAAACGGCCAGGCGATCAACAGCGCTAACGATTTGCCGGTGAAAATCTCCGCTATGAAACCGGGTACCAAGGCGAAACTCACCGTTTTGCGCAACGGTAAAGAAAAAGAAGTGACGGTTACTGTCGCTGAAAATCCCGAAGACAGTGTGACACCGAATGAAGCCAAGCAAACGCAGGGCAAGTTGGGTGTTTCTGTACGAGAATTAAATGATCAGGAGTTAAAAGAACTTGATCTGACAAATGGGCTTTTGGTCACTGAAGTTCGAGCCGCGGCGGCTCGTGCAGGCTTAATGCCGCGCGACATCATCTTGAGCGCCAACGGTAAGAATGTGAAAACCGTGGGCGATTTACGCCGGGCAGTCTCCGGCGCTGAAAAGGTCGCACTCTTGGTTCAACGTCAACAGTCTCGCATCTTCATCGCTGTTGATCTGAAATAATACGAGCGAAAGTAAAACAGCCAGCCTTCATATTTGAGGCTGGCTGTTTTTTTATTAAGCGCTTTTTGACTCAAGCTCTTTAATACGCTCCTTCAGCTTCTCGCGAGGACAGTAGATTCTCTCGGCAAGAAGCTGACACACGACATTAAAATCCAGGGCCGGATTTCTCAAAAATCGCATCCCAAGCCCTTCGAATGTAGCCATTCCAAGCTCCACCCGAATCCAATCCATTGGGTCGTTGCTATCGGGAAAACGAATTTCCTTCAAATGAGTGCGCGCTTTATCATCGGCCTTGCGAAGCACTTTCTCAAGTTCCGGATCGTGGGTAGCCTCAGCCAAAAGCTCAAGTGATAAAACGATTCTTTCTTTTCTAAAGCTTTCGCCAAAAACGCGTTTGACCTGTTCAAGCGTTTCTTCGTAACTGCCGCGGCTTTCCTGTAAAGCGCAGGTGTTTTTATAAAAATCCTCCATTCCACGGGAAATCACTTCTTCAATGATCGCCGTTTTACTGGGGAAATAGTTATAAATGTGCCCCGCGCTCATTCCGAATTCTCGAGCGATATCGGCCATGCCGGTGGCATGAAAACCCTTGGCGATGAAGCACTTATGCGCCGCGCTGATGATTTCCTCACGGCGCTGTTGAGCTAGATTTTTCGCCATTCGTTATGCCTCGTTCTTGACCTCTGTGACAGACGGCTTTTCTTCCGTAACCTTCTTGCCCAAGTCTACAGCGCCGCCCCCCAGAGTCTTATAGAGTGTAACCAAACTCATGGCACGAGCCTGCTGAGCGACCGCCAATTGAGTTTGCGCGCTCACATATTGACGCTGAGAATCCAAAACGGTCAGGAAGCTTTCGGAACCATGGCGATAACGAGCCTGAGCTAACTCATAAGCGGTCTTAGTCGCCTCAGCGTAATCTTGCGTGGCTTTAAGTTCTCGCTCAATTGTGCCCTCGGTTGCCAAAGCATCCGCCACTTCACGGAAAGCGGTTTGAATGGCTTTTTCATAATCAGCTACCGCGATATCACGTTCGGTTTCAGACACGCGAAGCGTCGCCCAGTTGGCGCCACCGGTAAAGATCGGCAGCGAAACCGACGGAGTAAAGCTCCAGAGGCGTGTGCCCCCCGAGAAAAGATCGTCGAGCTCTGTCGAACCGGTGCCTCCCGAAGCCACTAAGCTGATTCTCGGGAAGAAATTGGCTCGGGCTGCGCCGATATCGGCATTAGCCGCCATCAAAGTGTATTCAGCCTGAGCGATGTCCGGACGATTTAAAAGGACTTCCGAGGGGACTCCCTTGGGTAACATCCCTGCTAATGTGACCACCTCAACCTTTTCGGGCAAAAGCTCTTGCGGAACATCCGTCCCCACCAACAAGGCCAAAGCATTCAGATCTTGAGCGACCGCCCGCTGCGAGGACGCGTAAGACGCCTGAGCACTTGCATACATTTGCTTAGCCTGATTGAGCTCTAGCAAATTGATGGCGCCGGCCTTATAGCTCGCCTCAGAAAGCTTGTAGGACTTCTCTTGGCTATCCAGCGTTTCTTTGGCAAACGCTAAAAGTGAACGATCTGCGCCCAACTGCAGCCACAGATTGGCTGTTTCAGCAATGAGTGTCACGCGGGCACTCTTGCGAGCTTCTTCGGTCGCAAAATATTGATTCAACGCTTCGTCACTTAAGCTGCGGATGCGGCCGAAAAGATCCAATTCATAAGATGCCATGGCCAAATTGGCTGAGTAAACATGGCTTACCGTATCTTGACCGGTCGCACTCAATGTTCTCGGCGTTCCGGAGTGTTCACCGGACCCGACACCCGAAATGCTCGGCAAGAATTCAGAACGTTGAATGTTGTATGCGTAACGCATCTTCTGAACATTTAACATCGCCACGCGATAGTCGCGGTTGTTGTCAAGCGTCATCTGAATGACTTTACGCAAACGTTCGTCAGTAAAAAATTCCTGCCAATCCGGGAGCGCCTGCTGATTGAGTTTGGCATCCGCATAGGCCTCCCCCGTCGGCCAGGCATTCAAAATCGGCGCCTCGGGACGTTCATAACTAGGAGCCATAGACATGCAACCGGTCAATGCCAAAGCCGCCACCAACGGTAAAAACTTAAAAGTCTTTCGCATGCTTATTCTCCCTTTTTATCGGCATCAGACTTTTCCTTCACTTCAGTTGTTGCTTGTGCAGAAGTCGAAGGTTCTGTTTGTTCACACTTATCGCTATCACGATCATAGAACGTAAGCTCACCTTCTTTCAAAGCTTTCGCTTCAAAAGCGGTTTCGCGCGCCGCCGCTTGCAAGTCAACGGAACGTTCATTGGCGCTGCCTGAAATACGCATGATCATCACGTAGAACAACGGCACAAAAAGTACACACAAAAGCGTACCGGTAATCATGCCGCCCAACACGCCCCAACCGATAGCGTTCTGAGCACCGGATCCAGCCCCGTGAGACATAGCCAAAGGCAACACACCAAGACCGAAAGCCAAGGAAGTCATCACGATCGGACGAAGACGCAAGCGGACCGCATCAATAGCCGCATGAACAATATCCTCACCGCTGTCGTGCAAGTCTTTAGCAAATTCCACAATCAAAATGGCGTTTTTACTCACCAAACCAATCGTTGTAATCAAACCGACCTGGAAGTAAATATCATTATTCAAACCTCTTAAGCCCGTCAGCGCCAATGCGCCGATCACGCCCATCGGAATGACCAAAATCACGGCAATCGGGATGGACCAGCTTTCATACAAAGCCGCCAAGCACAAGAACACCACCAAAATGGACAAGGCGTACAAGGGCGCTGCCTGACCGCCGGCTTCGCGTTCCTGATAGGAAACACCGGTGTAAGCAACGCTATAGCCGGCCGGGAGTTTTTCAGCAATCTCTGCCACAGCCGCCAAGGCGTCACCCGAGCTAAAGCCAGTTCGCGGATTCCCCTGAATGTTCACGGCGGATAAACCATTGAAACGCTCCAGACGCGGAGAACCGTATTTCCATGACGTTGTCGAGAACGCGGAGAAGGGCACCATTTCGCCGGCACTGTTTTTCACGTACCACTTACCCAAATCTTCAGGTTTTTGTCTGAACTGGCTATCGCCTTGAACATAAACCTTCTTCACACGACCGCGATCCAGGAAGTCGTTTACATACGTACTACCCCAAGCCGTCGCCAACGTGGAATTGATCGAAGAAATAGAAACTCCCAGTGCGCGAGCTTTTTCCGTGTCGATATCCAAGTGCAACTGAGGCGTATCTTCCATACCGTTCGGACGAACAGCAGTCAGATGCGGGTGAGCATTGCCCATGCCAATGAACTGATTGCGTACCGCCATCAATTCATCGTGCGTTTGACCGGCGCTTGCTTGCAAATAAATGTCGAAACCATCGGCAATACCCAATTCGGGCACAGCGGGCGGCGGGAATGCGTAAGCATTGGCATCTTTATATTGCGAGAATTCCGCCATGGCACGAGCCGTAATGGAATTGACATCCTGACCGTCCCCTTCGCGTTCGCCCCAATCCTTTAAACGCACAAACATCAACCCTGTATTTTGTCCGGTACCGCCGAAGGAGAAACCGGAAACTGTAAATACAGATTCAATATTTTCAGCTTCCTTTTCTTGGAAGTATTGGCTCATGCGCCCTAACACTTCCTGAGTTCGTTGCTGTGAAGTGCCCGCCGGTGTAATCACCTGCGCAAGCAAAATACCCTGGTCTTCACCCGGCATAAAGCTCGACGGGATCTTCACGAAACCGAAAACCACTCCCCCCAAAATGAGAGCGTAAACCAAAAGCGTGCGTAACGTATGTGGGATAGCCAAACCAACCTGAGTGCGGATCATCAAAGAGAATTTTTCAAAGCCACGGTTAAAGCGGCCGAAGAATCCCTGCTTATTTTCATGATGGTCTTTATCAATTGGCTTCAATAGCGATGCGCAAAGCACCGGAGTCAAAATCAAAGCCACTAAAACAGAGAGCACCATAGCCGAGACGATCGTCACGGAGAACTGGCGATAAATAATACCGGTCGAGCCCCCGAAGAACGCCATCGGCACAAACACGGCCGCAAGCACCATGGCAATACCCACCAAAGCGCCTTGGATCTGCCCCATGGATTTTTCAGTTGCCTCTCGTGGCGACAAACCCTCTGTTCGCATCACACGTTCAACGTTTTCCACCACCACAATAGCATCGTCAACCAATAGACCGATCGCCAACACCATAGCGAACATCGTCAACACGTTGATGGAATAGCCCATTGCGGCTAACACACCGAAGGTACCCAAGAGCACCACCGGCACAGCGATAGTCGGAATCAACGTGGCACGCCAGTTTTGCAGGAATAAGAACATCACGCACACCACCAACACAATGGCTTCAAACAGCGTGCGAACCACTTCCTGAATAGAAATACGAACGAAAGGCGTCGTATCAAACGGCACCACCCATTCCATTCCGTCAGGGAAATTCACCTGCATTTCATTCAAGCGAGCTTTAACACGATCGCTCGTTGCCATGGCGTTGGCGCCGGAGGCCAAACTAATGGCCATACCGGTGGACTCCCTGCCGTTATACAAGGCGATCACGTTGTAGCTTTCCTGTCCCATTTCAATACGGGCGACGTCCTTCATCAGCACCCGTGAACCGTCCATTGACGTCTTCACCATGATGTTTTCGAAGTCCGCCACTGTCTCCAAAAGAGACATGGAGTTAATCGTTGCGTTCAACTCATAACGGGAAGCCGACGGCAAGTTACCGATAGCGCCGGACGACACCTGAACGTTTTGCTCTTGAATAGCGGCAACAATTTCATCAGTCGAGAGCGAATACTTATGAAGTTTTTCCGGATCCAACCAAATACGCATGGAGTAGGAGCTACCGAAAACTTCCACTTCACCCACACCGGTAATACGCGAAAGCGGCTCCTGAACATTGTTGACCAAATAGTCAGAAAGGTCAGCACTGCTCATCTTGCCATTTCTGTCAACAAAGCCCACCACCATCAAGAAGTTAGCTGCTGACTTGTCCACATTCACGCCCAACTGTTGCACAACCTGAGGCAAACTGTTTTCAACCGTCTTTAAACGGTTTTGAACCTGCACCTGAGCGATGTCAGGATCTGTGCCCGCCTCAAAGGTAATATCAATAGAAACGCGACCGGACGAATCCGAATTAGAGGCCATGTACAAATAACCGTCCAAACCGGTCATAGCCTGTTCGACCTGCTGGGTGATCGTATTTTCAATCGTTTCAGCCGAGGCACCCGGATAAGTCGCAGTAATGGTTACCTGAGGAGGGGCAATCTGCGGATACTGTGAGACCGGCAATCTGGTAATCGACAGGATACCGGCCAGCATGATCACAATAGCGATCACCCAGGCGAAAATCGGTCGTCCTAGAAAAAATCGAGACATAAATCAATCCTTTGCCTTGTCTTACTACTTTGCCGTGGTTTGAGTGGCGGTCGCAGCCGGTTGGGCAATTTTCACTTGAGTACCGATACGAACCTTACCGACACCCTCAATCACCACTTTTTCACCTGCCTGCAGCCCCGACTCGATCAGCCAGTTTGTGCCGATAACACGATTGGCAACCACGTTGCGTTGCTCGATGGTGTTATCGGGCTTGACTACATAAACATAGGCTTGTCCCTTCGGATCGCGCATCACACAACGTTGAGAAATCACGACAGAATCAGGGCGAGCCCCTTCTTCGATCCGTGCACGAACAAACATTCCCGGCAAGAGATCGCCATTGGGATTGGGAACAACCGCACGCAAATTAATCATGCCCGTGCCTTCATCAACTTCTTCACCGGTAAAGGTTAGTGTGCCCTTTTGAGGATAAACAGAGCCGTCTTCCAACAAGACACTGACCTCAACCGCTCCGTCTTTGGCCTTGATCTTGCCTGAAGCAATTTCATGTTTAAGGCGCAACATATCCGTGCTCGTCTGACGCACGTCAACGTAGATCGGATCGAGCTGCTGAACCGTGGTCATAAATGTTTGATAAGCAGTCGCCAAGGCACCCGGAGTCACTTCAGAACGGCCGACTCTGCCGGAAATCGGGCTTTCAACCTTGGTGTAATCCAAATTGGTTTTTGCCGTCTTCATAGCAGCCCGCGCCGTTTTCATCTGAGCTTGAGCGGCATCGTTGTCTTGCTTACTCACCGCATTGACTTTGACCAACTGAGCCGAACGTCTGGCATTGGCTCGAGCCAATTCATAATTGGCCACAGCTTCTTCGTAAGCCGCTTCATAGAGAGCCGGATCGATTTGATAGAGCTGCTCTCCTGCCTTAACCATCTGGCCTTCTGTAAATGTTCTCTTTTGGATGATCCCGCTAATTTGAGGGCGAACTTCGGCTACTTGGTAAGCACTCGTGCGTCCGGCAAGCTCCGTCGTCATCACAGGCGTAGACAGCTCCACCGTCACCACGCCCACCTCTTGAGGTCCTTTCTGGGCACTCGGCGCTTCATCTTTACAACCGGCCAATGACAAAGCCGCCACCACGGATAAAGCAACCGCCGCGTACTTAGGCGCAAACTTTGAAAACATGTTCAACCTTTCTCCAAACATCGATGCCGGCGCCCGCCGACAATAAATAACCAAATATGACCGAACGTTCATTCAGTCAAAAACTGAAAGCTCGTTCATTGTCTCAAAAATCCCATAAAAATTGAATTTTTTTAACAAATCTTTCAGGTAAAAATTATTTCAAAATGTAACCGTTGTAAGGGTTTATACCTAATGATCTTTTTTCTTGAAAGTAGAAAAATGAGCGCGATTTTCTCAACTCAAAAAACGCGTCGCTATGTCGCTTGAAATTTTTCATCTGCAGTATTTCTTAGCCGGTTTGGTCAGCTTATTGGTTATCACCAATCCGCCCTCCAAAATTCCGCTTTTTATCAGCCTGACTCAAGGCATGGACGATACCCAACGCAAATCCCAAGCCCGATGGGCCGCTATCTACGCCGGCATCATTATGTTCGTCAGTTTACTGGCCGGTAATCTTTTGTTGGCCTTCTTCGGCATCTCTTACGGCGCATTGCGTATCGCCGGCGGTTTTATGGTGGCCGTTATCGGCTATCAAATGCTTTTCGGTCAGCAGACGCCTTCCCCTAACAAGGCTCCATTGGTTCGCCGAGATCGAGAAGACTATGCCTTTTTCCCCATTGCCATGCCCATGATCGCCGGTCCCGGCACCATGGCCGTCATCATCGGTTTTTCCACTGAAATTGCGGAGTATCCTCACTGGGAAGACCAAGTCGGTACTTTTTTCATGATGACGTTGGCGATTATCTTCTGTTGCCTGGTCTGCTGGGCGGTGATGCGCTCGGCTGATTTCTGCGGTCGAAAGCTCGGCCCCTCGGGCACTATTATTGTCAGTAAATTAATGGGGTTCTTACTGGTGTGTATCGGTGTGCAGTTCATTGGTTCGGGTATCCGGGCATTTGCAACAGGTATGTGACCATCCATCGCCCCCATTCTGAAAACGCCCCGTTGGTCACATTCCCAACGGGGCGTGTTTTTCACTTCAGTATCTGAAGATTATTCCACTGTCACGCTCTTGGCTAAATTGCGTGGTTTATCCACATCGTTGCCACGGATAAAGGCGGTGTGATAAGCCAAAAGCTGTAACGGAATAACGTGCAGAATCGGCGAAAGAGGACCGTAATTTTCCGGCATCCGAATCACGTGAATATGTTCGCTTGATTCCAAACCGGTATCCGCGTCAGCAAAGACGTACAGTTCACCCTTGCGAGCTTCCACTTCCTTCATGTTGCTCTTGAGTTTTTCGAGCAATTCGTCGTTAGGAGCAACGGTGACAACCGGAATAGACTCATCGACAAGTGCGAGCGGCCCGTGCTTTAATTCACCGGCCGGATAGGCCTCAGCGTGAATATAAGAAATTTCCTTTAACTTTAATGCCCCTTCAAGCGCAATCGGATAGTGAATTCCGCGACCTAAGAACAGTGCATGCTGCTTGCTGGCAAATCGCTGAGCCCAGGCAATCACTTGCGACTCGAGAGCGAGAACGGAGCTCACGGCTTTAGGCACATGGCGCAACAGACGAACGTATTGCGCTTCTTCATTGGCATCCAAGCATCCCTTAACCTTCGCCAGGCAAAGGGTCAAAAGGAAGAGTGCGGTCAGCTGGGTCGTAAACGCCTTAGTGGAGGCGACACCGATTTCAACCCCCGCACGCGTGATATACCGAAGCATGCTTTCTCGAACCATCGCACTCGTTGGCACGTTGCAAATCGTCAACGTCTTGGTCATTCCCAAATCACGAGCATGTTTTAACGCAGCCAACGTATCAGCGGTTTCACCGGATTGCGAAATTGTCACAACAAGTGTTTTCGGATCCGGCACACTTTTGCGGTAACGGTACTCGCTGGCAATTTCCACATCACAGGGAATTCCGGCAATACCTTCAATCCAGTACTTAGAAGTCAGCGCCGCATAGTAGCTCGTCCCGCAAGCCACCATCAAAACACGATGAATATCTTTGAAAACCTCTGCGGCTTGTTCACCAAAAAGGCTCGGCGTCACCTCGCCCACAGCCTCCAATGTATCGGCAATGGCACGCGGCTGCTCGAAAATTTCTTTTTGCATGTAGTGACGATAGGGGCCCAAATCAACCGCGTTGCTGTAGGCTTCCATTTGGCGGACTTCTCTTTCCACCGGCACAAACTCTGTTCCTTGATGGGAATAAATTTGATAGCTATCCGGCAACAAATCCGCTACATCACCATCTTCAAGGTAAATAAATCGATCGGTTTCGCCAGCCAAAGCCATCGTGTCTGAAGCGGCAAACACCTCGCCATCCCCCAGACCCAATACCAAAGGCGATCCTTGGCGCGCCACCACGATCCGATGAGGATCCTCTTTACAGAAAACGGCGATCGCATGGGCCCCGCGCACACAATTTAAGGCCGCTTCCACCGCTGCCAGCAGATCACCTGAATAATTATCTCGGACTAAATGAGCCAAAACTTCCGTATCGGTTTGGCTGGCAAATTGAACACCTTTAGCAGCCAATTCCTCTCGAATTTCTTCATAGTTTTCAATAATGCCATTGTGGATCAACGCAATTTGATCCCCCGAGAAATGCGGGTGGGCATTACAAACCAGAGGGGCTCCATGGGTTGCCCAACGCGTATGAGCAATTCCCAAAAAACCCTGCAGATTATCCTTTTCAATTTGTTCAGATAATTCGGAAACGCGGGAGACGCTTCTCACACGTTTGAGACCTTGATCCCAAACCGCCACGCCGCAGCTGTCATAGCCACGGTATTCAAGGCGTTTTAATCCCTGCACCAACAACGGCACAACATTACGATGTCGGGAGGTCGCAGCTACAATACCGCACATAGTTTGTTTCCTTTTAAATCTATTGTTTTTTCGTCGGACGCTTCCAGCCCTTAAGAGTGATTTGTCGGGCTCGGGCAATCGTCAATTCTCCGTCCGGAGCATCTTTAGTCAATGTTGTTCCGGCCCCTAGGGTCGCTCCTTTGCCAACCGTTACCGGAGCAACCAGTTGCGTGTCAGAGCCGATAAAAGCATCGTCCATAATGGTGGTACGGAATTTATTCACACCGTCGTAGTTACAGGTAATGGTTCCGGCGCCGATATTCACACGCGCCCCCATGTCCGTATCTCCGATATAAGACAGGTGGTTTACCTTACTGCCCAAACCAACGACGGATTTCTTAATTTCAACAAAATTGCCGATGTGCGTTTGATCGGACAGTGTCGTTCCGGGACGCAAACGACTGTACGGACCTAACCGAGCGTCTTGTCCCACTTTCGCACCGTCAAAATGGCAGAAAGGCAAGACTTCCGTTCCGGCCCCAATTTCCACATCTTTTAGCACACAGTATGCGCCGACTTTAACCCCATCGGCCAAAACCACCCGACCGCTGAAAATACAGCCGACATCAATGGTGACGTCTTTGCCGCAAATCAATTCACCGCGAACATCAATGCGTTCTGGATCTATGACCGTAACACCATCATTCATCAAACGCAGAGCGTTGCCTTTTTGATAGGCCCGTTCAAGAGCCGCCAACTGAACCTTGTTATTAACCCCTTCAACTTCTGTCGCTGTTGAGGCTAAGGCCGTATTGACCGCAATGCCTTCCTGCACGGCGCGAGCGATAACATCCGTCAGATAGTATTCACCCTGGGCATTTTGGTTGCCTAAAGCGTTGAGCCATTGTTCCAAATGGCGAGTCGGCAAGACCATTATCCCCGTGTTGACTTCATTGATCGTCTTTTGTTCTTCCGTTGCGTCTTTTTCTTCCACAATCGCGCGCACGGTGCCGTTTTCCCGGACGATACGTCCATATCCCTTCGGATTGGTCAATTTGACAGTCAATAAACCAAGGGCTTTTCCAGCCGCCGCAACCAATTCCTTTAACGTCTCCGGTTGAATCAACGGCACATCACCCAAAAGCACTAATGTGGGTTCATCCTTATTGCAATAAGGCAAGGCCTGAAGTAGAGCATGACCGGTACCCAGTTGTTGAGTCTGTAAGGCAAAGGTAATATCCGTGGCTTCTGAAAAGTACGTCTTAACAGCGTCGGCCCCGTGACCAATCACAACAATAAGGCGATTATTCTCTCCTAAAAGACGGGCTTTTTCGATGACATGCGCAAGCATAGGCTTGTCGGCAAGAGGCTGAAGAACTTTTGGCAAGCGCGAACGCATACGCTTACCCATGCCGGCGGCAAGAATAACAATGTTCATAAAATGTGACTTTTAATATAAATAGGTCAATTATCCGTATTGTACTCGATTCGCTTCCGAGCCTTGAACGTCGCTTAAACAAAAAGGGGCACGCCGATGAGCATGCCCCCGATTAACACGTTATGGAATTGTTTTATTCTTCGGATTCTTGGTGAATACCGGCCAAGAGCCATCCGCCATTACCATGAACAGGCTTGGACAAAATCCACGTTTCGTCCACACGCTCGGCCTCGCCGCTCACATTGAGCGTACCGTCAAAGTGAACACCCGCCAAATAATCATCACCGTCACGAACAATGCCTCTGAAATCAGACTTCAACGTAACAATTTCCGTTTGATAATCCTGAGCGCCGCGTTCGCGCAATTGATGCGTCACCGTGCGGAATACTTCATAGGTCGTAAAGTCAGACAGGGAAGTGACGTTTCCCGTATCCCAGGCTTTTTGCATCTTGACGAAATTTTCTTCCGCCACCTTGAGGAAGCCTTCGACATCAAAGTCTGCAGGCAAATCAACTTTATGAGCCGATGTCGGATTATTGAGTTCATCCAAAACACTGCCGCTCATGGGAGAAGCTGCACCGTAGGACGGCTGCGCCATTTGAGGTTCCTGAGAAGCGTAGGAGTAATTGCTTTTCATTTGTTCTTGCGAATCACGCTGAGACTGACCTCGGGGCATCCCCGCAGGCATACGTTTCACGAGGAACAATCCCAAAAGCAACCGAATGATATAAAACGCGGCTAAAGCCATCAGAGCGATCAGCAGGAATTGAGCAAATCCTTCCCCAAATCCTAAAGCATGGGCCAAAGCCGTGATACCTAAAGCCGCAGCCATCCCCATCAACATACCGCGCATAGGGCTGGGAGCAGCCTGTTGAGGACGCGGTTGCTGAGCAGAAGCCGCTTGCTGTTGCTGACGTTGCGGCTGTTGAGCTTGTGCCGGATTGGCTTTTTGTTGATGAAGCCCCGGTGTCGTGGGTGCCGGAGCGGACCTTTGAAGGGTCGGCGCAGAACGGCCAAAACTCATGCCGCCGCCGAATCGTCTTGCCGCATCCGCCGAAACCGATAACGACATCATCGTCAAACCAATTGCCAAAATCGCAATCCACTTTTTCATTCAAAAACTCCCAATTATCCGAGTTGGAAACTCTTCAGCATTAAAGGATTCAATCCTTATGGTCTATTCCAAAGGTTTGCGCCCGATATGCAAAGCGCAAACACCAAAGGTCAAGTTGTGCCAATGGACATCTTCAAGACCGGCCGTGCGCATCATGTCAGCCAAAACGGGCTGACTCGGATGCATCCGAATAGACTCAGGCAAATAGCGATAGCTTTCGCTGTCACCTGAAATCTTTCCTCCAAGCCAAGGCATCAGATGGAAAGAATAAAAATCATAAAACGGCGCCAACAACTTGTTGATCTTAGAAAATTCCAACACCATAACCTTGCCGCCCGGCTTACAGACTCGCTGCATTTCACTCAATGCACGATCTTTATGCGTCATATTGCGTAAGCCGAAACTCACCATCACCACGTGAAATGAGTTATCCGGGAAAGGCAGCTTTTCACAGTCGCACTGTACAACCGGCATATTAAAGCCGGCTTCACGCATGCGTTTATAACCGATTGACAACATGGAACGGTTAATATCGGTAGGCCAAACTTCGCCGTCACGTCCTACCAACTCGGCAAACTTCAACGACAAATCCGCCGTTCCCGCAGCCAAATCCAACACCTTCATTCCGCGAGCAATATCAGCCTTGTAAATCGCATATCTTTTCCACAAACGATGCATCCCAAAAGACAGGACATCATTCATCAGATCGTACTTTGGGGCGACAGAGTCAAAAACCTCTCTGACTTGCCTTGCTTTATCTTCTTCGGCAACACGCTTAAACCCAAAATCGGTTTCATGGTTGTGCTTTTGCTGCGACATATCAGTGATGACAAGCTTTCTTCAATGGTGTTTTAAACGGTTCATTTCTCGGATCATCGGGATCCCGGCTCGCTCCCAAATTATCGAGTCGAACTAAATAATCCTGCCAAAGCGCCTCTTTTTCAATCGCCAACTTTCTCAGGTAGTCCCAATCGTAATAACCGGAGTCATGACCGTCTGAAAAAAACAATCTTCAGCGCATACAAGCCCACCGGTTCGATCCCCACAATAGAAACATCGCGCTTTCCCACCGGCACTCGAGCCTGATCAGGCGTATGCCCCTGAACCTCCGCCGATGGACTCAACACTCTCAAATACTCTGCCGACAAACGAAAACTTTGGGCATTCTCGTAGGTGAGTTCAAGTTCTTTGGACTGACGATGATATGCGATGTCTACAGGGACCAACATGGCCTTCGCGCAAATTTGTTTGGTGGTACCTCCGACAGGAATCGAACCTGTGACGCGACCTTCGGAGGGTCGCATGATATCCACTTCACCACGGAGGCAGGAATTGCAGATTATAAAGGACTTTTTGTCAAACAAATGACGACTCTCTCGTAATTAAGTGTAATTAAAAACGGTATCGGGCCGAGCAACTTAATCGGGCGTGATCCTGATACTCCCGACCGAAAGTCCTCTCCGCTTCAACAGAGGCTGTAATTCGATCATCAACCTGGTAATCAGCGCCGAAACTTGCCCGCCCCCATGTATTAAACACTGAATCGGTAAACGTTTGTCCATCTTGCGCTTGCGAATACCGTCCCGAAACGCGTCCTAAAAGATCCCGATAGTAACCTAATAAAAAATAGGTGGAAGCGGATTCCCCTAATGTCAATTCACTTTTTAACCTTAAGGCCACAACAAGATTCTCAATTGCATCGTATTGAACATCGGTTTTATGAATTTCCATACCTTCCGAACCCAGACGGCTGTAGGTTAAACGCACTTGCGGGTCCAAGACCACCCGTGACCAAGGCGTCATACGTCGACCGTACTCTGCCCCAAGGTAAAGTCCCTGCATGGAATTTTCTTCCTTTACACCGGAAAACAGACTTTTGAGGCGCAGCACACCAAGCTTTAGTAGCCCGCCGAGATAAGAGCCGTCCTCCCAACGATAAGTTCCGTAGACGCTTGCCCCCATTGTTTCGGTTGTCGAAGATCCTTGCGTGTAATAGGACGAACCCTTGCCAAAATCCATGGTACTGCCAAGAATTAAATGATCTGAAAACTGATGATCCACTCCCAGCAGAACAAAGCGATGATCACAACTCATCTCGCCTTGTGCCCAATTTTGATACCGCTTAACAGACCACCGTCCTGCCTGATCAGCATCGTTTCTGACGGCATCCATCCGTTCATAAAGATGGCGCATGCCACTGCGCCGCCAGGTCAAAGAGTTTGACAAAGCGACTTCCTTGGCGCTGAGTATTGAAGTGGTCTCTGGCTGACTCTCATAGGCAAAGGCAACGCCCATGAGGCAAAAGACCGATATCGTCACTAAAGACTTATTGAGCAATTTCATCATACGTCGATGGGATCCACATCCATTGTCCAATGCACCGATGAGCGTATTTCACTGAGTACCCGATACCATTGTTTTAAAAATAACCCCATGGCCCCTCTCGAAGAGGCCTCTACCAATAGTTGACCGCGCTCCTTATCCGCCACCTTCATCACAGCCATGGGGATTGGATCATAGATGACAACCTGTTGATTGGCTTGGGCCGCCAAAATATCCTCACCCTGCCTCAGGGCTTGCGTTAAAAACGCAAGAACTTTGTCGATTTTGACATCATCGGCCAATAAAAGTGCCTGGCAAACGAAAGGTACCGTATTTTCAGCCTTTCGGATTGCCAAAAGGGAGTCTGCATAACGACAATAGTTCTGTTCGGCCAATGCCGCAAACAGCTCCCTGTCACCAAAACGACTTTGAACAATTATGCGGGCTGGCAAACCAAAGCGTCCGGCACGACCGGCGACTTGCATTAAATTGGCAAACGCTCTTTCTTCGCTTCTGGGATTGGCACTGACTAACTGAGCATCAATATTGAGTACTACCACTAAGGAGACTTTTTGAAAATCGTGCCCCTTGGCCACCATTTGAGTGCCGACCAAGATATCAACGTCGCCGGCATGGACAGCATCAAAAGCCAACTTAGCCGCATTTTTTCGCTGCGTCGTGTCGCGGTCTATTCTTAAAATCCTCGCTTGTGGCCAGAGCTCTTCCAATGTTTCTTCAATTCTTTGCGTACCGGCTCCCATTGGCTGCAAATCCACATTGCCGCAATCCGGGCAGCGACTGTAAACAGGCGTGGACCAGCCGCAGTGATGGCAAATCAGTTTCGCGTGAAACTTATGATAAACCGCATAGGTTGAACAGTGAGGACACTTAGAGAGCCAACCACAACTCGGACAGGTTAAAACAGGAGCATAACCTCGTCGATTTAAGAAAATGATGACTTGTTCATTTTTCTGAAGCGTCTCACTAATAGCATCAATGACTTCGGAACAAAGTCCTTTGACCAATTTCTGATTTTTGGGATTGACGACACTTAAGGTCGGCAGTTTTGCCCCTTGTACTGCCCGTTTACTCAAGGTTAACAAGTGATAGCGACCGCTTTTGACCCTGCTCCAGGTCTCCAGCGATGGCGTTGCCGATCCTAATACAACCGCAATCCCACGTAATTGGGCCAATTTTACGGCCAAATCTCGAGCTGAATACCGAATTCCGTCACCGGCCTTATAAGACAAGTCGTGCTCTTCATCAACAATGATCAGATCAAGATCGGGCATATCCGCAAAGATTGCCATGCGGGTACCAATCAATATTTGGACACGTTTTTCATGCGCCGCCAACCAGGCCTTAGCTCTTTCTCCATTGGCCAATCCCGAGTGCAATGTAGCCATGGATCGGTCCGGGAAATGGCTCCTCACTCGTTCTTGCAGTTGCGGCGTCAAGTTAATTTCGGGAACAAGAAAAAGCACTTGTGCCTGTGGATTGACCGAAAACACTCTTTCCATCATCCGCAGGTAAACCTCTGTTTTCCCGCTGCCTGTCACACCATGCAAAACAAAAGTCCGAAAGCCTGAGCCCGCGGTCAAGGCTTCTACCGCTGCCGTCTGCTCATTGTTGAGTTGCAAAGCGGGAACTGCTTGACTGATCTTTTTGAATTTAAACGGCTTTCTCAGTCTTTCCAAAGACTGTTCATATTTAGGCCCAGGCTTACTGCGAAAAAAAGGCGGTAAGGCAGCAATGGCCACCTCTCCCCAGGAGTGTTGATAGTAATCTGAAGCAAATTTCGTCAACTTCAGCCAACTTTCCCCTAACGCCTCGGTCTCATTGAGCAAACGAATGTAGCTTTTTTGTTTCTCTTCAGCGATATCTGTCTGATTGCTAACGCCAACAATAAGACCCACAGCCGAACGGTTGCCAATGGGTACCACACAGCGGTCCCCTATCTTAGGGGACGTCCCTTCCATCACTTTGTAGGTCAACGGCGGCAATAAAGGAATATCCAGTGCCACACTGACAAAACGGGGGCTAGGCATTAACAACAAAATCCTCAGTTAACTTGCGTGTCATTGTATCCGAGAGCTATTTCAGAGAGAAAAAGAATTATATTTCTAAGCAAATCTCTCGTTTTGATCCTGTGGAAAACTCAAATTTCTGAAAACTCCATAATTTCAAACGATTAGCGCAATCTTGTGCATTTTTGTGGATAACTTTGTGGATAACCTTTCTAGTGATTACTTTTTAAGCAAAATCCTCTGATTGGAGCTTAACTTGCTGAAATCAGAGGATTTTTATAATTTTTCTTAAAAATCAAATGGTTATGTTTGTCACATTTCTGTAACCATTTAATTTTCAAGGATTTTTACTTATTCACTTTTTCTGTGGATAACTTTGGGGACAAGTCCTCTTTAGCAATGAAATGAAGTGCTGTATCGATGAACTTCATCCACCAATACAGCCACAGCCTCGGGTGGTGTAAATTGATTGATACCATGTCCGAGATTGAAAACATGTCCGCCGTTACCAACAACCCCAAAATCGTCAATTACACGTCTAACCTCTTGACGTATTTGCTCTTCCGAAGCAAATAAGACCATCGGGTCCAAGTTGCCTTGCAGGGCAACCCTATCTTGAATCTTGGCTCGTGCTTCAGAAAGATTGGTTGTCCAATCCAAGCCCAGCGCATCCGCTCCACAAGAGGCGATAGCTTGCAACCACTGGCCGCCTCCCTTTGTAAACACAATCACCGGTACTCTCTCATTGTCATAAGTTTTATGCAACCCGACAATAATTTTTTGAATGTAAGCCAAAGAGAACTCTTTGAAGGCCGGCTCTGATAACGTGCCGCCCCAGGTATCAAAAATCTGCACCGCCTGAGCTCCTGACTCAATCTGAGCATTCAGGTAGGCGGTGACGCTTTTTGCATTAATGTCCAAAATTTGATGCAGGAGATCCGGTCGGGTATACATCATCGTTTTAATTGTTCGGTAATCCTTACTTGAGCCCCCTTCAACCATATAACAAGCCAAAGTAAAAGGACTTCCTGAAAAGCCGATCAACGGAACACGATTGTTCAATGCTTTTCGAATGGTAGAAACAGCATCGGTTACATAACGAAGAGTCTTTTGAATATCCGGCACCGTCAATAGTTTGACATCTTCTTCATGGCGAACCGGCTTGGCAAATTTAGGACCTTCCCCCGCTACAAATGACAGCCCTAACCCCATCGCATCCGGGACAGTCAAAATATCTGAGAAAAGAATGGCCGCATCGAGATGAAAACGATCCACAGGTTGCAGAGTTACCTCGCATGCCAATTCCGGGGATTGTGCGAGCTTTAAAAAACTGCCGGCTTTTGCACGGGTTTCGTTATATTCGGCCAGATAACGGCCGGCTTGACGCATTAGCCAGACAGGCGTGTAGTCACAGTGCTCGCGCAAAAGCGCTCTCAAAAAAGTATCATTGAGTGGTCTCATAGCTTACAGGAACCCGATATGGCCCCGCCTTCTTGGTTAACAGTTAAGAATCAAGACGTCATTATCGATATCCATGCTCAACCCGGCGCCAAAAGATCCGAGGTGGTGGGAGAACACGGCGGACGCCTAAAAATTGCCATAGCCTCCCCACCTGTTGACGGAAAAGCCAATTCGGCTCTCATCGCCTTTTTGGCCAAAACCTTAGGAGTTTCCAAGTCCTCTGTTTCAATACTCAGCGGAGAAACTTCCAGACAAAAACGGCTCATCGTCCACCAGATCAACGATCAGGTATGCATGGAAAAAATCTTGGGCTGAACTATAAGGGACAGTGCTTAAAACAGAGTTAAACCGCCCGCTCGCAATTTATCACGGGCGGTTTTCATTTCACTGTGTTTTAACGGACTACAAGAACCGGACGATCGATTTGAGCGAGTGTTTTTTGTGTTTCACTGCCAATAAAGAGGCTTCCGATGCTTCCCATGCCACGGCTAGCCATGACGACATAGTCAACATCCTCATCTTTGGCCAATTTGATAATGCATTGCCAAGGAGCTTCGCCATGAATAGCCATAACTCGGCAGGGTAAACCAACCGCCTTAGCCGCTTCATAGATAACACTCAATCGCTTTTGAACATCAGCGCTCTCACCGGCCAGACCATCCTGAGGGATCTCGCCTTTCACCGCGGTCATTCCGATCAGTTCCGCCTTAAGAGGTTGCGCAACACCGATTGCCGCTTCAATCGCTTTTTCGCTCAATTCAGAGCCGTCGGTACAAACTAAAACCTTCATACATCCTCACGAACAAAACACGTTCCAGATAGGCACAGCATCATGCCTTGTCTTATTTATCCTACCCTCAATGAGGTCGCAACGCTATGACACAAAACAAAAAAGGACAGATGTCGTAAAACATCTGTCCCTTTGCATCGCTTTTGCGCTTAGTGGTGGCGTTTGAGCTTGTCGATGGCAGCCAATTGAGCTGCCAAGAAAGCCAATTCCGCATCGAGCTTGGCCAAATCGGCTTCGCTCGAGGCCTTGCTGCGCGCTTCGCGAGCGGCTGCCATGGCCTTTTCTGTCTTGGCGCGATCCATTTCTTCGGAACGAATAGCGGTATCAGCCAAAACGGTGACGTGTTGCGGTTGCACTTCGATCACACCACCGGCAACAAACACTTGCTTAATTTCCTTGGAACCGGGCATCGTGATACGCACGAAACCCGGCTTAATCAAAGAAATCAGCGGAGCATGCTGCGGCAGAATCCCCAATTCGCCGGATTCACCCGGAAGGGCGACAAACTCAGCGTCACCGGAGAAGATCTGCTCTTCGGCGCTAACGACGTCAACTTTAATCGTAGACATAAGTTGCTCCGTGGTCGTGTTTCGGTTTCAGGCGAGGATATTCCCCACCCGAAAAACCGAACGCGATTATTGCATCGTCTTGGCCTTTTCAAAGGCTTCGTCGATCGTACCAACCATGTAGAAGGCTTGTTCGGGCAAAGCGTCACATTCGCCGTCAACAATCATGCGGAAACCGCGGATTGTTTCCTTGAGCGGAACGTACTTGCCAGGGGCGCCCGTGAACACTTCAGCCACGTGGAACGGTTGAGACAGGAAGCGTTGAATCTTACGAGCACGCATAACCGTAAGCTTATCTTCCGGAGCCAATTCATCCATACCCAAAATGGCGATGATGTCACGCAATTCCTTGTAACGTTGCAACGTTTCTTGGACGCGACGGCAAATCGTGTAGTGTTCTTCACCAATGATCAACGGATCAACTTGACGGCTCGTGGAGTCTAGCGGATCCACAGCCGGGTAAATACCCAAGGCAGCGATATCACGAGACAACACAACCGTAGCATCCAAGTGACCGAAGGTCGTAGCCGGAGACGGGTCAGTCAAGTCGTCAGCAGGCACGTACACGGCTTGAATGGAGGTAATGGAACCCACCTTCGTAGAAGCAATACGTTCTTGCAACTTACCCATTTCTTCAGCCAAGGTCGGTTGATAACCCACAGCCGAAGGCATACGACCGAGCAAAGCGGACACTTCCGTACCGGCCAAGGTGTAACGATAAATGTTGTCAATGAACAACAGAATATCACGACCTTCGTCACGGAAAGCTTCAGCCATCGTCAAACCGGTCAAAGCCACACGCAAACGGTTGCCCGGCGGTTCGTTCATTTGACCGAAGACCATGGCCACCTTATCGAGCACGTGAGACTCTTCCATTTCGTGGTAGAAGTCGTTACCTTCACGGGTACGTTCACCCACACCGGCGAACACGGAATAACCACCATATGCCTTAGCAATGTTGTTGATCAATTCCATCATGTTCACGGTCTTACCCACACCGGCACCACCGAAGAGACCGACCTTACCGCCCTTAGCGAACGGGCAAATCAAGTCAATCACCTTAATACCGGTTTCGAGCAAATCCACAGACGGGCTCAACTCGTCGAACTTCGGAGCGGCTTGGTGAATGGTACGACGTTCATCTTCACCGATCGGGCCGCAGTTATCAATCGGGCGACCCAACACATCCATAATACGACCCAAGGTTTTCGGGCCGACAGGCACCGAAATGCCGGCGCCAGTACTGCGAACCTTCATGCCGCGTTGCAAGCCTTCAGAAGCGCCCATAGCAATGGTACGAACCACGCCGTCGCCCAATTGCTGTTGCACTTCAAAGGTCAAACCTTGTTCGGCAAGAGTGTTCTTTTCATCCTTTTCTAAGATAAGGGCATCGTATACTTTGGGCATTTGATCGCGGGGGAACTCGATGTCCACCACAGCGCCAATGACCTGAACGATCTGTCCGATACTCATGGGATATCCTCTTTAAGACACGGCGGCAGCACCACCAACGATTTCGGTAATTTCCTTCGTGATGGCCGCTTGACGGGTCTTGTTATAAACCAATTGCAGATCACCGATAAGCTTCTTAGCGTTGTCGCTGGCAGCTTTCATAGCCACCATACGAGCGCTTTGTTCGGAAGCCATGTTTTCTGCAACGGCTTGGTAAATTAAAGCTTCGATGTAGCGCTTCAACAGCACATCGAGAACCGTGGCGTCACTGGGTTCGTAGAGATAATCCCACGAAAATTCCCGACGTTTTTCGCCAATCTTTTCAAGTCGATCACTCGACAAGGGCAAAAGTTGTTCAACAACAGGTTCTTGCTTCATAGCGTTTACAAAACGCGAATAAGCAAGATAGACTTTGTCCAACTTTCCGGCGCTGTATTGTTCGAGCTGAGCGTTGATCGCACCGATCAATTTTTCTAATTGCGGACGATCCCCCAACTGCACTGCATGCGAGAGCAAATCCACTCCAGCATGCTGCATAAAACCAAGGCCCTTGTTGCCGATAGCCGTACCTTCAACAGTCACGCCTTCAGCCTTCCATTCCTTGATCTTATTGAGCACCATACGTTGAATATTGGTGTTCAAAGCACCGGCCAAACCTTTGTCCGTCGTCACCATGATCAGACCAACTTTCGCAGCAGTCGTGGAGTGCGGACGCAAGAAAGGATGCTTGTAGCTCGTCGTTGCTGTGGCCAAATGAGCCACAATGTTACGGATGCTTTCTCCGTAAGGACGAGCCGCATGCATACGGTCCTGCGCTTTACGCATCTTCGATGCCGCTACCATTTCCATCGCCTTAGTGATCTTGCGCGTATTTTGTACGCTCTTGATCTTGGCGCGAATTTCCTTGGTACTAGGCATGTGGTCCCCTTAGGTGTTTATCGACTTCCAATTAGTAGGTGCCGTTTTTCTTAAATTCATTCACCGCAGCTAAAAGAAGTTCTTTGTCTTCAGCGACCAATTCCTTCTTTTCTTCGATGCGTTGAACCAAATCAGCATGGTGGCCGAGCACGTATTCACGGCAGGCCTTTTCAAAGCGCAAGGCGTCCTTAGCGTCGACATCATCATAGATGCCTTGTTCAACGCAGAACAACACCAAAGCTTCTTCCCAAACTTGCAACGGTTGATATTGCGGTTGCTTCATCAATTCCGTCACAACCTTACCGCGATCCAACTGCTTGCGAGTCGCTTCGTCCAAATCGGAGGCGAACTGAGCAAACGCAGCCAATTCACGATATTGAGCCAAAGCCAAACGCACACCGCCGCCCAACTTCTTAATAATCTTCGTTTGAGCCGCACCACCCACGCGGGACACAGAAATACCCGGGTTGATAGCGGGACGGATACCGGCGTTGAAAAGGTCGGTTTCCAAGAAGATTTGACCGTCGGTAATAGAAATCACGTTCGTCGGAACGAAAGCAGTCACGTCACCGGCTTGGGTTTCAATGATCGGCAAAGCGGTCATGGAACCAGTCTTACCCTTAACAGCGCCCTTAGTGAAACGTTCCACATAATCGGCATTCACACGAGCAGCGCGTTCGAGCAAGCGGCTGTGCAAGTAGAACACGTCACCAGGATAAGCTTCACGTCCCGGCGGACGACGCAACAGCAAGGAGATCTGACGATAGGCCCAAGCTTGCTTGGTCAAGTCGTCATAAACAATCAAAGAATCCTGACCGCGGTCACGGAAGTATTCACCCATCGTCGCACCAGCGTACGGAGCGATGTATTGCAATGCGGCAGATTCAGAAGCAGAAGCGGCCACCACGATCGTGTAGTCCATAGCGCCATGTTCTTCCAACTTACGAACAACGTTGGCGATGGTGGAGGCTTTTTGACCGATTGCAACGTAAACGCAAATCAGGTCCTTGCCCTTTTGATTAATGATTGTGTCCAATGCCACGGCCGTCTTACCCGTTTGGCGGTCACCAATGATCAACTCACGTTGACCACGACCGATCGGCACCATAGCGTCGATGGACTTCAAACCGGTTTGAACCGGTTGAGAAACAGATTGACGATCGATCACACCAGGAGCCACCTTTTCGACCACGTCATATTCGTCCGTGTCGATCGGGCCCTTGCCATCGATCGGTTGACCCAAAGCGTTGACCACGCGGCCAATCAACTTCGGACCAACGGGCACAGAAAGAATGCGGCCCGTCGTCTTGACGGTATCGCCTTCACTAATGTGCTCATAACTACCAAGAATAACCGCACCCACAGAGTCACGTTCAAGGTTTAAAGCCAAACCGTACGTGCTGTTGGGAAATTCCAACATTTCGCCTTGCATCACGTCAGAAAGACCGTGAACACGGCAAATACCGTCGGTCACAGAGACCACGGTACCTTGGGTGCGAAGATCAGCGGAGACCCCAAGGCCTTCGATACGCTTTTTCAGCAGATCGCTGATTTCACTAGGATTGAGTTGCATGTCTTACAGCTCCGAAATTTATGCGGTGAGTGCCTCTTGCATTTGAGCAAGTCGCGTCTGAATCGATCCGTCCAAAACTCTATCGCCTACGCGCACACGCACACCACCGATCAATTCTTCATTGACCGTAACAACCGGCGTGAGCTTGAGGCCGGGGAAACGTTTCCCGAGGCCGGCGACCAAGTCGTCCACTTCCGCTTGCGTCATAGGCATCGCGGATTCAATGTAGGCGTCAGCGACGCCTTCGGATTGATTTTTAAGTTCGCGGAATTGACGTGCGATTTCCGGCACGGCTTCCAAGCGACCATTATCAACGACCACCTTCAAAAGGTTAGCGGCTTCTTCGGGCAATTTTGTTTGTCCGAGACCGGCAATGATCAGATCGTAGATTTGCTCCGAACTCAGTTTAGGATCTCCGATCACAGAAACCAGTTCGGGCGTGGTCACCACTTGGGCAATACCATCCAGAACAGCAGCCAAATCGGCAGCTTCTTCGGGTCCCTTTTTGGCATCTTGCAAAGACAAAAGCAATGCATGAGCGTAGGGACGGGCAATCGTCGAAAGTTCAGCCATGATTAAAGCTTAGCCTTCAATTGTTCAAGCATTTGAGCGTGAACTTTAGTGTCAACTTCGCGACGAAGAATTTGCTCGGCACCGGCAACAGCCAAGCGAGCGACTTCTTCACGCAATTGTTCGCGCAAACGTTCAGCTTCTTGAGCCACTTCAGCCTTGGCCGCTTCAATGATACGATCGGCTTCAACCTGCGCCTGGGCCTTTGCTTCTTCAACAATAGCCTGACCGCGTTTTTCACCGTCATTCATGATCGCCAAAGCTTGAGCACGGGCTTCAGCCTTGATCGCTTGACCTTCCTTTTGGGCTTCCGCTAAGGCCATTTCACCTTTGTCGGCAGCTGCCAAACCTTCGTCAATCTTCTTTTGCCGTTCTTCGATCGCTCGAATAAGCGGCGGCCAAATGTACTTCATGGTGACCCAAGCACCGAAGAAGAACACGGCCATCTGTACAAACAGAGAAGCGTTGATGTTCATTATTTGAACCCCGTTATGTCAGTTCGCAAGCCCGCGAATTTACGAGTGCTCACTGACGTCGTTAATAAAAGAAACTTAAAAGCTTTTATTAGCCGACGAACGGATTGGCAAAAGCGAACATCATGGCGATACCAACACCGATCAAGAAGGCGGCGTCGATAAGACCAGCTAACAAGAACATCTTGGTTTGCAAGGCATTCATCAATTCAGGTTGACGGGCAGCGGCTTCGAGGTACTTGGAACCCATGATACCGATACCGATACAAGCACCGATAGCACCGAGACCGATGATGAGGCCAGCAGCCAAGGCAACAAAAGCGACGTTGGTCATTGCAAAACTCCTTAATCCTTAAAAATGGAGTAAAAGTTAATAAAAAAGTAAAGAAATCAAAACGCTAGTGTTAGTGACCTTCATGAGCTTGACCGATGTAGACCAAGGTCAACATCATCATAATGAAGGCTTGTAAGATAACAATCAACACGTGGAAGAGCCACCAGCAGATCCCTGCCACAGCGTGTCCGAACACACCGAAGATGCTCAGGCCGTCAAATCCGACCCAGAGACTACCCAACAGCGCGATCAAGAAGAATAACAATTCCCCTGCATACATATTACCGAACAACCGCATGCCTAAAGAAACGCACTTAGCTAAGTATTCAATAATATTCAGCGCGAAGTTAAACGGCCAAAGCAAAGGATAATTACCGAACGGAGCCACAAAAAGTTCGCGACTAAATCCGCCGACACCCTTAATCTTGATACCGTAATAAATCATGAGGAACAGCACGCCCACAGAAATACCCATCGTTCCGTTTAAATCGGCCGTGGGCAGCGGACGCAAGTAATGAACGCCAAACCAACCTGCGATCATCGGCAATAAATCCACCGGGATCAAGTCAATAGCATTCATCAAAACTACCCAAACAAACACCGTCAACGCCAAGGGAGCGATAAAAGTACGATCGCCATGGACGATGGACTTGGCTTGTTCATTCACAAATTCGACGAGCATTTCGACGGCACATTGCCATTTACCGGGCACGCCAGAGGTGGCCTTCTTCGCTCCTTTGTACATAAAAAAGAGCGCGCAAGCCATCATCAAAATGGAAAAAACAATCGTATCCATATTGATCACAGAGAAGTCAATAATGGAAGACTGCTCAGTGGTCGACAGGTGATGAAGGTGGTGAGTAATATACTCGGTAGCGGTGAGAGCTTCAGCTGCCATGTTTATTCTCGGGTTAGAAGTCCCAAAAAGGAACAATTTAAGACCACAATGACCGAAGCGATCATCGCGGGCCAAATCAAGTCCTCATACAACATCACAATCAAGCATAACAACAGCGCAATTGCGATGATCTTAACGAACTCGCCAATAAAGAAGAAAAGCGGTGAATAAGAAGGACTTAGTTTAACAAAGACACTCAAATTCATCGCAAATAAAGCATTCGGCACCCAACAGGCAGTACCCGCCAGGAATGCCGAAAGAGCTGCACTCTCCCCTCCGAGCAGAGCGGAAACCACAGCAACTCCAATAGTGGCAACGATTTGTAGAAGTACTATTTTCCTCATAAAAGTCAGTAGTCGCCCTACAAACCATTATTCTGCGCGAATTATACGATAGGTAACCTATAGAAACAAGGGTTTACACCAAGGTTTTAACGGTGTAAACCCTTAATCCTATCGGACATATTTTTGAGGCCTAATTTACTCGAAATCTCCGAAGTGAGCGATGATGCCGTCGAACTGATCTAAATTGGAAAATTCAATGATCAACTTCCCTTTACCCCGTTGATTTGTGTTGATCTTAACGGTGGCCCCAAAGAAGTTAGAAAGATCCTCTTCGAGTTTTAAGGTATCCGCATCTTTTCTTGTCTTCTTGCCAACCTTCCCCTTCTTGAGCTTTTGCTGTGCCATATTGGCTACCAGTGTTTCAACCTGTCGGACCGATAAACCCTTTTTCACAATCTCGTTGGCGATTGCCACTTGCATGGCCGGCTCCAAACTCAAAAGTGCCCTGGCATGCCCCATTGAGATCTCATTGGCCATTAAACGATCTTGAACAGGCTGAGCCAAATTCAGCAATCGCAATAAATTTGTAGTTGCCGTCCGACTTCTGCCAATCGCCTGAGAGGCACTCTCATGAGTCATATGAAATTCATCGAGCAAGCGCTGAATACCTGCAGCCTCTTCAAGAGGATTTAGATCTTCTCTCTGAATATTTTCAATCAAAGCCCAAGCCAGAGCTTTTTCATTTGAAATTTTTCTGATTAAAACGGGAACCTTTTTCAGTCCAGCCAACTTTGAGGCTTGATAACGACGCTCCCCAGCAATAATTTCATAGCGATTTTTAGCGATTGGGCGAACCAAAATTGGAGAAATCAATCCCTGCTCTTTGATTGACTGAGCCAATTCCTCCAGGGATTCTTTATCCATCCTTGTGCGAGGTTGATATTCTCCGGGTTGAATTTTCTCAATATCCAATTCAGAGCTGCTGTCACCTTTGGCATCCGCCAAAGTTATGACCACATCATCCTTCTTCCCGAGCAAAGCATCTAACCCCTTGCCCAAACCACTTCTTTTCTTAACCGCCATTTTATTTCTCCTTGCTTTGCTTCTTATATTTCTTCATCCGTTTTAAAAATTCAGCGCCAAACTCCTGATAGGCCTTAGCACCTTTACTGGACTTGTCATATAAAACCCCAGGCAAACCATAGCTGGGTGCCTCCGCTAGGCGAACATTTCTTGGAATAACCGTCTTGAAAACTTTGTCACCGAAATATTCCTTAAGCTGTTCGCTGACTTGTTGCTGCAAAGTCACTCGCGGATCAAACATCACTCGCAACAATCCGATTAAAGTCAAATCCGGATTCTTAGCAGCCTGAATTCGTCTGACCGAACCAATCAGGTCTGTCAAACCCTCCATGGCAAAATATTCACATTGCATCGGCACGATGACTCCCCGCGCAGAACACAATGCATTAATTGTCAGCATAGAAAGAGAAGGAGGACAGTCAATAATTACAAAATCGTAATTATCATTTTGTTCAATTAAAATCTTTTTAAGTCTTTCATCACGATCGTCTAACTGAACTAACTCAACTTCTGCACCTGCCAGTTCACGATTAGCGGGCAAAATATCGTAACCAGCATCTTCAGCGTGCACAACAACCTGATCAAACGAGGCCTGTCCAAATAACAGTGGATACACAGTTTCCGTAATAGAATCTTTACTGACCCCGCTTCCAGTCGTTGCGTTACCCTGTGGGTCTAAATCAATGAGAAGAAGCCTCTGCTTCAATTTTGCCAAAGCTGCAGAAAGATTAACGGCGGTTGTTGTTTTACCCACACCACCCTTTTGATTAGCAACACAAAAAGTTAAAGCCATTTTTTACCCTTTAAGCTTTAGGCATTGAAAGCCACAACTCAGTAAAACCTTGCCAAAGAATCGAAATACCGATACACAAAAGAATAAAAGCAAAAACTCGAGATAGCGCATCAGCCCCAGTGGCACCAACCGCCTGGCTCACACGATCACAATATCGATAGCAAACATAGACAGTAATTAAAGTAGCAAGTGTAGCCAACAGGCAACCAATTAAGTGCGCAGTTCCATGACCAATCATCCCCGTACCAATGGCCGTAGACACGGCAATCATTCCCGGCCCCATGGTTAACGGCAACGTAATAGGATAAAAAGCCATTGAAAGTAGCTTTTTACGCGACTTCGGCGGTTCAATATTTGCATTCTCAGATTCATCATGAGCCGCCTCATTCAGCGCCTTCCATCCAGCGGATATCAGAACAAGTCCTCCGCCAACACGAAGCACTCCCATCGATATACCAAAGAAACTTAATATCAAATGACCGGCGAACAAACTGATAAGCATAATGATCATCGAATAAAACACTATTCGATTCACCATCATCTTTCGCGTTTCCTGATCGATGTTGGGCGTCAGCGCAAGAAAGAACATCGCACCGCCAAAAGGATTTAAAACCGGAATAAACGATGCGAACGCAAAAAGAAAAGTGCTGACAATCTGATCGAACACTAAAAATCCTCACGAATCGACAAAAAAAAATCAAACACCAAGCATTCTTACATAAGTGAACCAAAAAATCACTTAAAAATAGAAAAAATAAATAAATGTTCCACATGAAACATTACTTTATTAATATGATTTTATATTTATTCCATTGTTGCCTATTATTTAATCAAACAAACAAAAATAATATTTATCTAAATCATACATATCTATTTGTTTTATAGTGTTTTTTGATGTTTTTGCTTATTTTTTATGCAATATAATTGCCACAACATTCTAACTTAAGGTGCGTTGGTTGTTGTGGATAATAACAATATTGCGATCTTCAGATAAGAAAGGAACGGAGATTGGTTGAACCTGATATGAAAAAGCATTTTTGAGCTCAGATAGTTCAGAATGTGGATATTGCCCTTTCAATGCAATCCAATATCCATCACTTTTTAATAAATCCTTAGTTAGATCGATAAACAATCTTAAAGAGGAAAATGCTCGCGAAGATATCAAATCAAATTGAGATTCTTTAATTTTTTCTACACGATTATGAATAACGCTCACATTCGACAACTTTAAAGTTAAAGCAACCTGAGTTAAAAAGGCAGTCTTTTTACCTACCGTATCCACCAAGTTGATCTTGCATTCTGGAAACATGATTGCAAGCGGAATTCCCGGCAAACCTCCTCCAGATCCAACATCAAGAAGACTCGCCCCCCTATTCAGATACTTTTCAAAAACAGGGATTGTTGCAAGTGAATCTAAAATGTGGTGAGTTAAAACTTCATTTTTATCAGTTATAGCTGTCAAATTAAAAGTTTTATTCCATTTAAAAAGAAGAGCTGAATAGTGATCAATTTTATAAATTTGATCATCAGTCAGTTTCAAATTCAATTGATCTAATCCAGAAAACAGTCGATCTCGATCTAAAAAATTAGCCATAAAAGAGCCTTATAGGTAACGACGCGACTTAATAAAAATCAATAATAAACTGATTGCAGCAGGCGTTACTCCACTGATACGCCCAGCTTGCCCAATAGTTTCCGGACGATGGGCTTTCAGCTTTTGCCTTACTTCGAATGACAATCCTTTGACTTTGTCATAATCAAAATCAAGCGGTATCCGTGTCATTTCATGTTCCAGTAATTTAGCCACTTCCTCTTTTTGTCTATTGATATATCCAGAGTATTTAGCTGAAATTTCAATTTGTTCCACTTCAGAGACAGACAAATCAATATCTTCCGAGACGAGACTATCGTCTGTCTTCTTTAAACTCATCAATGTTTCATGTGAAACATTGGGGCGAGACAATAAATTAAATAGAGAATACTCCCTTTCAATCTTTGTACCTAAAACATGCTTACTTTCATCTTCTGTAATTAATCCAGGATGGATCCAAGTACTCTTTAGTCTTTCAAGCTCTTTAGCAATTCGATCACGTTTTCTGTTAAAGAAATCCCAACGTAAATCATCGACTAAACCAAGATCTCTGCCTATTTCTGTCAATCTTTCGTCTGCATTATCCTCACGTAAGCTCAGGCGATACTCAGCGCGCGATGTAAACATTCGATATGGCTCAGTAACTCCCTTAGTTATTAAGTCATCAACCATAACCCCTAGATATGCCTGATCCCTTCGCGGCACCCAAGACTCTTTCCCTTTAACTTGCAAAGCTGCATTTAATCCAGCCAACAAACCTTGCGCCGCTGCTTCTTCATATCCCGTAGTCCCATTAATCTGACCCGCAAAGAATAAACCATCAATTTGTTTCGTTTCTAAAGATGTTTTTAATTCTCTGGGATCATAATAGTCATACTCGATTGCATACGCCGGACGAATAAAATGAGCATTTTCCAACCCAGGAATCGTATGCATGAACGCGATTTGAACATCAAAAGGCAGACTTGAAGAGATACCATTAGGATAATAAACATGTGTCTTTAATCCCTCGGGCTCTAAAAACACATGATGGGATGTTTTTTCTGCAAACCGAACAACTTTATCTTCGATCGACGGGCAATAGCGAGGACCAATCCCCTCAATAATCCCAGAAAACATTGGAGATCGATCCAAATTTGCTCGAATAATGTCGTGTGTTGCTGTATTTGTATTTGTTATCCAACAAGGGACTTGCTCAGGATGTGTAATTTGAGGTTCGAGTAATGAAAAACTAGGAATAGGATCAAAATCCCCCAATTGTTTTTCGCACTTCGAAAAGTCAATACTTCTTCCATCAATTCGAGCTGGAGTACCAGTTTTCAATCGTCCCTTCGGCAATCCAAGATCAATTAATCTCTGAGCCAACTTAATACTAGCTGGATCTCCAACACGCCCCGCAGGATAATGTTCAAGACCTATATGAATTAAGCCATGCAAAAATGTTCCAGCCGTGATTACAACAGTCTTACTATAAATACGAACATTGGTCTGAGTAACTACACCAACAACACGCCCACTTTCAACAATTAAATCATCAACTCCTTGCTGAAACACCCATAGATTCTCTTGAGTTTCAATTCTTTTTCTCATCGCTACTCGATAGAGTTCGCGATCAATCTGCGCCCTTGTTGCTCGAACAGCAGGCCCCTTAGAGCTATTTAACACTCTAAACTGAATCCCCGATTCATCTGTGACCTGCCCCATAGCCCCACCCATCGCATCCAGTTCTTTCACCAGATGACTTTTACCGATACCACCGATCGACGGGTTACAAGACAACTGCCCTATTGTTTCCACGTTATGTGTAATCAATAGAGTTTTACATCCCATTCTCGCGGCCGCCAAACACGCCTCAGCCCCCGCATGGCCACAACCCACCACAATCACATCATAACGAACAGGATAATCCATTTTTTCCTCGTTTCACGTGAAACAAAATACGTTAAATTTATTATTTTATTTAATTAAATCAATCACTTACCTATACAGAAGCGACTAAAAATCATCCCTAATAAATCATCGGGTGTTGTTTCTCCAATAATGCTTCCCAGTTCCTCGTTACAGAGTCTCAATTCCTCTGCCAATAAATCTAATGCAGGCTCTGAACATGATACGAATTGATTAGCTAATCTTAAATGCTCAAAAGCCTCTTTTAGAGCATCCAAATGCCTTTCTCGAGCTAAAAAAGTTGATTCTGGTTTATTTTCCCAACCAACAATTTCAAGTAATCTTTTTTTCAGATCCTCAATACCTTCCCCTGTTTTCGCCGAGATAGCTATCTCATCAACACCCCTCGTCGATATTCTTTGGAGATCGCACTTATTGAGTACCTGAATTACCGGCACACCCGGTGCAACACGAGTCATCACTTTTTCGAGCGTTCTTTGCCCTTCCTCATCTGATGATTCGTGTGTTGCATCAATCAAATGTAAGACAATGTCGGCATTTTCCACCGCTTGTAATGTTCTCTCTATGCCAATCGCTTCGACCTTATCGTTTGTATCTCTGACACCCGCTGTATCAACAAGCCTCAAGGCAACACCGTTTAGATTAATTTCATTTTCGATTTTGTCACGCGTTGTCCCCGCCACTTCGGTCACAATAGCGACATCAGCACCACTTAATCGGTTCATTAGACTGGATTTGCCCACATTAGGGCTCCCTACCAAGACCGCCGTGACCCCCTCTCTAAGAATCGAGCCTTGTTGAGACTGGTGCATTAAAGTCTTGAAGTCCTCTGTAATTTTTTGAATTCTTTGTCGTGCTTGAGTACTCTCGATGAAATCTATCTCCTCTTCCGGAAAATCAAGAATCGCCTCAATCAGTGCCCTTAATTCAACAACTTGATCTCCAATTTGGTGAATTGAACGCGAAAATTCACCGTTTAAAGATCGTGAAGCGGCTCTGGCAGCTCCCTCAGTGGTCGCATCGATAAGGTCAGCAACAGCTTCAGCTTGAGATAGGTCCATTCGACCATTCAAAAAGGCTCTTTTTGTAAATTCCCCGGGCTCTGCCAAACGCAATCCCATGGGCTTACCAACCTTTAAAACTTCCCGCAAAAGCAATTTCAGAACAACCGGACCTCCATGAGCCTGAAGCTCTAAAACAGACTCCCCTGTATAAGATTTTGGAGTCGGAAAATAAAGAACCAATCCCTCATCAATAACTCGATCTTCACAATCGATAAATGATCGATAATGGGCATAACGGGGTTTTAAATGTTCTTCAGTACCTAAAAATTTTTCAATAAAATCTGTGATAAAAGCATCTTCACCTGAAAGACGGATAATACCAACCCCACCCCTACCCGAAGCGGTGGCAATCGCAACAATGGGATCTCTATCAGAATTCACAGACATAAGAAGAACCTCTAAAAAATATGGCTAATTATCGCACCGAGTTAACTATGATTTTTAACTTCCACATAAAAATTTTGCTACATTGCCATTTAATTCAATTTAACCGTACCGCCCCATTATGTCCTTAAAAAACAATGAACCTTCTTTCTTCGGAAACGCATTAATTGGAGCCTGTTGCGCAATTGGTACCTCGGTTCCCCTTTCAGCCTTTATTGCTTCCTTTATCGGCGATAGCTACCAAATTCGAGTCATTGTTTACGGACTGATTTTGATTTGGGTAATTTCCGGTGCAATCGCGATCTTTTTTAAAACATACCGATCCGAGAAAAAGCGACTATCCATTCGCTTTATATTCTTGTGGTTTTTGTCTGTATGGCTGTGGCCACTACTGCTTTTATTTGGTCAAAATCGGGATTAAAAAAGGGGGCCGCAGCCCCCTTCTCTATCTCCTAAAGTTTAGGAAATGGTTCTTTTTCTTCTTTCTTCTTCTATCTGCTTATTCACATACCATTGCTGCCAAATTGACAACACATTGTTGGTTAACCAGTAAAGAACCAAACCAGATGCAAAGAAGAAGAACATCACACCAAACACAACCGGCATAATCATCATGACCTTAGCTTGGGTTGGATCGGCAGGACGGGGACTGATCTTCATCTGGATGATCATCGTAGCAACCATCAATAACGGAAGAATAAGGTACGAGTCAGGACTTGCAAGGTCGTTAACCCACAACAACCAACTGGCCCCACGCAATTCAACCGTAGCCAACAACACCCAATACAAGGCCAAGAAAACAGGAATTTGCAACAAAATCGGGAAGCAGCCACCTGCAGGGTTAATCTTTTCCCGACGATACAGCTCCATCATTGCCTGGTTGAGAGCTTGTTTGTCGTTACCATATTTTTCTTGAATAGCCTTCATGCGCGGAGCTACATCACGCATACGAGCCATAGATTTATAACCAGCAGCCGAAATCGGATAAAGTACGGCCTTGACCAAAACAGTCAACAAGACAATAGCCCAACCCCAGTTACCAACTAAGCCTTGCAAGAAAGCAAGCAACCAGTAAATTGGCTTAGCCAAGAAAGTCAACCAACCATAGTCAACGACTAAATCAAGATTGGGAGCAATATATTCCAAACGACGTTGATCCTGAGGACCCACATAGAGCGTGCTGTCGATACTCTTTTGTGCGCCAGGAGCCACTTCCCCCACCGTAACGATAGAACCGATGGCAAAGAGGTGTTTATCAAGCTGGCGAGTATAAAGCTCACGGTTAGCATCATGTTGCGGAACCCAGGCGGTTAAGAAGTAATGTTGCAACATCGCAATCCAACCTTCCGTAGCCTGGCTGGGCAATCCCGTATCATTGTCCGCAATAGAACTGAAATCAATCTTCTGGAATTTTTCAGAATCCGTATAAGCGGCAGGACCAGTAAATGTATTGTAGAAAGCGCTATCACTCGCCACCTTGCCATCATCTCGAGTCAATTGCATGTAGACAGAAGGAGAGATAGCGACATTGCCTTTGTTGATAACTTCGTGCTTAACATCAATGCCATAATGACCACGGTGGAACACGTAAGTCTTCACCAGTTCGACATTGCCTTGGGTCGCTGCGAAGCGTACTTCCAACACATCTTGTCCTTCCTTCATGGACAGGTTGTCACTAACTAAACGGAAAGAAGTGCGATGATTCGGGAAGTTACCTCCCACCAAACCGGTTTCGGCCTTGTAGACGTGCTGAGCAGAAGTGTCAAATAACACCACATTACCAATTTCTTCATGTTCATTATCAGAAGAACCGAAGATTAAGCCAGGTATACCGCGTGTTTTCCAATCAGGCGTCTGACGTTCTTTCAACAACTCAGCCTTTGCAACAGAGGCCCCGTTTGCATCAAAAGTGATTTTGAACAAATTAGTCGTGACTTCCACGGGTTTGGAAATCGTCACATTGACTTCAGAGGCTACAGCTTGGCTGCCACCGATTGCAGCCGGAGCTTTAACGCCGGGCTGAGCATCTCCCTCAGCCACCTGCTCTTGAACAGGGGCAGGAGTACCAAAAAAGGAAGTATTTCCGTTACGAACTTGCCATGCATCCCAAAGCATGAAAAGACCTAACAAGAAAATCATCCACAAAAAAGCACGTTGAATTTCGCGTCCCATATGGACTCTCTTATCTATCGTTGAAATTATGAAAATCAGTTGTTGCGTCTCCAGGGAAACCACTGGAATGAACCGGGTACAGGATCATATCCATAACCTCCCCAGGGATTGCAGCGAACAATACGCGCCAACATCAACCAACTTCCCTTGAATACTCCGAACCGCTGAATCGCTTCTATCGAGTATTGAGAGCATGTCGGGTAGAATCGACATTCCCGCCCTATCCAAGGCGACAACGTCAACTGATACAGCTTAATGAGCTTTATCAGCAAGTGTGACAGACCCTTCACAGCAAGTTCCCCGATAAGAAACTTTGGACATAAAAAAACCAAAGAGCTTATCAATATCTTTTCGGATTAGAACCTTCCTTGCCCCCTTGCTCAAACCATTCGGAGCACAGGGAGGCAATTTACACTTAAGACGAAAATTGATGTCTAAACCACAATTTCGCCCAGACAGTGCTTTTACAATGGATAGACGACTATTTCGAGCTTTCTCCCGTAATAATCGCTTAACCAAAGCTCTCTCTACCGACAAGTGAGCGTTTTGCTTACCTACAGTAAAACCAAAACGCACACATCCAACTTTGTCGGTTATTAACGCAGAAACTGTAAAAAAATCCGAATAACTTCGGATCAGTTTCTCTTTATTTGCAGACAAAACCGCCCCGAACTCCGCTGATTTTATCAAACGGACACTTCGAGGCAGCCCATTCGGTTTTATAACCGCAACATTCACGGCTATCGTCCGCCGTGAGACTCTCTAACTATTAGAGAGCGAGAACGTGACGACCCTTGGCGCGACGAGCAGCCAGGACACGACGACCGCCCTTGGTGCGACTGCGAACCAAGAAGCCATGCGTACGAGCACGCTTGACCTTAGACGGTTGATAGGTACGTTTGGTAGCCATGACGACAAATCCTTAAAAAGTATTTGATATTTAAAATCTAACAAGGACCCCTTTTCAGATCCCGCGCCACAGACCCAATATCTTGGTTAAGATTACCAAAATGCATTTCAGATCCGTGAAAAACATGGTATTACACATCAAAACTCTATGTTTTGTCAAGTTTTTTTATTACTTTTCACGACGCAAGAACCTCTTTTCACTAGATCAACATCTTTTATTTTTGATAGTAGGAAAAACACTAGGTTTAGATAAAAAAAATTTTTATCCAATATATTGTGCTTTATGAGAAAGACTAAAAAATATTTTGAGTTATCCACAATTTTATGCCTATTTTTTAAGCAACCCAATCAAAACGAAGCATTTTTTTATCAGTAAAATGGGGAAAAGCTTCCGATGAATTTGGAGGCTTTTTCGTTTGAATAACAGTCACTATTGTTTGAAATATATAAATTAACTGATTGTTTTTATTAAAAATTAATTTCAAACAGTGTGAAATTAGAAAAATATCAGGCAAACGAATTTTTAAGCAAATCAACATCATTGCTGTCAATAAGATCAATGGTGCTCAAGATGTGAATATCAATTTAGATATTTCTAATACTTTGCTCTTTTGCCTGACTTGATAATTTATTTCGGATTGCTCCGGTAGATTTTTCCAAAGAGTGTTTTTATGAACTTCTGGGAACAATGTTTGATTCAGCTCTCTAGCATCATTAACCAACAGGATTTCGAGCGTTGGATCAAAACCTTAACATGTATTAATTGGGACGAAAAGAATCGTACTCTCATCTTAGGCCATAGAACCCTACAGGCCATTGAAACGATTGAAAAAAATTTCAGTCCTGCTATTGCCTCCGTCGCTTCTTCTATTGCTCACGATGCGGTCACGGTTCAGTACCATCAAACCGAGGGAGTTGTAGAGCATCCCCAAGAAGCTCTCCCCTTAGTTCCAGAAAATGATTCTGAAAGGGGATCTGCTGGTAGTGCGGCCTACACTTGTGGTTTGCGTGAACAACAAACATTTGAAAATTTTGTTGCCGGTTCATCTAATCAGTTGGCTTACGTTGCAGCAAAAAGTGTGGGGGACAATCCGGGGAAAAATTACAACCCTTTATTCATTTATGGAGGTGTTGGTTTGGGTAAGACGCACCTGATGCACGCTGTCGGCAACCAAATGTTGAAAAATAACCCCGAATCTCGTGTGTTGTGTGTAGGAACTCAAACATTTATCAATGACTTCACGACAGCCGTTCGTGAAAATAACTACGCTCCATTTGATCATAAATATCAAAATCTTGATGCTCTGTTTATCGATGATATTCAGTATTTAGGCGGAAAACGACAAATTCAGCAGAAACTTTTTGAAATTTTTGAAAAGCTGGTGCCTCACGGAAAACAAATTATTTTTACCAGTGACACTTACGCAAAAAGTCTAAAGGACATGGATGAGCGGCTGATTTCTCGTTTCAGTTCTGGGTTGTTTGTGGAAGTAGAACCTCCCGAACTAGAAACTCGCGTGGCCATTTTGCAAAAAAAATCTTTTGCGCAACACTTTGACTTACCCGATGATGTCGCTTATTTCATCGCAAGACACTTAAAGAGTAACGTTCGTGAATTGGAAGGAGCCCTTAATTGCGTCATTGCTTATTCTAAGTTTAGTAATGAAGGGCGAGTTACTGTAGAAAAAGCTCGTGAAGCTCTTCAGGGAATGCTGGTCGCATCTACGGCCCAATTAACAGTGGAGCGTATTCAAGGAGTTGTGGCTGAGTACTACAAGATTTCACTGGCGGAAATGTACTCGAAAACTCGAGTTAAAAAAATTGCGATTCCACGTCAAATTGCCATGTACCTTTGTAAAGAACTCACCAAAAGCAGTTTGGCGGAAATTGGTGATCGATTTGGGAAACGTGACCATACAACGGTTTTGCATGGTGTTAAGAAAATCACTGAAGCTCGTTCTAAGGACAAAGACTTGAATTATCAAATTCACGTTTTGGAACAAATGCTTAAAAACTAGCTTTAGTGGTCAAAAATAAGCCTCCCAATTCATAATAAAATCCACTAAAATTGGGAGGTTAAACGGCAGACGCAGTGTCTGCTGAATCGATTTATCGTTTAATAAGGATAAGGGAATGCTAATCATCAAGAGCCCGCGTGAAGCTTTCGCAACTCCGGTCCAAGCTGTCAGCGGTATTGTGGGTAAGCAACGCCAAACGTTACCTATTTTGTCCAATATTTTGATTTCCAAGGTCGGTACACGTGTAGACTTTACCGCAACGGACTTGGACATTGAAATCAAGACGTTTGCTGATATTGGCGCCGAAGGCCCCGACATTAGCGTCACGGTTGATGCAGCTAAGTTACAAAGCCTGATCAGCGCATTGAACCACGGCTCTGAGGTGACTTTATCTCAACCCAGCCAATCAGATCCGACGGTGGAATTGAAGCAAGGAAAAAGTACATTCAAGTTAAACACGTTGCCGGCGGATGAGTTCCCGAATCGAGCAGAAGCTCAATTTAGCCAGACTTTCACTATTCCGGCCAATCAATTACGCCACTTGCTCCAATTGGTGCATTTTTCGATGGCACAGCAAGATATCCGTTATTTCTTGAACGGTATGCTGTTGTCCGTACAAGGTGACGTAATTCGAGTCGTTACAACGGACGGTCACCGTCTTGCCTACTGCGAAGGAAAATTAGAAAGCCCGCTGGCTGAAAACATCCAATGCATCGTCCCCCGTCGCACGGTTATGGAGATGTTGAGACTTATCCCTGATACTGAAGAAGTTATCACTCTTGCAGTTTCAGCCACAGAAATTCGCATTACGTGGGGTAACATCACCTTATCCTCCAAGTTAGTTGAAGGTAAGTTCCCAGATTACAACCGCGTTATCCCTGTTAATAACACCAATATTTTTGTTATTAAACGAGACGTGTTATTGGGGGCGCTGAAGCGCACGGCGATTTTGGCCAATGCTAAATTACGCGGTGTTAAGTGGGAATTGAAGAACAATGCGCTGACGATCCAAAGCACAAATTCGGATCAAGAAGAAGCTAAGGACGTGCTGGATATTGTTTACAACGGTATTGATATCGAAATTGGATTTAATCTGTTGTACTTACAGGATGTTCTCAATAACTTGCGCAGCGAAGAGGTTCAGTTTGCTTTGCACAGCAACACCGGAGCTATGTTGGTTACTATGCCGGATAACTCTTCGTTCAAGTACGTCGTGATGCCGATGCGCACCTGATGAGTTTTAACTTAATCGCACTCCGCATCCACACCCGCTCTGAATACATTTAGAGCGGGTGTGCTGACAATTATGAGCAGCGTTTTTTATCTGAAGTCCACGATTTTTAGAGAGTAAAGAGAAAAAAGTTATGAGTGAAACGGAAAAAAATCTCAATCCAAATGACTACGGTGCTTCTGCTATCGTTGTATTGGAAGGATTGGAAGCGGTTCGTAAACGTCCCGGAATGTACATTGGTGATACAGCTGATGGTTCGGGTTTACATCATCTCATTTACGAAGTTGTGGATAACTCCATCGATGAAGCTTTGGCCGGATATGCTAATGAGATTATTGTTACGTTGCATACAGACGGCTCTGTTTCCATTGAAGACAATGGTCGTGGGATTCCCACTGATGTCAAAATGGACGATAAACACGAGCCTAAACGTAGCGCGGCTGAAATTGCCTTAACTGAATTACACGCCGGTGGAAAATTTTCAGAAAACAGCTACAAAATTTCCGGTGGTCTGCATGGTGTTGGTGTTTCCTGTGTTAATGCTCTTTCCACCTGGTTGAAATTGACTGTTTTCCGTGATCATCGAGCTCATTTTTTAGAGTTTGAACGGGGTAAATTAATTAACCGTAAAACGGAACTGATTCAAACTGTCAACGGACCTGTTGAAGTTTCTCCCATGATTGATTTAGGAGAAACAGATAAACAGGGGACCTTGGTCCACTTTTATCCCGATAAAGAAATTTTCACCGATATCACTTTCAGCTTTGAAAGATTGTCGCAACGTCTCCGCGAGCTTTCTTTCTTAAATTCTGGGGTCAATATTTTATTGCTCGACCAAAGAACAGGAAAGGAGGAACGCTTTCATGCTCAAGGAGGCGTCCGCGGATTTGTAGAGTTTATTAACCAAAACCGAGTCGTCTTACACAAGACCCCATTCTATGCATTAAAAACAGTGGAGTCGCAGGGAGTCCCTGTCACTGTTGAAGTCTCAATGCAGTGGAATGACACCTACAATGAACGTTTGACGGCGTATACCAATAATATTCCTCAAAAAGATGGAGGTACACACGTCACCGGCCTAAGAAGTGCCATGACACGTGTGATTAAAAACTACATCTCAAAAGAGGGATTGGATAAAAAACTGAAAAATGATATTGATGGCGAAGATATGCGTGAAGGTTTAACCTGCATTCTTTCCGTTAAGGTTCCACAACCTAAATTCAGTTCACAAACGAAAGATAAGTTGGTATCCAGTGAAGTCCGTCCCGCCGTTGAAGACGTTATTAATACTGAACTGGCAGCATTTTTAGATGAAAATCCTGCGGATGCTCATGCCATTTGTGAAAAAATCGTTGCGGCTTCCAGAGCGCGTGAAGCGGCTCGTAAAGCCCGTGACATGAGCCGCAAGTCTGTATTGATGTCTGGTTCTTTACCCGGAAAATTAGCTGATTGCCAAGAAAAAAATCCGGCTCTCAGTGAATTATTCTTAGTGGAAGGGGATTCCGCAGGGGGATCTGCTAAAACTGGACGTAATCGAAAGAATCAAGCAATTCTCCCTTTGAGAGGCAAAATTCTGAACGTGGAAAAAGCTTCTCATGAAAAACTGCTCGACAGTGAACAAATCCGAACCCTTGCCTTAGCGCTGGGGTGCAGCATTGGTAAAGACTTTGATATTGAAAAGTTACGTTATCACCGCATTATCATCATGACCGATGCGGACGTGGATGGTGCTCACATCTCCACACTCTTGTTAACGTTCTTCTATCGTCAAATGACGCCTTTGATTGAAAAGGGGTACGTTTATATTGCGCAACCGCCTCTTTACAAGATTACGGTCAATAAAAAAGATATTTACGTGAAGGACGATCATGAATACAACAAGATTATTCTGGAAATCGCCCTAAAAGATGCAGAGCTCTACAGAAATCAGGAAGATTTCGAAAAAGGGGAAAAAATTTGGGGAACTGAACTGGAAAATTTAGCCAACAGTTACATCCAAAGTTCAGAAGTTTTACAAAGACTGAGTTTGGTTATTGATCGTTCTGTGCTTCTTGCTATTACCGCCGGCGTCAAAATTAATTTAGATACTCTTGAACAAGCTGAAGAATCTGCTCGAGCATTAACAGCCCAAATTCGCGATAAGCACGTGAAAGTTATCGCTAAGCAGGATGAAGAAACACATCGTATTTATCTGGCAATCGAAAGAATGGTGTACGGCAATGTTCGTCATTCCAGAATGGATGCACACTTCTTAAACACCGCTGATTACGCTCTGTTGGTTCAAACTGCACAAACACTGCAGGGGATTGTGCAAGAGGGGGCACGTGTTGTTCGAGGTAATAAATCGAAACAAGTTAAAAACTTCGAAGAGGCTGTGCAGTGGTTGATGAATGAAGCCAGTTCCGGATTGACTCGTCAACGTTATAAAGGGTTGGGGGAAATGAAGGATACTCAATTAGCCGAAACTACTATGCAACCTGAAAATCGTCGACTCTTGAGAGTACGTTTGGAAGATGCGGCAAGTTCTGACAATGTCTTCTCTATGCTGATGGGAGACAATGTTGAGCCCAGACGTCGCTTTATTGAAGACAACGCATTGTTTGTCAACAATATCGACATTTAACAAGTTGGCGGGGGAAAGACTTCTCCCGCTTTTTTTGCAGAGGGCTTAACTATGCCTGACATTAAACATGAAAAATTAGTTGTTGCGGTTTCAAGTCGGGCTTTGTTCGATTTAGAGACTGAACATAAAATTTTTGAAGACGAAGGAATTGAGGCTTATCGAGAGTATCAACTTCAGCACGTCAGAACCCCTTTAAACCCAGGTGTAGCCTTTCCTTTTGTTAGGCGTTTACTGAGCCTAAATGAATATTTTCCAAAGGAAGAAGAACCTTTCAGAGTTATTGTACTTTCACGCAATAGCCCTGAGTCAGGACAGCGTTTTTTTAACTCTTGCAAACACTATAAGCTGCCAATTCGAGGGGGAGCTTTCACATCCGGACAACCGACATTTCCTTATATGAAAGCTTATGGAGCCTCGCTGTTCTTAAGTGCCAATAGTAAAAGCGTTATCGAAGCTACACAAATGGGTTATCCTGCCGGTTTAGTTTTGCCCTCTCAAGCTAAGGATGATCTGGCAGATAAGGGATTACGGATTGCCTTTGATTTTGATGGTGTTGTTATCGATGACGACAGTGAGAAACAATATAAAAAATCAGGTTTAGAAGGTTTCCAAGACTATGAAAGTCGTCATGTTGATTCTCCTCACAACGCGGGCCCCCTGACAGAACTCTTTAAAAAACTGGCTTATTTTCAACAACTGGATATGCAACGAAGAGGCCAAGAAGATCCGTATTACCAGCCGGTTATTCGGATATCTATTGTCACTGCGCGAGGCGCTCCCAGTGAAGAAAGATTAATCACAACACTGAAAAGTTGGGGTATGAATGCAGCTGAACTTTTTCTGATGGATGGCATGCCTAAACAATTCGTTTTGGAACAATTACGACCGCATATTTTCTTTGATGATCAAATTCAACATCTACAATCAGCGGCTCACGCTGTTCCCAGTGTATTAATTCCTTTTGGGGTAACAAGGGAAAGTTCTGTGCAAACATTATTGAGGTCGACAGAAAAATAATTTTTATCCACAAAGTTATCCACAGTTTTTCGTAACTTAGAACCCCTGAACTGACAGGGGTTTTCTTTTAATTCTCAGTATTCTGAGTGTTAAAGCAGTGAAATAAAACCCTTAAAAAACAATAAGTTAAATTAAACAATCAGAATTATGTGAGTTATGGGAATTGTTATGTAATAACAAGAACTTATTGAGAATAGAACATATTATTAACAAAGTTATCCACAAATGTAGGTAGCCAGTAGATTACTTTTTCTTTGAACCGGATATGATGTGTAGTTATTAAATGATCTTTTTTATATTAATTTAATAGTCATAATAATAAGCATGATTTTTATTGTGGATAAGTTGAATATTTTTAATTTTTTCAAAAGGTTATATTGTTAACTTCTGATTGAAAATCTAAGTTGAAATCCTGGTAATTTGTTGTTGAAAATTGTGGATAACTTTTTTTTAATATCAAATTTCGAGAACTTATCCACAATTTTGAAAAAATGTACACACTTATATTCAAAAATTATGCACACACCCGCTAAAAGGTGTTAAGTTTCGAAGTGCAAGGGGCCACGGTTGTCCATCTTATGGTCTATACTGGACAGATACATATAAAGGTTATGTCAATTATGCATATCAAATCATTAGTTTTAACCCTTTCAGCACTAACCTTGGGCGCAACGGCTTTGAGTGGCTGTGTGCCTATTTTAATTGGTGGGGCAGTCGGCACCACTGCATTTGTCAGTACTGACCGTCGCACGACTGGGGCTCAAATGGCCGATGAAGTTATGGAAAAGAGAATCCACTATGAAATCAGTCAAGCGATTCCCAATAATCTGCACTTAACAGTAACTTCCTACAACCGGCGTATTTTATTGACCGGAGAGGTTGGTAGTGAAAATGATAAATTCACTGCTCAACGTATTGCACAAAATAGTCTTGAAGTGAGCTCTGTGGTTAATGAATTAATGGTGGGGCCGGTTGCTTCGGTTTCTCAAAGAATGTCTGATTCGACATTAGCGAGTAAAGTGAGAACTCAGCTGGTTACAACATCAGGGGTTTCCTTAAATCAAATGAAGGTCACTGTTGATCGAGGTATCGTCTATCTGATGGGCTTAGTGACTCAGGAAGAAGCTCAAAAGGCAGCAAATATTGCTTCACGCGTCCCCGGTGTGAAATCGGTTGTGACGGCTTTCCAAGTTATCAGTAGAGAAGAAGTCCAAGAAAGATTAAAACTGTTGTCTAATCAAGAGCAATCCAGTCAATCTTATACGACGACCAACAATGTTACGATTGACTCAACTTCCGATTCTTCAACGGAAGTCCGTCTCCAGTAAAGTTCTTTGATTTGAAAGCCTCGTGCGTTCGTTTTTCTTGTCTTTCTGGATGCCGGTTGCGCTTATTGCGCTTTGGTGGTTGGCCTCAGCCTTTGCTTGGGTCAACCCTTACTTGTTGCCAAGACCGGAAGCTGTTTTCCATGCATTTCTTGAGCTTCTTGAAGAGGGAACTCTTTTTGAACATATCGGAGCTAGTCTTGGAAGAGCATTCGGGGGATATTTAGCGGCAGCATTTGTAGCGCTGCCGATGGGGTATTTTTTTGCTAAATACGAGACATTGCATATTCAGTCTCGTCTGGTATTAGAAAGCCTTCGAATGATTCCGCCTTTATCACTGATACCATTGTTGATTCTTTGGTTAGGTATTGGTGAAGTTGCGAAACTAACCATAGTTCTTCTAGCGAGTTTTTTTCCTATTTATCTGAACGCATACAGTGGATTTAAGCAACTTGATTATCGTTATGGTGAGCTAGCCAAGACGTTGAATTTAAGCACAATTGAAAAAATCAGGCATATTGAATTCCCGGGTGCTTTACCCTCAGTATTTACAGGGTTGCGTTTAGGTTTTGGTTACAGTTGGCGCGCTTTGGTTAGTGCAGAACTTATCGCAGCTTCATCCGGCTTAGGGTATTTGATTTCAGATGCTTCTGAAATGGCGAGGACTGATCAAGTTTTTGTGGGTATTTTGACAATCGCGGTTTTGGGGATTGTCGGTGACCTTTTGTTTCAAAAAGGACTAAAAAAAGTTGCGCCTTGGAGTGTGAAATGAGCGCTGTAAGTATCCACAATGTTTACTTTCATTATCCTCAACATGACTCTTGGATATTGAAAGATTTTTCTATTGAACTAGAAAAACACAAAGTTTTAGCCATTATCGGTAAAAGTGGATGTGGAAAAAGTACTTTAGTCCGACTAATTTCCGGTCTTTTGACGCCTACAAGAGGCAAAATAGAAATTGAACCATCCCTTAGGGTCGGGGTAGTTTTTCAAGATCCACGATTATTACCTTGGAAAACGGTCTTTGAAAATGTGTCCTTACCGATTCGAAACGAGCCTATCGAGAAACAAAAAGAAGTGGTGGGTGAAGTTTTGAATTTGGTGGGACTGTCTCATGCCGAGAGTTTCTATCCGTCTGAACTTTCGGGAGGAATGGCTCAAAGGGCGGCACTTGCCAGAGCTTTAGTTCAGTCTCCAGAGGTTTTGCTGATGGATGAACCTTTCGGGGCTTTGGATGCGATTACCCGAGCTCAAATCCAAATGGATTTTGAAGCGATACAGCAACAAAAGAAAATGACGGTAGTGTTGATTACTCATGAAGTCAATGAAGCAGTACGTCTAGCCGATAAAGTAATGGTATTGGCTAATGCGACAGTCGTGGATACGCTTGACATTAGCCTTGCACATCCGCGTTCTGTGACTGATATGCATGTAGTGCAGTATGCCGCTAAGGTTTTAGATCTTTTAGCTCATTCATAAAGAGGTTAAAAATGCAATTAAAGAAAGTACTATTGGTGATGGCCATGATGCTTACAGGCTCGCTCGCCGGTATCGCTCATGCGGCAACGGATCAGATCAATATTGCTTATGTGAAATCACCTTTTAATCTTCAGAATATCGTCATGAAGCAAAATCAATTGCTTGAGAAAGAGTTTCAAAAAGACGGTATTAAGATCAATTGGGTTTCTATTAATTCCGGTGCTCAACAGGCCCAAGCCATGGCAGCTGGTTCTCTTGACGTCAGCGCGGTTATGAATACCGCATCTTTGTTGATGGCCAATGGGGCTGGAAATAAAGTTTATGTGGCTACCGGTGTGGCTCGTCCGACACAAGTATTTGCCGTAGTTGGTAAACCCGGACCTCAGATGAAGATTGAAGATCTTAAAGGCAAAAAGGTTGCAGGTCCAAAGGGGACGGCACTTCATCAAATTCTCGTCGCAGCTCTGAAGTCCAAGGGAATGAGTATTAACGACGTGGAATTTATGCAAATGGATCCCGGCAAGGCTTATGCGGCTGTGGTTGCCGGTCATGTGGATGCGGGGCTTTTGGCGGCTGGCTTAATCATCAAAGCCAATGAAGCTGGTGCCAAGACTGTTGTGACAGCCGATGGATTGGTAAATCCGTTACTTGTGATGGCTGTGAGTGAGAAGTTTGTTAAGGAAAACCAACCCCTGCTTGAACGTATTGTAAAAGTCCATCGAGAAGCTGGAAAGTGGATTAATGATAACTATGAAAAGGCCATTGCCATGGGAGCTAAGGAAGAAGGAGTTAGCACAGAAGATGCTAAGAAGTTAGCCCAATGGAGCCATTATTTCGATGTTATTACTGAAAAAGATATGGAAAGTTTGAAGCTTGATCAAGCCTTCTTAATTGAAAACGGCATGATGAAGAATAAAGTGGATACAGATAAATTAGTCCTTCCGATGGCTAGAAAGTAATTGGATAAGGGGTAATGCATCGAAGCAAAAAGTTCGGTGCATTACTCCGAAAACCATTGCAGATAGGCGTGAATTAAAGCGCCTACGGTTAAAGTCAAAGCAAACAGAACTTCAAGTTTGACTGTTGAAAATAAAGTCTCATTCAGTTCATATCCGCTCTTTTGAACAAGTTCGTTCGCTAATTTCCAAGCTCGGGGTAATGTGACCAAGACTGATAGGTAGGGATAACGTGTTACGTCCATTACTACGATGCACAGGATAAGCACATACGGTATAAAGAGCATCAATCGATATGCTGTGATCGTCCATTGTCTGCCTAGGACTACCGCCATGGTATAACGATGAATGGATTCATCGTGCACCATATCTCGAAAATTATTGACACACAAAACGGCGGCGGCGATCAATCCTAATGCGCATCCGACGATAAGGATGTTGACGGAGATTGTCTGCACTTGCAGATAGTACGTTCCAATTGCAGCAACTAACCCAAAAAATATAAAGACAACAATTTCGCCGTATGGGGTGTACGCAATAGGGCGTGGTCCCCCCATGTAAAGGTAGGCAGCAGCAATAGAAGACAAAGTAATTAAAAGGAAGAACCAGTGCGTCAGGTAGATGAAATAGACTGTAATGGCAACGCCAATGATAGACGCAACAGCAATCCCTAATTCAACATCTTTAATGCTGAGCAGACCTATAGAGGTTGCTCTTGGTAGTCCCTTTCTGTTTGTTCTTTCAGCCTTACGTTTGGTATAACCAGAGTCATTTTCCATATTTGTAATGGCTTGCATGACAATGGCAAGAACAGCAGTTAAAACAGCGGTTAACGGGTTGATCAGACCTGTATCAGATAGGCAGACAGCAAGTGATGCAAAAACAGGCGCCACAGCAACCCCAAATGTTTTGGGGCGAATGGCTAGTAACCAGGCTTTAAAGGAACGGGGAACAACGTTCGCTGTGTTAGTCATTAGAGTACAACCTTGACCATGGGGTGGTGAGTTAAAGCCATGTAGATTGAATCTAATTGTTCACGGCTGCTGGCATGAACAACAACATGCAGAGCTTCATAACGACCTTCTTTGCTCGGTCGTCTGGCAATTGTTTCAGGATTAAATAACGGGTCAAATTCTTTGACTAAACGACCGATTGTGGGGGCAAATTCAGGATCAGCAAACCCCATAACTTTAATCGGAAAGTCACATGGAAATTGGAGTAATTCTTTTTCTTGCATTTTCATTTTGTTATTGTAAACCGACAATAGCTTTTAAACGTTGGAATTGTCTCCGCCAGAAATTCGATTTCTGAACATCATGCAAAGCAATCAATTCACTTTTAGCGATGACCTTTTTGTTAAACGAGACAGAAATTTCACCGATAACTTCGCCTTCTTTAATCGGGGCAACTAAAGGATCCAATCGGGTCACTGTAGCAGAAAATCCCTTGACGCCTTTTTGTAAAATCGTGTCCCTTGGCAAAGTAACATACACGTTTTCTCGAACGCCAACCCGAACCTTTCCGTCGTCAGTTAATTCAACCGGAATTCTGTCAATTGTTTCTAATGCTGGATAAAGGAGCAGTGTTTTGTAATTGTCAGCTCCCCAATTCACCAACTTCATCGTGTCATCAGTATTTTGGGAATCACTGTCTCCACCTAAAGTCACGGCCAATAATTCTCGTGAGAAACGGGTGTCAGCTTCAAGGTAGTCGCGTGAGTAGTAAATGACGCTCGTCCAAAATCTCATTTGGAAGTGCGAGCGATGCATGCCACGGATAGATTCTGTACGCCATAGAAAGCTGTTGCTATTGTTGTGATTAAGCACACCATTATTTATGTTTTTAATCGTCCATAAGTCATTTAATTCTGGACAATCATTTAAAAGGGCGTTGGCCAAAATCAGCGTGTCACGGGCGCTTGTGTATTGTTGAGGATCAGCTGAACCAATCAATGAACTGTAATGCGTATTTTTCATGCCAAGCGCTTTGGCATGTTCATTCATTTTTGCGATAAAACGATCTGTTGTCTGATAAATTCCTTCCGCAAGAGCGACCGCGGCATCATTAGCTCCCATCACGGCAATCGCTTTTTGTAATTCTGAAACAGATACCGATTGATTAGGCTCGAGGTAATATCGGGCTGCATTCAATGGGGGAATGGAGAGCGCATCATTATTGACCGTAATGGAAGAATTACGAGCTATCGTTCTTTCCTGTATGGCTCTTTCACTTGTGTAGAGAACCATCAATAACACACCGTTGCCAGGATTGACGCGAACGTCTGCATTTTTATCTGCCAAAGTTGTATTGGTTAAACGGTCAATAAGTATCCATGACTGGGATCTCAATTGGGGAGTATCCGCAGCTTGAGCCGGCATTAAAAAACTACACAGAAAACAAATGAGAATCAGAAACTGTTTTATCATTCGTGAAAAGTCGAAAAAATCTTTAGAAATTTGCGGAATTTATTTTAAAGTAAACGAGTAATTTTAAAGGCTTTTTTGGGATTAAGTTATTTGTTATCAATTTTTTTGTGTAAATTTTT
>CABMQD010000008.1 GCA_902388655.1 uncultured Sutterella sp. | reverse complement strand
TTGGAAGCAATTTTAGCCTAAAATAACCCCCAGATAGCCAATTGACATTGGCGTTTCTTATATCCCCGCCATTAATGGCGAGGCTTTACGGAACTTGTGGTAAAGCAAAGCGCCGCCACCAACATCCAAGTCGATTGCAATACCGGATTGTCGCGTATCGCAAACAGGTTATTGTTTCGTCACGCTTAACCACGAGGCTGACAAAAGATCAGCCAGATGATCGGGAGTAATTTTTACTGCGTTATTAGGAGAACCCGCAGCCGGATAAACAATGTCGTATTTTTTAAGACTTTCATCTAAAAAGACTTCGACATTATCTTTGAGCGCGAAGGGACAAACGCCACCCATAGGATGACCGAAAAGTTCAGGCAAAAGCTCAGGCGGGCAAAAATGAGAGGTTTCTTTAAAAAGTTTCTTGAATTTTGAATTGTCGAGTCGAGATTCTCCCGAGACAACAATAACCAAAAGTCGGCCGCTTTTTAATTTAATTGCCAAAGATTTTGCAATGCGGTCAGGCTCGCATCCCAACTGTTGCGCTGCCAGTGCAACCGTGGCAGAAGAGCCAGGAAACTCGATGTAATTGTCCAAAAGACCCTTTTCTTTCAGATAAGCTTTAACCGTTTCAACGCTCATGATGACAGAAAGGGCAAGCCGGATCGCCTACCCCATTAAATTCAGTTATTCAGTTTTACCTTGTTTGCAGTCACAATGGCTGTCTGCGTGATGATGGTGGTGATGGTGTTCACCGCCACAACTGCAGCCTTCGCCATGTTCATGATCATGATGGCCGCCACAGCAACATTCACCTTCTTCATGGTGATGGTGGTGATGATGCTCACCGCCGCAGCCGCAACCCTCGACATGCTCGTGATCATGATGACCACCGCAGCAACATTCGCCTTCTCCGTGATGATGGTGGTGATGATGCTCACCACCGCAACCGCAGCCTTCGCCATGTTCGTGCTCATGATGTCCGCCACAGCCGCAGCCTTCTCCGTGGTCATGATGACCGCAACAACAACCCCCATGATGTTTGGGAAGCTTAATCGGATCGAACGGCAATACCGTTTCTTCCAACTCAACGCCGACTTCATGGAGCATATGAACCAACTCACCATCTTTGAGGATTGCAAACCCCTTATCCATTTGAGCCACTTGAATTCCGCGATTTAAAAGGGCAACGGCCACTTCAGCGGCGAAGCCTTCTTCACCTTTAATGAGTAAAACAGACTCAGGCGCCGGATCAATCACATAGAAATGACCGCCTTCGTCCAAAAGCACATCTCCGACCTCCAATGCGCGCTTATCGGCAATCGAGGTTTCTACAACGACACCGTTAACGCTAACTTGTTCGGGTAAATCGGCACGCTCAGCACTCGTGAGCGCAATATGTTGTGCACGGTCCAAAATGGCTTTGGCGGGAGACGCTTCTGAAGCCAAAATCTTTGTAATTTTCATAGTTGACCTCTAACGATTTGAATTCTTGACATTTAACAAACAGCATCAATCGCGTTGCTCAAACGGTCAACAGCGATCACTTCCAAACCTTCAATAGGCTGTTTGGGCGCATTGGCTCGCGGAATCACTGCTTTAGAAAAGCCGAGTTTTGCCGCTTCTTTCAGACGTTCTTGTCCGCGAGGAGCAGGACGAATTTCTCCCGCAAGCCCCACTTCTCCAAAAACAACAAGACCTTCAGGCAAAGCTCGATTTCTCATCGAGGAGTAGATCGCCATTAACACCGCCAAGTCAGCGGCTGGTTCGGTAATTTTAACGCCCCCCACCGCATTCACAAATACATCCTGATCGTAACAAGCCATGCCGGCGTGGCGGTGCAGAACCGCCAGGAGCATTGAGAGGCGCTGCTGGTCTATGCCAACGGAAAGTCTCTTGGGTGACGGTAAGTGAGTGCCATCAACCAATGCTTGAACTTCAACCAACAATGGCCGCGTTCCTTCCTGAGTAACCATTACAACCGATCCAGGCACATTGGATTTGTGCTCCGACAGGAAAATGGCGCTGGGGTTGTTCACTCCCTTTAAGCCTCGATCAGTCATAGCGAAAACGCCTAATTCATTGACAGCGCCGAAACGGTTCTTAAAGGCTCTTATTAAACGGAAATTCGAATGGGTATCCCCTTCAAAATACAAAACCGTATCCACAATGTGTTCCAACACACGCGGACCGGCCAGTGAACCGTCTTTAGTCACGTGACCGACAAAAATCAAAGTGATCCCAGCGCTTTTAGCAATTCGGGTCAGACGAGCGGAACATTCCCGAACTTGAGTCACTGAACCCGGAGCCGATTCCAATTGATCGGAAAACAGTGTCTGAATCGAGTCAATGACCACAAACTGCGGCTCTTCAGCCAAAAGTGTCGCCTCAATCTTTTCGAGCTGAATTTCACTCATCAGGCGCAATCCTTGGGGATCAAGCCCCAAACGTTTTGCGCGCAAAGCGATCTGTCCGGGACTTTCTTCGCCGCTCACATAAAGACAACGCACTTGTTGGTGAACAAGACGGTGCATGACCTGAAGCAGCAGTGTGGATTTCCCGATGCCGGGGTCGCCACCGATCAAAGAGACGCCACCCGGAACAAGACCTCCCCCCATCACACGATCGAACTCTTGAAAACCGGTAATGATTCGAGGAACTTCCTGAGCTTGTACGTCATTGAGATCCAAAACTTCCGAGGCACTCACCAGTCCTTTGTGTCTAGAATCTCCAAACCGAGCGGCAGCTCCCGTTTCGACAACAAACTCTTTGAGTGTGTTCCATTCGCCGCAGTGCGGGCAGCGCCCCGCCCACTTGACCGTCGTGCCCCCACATTCAGTGCAGACCCATTCGACTTTTTTCTTTTTAGTCGCCATATATTGCTTTCAATCAGTTTTCGTCTTCAACAATAGGCACTCGCAAAGCGATGGCACACAAAAGTTCATAACCGATCGTGCCGCAACGTTTAGCCACTTCGTTAACAGAAATATGCGCTCCCCAGAGTTCCACTTCACTTCCCAGTTGTGCTTCAGGAATATCCGTGACATCAATCGTGAGCATATCCATAGAGATGGCGCCGGCAATCGGAGCGATTTTCCCTTCGACATATGTCGGAGTGCCATCGGGGGTTGAACGCGGATAACCGTCCGCGTAACCGCAGGCAACCACCGCGATACGAGAGTCACGCTTTGTCACAAAACGAGACCCGTAGCCGATGGCTTCGCCGGCGGGCACGTTTTGAATCGCCAAAATCTTCGCTGAAAGTGTCATCGCCGGACGGATATTGAGCTCTTCAGAAGTGTAATGTCCATCAGGACTTGCCCCATAGAGCGCGACGCCTGCTCGCACAGCATCCCCCCGAACGTCGTTTTGCCAAAGCGTCGCAGCAGAATTGGCCATGCAAAGATGCTCGGGACTGGGGTTAATTTGTCCCATGCGCGCCAACTGAATCGATACCGTTGCCGGCTTATTCTGTTCATAGCTAGGCTCAGCATTGGCAAAATGGGTCACTACGCCCAAGACTTTAACCCCCTCAATTGATTCAAGCTCTGCTCGAACAGCTGCTTCCTCCTGAGGACGGAATCCCAACCGATTCATGCCCGAATTGATCTTGATATGAACTTTAAGGCACTGATACGGCGCATGCTGCTTTAACAGCTCAATCATGTGCCGATTGTGAACGATGGTCTCGATATCGTGTTTTTCCAGCAGCGGAATATCGGAAGAGTCAAAAAAACCTTCTAAAAGCAAAATGCGCTTACTCCAACCTTGAGCGCGAACTCGCTCGGCATCACACAGATCAATCAGTGCAAGACCGTCGGCTTTTTCAAAAGCGCGCGCTGCGCGAAGCAGGCCGTGCCCATAGGCATTGGCTTTAACAACAGCCCAAAGCGTGCGCCCTTTTGCGGCCTCACGCATGCGTTCGAGATTATGTCTGAGTGCCCCCATATGAATGGTGGCGGCAATAGGACGTGGCATAAATCAAAACCTTACTAACTAAATACTGGAAGTCTCTAAACCTAAAAACCGATCGGTTAATCTTAGCGCAGCAGGTTGAATTTTTCTGACCTAGTTTCTATACCCATAAAATTCAATATCTCACTTTTGTGATTTTGTGAGGATAGTCCCTAGGTCGACAATAGAGTATCTCTGCTAGAATCCTCTCGTTTAGACTTTCGGGTTAGTTATGAATCGCGGTTTCTATTCCATCATGTGCGCTCAGTTTCTCTCGAGCCTGGCTGACAATGCGCTTCTAATTGCAGCCATCGCGCTCCTGACGCAAATGAATGCGCCTGATTGGATGACTCCGCTATTAAAGTTATTTTTTGTTGTCAGCTACATTTGTCTGGCCGCCTACGTGGGTTTATTTGCCGACTCCATGCCCAAGGGCCGTGTGATGTTTCTGACCAATATGCTTAAGGTGGGCGGCTGCCTTTTGATGCTGTTTGGCTCTCATCCGCTTCTGGCTTATGCGGTGGTCGGTATTGGTGCAGCAGCCTACTCCCCTGCCAAATACGGTATTCTTACCGAACTGCTTCCCCCCGTTAAACTGGTTCTCGCTAACAGCTGGATTGAAGGTTTAACTGTTGCTTCCATTATTCTCGGGGTCGTTATGGGCGGTGTGCTGATCAATGATGCTGTGAGTTTTGCGATTTTGCATTCCGGATTTCCTTTTGAAGCGTTGGGTATAGCGACTCCGGCCCAAGCGGCAATTTCCATCATTGTTTTAATTTACTTAGGTGCCGCCGCCGTGAATTTGCTCATTCCCGATACCGGTGCCCGTTATCCCAAAGCAGACTTCCGCCCTATCGAAACACTCAAAACGTTCTACCAAAGCTGTGCCATTTTATGGAAAGACCGCTTGGGACAAATTTCACTGTCTGTCACAACCCTTTTCTGGGGCGCAGGCGCTGTACTTCAATTCCTGGTTCTCAAATGGGCTGAATATGCTTTGGGAATGAATTTGTCAGAGGGCGCCATTTTGCAGGCTGTTGTCAGCGTCGGGATTGCTGTCGGTGCAGTCTTGGCCGCCCAGCTTATCAGTCTGAAGAATTCCCTCAAAGTCCTTTGGATGGGCGTCATTATGGGCGCCCTTGTGACCTGCTCGGCTTACTTCAACCAATCGATGGTTCCTACGGGCGGCTTTGAATTCTTTGGTTTACACATCACCTGGGCTGTTTCAGTCGCCATTGTCATCATGATCGCCGTCGGCATTTGCGCGGGCTTTTTCGTTGTACCCATGAATGCTCTGCTTCAACACCGCGGCTACGTGCTGATGAGCGCCGGCAAGTCCATCGCGGTTCAGAACTTTAACGAAAATCTCTCCATCCTCATCATGTTGGGTATTTACTCACTGCTGATTCACTTTGGCATGAGCGCTCCGGCAACCATGATCACGTTCGGACTCTTTGTTATCATTTCCATGTTGCTGGTGATCTACAAGCATCACCGCAATCAAAAAGAATACGACTCCACTCACCTCATCGGTGAAGCCAAGCGTCACTGAGCAACTCAATTAACTTAACTGAAGCAAAAGCTTTTTGGCGAGATTGAAATCACGCCAGGCGCAGATTTTTTCTGTCGGAGAACGAAGCAAATAAGAGGGGTGATAAGTCACCACGGTCGGAATCTGCCGACCATTGACTTCGATATGGTGCGTCTGCCCGCGCAAACGTCCGGTGGACATTTCCGTTTTCAGCAGCGCATGAGAGGCAATACGTCCCGAGAGTACAATCACCTTAGGATCCAACAGCTCCAACTGCCGAGTCAGAAAGGTTGCGCAGGCGGCAATTTCATTATCATGCGGATCACGGTTGTTGGGGGGACGGCACTTGAGAACATTAATAATGGCCACATCAGCACCACGGCGCAATCCCAGTGAGCGCAAAATATTTTCAAGCAACTCCCCACTTTTACCAACAAAGGGCTTGCCCTGAAGATCTTCATCACGTCCGGGGGCTTCCCCCACAATGACCATTTTTGCCGTACGTTCGGCCACGCCGAATACTGTCGAGAGACGACTTTGACTCAAAGCTCGGCAGGCCGTGCACTGCGAAACCAATTTCTGCAGAGTTTGCCAATCAGCACTTTGAGCCTGTGTGAGCAAATCCGAATCCACTTCAACGATTCCTGGATCAGCAAAAGTTCTGCGAATCGGGGGAAGTTCGTATGTTTTCGGTTTATGAGACTCAGGGGTGCTCAAAATGCGCGCATCTTGACTGATGGGCTTGGGATTTTGAACCGGTGATTGCTGAAGACTGAAGCGATCGCCCGCCGACTTAAGCGACTCCTGAGGCGCCGACACAGCCTCATGCTTTTGATCTTCTTGAATAATGGCAGCCGGTGACAACGGATCTTCATCATCACGGCCGATCCAAAGCGGTCCGACATCCATCGCCATCCAAAGTCGAGCGGTTTCTTCAGAATAAGTTGCCATTATTAACTCAAAAGTTTTTGCATTACGATCGCATCTTCACGACCATCACGAGTGGGATAGTAACCTTTTCGGCGTGAAATTTCCTCAAATCCGGCGCCCCTATATAAGGAACGCGCTCGTTCGTTACTGACTCGAACTTCTAAAAAAAGGGACTCCGCGCCGTTGGCGGCCAGACGCGCCATGAGCTCATTGAGAATCAATTTACCAAGCCCTTTTCCTTGATGCTTAGGATCCACTGCGATTGTCAAAAGTTCCGCCTGCTCAAAAATCTGCATATAAACAGCCATTCCCAAAAGCTGTTCATCATCCTTTAGAAGAACGAATGTGTGACCGGCTTTCAATGATCCTTCAAAATCGCTGCGAGACCAAGCGAACTCAAAAGCGCTTGCATCCAACCGAGCGACCTCATCAATATCGGATAATGTCGCGGAACAAAAACGCAATGTCAAAGCTTGGCCCCCTGAAGGCGTTCATCGATGGTAAGAGCCACATGATCGCGAACATAAAGCGGAGCCGCTTTATCAGGATCGACCCAAAGAAGGGAAGCCTCTTTTACACAATCACGATACCAATCGATCATATAGGTAGCGTCAGGACTCACATAGAGACTGTCAACACCGATATCCATTTCATAGACACCGATAGCCGTTCCCAAAACAAAGCCAACTTGATTTTCCTTTAACCACAACCCGACTTGTTCAGGTTTAATCAAGTGCTCAGCAATAAGCACTTTAAACCCTTCGTCGCTTGTTTCATAAATCGCCGCGTAACACTCATTCATCCGCGCATCATTTAATACAGCAATTCGACGAGCTTTAGAACGGTAATGATGAGCCATTACCGTAAGTGTGGAGGCGGGAAGCAGTTTTTTATCCAGACCGTAACCCAAACCTTGTGCGACTCCGCAAGCAATGCGAAGTCCGGTAAAAGAGCCTGGCCCCGCGCTGAAAATAATCCCTTCGATATCGCTGAGCTTAACATCAGCATCCTTAACCATCTGATCAATCCAGGGCAAAAGCGCCTCCGAGTGCGAATTCCCCAATTTCTCCGTTCGGCTCAATACACGATCACCGGCGGATAAGGCTACCGAACAATACTCGGTTGCCGTATCAAAGGCCAACAAAAGGGAATTAGCGTTCATCTCAGTGCCCCAAAAAATAATGGGGCATCTTAGCACGGCAAGGACCGAAACGCAGTCACACGGGTTAAGGTTGGGATTGGACTTCCGGAGGCGGAGGTACGGAATCCTCAATCGGACGACGGGACTCGCGATGATAACGATGAAATTCCATGTGCATTTCGCGAATTTGCTGACGCATCTTCGCGCGTTCCTCAGGACTTAAGCGATAGCCCGCGCGATGGGCCGGATCGTCACAAGGAGTAACGTTTGAGGGAGAAACGTAACGCTTACGGAACTTTTCATTAATGGAAGGACTGAACTCCGCTCGCATATCGCGACGCTCGGCATCAGTCATGCTTCGCCAATAGTAGCGTTGCATCTTAGGTGACAGGAAAGGCCATATTTCGGCGCGTTCCTTGGGTGCCATTTCAGTCCACTGTTTCGGACTTTCATCAGAGGACGGAACCGAAAAAAGCATCTGATCAATCGGCTCGCCGCCGTAAAAGGAATCTCGCGAATGATGATTTGACACAGGGGTAAGCAGCGGGTGAGCTGCGGCGCAGGAAGCCATTCCCGCCAACAGGGCCGTTGCAATAAGAGTAATTCCTCTGTGCTTATTCATTAACAGAATCCTTTGCTGACCAGTCCGTCAGATATTTTTCACAAGCAAGATACTAAGGGGATTCAACAGAAAAAGGTGAAACGAATTTTTAACGGATTCCGTATTGTGTAATTTAGTGTAAAAAGGCAAAAGTACCTCTTTACAAACTCAAAAAAATATTCAAAATATAAATGTAACAAAGAAAAGTTTTTGTTCAATCCATTTTTAAAGTGAGTTACAAATATCATGACAGAACGTACACCCAAACTGCTCGTTGTTGATGATGATCCCCGTTTGCGCGACCTGCTCCGCCGTTATCTCGGCGAAAACGGATTCCAAGTTTTTGTGGCTGACAACGGTGTCACGATGAACCGTCTTTGGCTTCGTGAACGTTTTGATGCGTTGATTTTGGACCTCATGATGCCGGGAGAAGACGGTTTGCAAATTTTGCGCCGTCTGCGTGAACAAAAAGATATGACGCCGATCATCATGCTCACGGCCCGCGGCGAAGATGTCGATCGAATCGTTGGACTTGAAATGGGAGCCGATGACTATATCCCGAAGCCCTTCAATCCGCGCGAGCTGCTCGCGCGCATTCATGCCGTGCTTCGCCGCCGCCCCGTGGCCGACGCCCCGGGAGCTCCCTCCATGACCGATGAAGTCGTGAAGTTCGGCGAATTTGAATTGGACCTCGGCACTCGAGTGTTGCGTAAGAATGGTGAACCGGTGCCCTTGACGACCGGTGAGTTTGCAGTGCTCAAGGCGTTTGCCCGTCACCCCAAACAGCCACTTTCTCGTGATAAATTGATGGAAATTGCACGCGGTCGCGAATACGAAGCTTTTGATCGTTCTCTCGACGTTCAGGTCTCTCGTCTTCGTAAGATGATTGAGCCGGATCCCTCCAAACCCCGCTTCCTGCAAACGGTTTGGGGTGTGGGATACGTCTTCATTCCCGACGGCGGTCAATCCAATCAATAAGATCTGAGGGAATAAACAATGTCTTTGAGGTCACCGAGTCTGTTTTGGCGAACATTTACGCTATTGATGCTTCTTTTGATCATCACAGCGCTCGCGTGGCTTCAAAGTTTCCGAGTCCTCTCTGAAGTCCCGTTCTCACAAGGTGTTTCGCAGCAAATTGTCTCAACCGTCAATCTGACGCGTTACGCTTTGATCTCTTCCGATCCCAACACCCGCCCCGATCTTTTGCACATTCTGGCTTACCGTGAAGGTGTGCGCATTATTCCTAAGGAAAGCACTGACATCTGGAAGCCACTGGAAGCCCAGGGCAATATCTCGGAATTGATCGAAAGCCAAACCAAAGCGGTTTTGGGTGACGGAACCATTGTGGCCGGTCAAGTCAATGATGAACCCGGTGTTTGGGTCTCCATGGTCATCGAAGGTGATGACTATTGGCTGATGATCCGCAAAGACCTTTTGGATCCGCCTTTTGGTACCGCATGGGTGTTCTGGGCCTTCGTTGCTTTCCTGGTCGGCACACTCGGCGCGACCGTTTTAACGAGAAGAACGGTTAAACCTCTGGCGGAATTAAGCGAAGCGGCAAAAAAACTGGGCCGAGGCGAAAAACCCGATCCCCTGCCGGAAAATACCCGAACCGCAGAAATTGAATCGGTGAACCGAAGCTTCAACCATATGGTTCATGAACTCGAACGCATGGAAGATGATCGGGAACTGCTTTTGGCGGGCGTCTCGCACGACCTTCGCACGCCGCTTACCCGCATGCGCTTGGAAATCGAGCTCTCCAACCTATCCGATGAGTCTCGGGATGCGATGGTAAGTGACTTGGAACAGATGGAAAATATCGTCAACCAGTTCATGGCCTACGCCAAGAGAAGCAAACAACCGCTCGAACGGGTGGATTTGGGAGCTACCGTCTATGAAACGATTGACGATATGCGGTTGCGCACCAAAGATGACGTTCGGATTGAAACGAGCATCATGGGCAACCTCTTTGTCATGGCCCACCCGACAGAGCTTACCCGCGCAGTCCAAAACCTATTGGTCAATGCCGATCGTTATGGCCGTAGTCAAGAAAGCGGGCTTTTGGAATTAAATATCCAGGTGCTTTCGCAAGGCGGCGACGCGGTGCTTCGCATCAGCGATAAAGGCGTCGGTGTGCCGGCCGAAGAAATGCAGCGTATTGTCCGCCCCTTTGAACGCGGTGACACCGCGCGCGGCGGCGCAAAAGGCGCAGGACTCGGCTTGGCTATTGTTGTGCGCGTGGTTAAGCGCTCGGGCGGCCGAATCAAACTCTCAAGCAACCATCCTCACGGTTTAATTGTTGAGTTGGTCATGCCGCTTGCCAATAGACGAAACGAAAAACCGGTCCTGGAAGAGCAGACTGCGCCCACTGATACGCTTTTACCTAGAAAGGAATAATTTCTCTAAGCGAGGTCCATTAAGCCTCGCTTCTTTTAAAGCGCTTCAAGCAACGCAATTGCGTGAACTTCAATGGCTTCTTTTTGACCAACTGCGTCACAGCCTTCGTTCGTTTTAGCTTTGATGTTGACGCGCTGCAAATCAATTCCGATAGCTTTTGCGACAGACTCTCGAATCAACGGCATATGCGGCGCTAACTTCGGCGCCTGAGCAATCACCGTGGCATCCACATTAACGATCGCCCAACCGGCTTTAACAACAAGGCCGACCGCTTCAGATAAAAGCACCCGACTGTCCGCATCCTTATAGGCGGGATCCGTATCCGGGAAGTGACGACCGATATCGCCAAGACCGGCCGCCCCTAACAGAGCATCGGTAATCGCATGAAGAAGCGCGTCGGCATCCGAGTGTCCTAAAAGCCCCTTTTCATAATCAATTTTTACACCCCCTAAAATCAAGGGGCGGCCTTCGACCAATCGATGGATGTCATAACCCTGACCCACTCGGAAACTCATTTTTTGTGCTCCTGCAACAAAATTTCCAAATAATTTCTGACAATCTCAATGTCATCGGGATAAGTGACTTTAACGTTATAAGCACTACCCTCAACGACCTTCACCCGTGCCCCCTGCATTTCCATGGCGCCGGCCTCATCCGTCACGCTTACCTTAGCTTTTGACAACGCTTCAATCAAAGGACGCGCACGAAAGAGCTGCGGAGTCTGGGCTCTATAACAATGCGAGCGATCAATGGTTTTCTCGATCACTCCGTCTTCATTGACCCATTTGATCGTATCACTCACAGGCATCGCTAAGATCGCGCCGTCAATTGCCTCATTTTTTACAGCTTGCATCAGTCGCAAAACGCTTTCTTTTTCAACACACGGGCGCGCGGCATCATGGACAAATACCCAATCATCGTCCTGTAATTGAACTTTCAAAAGGCCATTTAACACAGATTGAGCCCGAGTTTCACCGCCGCAAAAATTCACGATCACATTGCCGTTGAACTTACAGGATTTAATGTAAGAATCTTTCTCGGAAACCACAACAACGATCCTGTCAAAAAGCCCCATTGCTGACAAACGATTAACCGTCACTTCCAGCATGGTCTGCTCGCCGATTAACGGGTAGTACTGTTTCGGGTACCCGATTTTCATTCGTTCCCCGACACCGGCGGCCGGAATCAAAAGCACACGTTCAGACATTGACTTTCCTATTAACGTCTTCCAAGAACAAATATCGTAGCAATAATTAGGCTAAAGCCTAAATAATCCATCAAAACAAAGTGCGTATTGAAGAATAGCACTGAAAAAACCGCCGCAGAAATCGGTTCCACACAGGCGATCATGCTGGCTTTAACGCTGCCCAAATCAGCAACCCCCTGCATATAAAGCATAAAAGCCACAATCGTGCCCAACAAAATGATCAAAATCAAAGCAACCACTCCATGCCAATCCAAATGGAAGTCAATGGCGGGCAAGTCGATCAAAATTGCCGTAATGAGACCGCCGAGCAACATGCCGACGCCCATCAATGCCTGTGTGGGAAATTTTGACAAAAACCGCGCGGGCAAAATCGTGTACACCGCGATGCCCAACGCACTGGCCAGCCCCCACAACAAGCCTTGCGAGGAAATCGCCAAATGATTGATATCACCATGAGTCGCCACAAAAAACGTCCCGGCGAAAGCACACAACACGGCCATAATTTCCCGTTGAGTCGGCCGGCGTGATTGAATCAAGCAAACCGCCGTAAGGATAAAAACCGGATTGAAATAGATCAGCATGGTTGCAGTGCCGGAATTGGTGTACTGAACCGCGGTGAGGTAGCCAAACTGACTGATCATCAAGCCGCCCATCGCATAGAGCAGAAGCCAAAACCAATGGACGCCGGGTGTAAAGAGAGGCATCATCGCCAAACGATTTTTCGGGAAAAATGTGATGCAGAGCAGAATTCCGGCGATCAACATCCGCACTACGGTCAGCCAATCAGGTCTAACATCTTGAAAGGTAAAGAGATATTGACCGCAGGCTCCCGAAAATCCCCAACCAATACCGCCCACCAGCGTACAAAAAATGCCGCGCCAAAGTTTGGCGTCTGTGCTCCAAGTCATGTTTTTCTCCTCTTGGAGCTCGGATTGTAGACAAAGAAAGTTCTTTCAAACAAGAACTCGAAAGATTATCAAAAGAGTGTGTCTAAAACCGGGAAAAATGGCGATAATTACCCTCTTGAATAAAGGGGCTGACATGTTTGAAAACTTGCAAGGAAGAATCGACAGAGATATCTCCCATTTAAGTAATAAAGCCAAAAGAACATTGACGCTGGGTCAAGCCGGAGAGGATGCGCTTTGGCTTTCTCAAGCGGCTAAAAAACTGCACGCAAACGGTAAGCTTCTTGTTTTGATTGCGGATAATGCAGCCCAGTGCCTGAGACTTCGTGATGAAATCAGCTACTTTGCCCCTGAGTTAAAGACTGTTTATTTCCCGGACTGGGAAACTTTACCCTACGACTTGGTGAGTCCTCACCAGGATTTGGTGAGCGAACGATTGGAGATTCTTTATCAACTCGCCAATCCTTCAGAAAAAAATACGTCAATTGATGTTATTTTGCTCACCTGCACAACGGCCTCTCAAAGCATCGCACCGGTGCAATATTTAGCCGGACGCGTTTTTTTCTTTAAAAAAGGCGAGGAAATCAATGCGGCGACGTTGCGAGAGCGATTGGTGAGCGCTGGCTATCAACATGTCAGTCAAGTTGTCGCTCCCGGAGAATTCAGTGTTCGAGGCAGCTTAATTGATATTTTCCCCATGGGGGCAGCTACCCCATTCCGATTGGATCTCTTTGATACCGAGATTGATTCAATCCGCTCCTTTGACCCCGATACACAGCGATCACTAGAACTCGTCGATGAAATTCGTGTTCTGCCCGGCCGTGAAGTCCCCGTTGATGCTGAATCACTGACCAAATTCCGCGCCAAATGGAGGGAAACGTTCACGGGCGACCCGAGCAAAGCCATTATTTATAAAGACTTAAGCCACGGGATTATCGGAGCAGGTATCGAATACTACCTGCCTCTCTTTTTTGATGATCGAACTACCTTTTTTGATTATTTAAACCCGGAAAATACGTTAATCGGACTTCTCGGCGACAATGAAATGGCTTTAAATCGCTTCATTGAGGAGACCCAAGGCCGATACCGTTTCCTGAAAGCCGATACGGAACGGCCGGTTCTTTCCCCTGAAAAACTTTATCTCACCTCAGAGGAATTTTTCCTCTATCTGAAGCGTTTTATTCGATTTCAGGGGAAAACCGATGAGCCTCAACCTCTCGGGCGAATCCTGATCGACCGAAAGGCGGAAAAGCCACTGGAAAATCTGCAGCGTCTAATTGACGAGGAGAAAACACAAAAGCATCGCGTTCTCATCATGACGCCTTCCAACGGTCGGCGAGAAACCATTGCTCAGCTCTTTGAACGCAACGGCATGAAAATTCCCTATACGGAATCTTTTGACGAGTTTTGCTCTGACCAAGAGCCCGTCATGCTGACCGTCGGCCCTTTATATCAAGGGTTTAGCACCGAAGGCATTCGCTTGCTGACTGAGACCGAACTTTACGCCACCGCTCCCCGCCGAACACTGCGCCGTCAAGCCCATGCGACTAACGTCGACATGATGATCCGCGACCTCGCGGAATTGAAGATCGGCGACCCGGTTGTGCATATCACCCATGGCATCGGGCGCTATGCGGGTTTAGAAACAATCAAAACCGCCAATGGTGAGGAGGAGTTTTTAAAACTCGATTACGCTAACGACGCAAAACTCTTTGTCCCTGTCGCCCAGCTTCAGCTTATTTCCCGCTATAGCGGCAGTGACGCTGAGCACGCACCTCTTCACCATCTCGGAAAAAACGACTGGGAAAAAGCCAAGAAAAAAGCCGCTGAAAAAGTCCGGGATACGGCAGCGGAATTACTCAATCTTTACGCGCTTCGTGAAAAAAGCGTTGGGCATGCCTTCCGCTTCTCACGCGCTGACTATGAAGCATTCGCAGAAAGTTTCCCGTTTGAAGAAACCGCTGATCAGCACGCAGCGATTGAAGCAGTCTTGGACGACATGAAAGCTGATAAACCGATGGATCGATTGGTTTGCGGAGATGTCGGTTTCGGAAAAACCGAAGTGGCGCTCCGAGCGGCTTTTGCCGCCGTCATGGGAGGCAAACAGGTCGCCATTCTCTGTCCGACAACCCTATTGGCTGAGCAACATGCCCATACCTTTAAGGATCGTTTTTCCGCCTGGCCTGTGACGGTTGCTGAATTATCTCGCTTCCGAAGCGCCAAGCAAAGCGCTCAAGTGATCGAAGGATTGGAAAAAGGCACGATAGATATTGTCGTGGGCACTCACAAACTTTTATCCGAGAAAGTCAAGTTCGCTCGCCTGGGATTGATCGTCATCGATGAGGAACATCGCTTTGGGGTTCGTCAAAAGGAAGTCCTCAAAAAACTCCGTGCCGAAGTTGACGTGCTCACATTGACCGCCACCCCTATTCCAAGAACGTTGGCGATGAGTTTGGAAGGCATCAGATCTTTTTCAGTGATTGCGACGGCCCCGGAAAAGCGCCTTTCCATTAAAACCATTGTCCGAAAAGAGTCTCCCGAAGTGATTCGCGAGGCCGTGATGCGTGAATTAAAGCGCGGCGGTCAGGTGTATTTTCTGCACAACGATGTCGCCACTATTGAAAATCGTCGTCAACAGCTCGCGCAGCTCATTCCGGAAGCCCGAATTATTGTCGGTCACGGTCAGATGAACGAGCGCGAGTTGGAAGCGGTGATGCGCGATTTTTACCAGCAACGCTACAACCTGCTGTTATGCACAACAATTATCGAAACCGGCATTGACGTGCCGACCGCCAATACGATCATCATGCACAGAGCGGATAAATTCGGGCTTGCGCAATTGCATCAGTTGCGCGGCCGCGTGGGACGCAGTCACCACCAGGCTTATGCCTATTTGCTCACGCCCGGTAAGGACGCGATGACGGACAATGCGCAAAAGCGCCTTGAAGCCATCCAAAATCTGCAGGATTTGGGCAGCGGTTTTTACCTCTCAATGCATGACTTGGAAATTCGAGGCGCCGGCGAAGTCCTCGGTGAACAACAGTCCGGTGAAATTGCCGCCGTGGGTTACGATCTCTACAACCAGATGCTCAAACGCGCTGTCAAAAGCATGCGCGACAACGAGTCCTTTGACTTGGACGCTCCCTTCCAAGCCATGGCGGAAATCAATCTGCATTCCCCGGCTCTTTTGCCGTCAGACTACGTTGAAGATGTTCATCAGCGCCTGTCTTTTTATAAGGAACTTGCCAGTTGCGAAACATTCCATGCCATTGAAACCGTGCGTGAAGCCTTGGGTGATCGCTATGGCAAATTGCCTCAGGAAGCCAATACCCTGATTGAGACGCATCGACTGAGACTTTATTGTCAATTTTTAGGTATCGAGCGAATCGAGGCCACGGAATCTGTCATCATTGTGACTTTTATACCCAAGCCTCATTTTGAGCCGATGCGGTTGATCGAGCTGATGCAAAAAAGCCGCAATATGAGAATGATGGGGGCAACCAAACTTAAAATCGAGACATCGACGCCGACTATTGAGTCTCGTCTGGCATTTTTGAGAGGCTTCGTCAAAGCCTTAGATGCAAGAACCCATGACGATCAGAATTGATTTGAGGCTAAAATAGCCTTATCAGCTTTTAAAAAAGTGGAAATGAAAAAATTATTCCTTGCTGTCACCATTTGCGCGATGATGACTGCCCCGGCGGTATATGCTGCGGGTGTCAGCTTTGAGCACGCCCGCGCCCTGATGCAGGAACGCGCCGATATGCTCAAGATGAGCAGCGCTGATATTGAACAAAGACAACAGCAGGTTAAAGAAGCTCGTTCTTTAAGCGGTCCGAAAATTTCCTTAAACGCTCAGCAGGTCGAAGGACGTAAAGACATCAATATGTCTTTGGACAATCCCCTGTCGTCAATATCGTCAAATCCTGTGCTTGGAACCATGCTCGGTCCACAGTTAGGCAGCCTTCTAAAGCAAGATAAGTTCAAGCTCAGCTACGAAGACGACATCTCCGGACCGCGAGCATCCATTGACTTAATGTGGCCGATTTATACGGGCGGCGCGATCAGCGCCAAACAGCAGGCCTCAGACGCCGCGCTTCGACAGGCTCAAGCAAGCCATGATAAAACACTCGACGAGTTGGATACGCTCTTAGTGCAAAAGTACTTCGGCGTGCAGTTAGCCCGCAGCGTGGAAAAGCTTCGTTCAGATCTTTTAGCTCAGCAGGAACGCGATCTCAACCGCGCCAAACGATTTGAAAAAACAGGCATGATCGCCAAGATTGAACGCTTGAGCGCTCAAGTCAATCGTGACGCTGCAGAACGTGATTTCATTGCCTCGCAGACCGACCGTAAAGTTGCTGAGACCGAATTGGCGGATTTATTACGGGAAGAAACAATCGGCAGACTGGATACGCCGATGTTTGTAACGAAAGATCTTAAGACGCTTGCGTATTGGCAGGACTTGGCTTTGGCCAACAATCCGACATTGAAGGCACTTGAAGCGCAGCATGAACAGGCCCGCATGGGTGTGAAGGCCGCCAAAGGCAGCTATCACCCTCAGGTCTATCTGTTCGGTCATTACAACATGATCAAACACTACCTCACCCTGCCCGAACCCGATTGGATTGCCGGCATCGGGGTGAGTTTTACACTTTGGGATAACCGCGATCGCTCTGCGCGTGTCGGCAGTGCTCAAGCATTGGTTAACAAAGCGCAGGCTGCCCAAAGTCAGGCCCGCAATGAAATCAACAAAGTGGTTGAAGTTGCGTGGTTAAAGAGCGGGCAGGCGCTTGAGCAATACCGATTGAGCACCAGTTCCATTGATCTTGCCAAAGAAAATGTGCGGCTTCGTGAACGTTCTTTCAAAGAAGGACTCTCAACCGTTGACGATGTTAATGACGCAAGAAATAAACTCATTGCAGCCCAAGTTGCTCAACGAGTCGCCGCTTACCGCTTTGTCGTGGCCTACAGCCTGCTGCATGCCGCAAGCGGCCGTATGATGGATTTCATGAATGCCTTCGGGCGTCCTGACGTGATAGCGATAGAACAATGACAGATACAGATAAAAAGAAATTTTCCAAACCGGCGGTTTTAACCGGTGCGGCTATAGCCTGCGCCCTGGTGTTGGGTATCGGTTTTTGGATGGGCACTCACCCCGGACAGGAGCCTCTTTACGGTGTTATGCAAGCGAAGACCGTTGACATTGCTGCGAAAGTCACCGGGCGGGTGGAGACTTTGATTACTCGCGAAGGCGATACGGTGAGTCCCGGTCAGGTGTTGATGACGTTGGACATTCCGGAAGTTGAAGCCAAGCTCAAAGAAGTAGAAGCTTTGAAGACGGCCGCCACAGCTAAAGCGGATTTGGTCGATGAAGGCGCGCGCCCGCAAGAAATTCGAGCAGCCAAAGCGCAGATGATGCGGGCTCAGGCGGGCCGAGATTTAGCTCAAAAAACGTACGTCCGCGTTCACTCACTTTATCGTGATGGGCTTGTATCCAAACAAAAACACGATGAAGCTCTGGCTCAAAAGAAAAGCGCTGAGGAACTTTACTCTGCCGCCAAAGAGCAATACGACATTGCGCTCACCGGTGCTCGGCAGCAGGAAAAACAAGCCGCAACGGCGCTAACCGCTCAAGCTGCGGGCGGGGTTGAACAGGTTGAAAGTCTCGTGAAAGAAAAAAATGTGACAGCGCCGCTCGCCGCTGAGGTTTCACGAGTCTATGTTGAGGCCGGTGAAATTGCTGCAGCCGGTCTCCCCTTGGCCACTCTGGTTGATCTCTCGGATCAATGGGCAATATTTAATATCCGTGAAGACAGCATGCCCCAAATCACCAAGGGAGCGATTTTGAATGCGGAAATCCCGGCCTTAGGCGCTAAAAATGTGCAATTTAAGGTCTACTTTATCAATCCACGGGGTGATTACGCCACATGGCGTGCGACGCGACAATCGAGCGGCTATGACTTGAAAACCTTTGAAGTTCGAGCCCGCCCTGTCAACCCTGTGGCTAATCTGCGCCCCGGTATGAGTGTGATCGTCAATCGCTGATTTTTTTGATTCGACATGGGCCGAAAACAAGCACTTCTATTGAGCATACGCAATGAGATCGAGGCTGTGATTCACAGCCCCTGGGACATTGCGATGTTTGTACTCATGCCTGTGATATGGTGCCTGCTCATTGCCGGCCTTTTTGGTCAGGGCCTCATGCGTGACATTCCGGTCGGTATTGTCAATCTGGATCACCACCCGGAATCCATTGAGCTTGAAAGCCGCATTGACGCCATCCCGTCCGTCAAGCTCATTTCCTGCACATCTCCCCTTGAAGCAGAGCTCGGCATCAAGCGCGGAGAACTCTACGCTTACATGGTTATCCCGGACAGTTGGCTCGACAGAAGCGCGAAACCTCAGGGCTCAGCTATTGAACTGTATTTTCCCAAAACACTTTACGCCATCGGCACCACACTTGAACTGGATATTAAGCAAACGCTTTTGGCCTATCAGAATGAAAAGTTTACCCGTCTTGCGCAAAGCGCGGGCCTAACCGGTAAACAAGCCGAACGCGCCGTCTCGCTTATTCGAGTCAATGCCGTCACATTGGGCAATATTGGCTTTAATTTCCAAGCCTATATTCTTCCTACACTCATTCCCGGCATTTTGCATTTAGCCTTAACGCTTGCCGTCGCCAGCCGACTTCTTTGCGAGTGGCGCGACCGCAAGGTCAAACAATGGGTTGATGCCGCCGATGGCAGTGCACTCATTGCTTTTCTCGGCAAAGCGATTCCCTGGTGGGCGCTTTACTGTTTTTACGGTTTTGCCTACATCGCCATTATGACCGGCGCTCTGGGCTGGTGGGTTCAAGGCAGTTTGTGGCTTTGGCTCTTTGGCTACGCCCTCTTTACGGCGGTGATGACTTTGCTGCCTGTTTTTTTAATCGGCATAGTCATGCCACTCGGTTGGGTCATTGTTTTAAGCTGCATTGTGGGTTATATCGCGCCGATCTTCCCCTACACCGGATTCTCCTATCCGCTTGACTCCATGGCAGAGCCCGTTCAATGGCTTGCCGTCACCTTCCCCTTGACCCACTACTTTAAGTTTCAAGGTCAAGTGTGGTTCCTGGATGCTCCGCTTTCATCCTCATTATTAACGCTCGGCATACTGGTCCTTTTCGCCTTACTGTGGTTTGGAGTCGGTTACGGGCTTTTTAAAAAACGCGTCGCTCATGAAGTCAGAGTCGAATCGGAGGCAAGACCATGAGCAAGCTCGGTATTTTCCTGCAAACGATTCGTCATGCGGTCTTCTCTCGCGAAAGCTTCATGATCTTTGCGATCGCGTCTCTCTTTTATCTGGTCTTTTACGGATTGCCTTACGACAACCAGATTATTGTGAAGATCCCGACAGCCATTGTCGATATGGATCAAAGTCGAATCTCACGAGATTTGACCGACAAACTTAAAGCAACGGCAGTGATTGACTGCGTCGTCCAAACAGCGGATTTCTCACAGGCTCAAAACGCTTTCAGACGGTCCGAGGCCGATGTGATTGTGGTGATCGGTGAAAATTTTGCGCGCGATATCGCTCGCGGTGAACAAACGGCGGTTACGGTTTTTAGCAATGGGGCGCTCCCGGTCAAAGGGCGTGCGGTATCGGCCGCCGTGTTGACAATTGTGACAGAAGAAAACATGGTGAGCGCCGCAAGCCGCCTTGTGGCGCAAGGTCTTGATCCCATTTTGGTTAAGCGCATGACCATGAACCCCTCGCCCTTTGCCTCGCAGGATCTTTTCAACACCATTTCCGGTTACGGCTACTACACCGTGCCCATAGTGGCAATCATCATCGTTCAGGCAGTCATGCTCTTTGGCATCGGTATTGCGCTGGGAGGATGGCTTTCAGCTCCCAAAGCGCCGACGTTCTTTATCGAGGCGATGAATTCTGAGCGCCAATTTGCTTTTGTTTTCCTGGGTTTTTGGGTGATTGCGCTTTTCTGGTCATTCTTTATTGAGTCATTCGGACTGTCAATATTAACGATGCCAACGCTTTTTAATCTGCCAGCTACCATCGTCGCGATTGTTGCGTTTACGCTCTCGCTTACTGCATTGGGGATTTTTCTCGCATTATGGATGAACACCAACCGTTATGCCGCCGGTCTCGTTTTAGCCTCCGCGCCCAGCGTCTTTTTATCCGGATTGGTTTTCCCAATGGAAAATTTTGCTCCCTGGGTTCTGCCTTTCGCCTGGATGATTCCGACAACCCCCGCCTGTCAAGCCATTATCTTTGCCAGTCAGGAGGGTGCCCAATTGGTTGATATTGCACCTATGCTTGCCGCAAGCATTGCCCAGGCAATCGTGTATTTAACACTGGCGTACTTATTATTGGGAAAACGAATTCAAGAGCGCCGGCAAGGCATTGCCCATTAATGCATGCGGTTGTTAATGGCTGCAAATTGCGGTTCTTTCATTGAACCCTCAATCACATCGATGCGATGTCGAAGCCAATCCGTCGAACCCTGCCTTTCATAGTATCTGGGATTTGAGAGAATAGCGGCAAGCCAAACACTTTGCCAATGGCTCAGGCGTCTGGCGCTGATTCCATAGTAGTGGCGCGCGGCCGCCTCAACACCGAAGATTCCCTCCCCAAACTCGGCGACATTAAGATAAGTCTGAAGGATTCTGCCTTTGGACCAGGTCGCATCCATCACCAAAGCAAGTACCATTTCCTGAAATTTTCTAAGATAGCTTTTTTCATGGGTCAGGAAAAGGTTTTTGACGGTCTGCTGAGTAATGGTGGAACCACCCGGCGCGCGTTCTCCTTCAATAACGTTATTAACAAAAGCTTCACCGGTGGCTTCCCATTCGATGCCGAAGTGATCCATAAACCGGGCATCCTCAGCCGCCACCGTGGCCCGAACCATGTCATTGGAAATATTTCTTAGAAGAACAGGCTTAAACTGCACTTTCCCCAACCGTTCCCGTTCACTTTCAATGTAAGCGGAAGTCTGAATCGGGGCAATGCTGTACCAAACGACCTGCCCGATGTAATACCCCTCAACGACAACAAAAAGCGCCGCAAGGGTCAGGCAGATCCGTTTTACTGTTCTTTTAATCTTCATAACTGAAATTAAGAAACAACATGACGGCCGATAAGATCGTATTGCTGGTTGGCGGTGACCTTCACATCCACGATATCGCCCGGCTCAAGATGAGTGTCGGTCGTGACATAAATTATGCCGTCGATTTCCGGTGCATCGGCCGTCGTCCTGCCGATCGCGACTCCATCATCATCTTCCGAGTCATCGATAATCACCTTTTGAATCGTTCCGATCTTACGTCTCATTCGCTCTTCTGAGATTTTTGACTGCACCTGCATAAAGCGATCCCGACGTTCTTCACGAACCTCATCGGGCAATGCGCCGGGAAGCTCATTGGCCGTCGCCCCTTCAACAGGCGAGTAAGCAAAGCAGCCCACGCGATCGAGTTGAGCCTCCTGCAAAAAGTCGAGCAAATATTGAAATTCCTCTTCGGTTTCCCCGGGGAATCCTGCGATAAACGTTGAGCGAATTGTCAATTCGGGACAAATTTTGCGCCAGGCCTGAATGCGCTCAAGCGTTTTTTCGGTTGCAGCGGGGCGTTTCATCGCTTTGAGTACCCGGGGATGCGCATGCTGAAACGGAATGTCGAGATAAGGCAGAATCTTTCCCTCGGCCATTAATTCGACCACTTGATCCACTGCTGGATACGGATATACATAATGCAACCGAATCCACATTCCCAAGTCACCCAACTCGCGAGCCAAATCGATCAATCGAGTCTGCAACGCTTTACCCTGATCGGTAAAGTCGATTTTGTAGCGACAGTCAACACCGTAGGCCGAGGTATCCTGACTGATCACCATCAACTCACGCACGCCGGACTGCCTGAGAATTTCAGCTTCACGCAGCACCTCGCCGATCGGACGACTTACCAGCTTGCCTCGTAATTGAGGGATGATGCAGAAGGCACATTTATGGTTGCAGCCTTCACTGATTTTGAGATAGGCGTAATGAGAGGGGGTGAGCTTTAATCCCGCCTTCGGCACTAAATCCCAGTAGGGACTGTGAGGCTGTGGCAGATGTTGGTGAACCAATTGATAAACTTTGTCGAATTCTCCCGGGCCGGTAATTCCTAAAACATTAGGACAAACCTCATCGAGATAAGGTGTGCCGTCCAGATGTTTTTTCGCACCCAGGCAACCGGTGACGATCACCCGACCGTTTTCATGCATCGCCTCATTGATCGCATCCACACTTTCTGCAACCGCTTCATTTAAAAAGCCGCATGTGTTGACAATCACCAGATCGGCATCGGAATACGAGCCGACAATCTCATAGCCTTCGGCTCTGAGTTGCGTCATGATGCGTTCAGAATCCACCAGCGCCTTAGGGCACCCCATGGAAACCACACCGATTCGGGCACTCTTTTGCATTCGATTAACCTTTAATCCAAATCATCGCGGCATGACGACCGGTTTGACCGTCACGTCGGAAACTGTAGAAAAGTTCAGGGTTGGCATAAGTGCTGTGGCGCGCTTCAATTACCTCATCAACCCCCACTTCCAACAAAGCCATTCGAGCCAGAGTCGTTAAGGAACAAAGATATTTCCCTTCACTTTTTTCCTTAAAGGCGACTTCTGCTCCGGTGATTGTCTTTTTCATCGCCTCAAGAACATCCTCACCGGTTTCAAAATCATTGTCTCCGATACGCGGTCCCAACCAAGCGATAAATTGTGCCTCAGGCGAGGCAATTCGCTCACGCAGGCGAGCGATTGTTTTCTGAAGAATGCCGCCCGCTAAACTTCTCCAGCCACAATGAACGGCGGCCACGGCACGACCTTCTTTATCAGCGATTAAAACCGGAAGACAGTCGGCGACCTGGACAACGCAAACAACGCCAGGTGTGACAGAGGTGCTCGCGTCTGCCTCTTCCTCAGCTCCAGCTGACTCAGCATCGACAATCCGCACGCCATGAACCTGCTTGAGCCATTTCGGATCCGTGGGCACAAGCTGCGCGGCCAGATTACGGTTCATGTTGACGCAGACAGACACGTCACCGGTATAAAGACCGACATTAAAACCGCCGATACCGTCTTTATCTCCGAAAGGACCGGAGGAGACACCGCCGGCGCGAAGCGTCATCAACGCGTCGACGTTGGCGGGACAGACGGAGTCCCAATCAGGCTGCAAAATTGCCAAAGCGGGCTTGGTAGTATCGTCAATCATGTCTTTTCCTATTTATCAAAAACGGTTACCGGTTCGTCTGCCGGACCGAAACCAATATCATTCATCAATAAAGCCATGTCTCGGGGCGCAGGCACAAACCACTGCATACTTTCTTTCGTTCTCGGATGCTGCAATCCTAAACGTGAAGCATGAAGTGCCTGGCGCTTCATTGAAGACAAAGGACATCCTTCAGGCAGTTTAGCCATTTTACCCTTATAGACCGGATCTCCGACCAATGCCAAGCCTGCCCACTGCATATGCACACGAATTTGATGCGTGCGGCCCGTATCCAGTCTGCAGGCGACCCAGGAAACCGTAAGCGGCGTCTGACCGATTCCGGGCACAAAAGCCGTATCAACAAGCCGCACATGAGTCTTCGCTTCCTTGGCTCTCGGCCCTTGACCCACGCAAAAGCGCATCGGTGAGCGCGGATCACGCATAATCGGTTCATCAATAAAACCCGCCTGCGGCGCCTGACCATGAACGATCGCCCAGTACTCACGTTTGACAGTTCTAGCCTGAAGCTGACGAATCAGATCGGTCTGAGCTTCAAGCGTTTTTGCGACCACCATCAACCCGGTGGTATCGCGATCCAATCGGTGAACGATTCCTGCCCGAGGAAGTGTTTTTAATTCCGGATTACGGGCAAGAAGACCATTTAACAGCGTATCGTCCCAGTGACCGGCCGCCGGGTGAACCACCAAACCGGCGGGTTTATTAACCACCAGAATATCATCATCTTCATAAACAACATCGAGATTCATCTCGATCGGTTTAAACGCGAGTTCTTCCGGACTCGGCTGTTCATTGACCTCAACCTCATCACCGGCGGCCACTTTAGCGCGGACCTTTTGCACCGTCTCTCCGTTTACCGTGACCGCGCCCTGCTCTATCCAACTCTGAAGCCTCGCCCTTGACACCGATGGCAACAGCTGAGCCAACACTTTATCGAGGCGTTCTCCGGAGTGTTCGTCACTTAATACAAAAAAGAGCGCTTCTTCAGAAGGAACAGACATATAAATCCTTAATTATTTACTTGAGTGAAAGGCGGTCAGATCGTTATAATCCGTGAATCAATTGACCGCATTTACCAGAGTCACATCAATGGCATTAACTTTACATCAATTGCGCAAACGCGCGGCAACTCTCATTGCGGCTGCCGCCATCGGCGCCATGGGTGCCGGCTGCACCCAAGTTGAAATCGACCACACCCAGGGCTGGGACGCAGACCGCCTCTATGAAGAAGCGCGCGTTGCCGTGGAAGATGCCGACTGGACACGAGCGCAAGATTATTACACAAAATTGGAAAGCCGTTACCCATTCGGCCGTTACGCTCAGCAAGCGCAGATCGAAAGCGCTTACGCCTATTGGAGAAACGGTGACGTTGACCAATGCGTCCAGGCCTGCGACCGCTTCCTGCGTCAATATCCTGATCACGCCAATAGTGACTATGTGTTGTATCTGAAAGCCATTGCAACGCTTAATCAGCGCGACACCATTTTCACGGCGTTGCTCACGCAAGATATTTATGAGCGTGACTCCGATGCCGCACAGACCGCCTTCGACACGTTCAAGGAGTTGATCGAGCGCTTCCCGCAGTCGCGCTATGCTCACGAAGCTCGCCGTCGCATGCACGAATTGGTGCTCTCTCAAGCACACCATGAATACAACATTGCTAAGTTCTACTACGATCGGCATGCGTATATCGCCGCAATTGAGCGCGCTCAAAATGTGGTCCGTACATTCCAACAAACGCCTTACTCTGATGACGCACTTCAGTTAATCCGAGACTGTTATGAACAGTTGGGCGTCAAGGATTTGGAAGCGGACGTCAATCGTGTTTTGGAACTGAACCAAAACCGAGAACGTTAAAAGAAGCTTTTTTCGGAACAATAGGCGACGGTCTCAATCGTCGCCTTTTTGTTTTAATAGGCCTCGTCCGGATTATCTAAAAATGAATACACCCGGGCAAACTCCTGCGTGCGTATCATCGGCGGAAGACTATCAAGAACCACCCTGCCATATCGCTTTTCAAGCAATCGATTGTCACCAAAGACCACAACGCCGAAATCATTTTCGCTGCGAATCAGACGGCCCACGCCTTGCCTGAGTGTGGTGATCATTTCAGGCAGTTGATAGCACATAAAAGGATTTCGACCCTGTTGAGCAAACCACTCCTTCTTAGCTCGCGCGACCGGCGTGTCAAACTGGGCAAAAGGCATCTTGTCAATCACTACAAGCTGAAGAGCGTCTCCCTTCATATCAACGCCTTCCCAGAAGCTCATCGAGCCCACAAGGACTGCGTTGGGCATGGATTTGAAGCGTTCGAGCAATTCGGACTTCGACGCCTCGCCCTGAACACAAAGCGTAAAATTAGCCCCCATCTTCAATCGAAGTTCGTTGGCAATGGCCTCCATCGAGCGAAAACTGGTGCATAAAAAGAACGCACGCCCTTGTGTCTTTTGCAATAGCGGCCACGTCGCCTCAACCAACTCGTGAGCGAAGTCCTCATCGAACACACCGGGTAAATTTTTCGGCAGGTAAAAGCGCGCCTGATACGGAAAATTAAAAGGGCTCTCCCACGTAAAAGTCAGAGTCTGTGAAGAAAATCCCAGCTCATTGAGAAAATACGAAAAATCGTTTGTCCCATCCTCTTTTCTGGTTGAAATCGTGGCGCTTGTGAGAACCCAAGCGTTTTTCATCTTCTCTCGAGCTTTGGTAAAGGGTTGAGATAAAGACAGCGGCGTATTGGAAAAAAGCACATTTTGCTCAGTCAGTCTGAGCCACAAGACCGAGGCGACGCCACCGACTGTTTTCACCGCCTCAGGATTGGCTAAAGTCACTCGCCAATCATCGATGCGTTTGTGAAGCTCCGCCGCTCTTTCTGAAAAGAGGTCGCATTCATCATTGGCGCCTTCAATCGCCTTAAACGCTTTACAGACCTCAAAAAGAGACGCAGAGAGTTTTTCAAACGGTTCTTTAATTGTTTCTGAGAAGTTGTCAATTGAGGCGACTTCAATTTCAGAATCGATTTCAATGCCCAAACCGCGATGAATGGTTTGATGAACATTTAAGGCGGCTTTTTTAATCTCTAGAAATACATCGTCCCACCGCACAACGGCCGGCGCATGGGCCTTACCGAGCATTCGACCTTCTTCAGAAAAATCCTGCAACTCCCAGAGCGAAAACATATCTGAAAAATAGTCGATTCCAATATCCGGCAATTTATGTGCTTCATCCAGTATGACCAGATCAGCCTCTGGAAGCAATTCAGCCATCGTATCGTCTTTAAGACTGAGGTCAGCCATAAAAAGATGATGATTGACAATAACGATATCGGCTTCATGTGCGCGGACACGAGCACGATTGACAAAACATTCGTCATAGTAAGGACACTTTGTTTTGCCCAGGCAATTGTCTTTGGTACTCGTAACCCAAGGCCAAAGCGGATCTTTTTCCGGGATACCCGGAATGTCGTTTTTGTCACCGGTTGAACTGTGCTTGGCAAAATCGATGATTTTCTTCAGACGTTTGAAGCTATCGGCTTCGGGGAGCAACCCTCGCTCAACCAGACGATCAAGGCGCTCTTTGCAAATATAGTTTGCGCGACCTTTAAGCACCGCGACATCAGCATCGACAGCCAAAGCCGAACAAATCAGCCCGGCATCTTTATTAAAGAGTTGATCCTGCAGAGTTTTACTCGCTGTCGAGACAATCGTTTTTGAATGTGACAAAACCGCCGGCACCAAGTAGGCGAAGGTTTTTCCAGTACCCGTACCGGCTTCTACAACCGCCACACCTTTTGTATCAATCGCCTCGCCCACCGCCTTGGCAAATTGCAGCTGGCTGTCTCGCCTTTTAAAGCCGGGGATTTTTTCACATAAGGAACCGTCGGCGTCAAACGCGGCATCAATGGCCGATTCAAACGAGGAATTCATCAAAAAAGGCCACCTTTCTGACTTTGTTCCTGCTGACGCTTCTGTGCTTCTTCTCGTTTCTGCCGTTCGGCTTCATAAGCCGCTTTTTTCGCTTCTCTCTTGGCCTTGCGTTCCTCTGCGGCTTTTAACATTTCAGCCTTACGTTGCTCGGCCGCCTTTACCTTCTCATCATAGGCCGCTTGGTTTGCGCCTTCCTGAGCTTTGCGGACATTTTGAGCGGCCACTTTTTCGTCAGTCTTTTTAATATCACCGCGTTTGGACGGCATCGCCGGAGCCTGAGCACCATCAGCCTGACGCTGCTTGGATTTGAAGATTCGAATTTGATGGTTGGCCTTTCTGATTAACTGATTGGCAATTCGTGTGCGTTTGTAAAGGACCGACTCCGCTCGATCAATACAGTCATTGACAAAGATCTTCTTCTGGCACAGGTATGTATGCCCCTGACGCAAACGTTCAATACGCTTTAATTCCGCCTCGCCAATGGCTTTACCCTGTTCGGCCTCTTCCAATGTTTTAAATTCAGGATCAATGTAATCCGGATCCAAAGGACTCGGAGCCACAACTCCCGCTTCCCAACCCAAAGACTCAGGCGTAATGAATTCCGCGTCCTCATCGGGGGCGGCAATGACAGAACCGGCAATACAAGCGGATAACAATCCCAAAACAATTTTCTTATGCATGAGGCACCTATTAGCGTTGACCGCTCGAATTTTAGATGAGATGACGCTCTTTTGCTGTTCGGTTTCATTGTCGTTAACAAGAACAAACAAGTTTTCAAACTTCTCAAAGTCAATAATTTTTTATCCAATAATCACCGAAATCAAGAAAATTTTATATAAATCAAAATTTCCTCTTATAATAGGGCTCATTACAGTAAATTTTCAGGAAGTTAAAAAATGACTCGTCCCATCCGTATTGCTGTGACCGGTCCGTGCGGAGCGATCGGCTACTCTATTTTGTTCCGTATTGCCTCCGGGGATCTGTTTGGCCGTCAACAGCCGGTTGAATTGCGGCTCTTGGACCGCAACACCCCTGAAAGCCGACAAAAGCTCAAAGGGACGATGATGGAATTGTCCGACTGCGCATTTCCACTTTTGGCTGAAATGAGCGCACACTCCAGTGAAGAAGAACTCTTCGATGGTGCGGAATGCGTCTTTTTAATCGGCGCTCAACCGCGTAAAGAAGGCATGGACCGTTCGGATCTGCTGCGCGTCAACGGTCAAATCTTCCAACGTCAGGGCCGCGCTTTAAACGAACGGGCATCTCGAGACGTGCGCGTCCTTGTGGTTGGCAATCCCTGCAATACCAATGCTTATATCGCTATGCGCAATGCGCCGGATCTTAAGCCCGAGTGCTTCTCGGCCATGATGCGTCTGGACCAAAACCGCGCCATGGCTCGCGTGGCTGAAAAACTTGAAGCGCCTGTGAGCGGAGTTGAGCAAGTTTTTGTCTGGGGCAACCATAGCAACACCATGTACCCCGATATCCGTTTCCTGCGCTATAAGGGTCATCGTCTGGCTGATCAATTCGACGCTCAATGGCAGGAGGATTTCATTAAAAACGTGGCCACGCGCGGTAGTCAGATCATTAAAGCACGCGGGGCCTCTTCTGCCGCTTCGGCAGCCAGTGCCGCCCTTGACCATATGCGTGATTGGATTCTCGGCAGTCAAGGCAAATGCTGTACGATGGCTGTGCCCTCGGATGGCAGCTACGGCATCCCCAAGGGATTGGTCTTTGGGTTCCCCTGCCTGTGCCCTGGTGAAGCTCGCTATCAGATCATCAACAACATGCCGATGACCCCTGAAGTTCGTCGCCGTTTAGAAATTACCCGCGATGAGCTTTTGGCTGAAGCACAAGCGGTCTCTGACTTGCTTCCCTAATGGCGGTTGATACAACATTTCTTTTGAAACTCTCAGAGGGCGCCCGATCATTGCGGCGCCCTTTTGATGCTTGCCTTTGCGTTCTGGACACAAACGTTGTTTTAGATCTTTTGCTTTTTAATGACCCCAAAGTACAGTCATTAAAAAAAGCTATCAAAGAAAATTCATTAAAGCCGATCGGTCATTACGATACTTTCTATGAATTTGCCGATGTTATTGCGCGCGAACAATTTCATTTGAACGAAGCCCAAATTAATCAGCTTCTCAATGCGTGGCTTGAACTTCATTTTTTTGCTCAAGAACCGTTACCTCAAGAGCTTTATTGCAAAGATGCCGATGATGACAAATTCTTCAATCTGGCTCAATTGTGCTCAGCACGCTATCTTTTCTCCAAAGACAAAAAAGTCTTAAAAGCTCGAGGAAAAGCCAAACGGTTCGGCTGTTTGATTTTAAAGCCAGAAAATTTTGTCCCATAGGCGATTTCTCTCTTGCGGCGCAAGAAACAAAGTGAGAAACTCTATGCATGCTTAGCCGCCTCAAGGAGTCAGTCATGGATTTTCTCTATCGGGATAAGTTACCGAATCCGGCCGTCATCAATGAACGTATTCGCCGTTTTAATCACATTATTCATGCCGTGAGTCAATGGAGAGAACCTCCTTTGGACGCTCAATGGCCCGTATTGGTCAAAGACAATATCGGAGTTACTTCACTGCGAGCTACATCAGGCAGTTATGCTCTCAAGGAATTGAAAGCGAGCGATGCGTTTTGTGTACGCAAACTCCGTGAAAAAGGCGGTCTGCCTTTCGGTAAAACATCCATGAGCGAATTGGCGGGCTATCTGAGTTCCAAGATGCCGCCAGGATATTCAGAATTAGGCGGTCAAGGGGTTAATCCGATTGATCCTACCCTGTCGCCCGGCGGATCGAGTTCCGGTTCCTGCATCGCTGTGGCCGCCGGCTTTTGTCATAGCGCCATTGCTACCGAAACCCACGGCAGCATCGTCATCCCATCCATTGCGTGCGGAGTGGTTGGGATCAAACCCAGTGTCGGCATGATTTCCAGAGACGGTATTGTTCCGATCTCTCACTCACTCGACACTCCCGGCGCCGTCGCACAGTCCGTTGAAGAAGCCGCCAAATTGCTCGAAGCGCTCTGCGGACAAGATCCGTCTGACGAGGCTACCTCAGTTTGTCCTGAAAACGTTGACTTTCATACCGACTTGGGCGCCGACAAAGATCGAATCAAACTGGCTCTGGCCATACCGGATTACCGTGCGATGGACGCCGAAGAACGTCAAGTGCTTACCCAATTGATTGAAGCGGCCAGACACTCCAATATCGAAATTGTTGAAGTGCCAATTAAAGCGGTTGAAACGCACTACAGAATCATTTCCTCTACGGAAATTCAAAAAGACTTTGACCGTTTCCTTGCTAAATACGGAAACGGCAAAACCCCGGGGACATTTAAGGACTTGGTGAAAATGTACGAAATGCGCGCCCAACACCATCCATACGGAATGGACCGATTGACAGGTGCTTTGACATTTTCCCCGGAATTAGACAATCCCGTTTATACCAACGCACTGCAAAAAGGTATCGGCAACTGCACTGAAGCGATTGATCACGTGTTGGCAAACTCAAACGCTCAAGCCATTCTTTGTGTGGGCTTTATCCCATGGTGGGCGGTTGGTCGCGCGCCTTACGTGGCACTACCCTTGGCTCAACGCGCCAATCATGCCATGATCGGCATCACGGTCGGCGCCAGACGCCTGGAAGATCGAAAAGTAGTTGATATTGCGGCAAGACTTGAAAAAGTCATCAAGCAAATGCCTCAATAACGCAAACGCCGCGAAAACCGCGGCGTTAAAACAATCAGAACTTCGCCATTGCACCCAAGAATTGGATTGCGATACAAGCCACCATCACAACGAGCGCAATGACAATGCCGATTTGCATAAGGCGTTTGAACATTTATTCCTCTTCGATAATATCTGCAGGCAACACTGTATCGACTTTTTTATCACCGGGCAACTCTTCAACATTGCGAAGTTTTCGTCCCATCACATTGGTGCGGGTTCGAACTCCGGCGATGGCGGTCTTGACGCCGTCAACGCGTTTTTCCATTGTATCGAGCGCTTGGGCAAACTTCATAAACTCCGTTTTAACTTGACCCAATACCGTCCAAACTTCCGCGCTGCGCTTTTGAATTGCCAAGGTTCTAAAGCCCATCTGAAGACTGTTTAAAAGCGCGCTCAACACCGTGGGGCCGGCAACAGTCACACGGTAATTGTTTTGAAGTTCTTCAATAATACCGGGACGTTTCAGACACTCGGCATATAGGGATTCACTCGGCAAGAACATAAGCGCAAATTCCGTTGTAAACGGGACTTCCACATACTTTTCATGAATTTTCTTAGCCTCTGCCTTAATGCGATTTTCGAACGCTTTCGCATACCGCTCCGCGGCTTCCGCATCTCCGGCCTCCCGAGCATCTTCAATCTTTTGATAATCTTCCACAGGAAATTTTGAGTCGATTGGCAACCAAACATATTCCCCTTCACTGGCTCCGGGCATTTTGATAGCGAACTCAACCCGTTCATTGCTGTTGGGACGCGTCGCCACATTTTCCTCATAGTGATTGGGAATAATGTTGGCAAGAATCGTACCCAGCTGAACTTCTCCAAATGTGCCGCGTGTTTTCACATTAGTGAGCACGCGCTTTAACTCGCCGACCTGACCGGCGATTGTTCGCATTTCACCCAAACCGGTTTCAACATCTTTGAGATGAGAAGCCACCTGCTTAAAACTTTCCGACAGGCGAGTCTCAAGGGTCGTTTGCAGCTTCGTTTCAACCGTCTGACGCATCATTTCAAGTTTGGCGTCATTGTTGGTCTGCAGCGTCTGAAGCTGATTGTTCAAAGTCGCGCGAATGCCGGCCAATTCCTGATTAATAGCCGCAGAAAGTTGAGTGACTTGCGACTTCAAAGCTTCCCTGGCCTGAAGCTGAACCTGTGTGTTTCCTTGGTTCATCTTTTGAATTAAGTCAGTGAAGGCAACCATGCTTTGATTTTGAGATTGCGCCATGCGATCTAATGAACCATTCAATTCCATGCGCAACTGTGTATTGGACTTTTGGACAGAATCACCCAGCGCGGTCTGAATTTCTGTCGCCTGGACATTCGCTCTTTCCTGCATTTTCTGCTCAAGCATCGCCAGAAGCTCGTCGCGGCTTTTCGCGCGATTGCTGATAATCAGAACCAAAGCGATGATTAACAGCAAACTGAAAAAAGCAAAAACAGATCCCCACAAACCAAAGGGAGAATCGGACAAGGTCTGAATAAATGAAGTCATGGTAAAAAAAGGCTCACTGTTTATCACAATGAGCCCTAGTATAGCGAGCCAAACATCAAAATTAGAAGCTATCGAGCGGTCGGCGCAAAAGCATCCGCGATCATCTGAACTTGACGAGTGAAATAAGGATTGAAGGTCAGACGAGCGTACGGATGGTCGTCGCGATTTTCGCTCCAAGATCCGTACCAGACGTATTTACCTTGGTGACACAACGCTTTCAGACGATCATCCTGATCCCTTAGACAGAAACGTTCACTTCCGTTAATGCCGAAGTTAGGATTTTGCGGCGAATACACTAACCCTAAATGCGAAAAACTTCTGATTTTGTATTTCGGCAAATGGTCGGTCAATACCGTCAGTCTTTGGTCACTGGCGATTGTCCCTTCAGGTAAGGTATCTCCATACCAGACAAAGCGAGAGCGGGAACTCGTAAATTGCTTTTGCATCAAAGGCAAAAGCTCCTGCGTGTTGACAATACTGTCATGCTCGGCCATGAAAACCAGCACAGGTTTATTATAGGGTGCACCCGAGAGCCTGCCCATCGCCGAGTCCATTGAATCCTTGAAAGTTTGCAATGCTTGCAACGGAGCTGTGCGATATCGGAACGCGGTCATACCGCCTGAAGCTTCTTCAGGCGTGCGCATCCAATCCATAAATAAGCTGGCCAGAGGGACAAAATGGACCAAACTCGTCCGAACACTTAAAGCCGGAGAAATCAAGATAAGACCGTCAATCTTGGTATTTTCATAGGCCTCATGCACCGCCAGGTTTGCTCCGGTGGAAAAACCGGCTAAATAAACTTCGGCGACGTCTTTAGCCATAATACGGCTTTGTTCATCAATCAACCGATCCCAATCCTTGAAGTTGACCTCAAGCATATCTTCGGGTTTTGTTCCGTGTCCCGGCAGAACCACGGCACGTACCAAAAAACCGCGATCGGCCAAATATCGCGCGATGTCAATGAAGTTGTGCGGAGAATCTGTAAAACCGTGAATCATCAAAACACCCTTGCCGTTGGGTTTGATCGGTTTAATTTCAAAAGGCACCTGATAAGAGAGCTCCAGATCGTGATTTTGCGTCACAAAACGCCGATGCGCCCTAATCCAGTCCGTGGTTTCACTGACATACTGAGAAAAGCTTGTCTGTCCAAGAGGCATAACATCCCGAGGCTCATCACTTTCAAAAGTAATACAGCCGGACAACGGCAATGTCATCAACGTCGCCGTTAACAAAGCTGCGATTTGACGCTTAGATGAAAAAATCTTGGAAGAAAACATAACTTGACTCATTAAGGACCACTCGAGCCATGGTACAGAAAATCAACTACTCTTGCTAGAGAAATTAACTAATCAAGAAGAGATGTTTTAATAACGTGATGATTTTTAAGAATTATTTGGCGGAAGGGGTGGGATTCGAACCCACGAACGCTTGCGCGTCGGCAGTTTTCAAGACTGCTGCATTCAACCACTCTGCCACCCTTCCGAAAGGTGAGAGATCGCTATTGTATCGAAACACCACGTCTCCGACAAGAGTATAAGCCGCAAAATTCCGTTAATATGGAGTCAATATTAATAAGGAGGCCGTTGATGGTTTACGAAATCACATCCGATCAAGTCGAGGAAACAATTAAAACCCACCGCTTGTGCATGGTTAACTTCGGTGCTCCCTGGTGTATCGATTGCCGCCGGGCTGCCCCTTTTTACAAGAAATTCTCCGAAGAATTTACCGATGTCTATTTCACTCACGTCGATGTTGGTGACCGTGAGGGACAATTACGCGAAGAGCTCCGCAGTCTGTACAACGTTGGTCATATCCCCACCATGATTTTTTACAAAGACGGCCAAGAAATTGACCGTATTGTTGAAGTTCAGACCCCCAGTGAACTCAAACAGTTCATTGAGCGTTGCAAAGCCTGAAATATTTTTTGATAGAGGGCTTGAAATTTATGGAATCCCCAGTATAATTTCGAGCCTACGACACATCACCACGGAAGGGTGGCAGAGTGGTTGAATGTACCGCCCTGGAAAGGCGGCGTACGGTTATCCGTACCGAGGGTTCGAATCCCTCCCCTTCCGCCAAGATTCTAATCCCAGACAGTCTGAAGATGTCTGGGATTTCTTTATTTTCAAGGCATTTGATCCAGGATTCTGGTCCAAAGAATTCTTAACTTGCCTTATAAAATCCAGTATCCTATGATAGACATAATGATGGACAAAATATTTTTTGTTCATCTCTGTTGATTTTATGATGGACAGTTGACATGCCTGTTATCGCAAAAACTCTAACAGATCGAGAAGTTAGAAATCTAAAAAAAGACGGTTTTTACAATGTTGGCGGTGTAGTGGGGTTGTATCTTCGTATCGTTCAACCCAATAAATATTGGGTTTTGCGGTATAAGTTACCTGAAAGTAAACGCCGGGATTTTCAATTCGCTAAATATTCAGATCTGTCTTTAAAAGACGCTCGTAGTAAAGCCCAATCGTACAGGGATTTAGTTAATCAAAACATTGATCCTCTTGACTGGCAGCACAACAAAGTTCAAGAAATTTGCTTGGAAGAAAGAACTGCGAAAATTGCCACGAAGACCTTTAGAGTGGTAGCGGAGGAATATGTTCAACATCTGGTTGACATCGGTCAATACGAAGAAAATTCCCGTGAGCTTAAGTTGCTTAAAGGTCGGTTAAAAAAGCATATTTATCCAGTTATTGGGAACCAGCTATTTGAAGAAATTAGTCACCAACAAGTTGGAGACGTATTGCTTCCATTAACGAATACACAACCGGCATTGTGCAAAAAAGTTCGACAAATTATTGGGCAGATTTATAAGTGGGCTATAGCATTGGGGCTCACCAAGCACGAAGCTCCCACAGATTACAAAGTTTTAAAGCACTTATTGCCCAGAGCCACAATTAGTGTCAAACATAACCATCCAATGCTCCCGGTGAAGCAAATCCCCGAATTTATGGCTGATCTGCATTCTCGTCCAAGCACTTCTGCTCGCTGTTTAGAATTCGCCATCCTTACGGCTGTTCGATCCTATAACGCTCGCAGCGCAGAATGGACAGAATTCGACTTTGAGAAGAATCTTTGGATAATCCCCGCTCAGAAGATGAAGAAAGGTGATTTAAACGGTAAACATACTGTTCCTCTTTCTAGGCAAGCTAGAGAGCTTCTAATGGCGATTAAAGACGAAACTGAACAATTATCACGCTATGTTTTTGCTTCGCCTGTTGGTCACTCCATTCTTTCAGACGCTTCTTTAAAAACAGTGATTGTTCGAATGCACAATGAACGTTTGGCTCAAGGGTTAAATGGTTATGTTGATCCAAACGAAAAAACAAACAAAGGAGTTCCTCGCATTGCGACTCCACATGGGACAGCAAGAGCCACGTTTAGAACCTGGGCACAAGATGATGAGCTGGGGAATGATACTCGGTTCTCAGCAAAAGTAGCCGAGCTATGTCTACATCACAAAATTGATGACGGATACAATGGGGCTTATGAACGTAACGACGCAATGAAAAGTAGACAGGAAATGATGCAAGCTTGGGCTGATTATTGTTATTCATCGACGAGGAGAGGGGAAAAATAATGACAGCACATAAAGTCATAACGATTACGGAAGATTCAGAAATTCCAGAAGATTGGGTATTTAAGCAAGTGAACCAATATTACGTTGCAAGTCGCTTAATTCTGAATAAAGATGAAATCAACCAGAAAATTTTTTTGACAGATATTGCTTTGTTATTTTCAGGTTATCAAACTTTTGGTACGAATGTTCCTTTTCATAATGGTCTCAATTTGAGTGAAAAAGGTCATCTTCTTATAGGTTTACATGAAAAAATATTTCCTGATGGCAGCAAAGAAACTTTAATAAAAAACAATTTAATTAATCAGTTGTTGCAGTATCTTCAATGCGATGGATTACAAGTTACTAAAACAACTGAGCTAAGGCTCCCTAAAAAATGGGCATACTTGCTGTTTGTGCGCGGAGAGTATGAGAGTACGAAAGCCATAAGAAAGTTCTTCAGTGCTTATCCTTCAAAAGAATGTTTTAACAACTGTGAAGTTAAAGATAATGAGCTGGAGGATTTCTTATTAGGTACTGGTTCTTTCAGGCTAGTGGATGGTTGTGAAAGAGAACGCATCAGCAGGGAAAATAATGAGGTGATTTTTGAGGAACCAGGGGCAATAGCTGTTACAGTGGATTTACTCAAAAAATTGGCTCGAGATGCTCCTCAGTTGAAAAAAATTCTATTTGCCTTGGCTCAGTGGTCAAATATTGAAAATAGACGGTTAAAGGACTTAAAACCGATATTGACGACCGTTTTTAAAGGTAAGTGGGTTGAGGGGAAGGATAAAAAATCTTGTAGTAAAGCCCAATTAGAAGCAATAGAAAAAGTGTTCATGCCACCACCTCCCAGAGGGGCTGGGAATAAGAAAAAATTTGGTTCCTGGGATGAATAACTCGACCTAACCCCTATTCGAAATCAGAGAATGTCTTTTGTTAAAAACCGCAGTATGGATAGATTTATTTAATCAATATTGGGACTTACCCTAGTAAATAAAATGAAATTTTCGTTTGGATAAAAAGGTGGGGACCTTTTTTCGCCTTAATTTAGTGAATATTCATAGATAGTGAGACTCGAATACCTCTTAAAAAAGTCCTCACCTTTTCTCGAAATATTGGCTCTTTTTAAACATTTAAATCTCTGTAAAACTGAGCTCATCCCAAGTCAATTTGGGTGAGTTTTTTCGGTTTTTAAACATAGGAGATAAATGATGTCCTTACAAAAATTTATTAGAGCCAGTACTGCTCAATCTGCCCTGGCTCTTCCTAAATCAAGTTTTTATGCCCATATTGAGGAAGGTTTATTACCACCACCAATCCGTCTTGGTAAACGGTCTGTTGGCTGGCTTGAATCGGAAATTAACGCTGTTATCCGAGCTCGTATTCAAAATAGGTCGGATGATGAAATTAAGGTCTTGGTTCAATGCTTAGTTGATCAACGTAAAAATTTAAATGAAGGGAGCTAACCATGAAAAGTCAAAAAAATAGCTCCGGCAGAAGCCAGAGCCAAAGCAATTCACAGACGAATACTAACACATCACCACAAAATTTGATTAAAAAAATTAATGAGTTTTATCTTTGCACAGATGGGGTGTACACAAACAAATCTCAGTCTTCAATAAAGATCTGTGGTTATCTGAACGTCAAAGCTCTTTGTCGTGATGGCGAAAGCAGCGACTGGAAAAAACTGATTGAATTTAAGGATGTGGATGGTTTTACACATCAACAACAAATTTCTGAGGCGGTGTTTTTAGGACAAAATAGAGATATCTTAAGCCCATTAGTGAAAGACGGTCTGCAAGTAATCAATTCTGTTGACACCGTAAACTACATAAAGACTGTTACGCCTCAAGATCGCGTCCGGATTGTTTATAAAATAGGCTGGCATACCTTTAACAGCTTGGATTACTTTGTATTACCTGATGGGCAAATTCCCCACAATGCTCTGGAGCATATCATTCTAGATCCCTCAGTTACTGCTCCAACCATTGGCTGTAAAGGAACGTTAAAAGAGTGGCAAGATCATATCGCCAAACCGGCTGTTTCATCGAGTCGGAGCATCTTGAGCATTTGTGCCGCTTTTGCAGCTCCCTTGGTGAGCTTGGGTCATCGAGCGAATGCAGGTTTTCATTTACGGGGAAATTCCTCCTCTGGCAAAAGTGTTGCTCAGGCTATTGGGTGTAGCGTTATTGGTTCTCCAAACTACAAACAAAGTTGGAAAAGCACAGCAAATGGGCTTGAGGGAATCGCCTTGGCTTATAACGATTTGATGCTTCCGCTTGACGAGATTAGTCAAGCGGACCCTACAAGTGTTTGTACGTCAATATATGATTTGATGAACGGAAAACAAAAAATTCGTGCTAATAAATCGGGTCTAGTTAGTAAAACCATTATGAATTGGTTCCTACTGGTTCTTTCAAGTGGAGAGGAAAGTCTCCGAGACATCGCAATGAAGCAAGGAAGAAGGGTTAAGGCCGGAGAGGAAATTCGCTTAGCTGATATTCCTGCAGATGCTGGAAACGAGCTTGGAGTGAATGAATTCTTACCAAAGGGGTTTACCTCGATTCAAGATTACGGCACAGCAATGAAAAATGCTGTTCATCAATACTACGGGACGGCATTTCAAGCTTGGTTGACGTTGCTGGCTGGTTATAAGCATGATGACATTCCTACAGATTTAGCTGCCGAAATTAATACTTTTGTTACAGAGGTAGCTCCTAAGGGTACTTCCCAAGTTAAAAGGGTGGCCGAGTCATTTGGATTATTGGCCGTAGCAGGTGAATTAGCCTCTGAGCATGATATTACAGGATGGGCAAAGGGCGTAGCCTGGAAAGGTGTTAAAACCTGTTTTGAGGCTTGGCATAGAGAGTTTGGTGACGGTCTTCCAAAAGAAGAACAAGAGATAATCAACAGGGCTTTAAATGTTCTCACAAAGAACCAGTCGTGTTTTATTGATTTACACAGGGAACAAGTTCCAGATGTGCACATCGGGTGGATTGATTCCAGTAAGACCGGTAATCAAGAATTTTATGTTTATCATCAGGCGTATGTAGAACATTTCTGTATGGGCAAAAGTTCTCGTCTTGTGGATCAAATTCTTAAAAAAGCGGGAATACTGCTTGAAGTTGGAATGAGCATCAATCCAAGATCCCGTAACAAAGATACGGTAAAAGTAAGGAAAATGATCATTCCTGATGAAAAATAAAGGTGGAACGGTGGAATGGTGGAAAATCAATAAAATCAGTCTATTTCATTAAACTGACAGTGAGCACCAGAAGTGGAAAGCGGTGGAACGTGAACGAGGTTTCCACCTTTTCCACTTAATATTAAAAATTGGATGTTGCTCTGATAGCCTTGAAAATAAAGAGTTTCCACTGTTCTACCGTTTCCACCGTACAATGCTGAATAAGTTAGACCTGAGTTTTTGGAGAAGGATCATGTCTAAAAGTAATGCTAAAGAAAAACTACACAGATGCTTTGATTGTTTAGATGCAAAAGTGGTTGTATTAAGTGGCCCTTGGGGGTGTGGAAAAACGTTTCTATTAAATGAAGAATTTCTTGTAAAAGAATCCTCCGGCCTTTACGCTTCCTTGTTTGGAGTATCCTCCTTGGAGGAGATAAAAAAAGATCTAATATTAAATTGCTTGTCTCTTTCTGGGGATGCGGCCAATGCTGTCTTACCTATAATAAGAAATGTTATACAAAGTCTGTGCCACTTCTTACAATATGGGCAAGCTTTGCAAGTCATTACAGATATTCAGTGGCTAGCAGTGGCGGAGAAATTGTTGTCGAATAAAATCATTATTTTGGATGATATTGAACGAAGAAAAAGTTCCTTATCTATTCAAGAATTGTTTGGCTTTATCAATAAATACACTAAAAAACCTCATAACTGTAGGTTTATTTTGGTGCTTGATAAGGATAAGATTGAAGACAATACGTGGGATATATACAAAGAAAAAATAATTGATGAAGAAATATACTTCTCAATTGCTCCGAATGAGGCATTTGACACAGCAAAGCAAAGTTTTAAGTCAGATTACCTACCTGAAGAACTTTTCAATTCACTAAAATCTGCTTGCGCAATTTGTGGTTTTCGAAATATTAGAATTCTTCAAAAAATCATTCGTACCACAAAACTCTTTTTCTCTAATGTAGAAGATGAGTGCAATTTGTTACTACAACATTTTTCTCCATCTATTGCATTAATCTGTGGCATCTATTATCAGGCTTTTGAAAAAACAATTACTTTAGATTCAATATTTAAGTTATCTCCAAGTTTATTTTACGAAAATGAAGTTTCTACCCTTGATAAAGAGGATCTAGAATATTGGAGAGATTTATTACAAAATTTAGGAATTTATCATTGTGATGCTTTTGAACAGTTATTAATAAATTTTTTTAACAAAGGCAATTTAGATAAAACCCAGTTAAATATATTGTTGAGCAGCAAAAAGAAATCGCTTGAATTGCAAAGTCAACGTGAAAAGATTGAAAAGTTTTACGATGACATCTATTGGAACAAAGATATCTCTTACGACCAGTTAAGAAAGACAGCGGAAGAATTAGAAGAATATTCAACAAACTTGTCTCCAGGCGGGATTAATAATTTATTGAATGTTATAGAACAAATTCCAGGGACAGAAAAAATTAAAAATAAAATTCTCAAGTCATGGCAATACTATTATCTCAACATAGATCATGAGGAGGATCCCAGTCTTTTGTTTCAGTTGGGATCTTTTAGAGAAGATATTCAACAGATATTACAAGAATCGACTTTTCACTCGGAGCGCTTTACTGTACTAGAAGTTTCAAGACATATTGTGGAAGTGCGGGCATGGGGAGAGGACCATGTGAGATATCTAAATGCGTTAACTGAGGAAAATTTCAAGCATTTTATTAAAACATCGAGTCAAGAAGGTTTTCGCCTTTTTATCCATATGATATGGATAATAAAGGAAGACCAACACTTTGAAAAAATGATGCATACATTTAAAAATGCTTGTCAAAGTGTTATAAAAGAAAGTGGCTCTAACGATCACTTAAAGGATATTTTAAAAAGAGAATCCTCCAAGCTGTGAAAGATTCTTGAAAAAATTGGAGACTACAAATCTAATATTTTCTAATCTCTCTGGAGAAATAAAGTTGGAATGATACTGTCATAAAGACCTTTCCTTGCGATGGAGTTGCTTTAAAGGTGATCTATTTAGCTATTGATGCTGCTTCTAAAAAGTGAACTGGGCCAGTTAAGATGTACATCTGGTATTGAGTTTACTGAGGGACCAGCCTAGTATTTTTAGGTAAGATTTACACAAATGGCTATACACGCATATATAACACTCAACACCTATAAGGCGTCATTACTCAGATTTTTAATGAAGTAAGTCCACCATTCTGCTAGCTCCGCCTCATAAAATTTATTAGATTGGCTGGAATAGTCTCATCAAAAATTTTTGTTCTTAAGAAGTACCACTTTAACTTTTTAGGGTTGGTTTATAGTTTGAGATTACCTCTTCGATATTTAGACTTATATTGTTGTTTTTTTCAAATATTGCCCCTTCAAGCATAATTCCTACAGCTTCAAAATTATCATTGACTAAAGCTCCCCCAGATTGACCAGCGCCAATGTTGCCACTAGTGCTTAAATAACGCCTACCACTTAATGTATTAGCGCTTAATATTTTTGTTTCTCGAAGTTCTAATTTTCTACCAATATGCCAATCAGGGAAGCCTAACGAATAGCCATTAGCCGGAAAATGATTAGTGGTGGCAGACGTAAAGATATGATGTTCAGGAATGTTATCTTTAACTTTTAAGACAGCATAGTCTCTGTTACGATCAAAAAAAACACACTCACAATCGTACGTAACACTAGGATCCTCTGGATTTGTGATATTAATAGATCCTGAAAATGAAGGTGAAGATGCGTGAGCAGTTCCGTCCTCTAAAACATGATTACAGGTAAGAAATAGTTTCTGATCCCAGAAAGCAAAGGCTGTCCCTTGCTCAGTAATGCAACAGCTTTTATTTTCTTTGTCGCAGCAATCTCCAGTGACTTCAACAACAAAGACCGCTGTCTTAGCTTCTTCGAATGATGTTACTCTCCAATCAAATGGAATTGGTGAACAAGGTTGCAATGAGTTAAACGACTTAACAAAACGTCTAACAACTGGGTCTAAATCTCCTTTAATCATTTTAAGGTAAAGAATTTTGCCTCTAAGGTAATTTTCTAAATGTCGTTCTGCCAAATCACCGTAACAAGAACGCTCTGTTACAGATTTATCAACCTTTCTAAGAAATTGCTCATTGGCACTCTTCCAATCGTATTTTTTAATTGAATGCAAGATACCCCGTATTTCATCAATATATAAACGATTTAGATTAAGTTTTTGATTAATTTTTATGTTATTGACCAATAATCTTCCTGGTCTTTTTTTTAGATAGGTTTTTGAGTCATTAAGAGAAAAGGAGTTATTTTCAATAATTTGTCTGATACCAATCGCAGCTGTAATATCCTCACCTTGATTTTTTATAAAGTTAAAAGAATGTCTTTGAAAAACAGTCTTTTGCATGCTAAAAGTTAAATCATCTGCATATCTAGAGTAGGCAACATTGAGTTTTTTTGCAAAGTAATTTAATTGTCTGTCTAAACGATAACAAATCATGTTTGATATAAATGGTGATGTAGGAGCACCTTGAGGCAGATGCTTTTCATAACAACAAACATGAGCGCATACTGTAGCAATCTCGTAAGGGAAATTAAATGGAGATTTTAAGAATAAACCTCTAACTCTATAGAATGATATGGACTGGAAAAAATCTTTTATATCAAAATGAATAATTGCATACGGTTTATTATCGAAGTGAAACTTGGCATTCGTATAAACACTTTTCCCTTTGACAAACCCATGGACAGGTGCTTGTGGTGCCATTGGGATGTTGTCATTAAGCCATTTTAAGAAGCTATATTGAATGCTTTTTATAGCTTTGGATGGTGCTTCTATTAGCCTATTGCCACCGTCTTTCTTACGAATATAAAAATAACCATAGACTGGTCGAGGATAAATAAGTCGACTTAGCTCCGTATACGAGAGACCAAAAATGGTTTTAGAAAAGTTTTCTAGGTTTCTTGGGTAATCAAGGTTAGGAGGTGCCATCATTTTCTCTACTACCAGCATTCTTAAGTTCTGCAGGAGTTCACCTAAGTTATTAGTAATAAGTGCATTTCTGATCGTGTTAACACAATCTAGGTTAAATTTTAGACACCTCCTTCGCCCATTTTATATTAATTACAAATTGATTACTTTTTATTTTATAAAATGAAGTTAACATCCAAAGGACTTCAGGAGAAGTTTATTAACCGTATTAGTGCGAGAAAAGATAAGGACAGCGAAAAAGCATATCGGAGTCGTAGCATATAGAAGTTCAGTAAAAATTTTCTCTGAAATATCGAGGCAACATTCATTGATGTGATTTTCTTATGGAGGATATGTGTCAATCTTATAAATAGCGATACAAAAGCTAAGAGCTACCTCCCCGAGAATTTTCAAATAAATTTACTTTTATGTAGATTATCATTTTTAAAGTTTCTAACTTTAATTCGTGTTATTCCAGTAATGTTAGCTCAGGAACGTTTTAATGATTAATTCTGTTGACATACCCAGAGTTCGTAAAATCTTTATCAAATCATAGACACATTTAAAAGTTTAATGGTAATGAAGTCGCTAGACAGCTTAATTCATAAGCTTTTGATAAAACATAGTACAACGAACAAAGTAAATGTATTCACATAATTCATTAATTTCGTGGGCTTATTTTGATTTCTATGATTTAATCCTTGTCATAAAAATTCAAGAATTCTGTTTCACTTAAATTGATGCCGTACTTTTTTAATTGATTAATTCTTTTTTTAAATAGATTTAACAACAAATCCTTTTTGTCTGAAAAGATACCTAAATGAACCAGCTTATGACAGTTTGGACAAAGAGAAACAATATTTTCTGGGGTATCGAGGTTTGTACTAAATTTGTTTTGGAGCGATAGCGGAATTAAGTGATGAGCTTCCATGTAGTTTTTTCCTGATCTTTTTGCTGTAAAAGTTTGATGATTGGAGTCTACTTCACAACAAAATTGCGCTTCTTGAAGTGCAAATGCTGAAACCTTCAAATTTCTCTTGAACTTTGTTACAGAGGTAGTCTGTTTTATTGGTTGAGATATCACGAGATCAGAACGTTTTATCCCAATAGATGCACACTCATTGACATACAACTGGAAATCCTCTTCACGAATTTCAGTCCCTTTTCTTTGAATGATTTGATCATACGAAGACAATAGAACTAAAAAATCTTTTTTAAATTGTTCCGAAGAAGGGAGTGAGTTTTTAGGGTAATAGAATGCCTGAATATTTCCAGCAGAATAAAAGCTACCAAGTGTTTTCGATTTTAAATGTAGAACCTCAGAAATGCCTTGAATTGGTTGATTTAGTTGTTGTTGAAATGTAAGAGCTGATTTTCTTAATTCATTTAAAACCCTTTTCTTTGTACCAAATCGGCTCTTAAAATCTGTTACTCCTTGGTTCAGACTTAAGTAGAGACCACTCATATCAGCTGCGAATAGAAGCACAATATAAATCCCTTTTTGAGGGGTTTCTGTTACGTCTTTACGAAGAATACTGACCCAAGGGACTTCTGCCAAGTTACCTTGTCCAATAGATCCTAAAATTTTAAATTTATCTTCACGTTCTCCCAGCGCTTCACGAAAAAACTCCGGTATATCCTGAAAAATCGAAATCTCATCAGGAGAGTAGACTCTAATTGCAGATGTTCGGTTTAAATAATTTTGTAATACATTTAATAAAGCTTGTTTCATAGAAGAACATCCACTAAATTTTTAAGCAGTGAGAATGATACAGATTTGTGGAAGTAGTATTGCACTCATTTTAATCGATAAACAGTAATAAGATCGAGGTAATAAATGGTTTTATAAAAGAGAAAGAACAGTTGTGGTATTTATTTGATTGTTACTTTTCCTCTTTTTGAAAATGAAGATTATCTTTCATTTCTTCATGTTCACTTTGTTTGGCAGTACTACTTTGCGTAACAACAATCGATGACGTTGGCCGTTTGTTCAGGTTTTCTCATGGGGATTGCTCGAATAGGTACTAAGCAACTTATGTGAAACTCTGTTTTATTACAAAATTTCATCTATACCATCTTTAGGTTGGATATAAACGGCATCACCGTCTTGTACATCCTCTTCGTAATCTTCAATGGCATTAACGGGTTTGTTTCTCATGCTTTGATCGTGTTCTTTGAACCATTGAATACCAGATTCGTTTAATTCCATTAGTTGACAAGATTTAATTTCGTCCTGAACATCCTCTGTTGAAAGTTCTTCCTTGGTTAGTGGAACCAGAACAAAACGAGCCTTTAAAAAACCAGGGCGTGGCTCTATGCGAACGTAGTAATGTTTGTTAGGTTCAAAAGTTCCTTTTATCAATGAAGAACTCTCTCCTCCAACAACATAAGCATGTTCTCCAGGAGCAACTTCTTGGCGTACCTTATAGCTCATGGAAACAACACCAACTGGTTCAATAGTCTGCTTTGCAGCTTCTTTTGCAACAGGAGCTTGAATACCGCTTCCCATAATAGAGGTTCTAAAGAATGTTACTGTTGCATTGTCGTCTGCCGGTTCAGAGGGAGAAACGACCGGGGACATATAGCTGGAGGCACAACCAGATAACAAGCTAATTCCAAATATACAAACAATAAGTTTTGCTGTCATTCTCATGAAAAACTCCTTTTATACCAACGAAATGGGACTTCTGGAGAAATTTTCTAAAAGTCCCTTTTCATAGAGGTCGTAGATAAATTCAGTCACAAAAATTTGTTGTTCAAAAAAAGAGCCTCCCTCTTGCTCAACAACACCAGCGAGAGCAACTACAAAACCAATAAAACTAACGTGAGTAAACAAGTTATTGACAATACGGAGAGGAATACCTTTTTGATATAACATTCCTTTCACTGGTTCACAAAAGGAGGCAACCTGATTTCTTTTGCTCCAACTAGGCTCTTCCACCATAATAGAAAAATCAAAAAGATCAGAGCATTGTTGGGATATCCTGTTGATCTTATCTGTTGCTCTTTCTTTTAGATCTTCATCGATAGAAAATACCTCTACATTTGATGAGCTGGAATTGTTTTGCTTTTGAAAATAATTGATTAGAGTCTCTAAATTTCTTTTATTTACAAACGCGTTGTTCTCATTCGCATCAATAAGTAGTTCGAGGACAAATGTCTGCTGTTCTACAAAACTCGCCCCTTTTCGCTCCAGAATTGCGGCTATTCCGGTTAAAAAAGACAAAACCTCCAAGCTTTCAAATAATCGGCTCACTACTTCCTTTGGGATTTTATTTTCAATGGCTCTTTGAGATATGGTATAAAAAAATTCATCTGATCTTTTAGTTAACCATGTTGGGTCTGGTAAACGTCGAATAACCTCAAAACGATTTCTCGATGTGTTGATCACGGTGGATATTTCTTGTAAGGCCATCTTTTTATTCGCCCAGTACTTGCTACATTTAACTTTTATGTAGTTTTGTACATACAGAATGATGAACCAAGCTACAACTGACAAACCGTAAGTTGGTATTGCGAAAATTAGAGCAAGAATAAAGAGGATTACGTTCATGGCGGTACCTAAACTTTAGACGTGAATTCAATCGATGCTCTTTATGTTCGAGAGAAAATAAATTAGAGGCGGTTAATGTGTTGGCAGTTTACCCCTGGGGGGGGGTAGTCAAGTCATTAGTACCTACTTAAAACTGAAGCAATTTGTGCCAACTCTTCCAACTCTTTATCTGTCATTTTGGTTCCCGAAAGGCTTTCAAAACCTAGGAATTTGAAAATCATAAAAGTTTTGATTTTGACGTTTGTTACGTAATGGGGATCATCTGGACACATGATCATTAGCCTCATAACGGCACCTTGACCGATAATATCGAGTGCGTGTTCATTAAAGTTATGAGATTTTCCACAAGCGCATTGCCACTGACCGTTATAAATGGACAGGTTCATGGTTTGTTTGGCTATTTTTCCAAAATCGCGCATAAAGTCTTCGTAGTTGAGCATTTTCATATCGTCACTTTGTCACTCCAAAAAATGGTAGATGCCTTTAAAATTTCATAAGATTTGGGTCAAATACATATTCAGAGTCATGTCGAAACCAATTTATGAAAACATCCCTAAGCTAACGATTCAACAACTGAAAGACCGTTTGAATGGCAAGCCTTATATTCACTTCGTTTGGGAAGGAAAAAGCTACATAGTTCATGTGGCCTACAGTGCTTGTCGTTTTGGTAGTACTCGTCCTTGGTTCATATGCCCTCACTGTCAAAGTAGAGTTGGTTCTTTACTCTTCTTTAATCATCAAATTGGATGCAGGCATTGCTTAAACACTTGCTACGCATCCGAGAACAAAAGTCCAATGGATCGACAGCACCAAAAAGAGCAGAAAGCCTTGGCTAAATTAGGTGTTGACAACTACTCCGAGTTAATCTGGTTCGATGTTTTGAGAAAGCCAAAAGGCATGCATCTTTCGACCTTTGAAAAGAGAAAACAGCAGTTAGCCTCAATTCATTTTCAAAGTGCTCGACTCATGACAGAGTTCAATGATCGTCTTTTAGCTATTGAGCAAAGAACCAGAAATAAAAACCTAAAACACGGTAAAATCGAAAGTCGTCTTCCAAGTTAGTACCATGAAATCCATCCTTGGTTAAAAACCAAGGTTCAAGAGTAGTTTAGTACTAAGTAAAAAACTGATGATGGACAAGAAGATGGACAAAATACGAGACATTAATTTTTGCGCCTAATTTTATTAGAATGTTTGGAGGCCTCCCCTCCGCCATAAATAATCCCGACTGAAATTCAGTTTGGGATTTTTTTGTATCTCCAGCTTGCTGTGCGTTATGATGACGCGCTATCCAATGCTGGCGCCTCAGAGACAATAATCATGCTGAACCTGAAATCGACGACCGGAGCAACACTGATCGGAATGATCGCCCCTTTAATGTGGGGCGCCAGCGTGTCATTGGTCAGAACCATTGCGGAGAACTTCGGTATTGCCCAAGGTCAATGCCTCCTGTACATCGTTGCAGCCACGGCACTCTTCTTTATGATCGGGTTCCCGAAATTTGATCGCATACCTTGGCAGTACAAGACGATCGGTTTGGCAACAGCTAATCTTTCCAGCATTACTTTTTGTCTCTCGCTTTACTTTTCCAATGGCGGTACACAAACCATGGAAGTCGGAATGGTCAATTATCTTTGGCCGACACTCACCATTGTTTTTGCCATTCTATTTAACGGTCAGAAAGCCCGTTGGTGGATTGCCCCGGGAGCGGTATTGAGTTTCTGCGGAATTTATTGGATTCTCGGCAACGGTCATGTTGCCATCGACGTATTTATCGAACACATTAAGATTAACCCCCTGAGTTACTTCCTTGCTTTAATGGCCGCGGTAACCTGGGCGGGATTTTCTTCCATGACACGCGCCTGGTCCAAAGGCGAAAACATGAGTACCGTCATTTTCATTTTTGACATCATGATTTTCGGTGCATTCTGGACCATGGGCGTGGGCGGGAGTCCCGAAATCACACCGTTCGGGATTCTGAGCGTCATTCTCGGCGGTCTGGCAATGGGGATTGCCTACGCTTCCTGGACGCATGGGATGAGTTACGGCAATATTACAGTTTTGGCAATCGCCTCGTATTTCACACCGGTTCTGTCGTGTCTTTTCGCTTCGGTTTGGATCGGTGCAGAACTCACGGTTTCATTTTGGCAAGGCGTGAGCATGGTGGTTGCGGGATCATTGATTTGCTGGCACGCGACACGCAGTGTCAGACCTAAACAATAATGCGAAAGAAAGAGGACAAATCACAAACGCAACCTGCGTCTTTTGCCGAAGGCATCGGACGACTGCTGGCGATGATTATGCTTTTGCTCAGAGCATTGGCTATCGGCGTAATCTGCTATTTCCTCTATCGCTTTATAGAACCTATAATCCATTGACTATCTAAAGAAACGCAGTCTCAAGGCATTAAGTACAACGGATGTCGACGACAGCGCCATCGCGGTTCCGCCGATCATGGGAGAGAGCATCGGTCCGCCCCACAGCGCGTGAAGCAGCCCCATCGCCACGGGAATTCCCAAAATGTTGTATCCGAAGGCCCAGCCGAGATTTTCGTAAATATTCCTGAGCGCCGCTTTCGATAAACGCATAGCGGTTAGCACCGAGTGCAAACCGTGTTGCATCAAAATAATATCGCCGGCCTGTGCACTGACATCCACACCGTCAGCGACAGCGAAACCAATATCAGCCTGAGCGAGAGCCGGCGCATCATTTAAGCCATCGCCAACCATCGCGACTTTAAGACCCTTGGCCTGAAGATCTTGAATAATTCGTGCCTTATCCTGAGGAAGAGCCTCACCATAGACCTCATCAATTCCCAATTCATCGGCGATTTTTTTAGCGGTCCGTTTGTTATCGCCACTGATCATCAGCGTACGAATACCCAATTGACGCAAAGATTTAAGCACCTTATTGGATTCAGGACGCACGGTATCAGCAATCCCAATCACTGCGATCAATTTAGCGTCAACGGATAAAAGAAGCGGAGTTCTTGCCAGAGCGGTCATTCGGGCCAGTGCCTCTTTGGCCGGCGCCATATCCACCCCCTGTTGAAGCATAAGAGCACTGTTGCCCAAAGCAACAGCTTTGCCGCTAATCACGCCTGTTAGCCCCAGTCCCGGTAATACCGTCGGCTGCACAGCGACAATCGGCGAAGTGTTCGCTGCCAAAATGGCTTTGGCTATCGGATGCTCTGAGCGGGCTTCAAGACTGGCTGCCAGAGCAAGAGCATCGTCTTTCGCATAGGAGTCGAAGGTAATTGTATCGAGGACTTTGGGTTGACCCAATGTCAAAGTACCGGTTTTATCAAAAGCAATGACATCGATTTTGCCGGCGGTTTCCAACGCCACCGCATTTTTAATCAATACTCCGAGCTGAGCTCCTCGAGCCGTTGCCACCATAATGGATGTCGGCGTAGCCAAACCCATGGCGCAAGGACAGGCAATCACCAAGACAGAGATCATCGCTTTGACTGCAAGCGAGATCGGTTCGTCTGAGAAAACAGCCCAAGCGCAAAAAGTGAGCACAGAAAGCGCCATCACGGTCGGAACAAAGTAAAAACTTACGCGATCGGCTAAAGCGGCAACGGGCGCTTTGGAACTCTGAGCGCTTCGAACAAGACGAATAATGCCGGCTAAGGTTGTGTCATTGCCTAAATGCATCACCTCAACAATTAGAGGATGTGTACCGTTTAAACTCCCAGCGATAACAGATTCACCCTCTTTGACCGGCACAGGAATCGATTCGCCTGTCAGAAGTGATTGATCGACTTCACCTACCCCTTCCACAATGATCCCGTCAACCGGAATGCGTTCGCCCGGTTGAATAAGCACTCGGTCACCGATTGTGAGTTCAGAAATATCAACCACAGTAGAACCAGTCTTGTTTTGTTTTCTGGCAGTTTGCGGTACTAACCGCATCAATGAACCGATCGCTTCCCCTGCCTTTCGTTTGGATTTTGCTTCCATGTACTGACCGATGGAAATCATGGCGACCAATACTCCGCAGGATTCAAAATAAAGATTCATTACATACGACGCTTCTCCAGCGATAATCATGATCGTGGAGAAAATTGAATAGACAAAGGCTGCTCCGGTGCCCACCGCTACTAGACTGTCCATATTGGGTGAACCGCCGATCAAGTTGCTGAAACCGTCTTTGTAAAAATGTTTACCCATGTACATGATGGGAAGGACTAACAGCAACTGAAGCAACGCGTATAGAGCAGGAAAATTTTCCGGAAGTAAAAAGGTTGGCAGTGGCAAACCGATCATATGTCCCATGGAAACATACAACAACACTACGGCAAGAAAAACCATGGGAGGTAAAGATTTAAATTGATTCCTTAATGCCTGCGATGATTGTTCGTTTTCCTTCTGCCACTCCTTTACCAAATCCTCGCCTTCAGAAAGTCTCGCTCCAAAGTTCAGCTTTTCAATTCGGGCAATAACGGTTTTAACGCCATCTTCTTTAGCGACGCCTTCCTTTAAGATGACTTGGGCACGGTTTGTCGGCAAGCTCACGCTGATTTTCTCAACTTCATTGAGTTTCCCAACAACCCGCTCAATTCTTGAAGAGCAGGCCGCGCAATGCATACCGGTAATTGCCAACTCGAATTTGATCTTAGACATAATATCCTCACTTCCGATGTATGCACTCTATACCCTATAGTTGCTACAGGGTACAAAATTATGCAATAGGTAATTTTCAAGAGGTTCGCAAATGAATAAATTAAAAGTTGATGGCATGCATTGCCAAAATTGTGTTAAGGCTGTTCTCGAAGCCGTCAGTGCATTACCCGGTGCTAAAGGCATCGAAGTCAGTCTTGAAAAAGGTGAGGTGACTTGGGAAAGCATTGGCGTTTCCAAAGAGGAAATTGTCGCTGCCATAGAGGATATAGGATTTGACGCCTCTGAACCCAAATGTTGTTGCCAAAAGAATTGATGCTTGCTTGACATAATTAAGCCCGCCAGAAATTCTTGGCGGGCTTATTTTCAGCAGTTAAGCCAAAAAGCGATTAGTAATTTTCGGCCTTGCGTTGGAAGTAGGCCTTAGCGTGAGCACACACCGGGCAAACTTCAGGGGCTTGCTTACCAATCACAATGTGACCGCAGTTGGAGCATTGCCACATCGTATCGCCTTCAGACGTAAAGACCATGCCGCCCTTAACGCGTTCGAGCAACTTGAGGTAGCGGGCTTCGTGTTCCTTTTCAATGGCGCCGACACCTTCAAAGAGGAAGGCGATTTCTTCAAAGCCTTCTTCACGAGCTTCACGAGCCATGCGATCGTACATATTGGTCCATTCGAAGTTTTCACCGTCAGCGGCATCCTGAAGGTTCACTTCCGTGGTGGGCACAGCGCCGCCGTGCAAGAGCTTAAACCAAAGTTTGGCATGTTCTTGTTCATTCTTGGCGGTTTCTTCAAAAATCTGAGCAATCTGTACGTAACCGTCTTTCTTAGCTTGGCTTGCGTAATAGGTGTACTTGTTGCGGGCTTGAGATTCACCAGCAAAAGCTTCCATTAAATTCTTTTCGGTCTTAGAGCCTTTCAAATCCATTTCTTTCTCCTTAGTTGGAATGGGACTTCATGTTCCTGTACCAATAGTAAAGAGTTTGAATATTTTTTTCCTAAGAGAAAATCAAAAGACTATCGAATCGATAGAAAGCGTATTTGAGGATATAAAAAAAGGCCTCGAACAGGCCATCAGAAAAGTTCATTGGTGCGCCGGGTAGGATTCGAACCCGCGACCCCCTGGTTCGTAGCCAGGTACTCTATCCAACTGAGCTACCGGCGCACTTCTGAAGGAGTTTATTTTAATGAAATTCAATGAAATTTCAATATAGGGTTTCCTCTCTTTTTTACAAATTTTCTCAAATAAATCATAAAGTTATCATACAAAATTAAAAAGATTTTATTTTTCTTCTTTTAAATCAATGAGATAAATACAAACGAGATAAAAAATCACTAAATATTGTGAAATAGCAAAAGCCTGCTAAAAAATATGCTCCCTTCTAGTCATTTTCACCTATGATAGTCCGTTGAGAGCTAGTGCTCCCGATGCTTGGGTGTTGTCTGACCAGACACACGGGAAGCATTCATATTTAAATATGAGGAGTTGTATATGCAATTGAAACATACTTTGTTGGCCACTGCCTTAGTGGCCGCCAGCGCTACCGCCATGGCTTTGCCGAACGTTGAAGTTTTGGCTACGGGCGGCACGATCGCCGGCGCCGGCCAATCGGCCACGGGTACGGCCTATACCTCTGGTAAGGTCTCCGTGAACCATTTGGTCGCTGCAGTCCCCGCTTTGGCTGAAGTGGCAAATATCATTCCGAAGCAAGTCGTTCAAATCGGTTCTCAAGACATGACCGATGATGTGTGGCTTAAGCTCGTGAAGACGATCAATGAAGACTGCAACAAGGTTGATGGTTTCGTTGTCACGCACGGCACGGATACGATGGAAGAAACGGCTTACTTTGTTCACTTGACCGCCAAGTGCACGAAGCCGATCGTTTTCGTCGGCGCTATGTTGCCCTCCACCGGTTTGTCCGCTGACGGTCCGAAGAACTTGTACAACGCCGTTGTCGTTGCTGCTTCCAAGGAAGCTGCCAACCGCGGTGCCATGGTTGCCATGGACGACAAGATCATCGGCGCTCGTGACGTGATCAAGACCAATACGACCGCTGTGGAAACCTTCCAAGGCGCTAACTTCGGTACGATGGGCTACGTGTTCAACTCCAAGGTGCATTTCGGCAATACGCCCGCAACGCCCCACACCACGAAGACCCCGTTTGACGTAACCAAGCTGACGTCTTTGCCGAAGGTCGGTATCGTTTATAACTACTCCAACGTTCCTGCTGAACCGCTTCAAGCTTTGTTGAAGGCCGGTTACAAGGGTATTGTGACGGCTGGTGTCGGTAACGGCAACATCCACAAGAACTTGTTCCCGATCCTCGAAAAGGCTGCTAAGGACGGTGTCGTTGTTGTGCGTTCTTCCCGCGTCCCGACTGGCTCTGCCACCAAGGATGCTGAAATCAATGACGCTCAATACGGTTTCGTGGCCGGTCAATACCTGAACCCGCAAAAGGCTCGTGTGTTGTTGCAATTGGCCTTGACGAAGACCAGCGACCCGAAGAAGATCCAAGAATACTTTGACAAGTACTAATCGGATCTGCGGTTGAAACTCTCAGAGAGTTTCGAGTAGCATCGACAAACCCCGATCATTCATTGGTCGGGGTTTCTCTTTTCGGGCTACAATCGCCCTTATGAATGCTCAATACGTCGGGCGGTTTGCGCCCTCTCCCACCGGTTTTTTACACGCTGGCAGCCTGGTTGCTGCACTGGCGAGCTTCATCGACGCCAAAGCCCACAACGGTCGATGGCTCATCCGTATTGAAGACGTTGATCAGACGCGTTGCAAAACCCAATGGGCTGACTCTATCCTCAATGTGCTCGATCGCTTGGAAATGAAAAGCGACGGCCCGATTATTTGGCAAAGTCAACGCACAGAGCGCTACAGCGAAGTTCTTCAAAGACTCATCGATGAACAGAAAGTGTACGGGTGCTCTTGTTCAAGACAAACGATTGAAGAATTTAACCGAAAACTCAGCACTCCGCCTCACCGATATCCCGGCCTATGCCGAAACGGTGCCGAAGGGCCCATCCGCGCCTGGCGTTTTCTGACAAACCAAACACCCGTCTCATTTACCGATCGCTGGATGGGGTCTTATACACAAAATGTGGAAGAAAAAGTCGGAGACTTTGTCGTCAAACGCGCGGACGGTCTTTTTGCCTACCAATTAGCCGTCATTGTTGACGACCACGACAGCGGGGTGACAGACATTGTCCGAGGGGCCGACCTTATTGACAACACACCCAGACAACTGGTCATCTACCGAGCCCTTGGCTGGCAAGAACCTCGCTATATGCACATTCCGCTGGTACTCAATGATCGACAAGAAAAACTGAGTAAACAAGGCGGAGCAAAACCCTTGAGTGAAGATTTAATGGCAGAACTTCAACAAGCTTGGCGTCACCTGGGATTTGACCCCATCCTGACGGCAAGCTTTCAAGATTTTTATGAAAAAGCCACACAACAGTGGCAGAAACGATTCAAGATTCGGATACAAAAATAGCCCGGCGAACCGAGCTACTTTTAAGAATTTGGAGCGGGAAACGAGTCTCGAACTCGCGACCTCAACCTTGGCAAGGTTGCGCTCTACCAACTGAGCTATTCCCGCGACAGTTTTGGTATTTTACTGAGCTTTTTTAAAAAAGCAAATTTTTCACCCCTTTTTTGAAAAATTATCCGATGTTCGGAATTAACGCTTTGGACCGCTTATATAAAGCCGAAGCAGTTAAAGCCTCCCAGCCAAGCGCCTCTCCCTTGGGATAAAGCCGACTGACTCGCTCCTGTCTTTCGGGAGAATCCTCAAATTGAAGCGTTTTCAATAACGTATCGGAAGCGGCAAAATCATTGCATAGAATCAACATGTCACAGCCGGCATTAAGGGCCGTGTGCGCCCTCTGCGTGACATCGCCTCCCGAAAGCGCCCCCTTCATGGAAAGATCATCGGAAAATACTGCACCTGTAAAATGAAGCTCATCACGCAACACTGTCTTGAGCCAATGCTCAGAAAAACCAGCCGGTTTATCGTCTACTTTCTGATATAAAACGTGCGCGGCCATAATGGAGTCAAGCGCCTGCCCCATCCAACGGTAGGGCTTTAAATCCGCGAAAAGAAGACGTTCATAAGGACGATCATCCACCGGAAGCTCCGCATGGCTATCAGCCGTTACCCAACCATGACCCGGGAAATGCTTGCCGCAATTGCTCATGCCCGCCAATCGCAATCCCTGCACAACAGCCAAGGCCAACTGAGTAATGACATTGGGATTGTTTGAAAAAGAACGTTCTCCGATGACTTGACAACGATTGAAATTCACATCCAAGCAAGGTGCGAAAGTGAAGTCTACACCGCAGGCGCGCAATTCAGCAGCCATCACATAACCGCAAGCCATCGCCGACAAAAGCGTATTTTCAGGCTCATCAATCCAGTTTTCCCCTAATTTCGCCATAGCGGGAATCGCCGTAAAGCCATCGCGGAAACGCTGAACCCGGCCTCCCTCATGATCGACGGCAATTAAAAGTCCCGGTTTAATCGCATGAATGCTTTTACAAAGCTCGGTGAGCTGTTCTCGATTTTCATAGTTACGCGTAAATAAAATCACCATGCCAACGAGCGGATCAGAAATTCTGCGTACATCGGCTTGTGTGAGCACCGTCCCTTCAATATCCAATACCAGCGGTCCCATCAACTCACTCCTCAAATTCGTTGTTCAGCCACAGCAAAAGCCACAACCACACTTTTTTCATCTGTAATAGAAACATGCACATAAAGCCCCTCTTGCATCAAGCGCTCTTTTAGGGGATCTTTAAAAAGCACCAGAGGGGCGCCCTTCGCATTATGCATAACCTCCATTGACTGGAAAGTGACATCTTCCGAAATACCGGTTCCAAGCGCCTTCGAGACGGCCTCTTTCACAGCCCAGCGGGAAGCAATAAAAGCCAGAGCATGATTCTCACCCAATGCTTTTCGTTTTTGGTAAAGCGGCATTTCGTTCGCGGTCAGAAGACGCGAGGCAAAACGTTCTCCGTGTTTAGCCAACACTTCGGCCACGCGTCCAACTTCCACCACATCACAACCGATTCCTCGAATCACTACAAACCTCAATATCGTTTCAATTCTTCGAATATACGCCGAGTATTCAGGGGCTTGTCCCCCGCATAATGCGCAATCATTTTTCGCATGAGCACTTTGGCAAAAGCCAAAGTTTGCTTTGAACGAAAATCTTTATCGTGAAGTTTTCTAATCATGTCCGCATCGATGACAAGATGCCGATCACTTTCAATGACCTCTTCATTCCAGGGCTTAAGTTCCTCTCCATCCCAATACCACGGCTCGCCGGTCATCGGAAGACCGTAACCCAGGCGTTCCATCAGCTCCAACTCAAAGGTTCTCAAGGCAACCGTATGATTGGCCTGTGGATCCGCCAGTTTTTCCAACACTTTGGCATAGGAGGAAAAAAGCTCAGGCATCGGATCTTCTCGGGGAAGCAGACGAATTAACAATTCATTAACGTAGAACGCGGAAATAAGCGCTTCGCCTTCAATCGGGAAAAAACCGCCGAGCCACTGAGCCCTCATGAGGTTTTTGACTTCATTTTGACCCGTGAAGCCAATTTTGAGCGGCGAAAACGATGTCAGCAGACCTCGAAAATGACTGCCGGCTCGTTTTGCGCCTCGAGCCACCGCAATGACCTTACCATGCTTCAGAGTAAAAAATTCGACCAACAGACTGGTTTCCTTCCAGTTCCAGCTCTGAAGCACAAAGGCCGCGTCATCTTCACTGACGCGGCGCTCTTTGCCCTTGGAGATCGTGTCTGACATTACTCGTAACCCAGAGTCTTGAGAGCTCGGGCATCATCATTCCATCCTTTTCTGACACGAACCCAAACTTCAAGGTAAACATTTTTCGCCAACATTTCACCAATGTCGGCGCGGGCCAAGCGTGAAATTTCACGAAGTTTTTCACCCTGAGCTCCAATCACAATACCCTTATGGGCTTCTCGCTCAACGATAAGAGTTGCGATGATTTCCGCGCGTTTTTCGTCCTCACTCCACTTATCAATCGTCACGGCAATCCCATAGGGAAGTTCATCGCCCAAGAGACGGAAAGCCTTTTCACGAATGATCTCTGCAGCCAAGAAGCGCGGCGATTTGTCCGTATAGATATCCGGATCAAAGAAAGGCGGATTTTCCGGCAAAAGCTTTTCAATTTCGGCCATCAAATCAGAAACCTGTTTGCCTTTTTCAGCAGAAACCGGAACGATCGCAGCAAAGGGAAACTTCTGCATGGATTGAGCCATCAGGGGCAACAAGGCATCACGATCCTTCATCATGTCGACTTTATTGATCGCCAAAATGACATTCTTCGCTTCGGGATTAATGAGTTCAAGTACTTTCTCATCAGCGGATTTCCAGCCGCCGGCTTCAATCACGAGCACCACAGCGTCAGTCTCGCCTAAAGTGCTTCTGACAGAGCGGTTCATCCCGCGAATCAACGCGTTGCCATACTTTGTCTGAAAGCCCGGGGTATCCACAAAAACAAACTGCGCATGATCGTTGGTCACAACACCCAACACACGATTGCGTGTTGTTTGAGGCTTTTTAGACGTAATGCTCACCTTCTCACCGATAATGGTATTGATGAGCGTACTTTTACCTACATTGGGTCGACCCACAACAGCGATGTATCCGCAACGGAAATTGTCAGGAATCTGAGGCATTTCAGTGGTCCCCCTTTTTCGTGTTGTGAAAGTGCTGTGAGGCCATTTCATAGGCAACCTTGGCTGCCGCCTGTTCAGCGGAACGACGGCTCTTACCGGTTCCCTTGACACAAATTTCCAATTTCTTCACTTCACATTGGCAGTCAAAAGTTTGATCATGGGCGGCCCCGCGAATATCCACCACAGTGTATTCGGGCAAACCCAAATGATGGGCTTGGAGAAACTCCTGCAAAAGGGTCTTGGCATCTTTGCCCATGCGCTCCGGCGTCAGTTTACTCAGCACCGGTTCATAGAGCTTGAGAATAACGGCTTTGGCGGTATCGAAACCGCTTTCGGTCATAATCGCACCGAAAATCGCCTCCATCGCATCAGACTGAATGGACGGACGGTGAGCCCCTCCCGTTTTCATTTCTCCTTCGCCCAAGCGCAGATAATCGGAAAGCACCAGGCGATTGGCGATTTCAGCCAACGCGTCCTGGCAGACCAAATTAGCCCGCACACGAGATAACGACCCTTCATTGAAATGAGAATCGCGCAAAAAGAGAGCCTGTCCGATCACACAATTCAAAACAGAATCACCCAGGAATTCGAGACGCTCGTTATTTTCCGCTCCAAAAGAGCGATGCGTCACCGCGCGCTGCAACAATTTTCTGTTTTCGAATCGATAACCGATTTTTTCTTCAAGACTTTCCAAGGGCAACATCTCTCGCTCCTATTGGATGGAACCGATACGGCCCATGTCACTGATATTGAGCCAAATGTAGAAAGCTCGACCCACAATTTCCTCTTTGGGAACAAAACCCCAGAAACGGCTGTCAGCAGAATTGTCGCGATTATCACCCATCATAAAGTAATGTCCTTCAGGTACACGACAAACCACATCGCCCATGTTATAGACACAGTGGTTCAATCCCGTATGTCCCTGAACAGGACGGGCCATCGAGGGCACTTTATCGTTTTCAACGATCTTATGAACCACACCATCCAGATCTTCATTGAATTGTTTCAGATCCGTATAGGTTTCTTTGTCAAAGAAACTGCCGTCCGGCGTGGTTTCCACACGCTTGCCATTCACATAAAGCTCTTTATCGATATAACGGATCTCATCACCGGGGAGCCCAATAACGCGCTTAATAAAATCAACGTTCTTATCGAGCGGATACTTAAACACCACAATGTCGCCACGCTTGGGATTGGTCCCTTCGGTAATCTCAAAATTAAAGACCGGGAAACGAAGACCGTACTCGTACTTGTTCACGAGAATAAAGTCTCCGGAATGCAGTGTGGGCAACATAGACCCCGATGGAATGCGAAACGGTTCAACCACAAAAGAGCGAAGCAGGAAAACAAAGAGAATAACCGGGAAAAATCCTCCCGTGTATTCAATCCACTTGGGCTGAGCGCTCAGTTTTTGAAAGAGACTGTTGGCCTCTCCGATCACGCTCATCTGTCCCTGATCAATCGCCTCACGGTTTAATTCAGAAAAACGATCGGCCTCTTCCTTGGCGCGGGCCAAACGTTTGGGGCGCCATAGAAAACGATCCAGGCACCAAATAATGCCGGTACCGACTGTCAGCAGTAACAAAACCAAAGAAAAGTTCATGACAACCCCCGATTACTTTTCATCGACCTGCAAAATGGCTAGGAAGGCTTCCTGCGGGATCTCCACCGTCCCCACCTGTTTCATGCGTTTTTTACCGGCCTTTTGTTTTTCCAATAGCTTTCTCTTACGGGTAATGTCACCGCCGTAACACTTCGCGAGAACATTCTTTCTGAGAGCCTTCACGTTTTCACGGGCAATGATATTGGCACCGATGGCCGCCTGAATGGCGACGTCATACATCTGACGCGGAATCAGCGAACGAAGACGCGTCACAATTTCACGACCGCGAGAAACTGAATTCGAACGGTGAATAATGGTCGAGAGCGCATCCACCCGATCACCGTTAATCAGCATATCCACCTTAACAACGTCGGCCGCGCGATATTCTTTGAACTCATAGTCCATGGACGCATAGCCGCGAGTCAAAGACTTCAATCGGTCAAAGAAGTCCAAGACGATTTCAGCAAGCGGCAAATCATAGGTCAGATGCACCTGACGGCCGTGATACGCCAAATTCGTCTGCACGCCGCGCTTTTCATTGCAAAGCTTCATGACGGCGCCGACATAATCACTCGGTACAAAAATCGTCACCGTATCGATCGGTTCACGAATTTCCCCGATCTTATCCGGTGAAGGCAATTTCGACGGATTTTCAACCTGAATCACCTCGCCGTCCGTCTTCAACACTTCATAGACAACGGAGGGCGCCGTGGTAATCAAGTCCATATTGAATTCTCGTTCCAGCCGCTCCTGCACAATATCCATATGCAAAAGCCCGAGGAAACCGGCACGAAAACCGAAGCCTAAAGCCTGAGAGACTTCCGGCTCAAACTGAAGAGCCGCGTCATTTAACTGAAGTTTTGTCAACGCATCGCGAAGCGCTTCATATTGATTGGACTCTACAGGATAGAGCCCTGCGAAAACCTGAGGCTTAACTTGCTTGAAGCCGGGCAAAGGATCCGCGGCCATCTTATTGGCAAGCGTGATCGTGTCACCCACTTTCGCATCACGCAGCTCCTTAACACCGGCAATGACAAAACCCACTTCACCCGCAGAGAGTTTTTCACATTGCGTTGATTTCGGAGTGAACTTACCGACTTGCTCAACAAGGTGGGTGGCGCCGGTGGCCATCAGGTAAATCTTATCTTTAGGCTTGATAACACCGTTGACTACGCGCACGAGCATAACCACACCGACGTAGTTATCAAACCAACTGTCAATAATCAAAGCCTGAAGCGGTTCCTGATCGTTTCCCTTGGGAGCGGGAACATCACGCACAATGCGCTCGAGGATGTCATCAACCCCCATTCCGGTCTTAGCCGAACACGGAATGGCATCCGTCGCATCAATGCCGATCACGTCTTCGATTTCTTCCTTGGCCTCATCGGGATTGGCAGAATTGAGGTCCATTTTGTTTAACACCGGAATCACTTCTACACCGAGATCAATCGCTGTGTAGCAGTTAGCCACGGTCTGCGCTTCAACCCCCTGTGTGGCATCAACCACCAAAAGCGCGCCTTCACAGGCGCTCAGCGAACGCGACACCTCATAGGAGAAGTCTACGTGCCCCGGGGTGTCAATCAGATTGAGCTCATAGATTTGACCATCTTTAGCTTTATATTTAAGAGCTGCAGTCTGTGCTTTAATCGTGATGCCGCGCTCTTTTTCAAGATCCATGGAATCGAGCACTTGAGATTCCATTTCTCGGTCGGACAATCCGCCGCAACGTTGAATCAAACGGTCTGCGAGTGTGGACTTTCCATGGTCAATGTGAGCAATAATGGAAAAATTGCGAATATTGTTCATCAGTCAACTATCAAAATGTATTAAACAACACATTCGGACCAATGGGAAAACCGGCTAGAAAAACTGCCTTTCCCTTTATTCCGAAACGTAGCGAATTTTAACACGCAGAGATTACTGTTTAGTGTAAAAAATATTGAAAATTCAAAGAATTTCAGATAAACAGATGCCTCAAAAAAAATCATTTTGACAAAAAAGAAAACGCCCACAAAAAAGTGGGCTCTTCAAATATCTTTTCTGCAGAAAATCAGATCTGTTCTACAACGATGCCGGCGCTCTTCAAAAACCTAATGCCGGCGTCATCACGGTACATTTCGTGGTAGTAAACGTGAGAGATTCCGCATTTTTGAATCAGAAGCGAACAGTGAATGCAAGGACTGTGCGTGATAAAAATTGCCGCGTCCTTGCTGGAATACCCGTTTAAGGCGAGCTTGGCAATCGCATTTAATTCAGCGTGCTGCACTTCCGGTCGGGTCACGAGTTTGCCGTCCACTTCCATTTCGCAGCAATTATCATATCCCGTCGGCATGCCATTCCAACCGATTGAAATGATGGAATTGTTTTTCACAATCACACAACCGACCTTAAGGCGTTGCGCATAGCTTCTTTGGGCGGCGAGCATCGCCACCTGCATGTACATTTGATTGTCTTTTTGAATATCCATCATGACTCCTAAAAGGAACTAAGCCCGAAAGACTTGATAGAAGCTTTCGGGCTTATATTAACGACAAGCGCTCAATTATTCTTCCCAACGCTTGAAGATCAAAGTCCCGTTCGTGCCACCGAAACCGAAGGAATTCTTCATGGCGTAACGAATCGTCATCGGACGAGCCTCATTGGCGCAGTAGTCCAAATCGCACTCTTCATCCTGTTCAACGATATTAATCGTGGGAGGAGACACTTGGTTTTTAACAGCCAGAATCGTGAAGATAGACTCCACGCCACCGGCGCCACCCAAGAGGTGACCGGTCATGGACTTGGTTGAGTTCACGACGAGCTTCTTGGCCGCATCACCGAAGGCTTCTTTAATCGCCTTCGTTTCATTGGCATCACCCACATGGGTCGAGGTACCGTGTGCATTGAGGTAATCAATATCCTCGGGCTTAATGCCGGCTCGGGCCATCGCCATTTCCATGCAACGCTTCGGACCATCGGTGTTGGGAGTGGTGATATGGTTGGCGTCACTGGACAAACCGTAACCGACGATTTCTGCGTAAATCGTGGCCCCACGAGCCAGAGCGTGTTCAAGCTCTTCAATCACAACCACACCGGCGCCTTCACCCATCACGAAACCGTCGCGATCTTTATCAAATGGGCGAGAAGCATGAGCGGGATCGTCATTGCGGCGACTCAAAGCGTGCATATTGTCAAAGCCGGCCACACCCACCGGGCAGATGCTGGCATCGGCACCGCCCGCCACCATCACGTCCGCATCACCGCGACGAATGATCCAGCTGGCTTCACCGATCCCGTGAAGACCCGTTGTGCAAGCCGTCACGTGCGCGATATTCGGTCCCTTCAAACCATACATGATGGACAATTGACCGGAAATCATGTTAATGATCGTGCCGGGAATCATAAAAGGCGACACACGGCGGGCACCGCGTTCGTGCAATGCAAGGAAGTTGTCGCAAATCATCGACAAACCGCCGATACCGGAGCCGATAGAACAACCGATGCGCGTGAGGTCTTCTTTTTCAAGATCCAAGCCGGAATCACGAATGGCCTGAGCACCGGCGGCCACGCCATAGTGCACATAACGGTCATAGCGGCGGGCTTCTTTAGCCGGCAAATACTCTTCAACATTGAAGTCCTTGACTTCGCCGGCAATCTGACAGCCCATGCCGCTCGCGTCAAAGCGAGTAATCGGGCCAATACCGTTTTTGCCAGCCAAAGCGTTTTCCCAACTTGTCTTCACATCGTTGCCGATCGGACAAACCATGCCGAGTCCGGTAACTACTACACGACGCATGGAAATTCTCCTTAATAGATTCAGTTCATTAACAAAACCCCGCCAAAACCCGACCAATTGCTTGGCGTTTCAGGCGGGGTGTCCATCTTGAGAAGATGGTAAAAATTACTTAGCGTTGGCTTGGATGTAGTCGATCGCTTGTTGAACCGTACGCAACTTTTCTTGTTGATCGTCCGGGATTTCAATCTTGAAAGCGTCTTCCAAAGCCATAACCAACTCGACCGTATCCAAAGAATCGGCGCCGAGGTCTTCGATAAAGGCGGATTCATTCTTGATGTCCGCTTCATTGATGCTCAATTGTTCGGCGATAACCTTTTTGACACGTTGTTCGATGTCGTTCATTTGATAAGTCTCCTTGTTGACAATTCAAAACGACGCTGCCAACAGGCGCGCCGATTAACTGCTCTGTATTTTATCAGAGCGAAAAGAAAAGATGAGGGTGAAAACCCTCATCCGTTCGGACTATACCATATACATGCCACCGTTGACATGCAACGTCACACCGGTGATGTAAGAAGCGGCGGGCGAAGCTAAAAAGAGCACGGCGTTGGCAATGTCATCGGGTTGACCCAAACGGCCAAGCGGAATCTGAGACAAAAGTGCCTGACGATGCTCTTCAGGTAAAGCGCGGGTCATATCCGTTTCAATAAACCCGGGAGCCACGCAGTTGACTGTAATATTGCGAGAAGCCAGCTCACGAGCCAACGCACGAGTCATGCCGGCAACACCGGCCTTAGCGGCTGCGTAATTGGCTTGACCTGCGTTACCCATGGAGCCCACAACACTGACGATATTGATAATGCGGCCGCAATGAGCTTTCATCATGCCGCGCATCGTCATGCGGCTTAAGCGGAATGCGGGCGTTAAGTTCGTATCAATGACTTCCTGCCACTGTTCGTCCTTCATGCGCATGGCCAGACCGTCACGGGTAATACCGGCGTTATTGACCAACACCGTCACAGCGCCGTACTTAGCAGCTACATCGGCCAAAACTTGTTCGCTTTGCGCGGCGTCAGTCACGTTAAGCACCACGCCTTCACCTTTGCCGTCAGCCTGAGCGATTTTTTCAGTGATGCGGGCAGCACCGGATTCCGACGTCGCCGTTCCGATGACAGTAGCCCCCGCAGCCAAGCAGGCATCAAGAATTCCTGCGCCGATTCCGCGAGAGGCACCGGTAATGAAAACCACCTGATCTTTCAGAGCGTCGGCCGTAAAAACATTCGTCATTTTTTTTATCCTATCGTTGAAATTATTCAGCAGCATTGATTTCCTCAAGCACCGCGACAAGAGAGTCTTGGGAATTGATATTTTTGACCACAATCGTGCTGTCGATACGTTTGATCAGACCGGCCAGCACTCGTCCCGGGCCGCATTCAACAACATGCGTCACCCCCATTTCTTTGAAAGCTTCAATGGTTTTAACCCATTGCACCGCACCGGCAGCTTGTGCGGCTAACGCATCAATAATGGCTTCTTTTTCCTTGTGAACCTTGACGTCCACATTGGCCACAACATCAATTTCAGGGGCATTCATTGCCGTTTGCATCAGCTTATCTTTCAAAGCAATACTCGCAGGCTTCATTAAAGAAGAATGGAAGGGCGCAGACACCGGCAACACCAAAGCGCGCTTAGCTCCTTGAGCCTTGGCCACTTCACAGGCTTTTTCGACGGCCGCTTTTTCACCGGCAATCACGACTTGCCCCGGAGAGTTGAAATTAACCGCCTCAACCACGCCACAAGAGGCTGCTTGCGCACAAACCGCGGCCACCGCTTCATCGCTCAAACCGATAATCGCTGCCATGCCGCCTTGACCGACAGGCACCGCTTCCTGCATCACCTTCGCGCGGAAACGAACAAGACGCACAGCGTCAGCCAAACTAAAAACACCGGCGGCTGTCAAAGCCGAATATTCACCTAAACTGTGTCCGGCCATCACTTCGGGCTTTTTCCCACCCATGGCCAGCCACGATTGATAAATCGCAACGCTTGAGGTGAGCATCGCAGGCTGTGTATTTACCGTCATATTGAGCGATTCGGCCGGTCCAGTGTGGATCATTTCAGCTAAATCTTCACCAAGAGCTTCATTGGCGGTCTTTAGAGCCTGCTGGACGACCGCGTTTTCAACAAAGCTGTCCATCATGCCGACGGTCTGACTGCCCTGCCCCGGAAACACGAATGCTAATTTCATTTAGTTATTCTCCTTAGTCCACTTGACTAAAACGCTGCCCCAAGCCATGCCTGCGCCGACAGCTTGCATTAAAACAATATTGTTCTTTCGGATCTCATCATGACGCGCCGCGTTATCCAACGCCAAAGGCACGGAAGCGGCGGAAGTATTACCGTGACGATTCACAGTCACCACCATTTTTTCTTCAGGGATGCCGATCTTTTGAGCTACTTTTTGCATAATGCGCAAATTAGCCTGATGGGGAACATAACGATCAACCGCTTCTACATTGAGCCCTGCGTCAGCTAAAACGGCCTGGGCGCTTTCACTCATGGAGCCGACCGCCATACGGAAAACCTGTTGACCGTCCATACGAACAAAAGGATCCCCGTGTACTTCACCGCCATTAATAAAACCGGTGCAACCCAACACCTTTTCATCCAATGTGCCGTCCGCGCTTAAACGTGCCGCCAAAATACCCGGCTCGTCAGAGGCCTCAAGCACAACTGCGCCGGCTCCATCACCGAAAAGCACGCAAGTTGAACGATCATCCCAATCCACAATACGGCTCATGATGTCAACACCGACCACGATAGCTTTTTTGTACACCCCTGTTCTGATCAAAGCATCGGCGTTTGTTAAAGCATAAATGAAACCGGCACAAACGGCTTGCAAATCAAAAGCTGCGCCTTTGGCACAACCTAAAAGCTTTTGCAACTGGCAAGCGGTGCTCGGAAACACCATGTCAGGCGTGGTTGTCGCCACAATAATGAGATCGATTTCGGACGGATCAACACCGGCGTCCCAAAGCGCAGAACGAGCAGCGCGTTCTGCAAGTTGAGTTGTCGTCAGTCCCCTTTCGGCAAGGTATCGCTTTTCAATTCCGGTACGGGTACGAATCCACTCATCGCTCGTTTCGATATTGCGAAGTGCCAATTCGTCGGCGAGAGCTTGGTTGGACGTGGAACGTTCCGGCAGAGCTGATCCCGTACCGATAATTTTGGAGTAAATCTGAGGCATAAACAAAAGCCTTTCTGTAAAAATTCACCTAATTGTATAGCCATTATTTCTATGATTTTTCTCTGCCAAAAGCGAACTTTGTAACAAATTTTTGACAGTCTTTGCGAGCACTCATGCTAACCTTGAGAGGAAATTTCTTTTTAACGGTAATCACAATGAAGATTCACACTTTACTGACCGTTGCTGCTTCTTTTGTTTTAGCCTCTTTCACGGCGCTTGCCTCAAATGATCTTGATATTACTGATACAACCTGTACTGTGGGTCATATCAATGAAGTGGCTCAAAAACAAGGACTGGAAAAAGCCCGGGCACTGACCCAAAGCTGCATCGCTGAAGGTTACCAGGATCTGGAAGCCCAAATGAAAGAAGCCGGTAGCGCGGTCGTGGAACACTACGAAGCCGCTAAAGATTTCATTGATCAAAAAACCGATGAGTACAGTGAAAAGGCCGTTAATATTAAAAACGAGTTGATGCGCTAAAAAATAGCTTTTCTTCATACCTTTTCTCAAGGGTACAATAAACCGAGCATTGGTTAATTTTCGGAGACAATCATGGCCCGCATCGTTGAAATTGGCAGCTCGGATTTTGTCAAAGGATTTAATCTTTATGACGCATACCTCACAAGCGGTGTTAAGTTGCGTTTTGCCAAAAGCGGAAACGGGCCGACTCTGTTGCTAGTTCACGGTCATCCGCACACTCATATCATCTGGCGAAAAGTTGCCCCTGAATTAGCCAAAAACCATACCGTCATCCTCCCAGATCTTAGAGGTTATGGCGATAGCAGTAAACCGACAAGCGCGCCCGATCACAGACCGTATAGCAAAAGAGAAATGGCCAAAGATCTGATTGAGTTAACTCAGACTCTCGGGATTGATAGATTTTGCTTCGTAGGCCATGACCGAGGCGCCCGAGTGGGACATCGCTTGGCTCTTGATTATCCGGAAAGCGTTGAAAAGGCTGTTTTTGTTGATATTGCGCCGACCGCAACCATGTACGCCTTAACCAACAAGGAATTCGCAACAAAGTACTTTTGGTGGTTCTTTCTCATCCAACCGGAGCCATTCCCGGAAAAGCTGATCGGCTTTGATCCCGAATATTTCTTGCATCATCACATCGATGGTCAGATCAAAATTAAAGGTGTGGTTGAAGAACGCGCATTCAATGAATACCTCCGCTGCTACAAAGATCCCAAAACGATTCACGCCATATGCGAGGACTACCGCGCGGCTGCCACTATTGACCTGGATGACGACAAAGCCGATGCCGATAAAAAAATTCAGTGCCCCTTATACCTTTTATGGGGTGCCCGAGGTACAGTCGGAAAACTCTACGATGTGGTTGGTACCTGGAAAGAAAAGGCAGTGACGGCAACCGGTGAAGCTTTGGACTGCGGACACAGTCCCGAAGAAGAGTGTCCGTCGGTTTTCCTGGAAAAAGTCCTGACTTTTTTGAATTAAGTTCTGAATTACTTGGCCGTTAAGATCTGCTCTTCCAGGTAAAGCCTTCGAGCCGCGCAAAACGCAGCGACAATTCCGACTGCTGTCGAAATTACGGTTACCGCGCCAAAACCGGCTCCACCCGCTCCCAAACCCTATAGCGGCGCAACGATGCCGCCTGCGACAAAACCCAATGCGCCGAGAAGCGCCGCGGCGCTGCCTGCGCGTTCGCGCTGCCGATCAAGTGCCAAAGACGTTCCGGACGGAATAGTCAGTCCTAGATTAAACAAGGAAAATGCGACCGCTGCCTCGAGCATCCAAACCGGCGCTCCCCAATACAATATGGCTGCAGCCCAATAGCATTCCAATAGAGCCGACTTTCAGAGAAAGCAGGGCAGATTTAAATCGCTGACAGACAAAGGTTCCAATGGTGATAACAATAGCGTTGCAACCGAATACAACCGAATATGTCAAAGGCGATAAACCAAAAAGTTCTTGATAGACAAAAGGACTGGCTGAGATATAAGCAAATAACAAACCAAAACCCGCGCATTGCTGGATCAGAAGTGAAGCAAATATTTTGTCATTCTTCAACAATGCAAAAAAACTGAAAAAAGGAAGCTTGGCCGTATTGGAAGAATAACTTTTAAGTGTTTCTTTAAAAAACAGTGTTGAGATCAACAATAAAATTCCAATAGCCAGCAAAACCACGAAAATATCTCGCCAGTTGAGATATTCGTTAACAAGTGCTCCGCAGATCGGAGCTAACACAGGCGCAAGCCCCTGAACAGCGCCGATAATGGACAAAAATTTTGCTAAATCACGACCACTATACAGATCGGTTGCAATTGATTTAGCAAGAACAATGCCTCCGGCGCCGCCAAGTCCCTGAACAAAGCGCGCCACCACAAAAACTTCCATAGTCGGAGCAAATACACAAACAACTGTGGCTACACAAAAAACACTCAATGAGCATAAGAGCGGGACTTTTCTGCCCTTGCGATCAGACAAAGGTCCCACAAGAAGTTGACCGATTGCCAGCCCCCACATAGAGGCTGAAAGCCCCGCCTGAGTCAAAGCCGCTGAAGCGTTTAGATCTTTGGCCTGAGCCGGCATTGCCGACAAATAAAAATCGGTAACAAAAGGACCGAATGCTGTCAATGCAGCTAAAAAAATCACGAGAAAAAAGCACTGGCAAACGTTTTTTCAGACATTTTCACACCTAACAAGGAACACAAACAAAATAGCCTTGAAAAGATGTGTCTAATGCAAACGGCAACCGGTTACAGAAGGCGCTAAGAATTGTCTTGCCTGTCTCGGCAAAGAGCGAAAGTGAAGAAAGATCTCGTAGGTCGTAATTGAAGGTTTTGATAGCATGCGGCTGTTTTAAACACGCTTGACGAAAAAAGGGAACCCAAACTTCGGATTCCCCTTCTCATTAATCGACAGATTGAAAACCGCTGATGAACCCTTCCCTTTTTGTCTCCCACCGCAACGTTTTGCACATTGGCTGTGGGGTTTTCGGCGTTGCCGGCGAAGGCTAAAGTCGAGATCAGTTCTGGAGCGCTTTTTTCAATTCAGTGAATTATTCACCCTTAACGTCGATCACCTTCTTACCACGGTAGAAGCCGTTCGGGCTGATGTGGTGACGGAGGTGAACCTCACCGGTCTTCGGTTCAACAGCCGTAGCCGGGTTCGTCAAGAAGTCATGAGCACGGTGATTGCCGCGCTTGTTGGTCGATTTTTTATTTTGTTGGACTGCCATAGCAATACCCCACTTTAAGAAAACACGCGATTATACCCTAGATATGCGCATTTTGCCAATGCCATTACCTAAAGCTTGGAAAAAAGTTTTGCGATTATATCAGTTTTTCTTCAATAAGTCTCGCAAGTTAGCGAACGGTTTCGGTTTTTCTTCAAATTCTTCTTCTAAATCCGAATTTAACGCCTCACTTTCCGGGGCCTGACAGTCATCATGTCTCGGAAATGTCGGCAAGGAAAGAATCACTTCCTCCTGCACCCAATGAGCCACATCCATATGCTCCGATCCCACTACGACTTCCCATTCCTCGTCTTCGTCAACAGGAATACGGTTGGCTTCGGCCTCAGTTTTTACAAATAAAAAAGGCACTTGACGATCAATCTCGACTTCAATGGGGTTCATGCAACGGATGCAGCGCATCTGAACACGACCCTTTACCGTCAACATTGCGCCTGGCAATCCTCGAATGCCTTCCATACCTTCAATGCAGACCTCAAAAGGCTTCACGGTCTCACTATTAATAATTAGTGACTCCAGCTCAGGCATCTCCGAAATGCTCACCGTTGTGTTAATCTTCTGACGATTTACAGCAACCGAAAAAATGTCGACTGTAGAAAAATTTTGATTGTCTTTCGACATTCGATACTCCCAGTAAGGTTACGAGGCGTATGTTACAGAATAAATTAGTCCTGGGGTCAAGTTCCCCGTACCGTAAAGAATTACTTCAGCGACTTGGTGTTGAATTTGAGTGCGTATCGGCCGATATTGATGAAAGCCGTAAAGAAAATGAAACACCCGAAGCGCTGTGTGTCAGACTTGCCCGTGAGAAGGCTTTGAAAGTCAAAAGCCTTGTAGGAGACGCTATAGTGATAGGCAGTGATCAGGTGGCTGTGCTTGGTGAAAAAATCTTAGGCAAACCCCACACGCGTGAACGCGCTATTGAACAGCTCTCTGCCATGCAGGGGCAAACGGTTTATTTTCTGACAGCCCTTTGCGTCATCAGCGCCAATGGAGAAATTTTCGAAACCATGGTGCCCACTGTTGTCAACATGAAAAAATTATCCGCTAAAACTATCGAGCATTATCTGAATCGGGAGCAGCCTTTTAATTGCGCCGGATCGGCTAAAATCGAAAAACTCGGCATTGCGCTGATGAAAGAAGTTCGCTCAAGCGATCCGACCGCACTGATCGGCTTGCCGCTCATAGAGACTGTCAACCTTTTGGCTAAAGCAGGTCTCGAAGTTATCGAAGGCATCAGTGAGGCTTAACAATGCCCGCAACACTTTATCTTTTACCCAATCGAATCTCGGATCGTCCGGTCGAGGAAACTCTGCCGGCCGCCACTCTCTCGATACTGAGACAGACTCGTATCTTTCTGGCCGAAAACGCCAAAAGCACGCGCGCTTTCTTAAAAGCCGCCTCGCACCCGGTTCCTTTGATTGAATTGCAAATTGATGAAATAGGCCACGAGCCCGACAGTCGTTTAATTGACCAATGGCTTTCACCCCTGGCTGAAGGCAAAAACATTGCGATTGTCAGCGAGTCCGGCTGTCCGGGCATTGCCGACCCTGGAGCCACAATCGTGGCCCGTGCGCAAGAAAAAGGCTACAGCGTAAAGCCTCTGGTCGGCCCCAGTTCAATTCTGCTCGCTTTAATGGCAAGCGGCCTGGATGGTCAGCACTTTCGATTTTTGGGTTATCTCCCGATTAAAGAACCGGCCAGAACGCAGGCACTGCGGGAGGCCGAACATCAAAGCGCTCGAGGAGAAACTCAGATTTTTATCGAAACCCCCTACCGAAACCAAAGCTTTTTAGAGTTTCTCTGCCAGACACTTCAAGCTGATACCCGAATTACGGTCGCCTGCGATATCACCGGCGAGGCGGAATTGATCCGAACCAAAACCGCGCTTGAGTGGTCCGAAGACCCCATCGACTTACCAAAACTGCCGACCATTTTTGCGATCCTGGCTGTCAGAAAGATCAAAAACGCCGAACGAAAAGTGAAAAAAGAATTGAAGAGTTTCGGTCGAAGGAAACAAGGAAGTTTTTGGCGTCAAGCCTAAAAGGATGGGCGGAACCGCCGCCCATCACTTCAGAGCAACTCGTCAACACCTAATGCGGTTGCAAGCTGCGGCACATCATCAACAACAGGCACCTTCCACTTCATCAATTCGCTCTTGGGGAAAGCCCCGTAACTGACGGCAACCGCCGCGCAACCGGCGTTTTTAGCCAGCCACAGATCGTGTTCCGTATCACCGATCATCACCATCTGACCGATATCAACGCCGGTTTGCTCTGACAACATTTCCAGCATTAACGGATTCGGTTTACCCGCGCTTTCATCGGCTGTCACCGTTGCTTCAAAAATATCAGCCACACCGGTTTGAGCAAAAACACGATCCAACCCGCGACGACTTTTTCCAGTCGCCACTGCCAAACGCAAACCGGCCGCCTTCATTTTCCGCATCAAATCTTCCAGTCCCGGAAAAATGCCGATTTCTTTCTCTTTAACCAGGTAGTACTCACGGTAAGCTTGTTCAAACTGCTCGTAGTGATCGAAACGAAATTCCGGTTCAATAGATAAAATCGCGCTCCTCCAATCGAGTCCAATCACACTTCGGGCAACCTGCATTCCCGGATCTTTATACCCCAACGCAACAAACGCATGGCAGATGCCGGCGGCAATCGGTTCGGTGGTGTCCATCACCGTCCCGTCCCAGTCAAACACAAACAGATCAAACTTGGGCACTAACATTCTTCACTTTTCCTTTCTTTGCTTGAGTTTGGCAAGTAAATCTGCACATTCTTTAGGCAATCCTGCGGTAATAGACATTGACTGACCGGAAACAGGATGTTTGAATTCCAAACGGTAAGCATGCAAAAACATCCGTTTAAATGGAATACCTAAGGAGCCTTTGGCAATTTTTTTATTTTCTTCAAAATCACCGTACTTCTCATCACCCACCAAGGGGTGACCGGCCCATTGCGCATGAACTCGGATTTGATGCGTACGGCCCGTTTTTAAATCAACACTTAAATAAGAGACGTCACCGAAGCGCTCGATCAGCTGAAAAATACTGTGACTGGGAAGTCCTTTTTGCTCATCGACACAGACGCGGCGTTCACCACTCGGCGTCACAAATTTATATAAGGGCACCTTGATGTGTTGACGATCGTTGACCCAGTCTCCCAGCACCAAAGTCTTATACGACTTATGAAGGTTACCCTCCCGGATCATTTCATGAAGTCTGACCAAAGCCTTACGGGTCTTCGCAAGCATCATCACCCCGCTCGTTTCCCGATCAAGACGGTGAACCAATTCCAAGTAAGGCTGATTGGGACGAGCCGCCCGAAGCCGCTCGATTAAACCGAAACTGATGCCGGAGCCCCCGTGAGCCGCCAATCCGGCCGGTTTATCAACCACCAAAATGTGTTCATCTTCGTACAAAATCGGCAATTCAACGTCATCAATAGGACGAGCAGCTTCTTTTTTTGGCGTAGCCGAAACACGAATCGGAGGCACGCGAAGCTCATCGCCAAAATTCAGTCGTGTGTCCACTGTAACCCGTTTTTTATTGACACGGACTTCGCCGCCACGAACGATACGGTAGAGGTGACTTTTAGGCACACCTTTGGCTATTCGGAAGAGGTAATTATCCAGTCGCTGACCATCCGCATCGGCACCAATGCGAATCCAGACCACGGCATCCGATTTGGCCGTTGCCTGAGATGATGAAATAAATACCGGGGTTTTCCCAACTAAATTTGCCATAACTCTATATAATGGGGAGCGGGTTGAAATCAGACAACAAATATTGGTTGTTTTCTTCAACCGAACTGAAAAATCAACATGTGCATTGTAGCCATGTTTTGATTAAAAAATTTTCTTTACCGGGTGCAATCCCGGTGAAGTTTTTGTTGTGCCTGTTAAGAGCTGCCTTTTCAGGCCGGTAGATGGCGGAGCCGCGGAAGAATTTTTCGCGAGCTGTGAGGCCCGCGTGTATACGCGATTGATGCAGCAAACGGTATAAGTGAGTTCCTCTCGTCAGACATTTGTCCCAGACTTGAGAGGCTGTTGTGAATTGCCGTGGCTAAAGAAATCTGTGGTCGGATAAGTCCCACTCGGATTGCCGCGATTGTGTCGGTGAATCAGACTTATCACAACGAAATTAAAGTGATTGTTTTAATTAGACCCGATGTGAGGGATTGAGCTCAAAGATGCAAAATAGGCAGACTATTTTGAATTCGTTCGTTTCGGTGCTCTCCCTACCGCCGATCAATAATGAGGCGACACACGTCTAACAGTTTGTTTTCTCAAGATTTTTCGAAGGCTTCTTCCTTCGAAGTTTTATTTATTTGAGAAAAGATTAAGCAAGGCGGAAAATTAACACGCCATAGCTTTTGCGCTGCAGATTTCATTTCAGACACGGCACGCCTGACTCTGACGACCTGCGACAGTGGTTGTCAGCCCGGAGTGTGCAATGAAACGCATGTTATTTAACGCCACGCACGCCGAAGAGACGCGCGTTGGCATTGTTGACGGCCAGAAGCTGATCGATATTGATATCGAGACCGCAGGCCGCGAACAACGTAAATCCAATATCTATAAGGGTATCATCACCCGCATTGAACCGAGTCTTGAAGCGTGTTTCGTCAATTACGGCGAAGATCGCCACGGTTTTCTCCCCTTCAAAGAAGTCTCACGCCAATATTTCAAAGAAGGCGTCGATGTGCGAACGGCGACAATCCGTGACGCGCTGGTTGAAGGACAGGAACTGATTGTTCAGGTTGAAAAAGAAGAGCGTGGCAACAAAGGCGCGGCGCTAACCACCTTTATTTCATTGGCCGGCCGTTACCTTGTTTTAATGCCCAATAACCCGCGCGGAGGCGGTGTTTCCCGTCGCATTGAAGGCGAAGAACGTCAAGAGCTACGCGAAACAATGGATCGTCTGAAATTGCCCGCCGGTATGAGCATCATTGCCCGTACTGCCGGTATCGGCCGAACCGTCGATGAGTTCCAATGGGACTTAAACTACCTGCTCAAACTCTGGGAAGCCATTTGTGAAGCCGCCCAGCCCCAATACGAGTTGCAGGTTCGTGAAGGCAACCGCAACGTCACAAAATATGTGACGGAATCCACGGGCCCCAAGGGAGACGCATTAAAGCGTGCCAATCCCGCTCCATTTTTGATCGTTGAAGAAAGCAATTTGGTTATTCGCGCAATCCGCGACTATTTCCAACCGGAAATCGGCGAAATTCTCGTCGATACTGACGAAATCTATGATCAGGCCCGCCAATTCATGGCGCACGTGATGCCAGACATGGTTGGCCGCGTGAAGCGCTATCGCGAAGAAACGCCTCTGTTCTCGCGCTTCCAAATTGAACATCAGATTGAAACGGCCTATTCACGTACGGTTCCTTTGCCCTCGGGCGGTGCCATCGTGATTGACCACACTGAAGCCCTGGTGGCCGTCGACGTGAACTCTGCGCGCGCGACACGCGGCTCCGATATTGAAGAGACCGCTTTCCGCACCAACTGCGAAGCTGCCGATGAAGTGGCCCGTCAAATGCGTCTGCGCGATTTGGGCGGTTTGATCGTGATTGACTTCATTGACATGAACGATCCGAAGAATCAACGCGCCGTTGAACAACGACTCAAAGATGCGCTCAAGTATGACCGTGCCCGAGTGCAGATGGCTAAGATCAGCCGCTTCGGTCTGATGGAACTGTCTCGTCAACGTTTGCGTCCCGCTTTGGCCGAAGGCAACCACATCACCTGCCCGCGCTGCAACGGTGTCGGTGTTATCCGTGATACTGAAAGCTGTGCTTTGCAGATCTTGAGAATCCTTGAAGAAGAAGCCATGAAAGAAGGAACCGGGGCTGTGCACGCCCAGGTTCCGGTGGATGTGGCAAGCTTCCTCTTGAACGAAAAGCGTCGTGACATTGCGAAAATCGAACAACGTCACCGTTTGCCGATCGTCTTGATTCCGAATAAGTTCCTCGAGACCCCGCATTATCACATCGAACGTCTGCGTTACGATGATGAACGTCTCGACGATGAAGTGGCCAGCTACAAACGCGCTGAAGAAATTCAAACGGATGAAGAGTCCATTGATCCCTATCGCGTTAAGAAAGCGGAGGAAAAACCCGCCGCCAAACGTCAGGAACCGGTTCTTCGCAACTTCATGCCTGAAGTTGCGCCGGAACACAATGAGGCCGATCGCCTGATCAATAAGAAGGCTGAACAAAAAGCCGCTCGCGAACAAGCTGCCAAGCGGGCTCAAGCGGCTCAAGAACCGAGTCTCATTCGTCGTTTGATCAACTTCCTTTTCGGCTCTTCTGACAAAACAGAAGACAAGAAAGACGAAGAAAAGAAGGGGCGTACTGATCGTCGTTCCCGTCGCAATCCCCGAGACAGACGTGAGAAAGACGCCGCTCGCCGGAGCCGCCGAGAACGCTCTCGTACGGAAAAAGACGAGGAAAAACCTGCCATCGAGAGAAACGAAGCGACCGAAAAAGCTAAACCGGCTGAAAAGGAAGTCGCCCGTGAAGCACAAACACGTCGCCGTCCGCGTCGTCGCGTGAAGTCTGAAGAGACACCGGAATTGTTGCCCGCTCCTGAAACCAAGGTGGCTTTGCCTAAACCGGCTCAAGCCCCGGTTCAACCGGTCCAAAATGACGAGGATTTTAATTTCGCTGCGGACGCGATTCCAGGGCAAACAGAGCCTGAAGTAACAGCTCAAACTACGGAAGTCCCTGAGGTCAAGCTTCAAGAGAACACTGCAGAACGTCGTCCGCGCCGTCGTCGCCGCACAAACGACGAATCGATGACGCGCCGTGATCGTATTCCGCCCGAAGTTGAAGCGGAGGAAATGAATCGCGCACCGATCGTGCCACCAGAAGAATATCTCCAGGACGTTCCGGTTCGCACCGCTCCTTTGGATGAAGCGCAGCTTCACACCGAAGTTCAGCCCTCGACAATTGAACCGCATCATGTGAACGTGGAAAGCAACATCGCCAACCAAAAGCGTGAACCTGTTGCTCAACGTCCGAGAGCAGAAGAAACTGTTGAGGAAACTCAAGAATCCGATGTGACTCAGGCAGAAACAACTCCTGTTGAAGAAGTTGTTGAAGCAGTCGCTGAAACTGTCGAGACTGAAGCCGTTGTCACTGAAACGGTTGAAGAAAACGCACAGGATGCACTGCAGCGCTTAACTGCGGGGCTTGATGAAGCTTTAGCCAAGAGTGGTCTGACGGTTGTCCACACGAACCCTGAACTCGTCCATCCGGTCGATTACTCCCCTGTGATCTACCCGGGACGCCCGAGAAAGGTTTTGCCGCCCTTAGATGACACCCCGCTCATCCAAGTGCACACCAAGACCCTCTAATCCATGATTGACCGAAAGGAGGGCGATGCCAAACGGCTCGCCCTTCTCTTTTCTAAGCATTGCCATCGTGACTGACCGCAAACAATTCGCCAAAACAGTTGCAGAAATCGTTGATCTCATCAAAAAGATTGATGCAGAGAAATCAATTGAGAAAAAGTACCCGCTTTTTACTAAATTACAGACGCTCTGTATTTCAGCATTTTCGACCGTTGAGGGTGACTTTATCTCGGCTGTCATTCAGGCACTCGAAGAAAGCAATTCTGAATTTTCAGATTTGATGCGCTGGACTTTCTTTTTTGAATGTCTAGCCTGCAACGCCATAGATGACAAATACACCCATTCGCTATTGGTGATTCCTTTCATGGCATCCAGCGCCTACGGTCTGCCCTTTGGTCCAATTCCCGAAGAGGCTTTGAAAAAGATTGAATCGTTCCTGAAGGCGCTTTTTACCGCCGAGTATGAGATCCGTATCAATCGTGATATGGTCAACACGGATACCTTCGCCCTGCGTCCATACGAAATGCAACGCTACATCCAAACCTGGGTAGCAAAAAGCAAGCCCGGCATCTGCCGATTTATCAACTCTGACGAAACACGCGAAGAAATGACGGAGCTCGTCGCTGATATCCGCTTAATGCCTGTCATCATCAGCACTCCGATTCAGAAATTGCCTCTGACCACTCATGTGCCGAAAACGAGTTTGGAAAAAATGCAAAAGAATCTTCTTTTCGCATTGGACCGCATTTTCAAAGAACATTATCCGGCCACTCACATGGAATTTCTGCTTCATCCATCTTCAGAGATGCAGAAATACCTTGAAAAAGTCGACAATCTGAGCACCTACAACACAAGTTTTATGCTCCCCTGCATCGCTTCCATGATGGAAGCAGGACGCCTATTCAGACATTTTTCATTAAAAGAGGCCTTGGACAAACTGCAGCAAACAGACGGCTATGCCATTAAAGATCTGCAGATTGCTATTGCGCCATTTTATGAACCGACCACTCCCGGGGAAGCGAAAATGGCAGAGTTTCGTTTGGGTATCAGTTTGAAAGGCGAAAATTCCAAGGTCTACCAGGGCCTCGGATGGCCGGTGTTTTTTGATGATCCGGAAGATCTTCTCGACAGCTTGGAGGCCACATTAAGTTACCACCAATTCAGTCATGATCAGGTTCGTCTTTTTGCAGATGCAACTTTCATGCTTGAAGACGAAGATGAAGAGGTGCGTTATCCGGCTTTTGACGGGAAACTCTACGAGCCTTTCGTTAAAGAAGAAGTGTCATACCTGACACCAACGCTTTACCAATTAAATTAAATCTCACCGCACAAAAACGGCTTGCCTTTGGAGCAAGCCGTTTGACTTCTATTGCGTTCTCAGACTGAATCAAGTACGCTGGTAAACGAACTGGCCGTTAACCATCGTCGCATCCACTTTGACTGTGCGAATATCATCGGGATTGACCGTGAAGATGTTATCGCTCAAAACAACAAGATCAGCAAAATAACCCTTCATCAAGCGGCCCTTCACCTTTTCATCAAAAGACGCATAGGCGCTTTCGATTGTATAGGCGTCAATGGCCGAATAGATATCCACGCATTCTTCAGGATGCCAGCCTCCCGCGGGTTCACCACGCAGGTTCTTACGCGTGACAGCACAGTAGATATTATCAATCGGATTCATGTCTTCGACGGGGCTGTCCGTGCCGTAGCTCGTATGCACCCCCAAATCCATCAAAGTCTTAAAGGCATAGCTCGTAGCGGCCAATTCCTTGCCGACGCGATCTTCAACGATAGCGGTGTCATAGTGCAGGAAGATCGGCTGTACCAAAGCCAAAATGTCATTCTTGGTGAAACGTTCAAGCAAAGGACGGTCCGTGATTTGAACGTGGATGATGCCCAAGCGTAAGGGGTTTTCACCATTTTCACAAACTTTGTCATAGGCGTTTAAAACATTTTCGATAGCCGCATCACCAATAGCATGCACTGCCACGCCGCAATGATTTTTAACGGCCATTTCGACCAATGTATCAATCTCTTGCGGCGTCAAGGTCGCAATACCACGCGTAGAAGGATCATCCGCATAAGGCTGGCGCATATAAGCCGTACGGGCACCGAGACTGCCGTCAACAAAGAGCTTCAACGGTCCGATACGGTTAAAGTCATTACCGACTCCCATGCGGTAACCCTTATCTAAGAACGCTTGGAAACCGGCGGGTTCCATGAAGCTGAATTGATGGTAGGCTCGCAATGACGGTGTTTCGGCGAGAACCTGCTTGTACGCTTCCAAAGTCGATTCCCAATCGCCTAAACGCACATCACAAGTTTGCACCGAGGTAACCCCCGTTTCATTGGCATGCCTGATCGCCGTGCGAAGCAAGCGCTTCTTCGTTTCAAGAGAGCGTTCACTCATCAAGCAGCGAACTTGAGAGCGAGCGTTTTCACGAACCACACCGGTGAGTTCCCCGTTTTCCTGGTCAATCGCCCCGCCCGCATTGGGAACGGTGGACGTTGTGACACCGGCCATTTCCAGGGCTTTCGTATTGCAGGTCAGAATGTGACCGCAAGCCCGATCGAAAATAATCGGATGCTCCGTGGAAATCTTATCCAAATCATGGCGAGTCAAAAGACGATGTTCATCGGTGAAATAATCTTGATTCCACCCCATGCCATGAATAACTTCCCCGGGCTGAGGCTGATTTTCTTCAATGTAACGACGCCCCCGTTCGATGACTTCGGCAATAGAGGTTACGCCTTGAAGACGCACAGCCGCCAACGCAATACCCGTGTTGAATAAGTGTTGGTGCGAATCATTGAAGCCGGGAACAATCGTGCGGCCTTGAGCATCAAATTGAGTTTCCGATCCCGTGCATGCAGCGCGCACCTCTTCTTCAGTGCCAACCGCCACAATCTTGCCATCATCGCCCACCAACAAAGCTTGGGCAAAAACGCCACGTTCAACGTAAATATTGGCGTTATAAATCAATGTCGACATAGCATTACTCTCCATTTTCCTTAGCTTGGGCGGCCACTTGGGCGTCATGTTGCTTACGGAACATTACTTCATAAATCACCAAACCGAGCAACGGCACGATGAAACCTAACACCACGGTGATCGGATCGTTGCCAATCGTATTGATAATCAAACCGATCATCACAGCACAAATAATCAAAATCGGAATCGGATAGAACCAGACGCGGTACGGACGTTCCAAATCCGGATACTTGCGGCGCAGAACAATCACGGCAAAGAAGGTCATTCCGTGGAAAATCATGCCGCACAAAGCCACAAGGCTGGTCAATTCGCCCAACGTTCTGGACAGAATCAAAACGATAGCGAGCACAGCGGAAGCCAGTTGAGCGTTAATCGGTGTGCGATACGTCGGGTGCAACTTGGCAAAGGGCTTAAAGAATGCGCCGTCACGAGCCATGGCATAAGTCATGCGTGGGAAAGCCAACACACAACCGTTTAACGAACTGAAGATCGCCAAAATCATGGCCGCGCCGACAATGTAAAGACCCGCGCTGCCGAAAAGCATATTGGCCGCTTCAGTACCCAAGTAATAGTTGCCGGAATTCACCATTTCAACGATCTTGCCATAAGGCACGACACGGAAAATTGCGTAATTGAAAAGCACGTACAGAAGTGCCACACCGACAATGGCCAAAATCAAGGCAAGCGGAATATTTCTCTTCGGATTCTTGATTTCTTCGGCAATGTTATTGAGGTTGGTCCAACCTTCATAGGCCCAAAGGGTCGCAATCACCGCAAAACCGATCATGGACAACAGCGTCGAAATGGAGGGCATTTCACCCGGATACATGAAGAGGTCGGGGGATTCTTCACCCAAAAGCAGACCGGCAAACAAAATCAGAAGAATCGGCAGCATCTTCAATACCATGAAGACATTGCCTAAACGGCTGCCAATACCTACACCGCGAATATTGATCAGTGTCAGGAGCAAAACGGTAGAGATCGCGATCACCTTTTGCGTAACCGGATCAATTGTCCAAATGGAATTGAGCGCGGCTGCGAAAGCGACAGCCAAAGCGGCGATTGAACCGGGGTTAGAGAGGCAGAAATTGCCGAAGCCACACATAAAGGCAATGCGCTCACCGTAGGCTTCACGCAGATACACATAGTAGCCGCCCGCCTTCGGAATCATGGCTCCCAATTCGGCAAAGCAGATACCGCTCAGAAGCGTAACCAAACCGCCGATTAACCAAACCAGAAGCGAAAGACCCGGGCTCATGCCCGCGCGTTGAAGAACGATGGCACCGATGTAGAAAATACCGGAACCGATCATAATGCCTGCCAAAACGGAAATACCACCAAAAAGCGTCACGTCGCGACGCATTTCGGTCTTTTCGCTTTGCAGTTGATTGGCAACAGAGCTTGTCGTCATCATTAATCCTTATTCTTATTGAATTAAACAAAAGCTATAAAAAAAGTTGCATCCATCGATGCAACCTTGCTTTTGTCATTCAAATAAGGCGATGACAGCCGTTTGCGATCGATAGCTCCTCCACTTCACCCAGGAAGCAGGAGTCATGGAAATATTCTTCCCATGCCCAACTGGTGATTCCCACCGGAATCATCGTTTCGGCGATTTGACCTTTCTTCAGCCGTCTTCAGGTGTCCCCTCTGACCGAATACTCTTTCGCATCGCGCCTCTATCAACTTTGTGGTTAAATTTAACGCTAATAAATACCTGTTGTAAATAGTGAAATTAAACAAAAAAGGCCCGAATTTAAAAATTCAGGCCTTTTTTTAAGTAATTTAGATTAGGAAAATCTAAATTAAGCCTCAGCGGCACTCACATCAAAGGTGAAGTCATCGCCTTTAGCACCGACCGTCACGGTATCACCCGGTTTAACGTTGCCGGCCAAAAGCAGGCGAGATAAACCATTTTCGATGTGATCTTGGATCGCACGCTTTAAGGGACGAGCACCATAGAGCGGATCAAAACCGACCTTAGCGATTTCCGTCAAGGCTTCATCGGTTACGACCAACTTAATATCCTGAGCCTCAACGCGGGCGGCCAATTTCTTCAGTTGAATCTTGGCAATATCCTTAATCACCGATTCGCCTAAAGCGTTAAAGACCACAATTTCATCAATACGGTTGACGAATTCCGGACGGAAATGTTCACGAACCTGAGCCATCACCGCGGCGCGGACTTCGTCTTTGCCGGCGCCGACCAGCGACTGGATTTCGTGAGAACCCAAGTTGCTCGTCATAATGATCACCGTATTCTTAAAGTCCACCGTGCGTCCTTGACCGTCGGTCATACGACCGTCGTCCAAAACCTGGAGCAACACATTGAAGACATCCGGGTGCGCTTTTTCCACTTCATCGAGCAGAATCACACTGTACGGTTTGCGACGGACAGCCTCCGTAAGGTAACCGCCTTCCTCGTAACCGACATATCCCGGAGGCGCACCAATCAAACGCGCAACAGAGTGCTTTTCCATAAACTCACTCATGTCAATACGAATCATGGCATCCTCAGTGTCAAAGAGGAATTCCGCCAAAGCCTTCGTCAACTCGGTCTTACCGACACCGGTCGGTCCCAAGAAAAGGAAGGAACCGTACGGACGATTGGGGTCTGACAAGCCGGCTCTGGAGCGCAAAATCGTTTCCACCACGGCTTTAACCGCTTCAGGCTGTCCAACCACGCGACGTTCAAGCGCCTCACCCATGTGAAGCAGCTTCTGGCGTTCGCCTTCCATCATCTTCGCGACAGGAATGCCGGTTGCACGAGAAACCACTTCCGCGATTTCTTCCGCGCCCACACTCGTGCGCAAAAGCTTTGGCTTCATTTCACCCTTCTTGGACTCTTCCTTACGAAGCTTTTCTTCCAGCTTGGGCAACACGCCGTATTGAAGTTCTGCGAGCTTTTCGAATTGACCCTGGCGTCGATACTCTTCCATTTGGTGACGCGTTTTATCAATTTCGTCACGAGCATTCTTGGCTTCAAGCGCTTCAATTTTTTCTTTCTTCCAGACCTCTTCCAAATCACCGTACTCTTTGGTGAGGTCATTTATTTCCTCTTCAATCGCAGCCAAACGCTTTTTACTGGCCTCGTCAGTTTCTTTTTTCATCGCCTCACGTTCAATTTTCAATTGAATAAGACGGCGATCGAGTTTGTCGAGCGCTTCAGGCTTCGAATCAATTTCCATCTTGACACGCGCGGCCGCTTCGTCGATCAGGTCAATGGCCTTGTCGGGCAAGAAACGATCAGTAATGTAGCGGTGAGAAAGTTCCGCTGCCGTCACAATGGCTGGGTCTGTGATCTCCACGCCGTGGTGCGCTTCATACTTTTCCTGCAAGCCACGCAAAATCGCAATCGTGTCCTCCACACTCGGCTCATCGACCATCACTTTTTGGAAACGACGCTCCAAGGCGGCATCTTTTTCCACGTATTTACGGTATTCATCAAGCGTCGTGGCGCCGATGACATGAAGCTCACCGCGAGCCAAAGCGGGCTTGAGCATATTACCCGCGTCCATGGAGCCTTCCGTTTTACCGGCGCCCACCACGGTGTGCAATTCATCGATAAACAAAATGATCTGACCGTTTGCGCGAGTCACTTCTTTGAGCAGTTTCTTCAAGCGCTCCTCAAATTCCCCGCGGTACTTAGCCCCGGCAATAAGTCCTGCCATATCCAAGCTCAAAATACGCTTGTTTCTGAGCGTATCAGGCACCTCGTTGTTGACGATGCGCTGAGCCAACCCTTCGACCACGGCGGTTTTACCCACACCCGGTTCACCGATAAGCACCGGGTTATTCTTAGTTCTGCGCTGCAAAATCTGCATCGCACGGCGAATCTCGTCATCACGCCCGATCACCGGATCCAGTTTGCCCTCACGGGCTTTTTGCGTCAGATCAATCGTGTACTTCTTGAGCGCTTCCCGTTGATTTTCCGCATCGGGATTGTCAGCGGAGTCACCGCCTCTGACCTCACTGATGCAAGCTTCGAGTGCCTTGCGGGTTAATCCGCATCGTTTGGCAATTCGAGCCGCTTCGCCCTGTGATTCGGTCAGCGCCAACATCGCCATGTCCACGGAAATGTATTCATCACCGTGGGCCATGGCTTCTTTTTCAGTCAAATTCAACCAATTGATCAAATCACGACCCGGTTGAATATTGCCGCCGGTGCCACTCACCTTGGGCAAACGGCGAATAGTGTCTTCCACTTCCTGAACAAGCTTCTGAACCGATACTCCGGATCTTTGCAACAACGATTTGGTTGATCCGTCTTCATCACGCAAAAAAGCGTCAAGAAGATGAAGATCTTCCATAATTTGGTTGTCGTTGCCAAGAGCAATCGATTGGGCGTCAGCCAAAGCCTGTTGGAATTTCGTTGTTAATTTATCTTGTCTCATTGCTTCTGTTTCCTTGTGCTTCCCGAAGTTTTGCTGTCGGGAAATCGTTTAGTTCTAACTCCTATATGGGGTATCAAACTCAATTTTCAAGGGGCAAGAGAAGGAAATTAAATCTTTAAAAATCAGCAAGATAGACCAATCTGAAATAGATTGTCACAGATGATTTTCAAACAAAGAGTTTTCAATTAGAGATGACCACGAATTGTCAGCACACCGAGAACCAACGCGACAAAAGATCCTCCGATATGCATCAGGAAATGCTCAAGTGAGGCCAGCCATTGACCGTTAAGCATGAAGTGAAGATTTTCGCCCAAAACGGCCGTTAACGTTGAGAATGCACCGAGAAAGCCGGTAATGATGAAAAGACGAACCGCAGGACTGATCTCCGGTCGGGTGGAAAGCCAGGCAAGCGCCATCCCCATCAAATAGGCCGCGCACAAATTGGATAAAAGCGTTCCCAATGGAGAAGATAAAAACCAAGACGTTCCGTTTAATGCATAAGTCAACGCCCAGCGAATCATCGCGCCGAGAATGGCTCCGCTTGAAACGCTGAGAATTACCAACCAAAGAGGACCGTCTTTTGTCATGATATATTTGCACAAGATATCGCAAGAAATTGCGACGATTCTACTCTAAATGGTTTAAGCTTCAAACAGTTTGGTTTCTTTGGAAGGCAATCATACAATGACAGTGACTTTAGGTTCTCCCGCCCCCGCTTTTACCGCTCAGGCAACCAGCGGGGAAATTTCTTCCGAATCGCTAAAGGGCCGCTATACGGTTCTTTATTTTTACCCGAAGGACAACACCAGCGGATGCACAATGGAAGGCCGAGACTTTGCCGCACTTTATCCCCAATTTCAGGCTGCAGGCTGTGAAATCATCGGAGTCTCGCGTGATTCCATCAAAAGCCACACAAATTTTTGCACCAAGCAAGGTTTCCCCTTTGCCCTAATCAGTGATGCGGATGAATCGCTTTGCAAAGCCTTTGACGTCATCAAGCTCAAAAAACTCTACGGTCGTGAATACATGGGCATTGAGCGCAGCACCTTTCTGATCGACCCTAATGGAATCATTTGCGCTGAATGGCGTAAAGTGAAAGTTGCCGGTCACGCTCAGGCTGTTCTTGAACATCTGAAATCGCTTTAACTCGGAGTGACGTATGCCCTTACCACCCCTACCCGAGAAATTGGGAACGATATTAAAAGACACAGAGGCCGCAGAGGCGGTCGCAAAAACGGAAATGAAAGCAAAATCACGCGCCCAAACAAAACCGGGCCCCGTTGATACTGCAAAAGCCCCGATCAAAAGAACTCAGAAAAACGCTGCGACGGCTCTACCGGTGCAAGAGAAAACGCCTTCGGAATCTTTAAAAAAAGCCAAAGGCTATCGAGCCAAGATTCACGGGAAAAAATTATTTGTGCTCGATACCAATGTGTTGATGCATGATCCGATCTCACTTTTTCAGTTTGAAGAGCACGACGTGTTTTTACCCATGATGACACTCGAAGAACTCGATGGTCACAAAAAAGGTATGAGCGATGTCGCTCGCAACGCCCGTCAAGTTTCACGCTACCTGGATCAGTTGCTCAGTCACAGTCAGAACAGTATCACCGATGGAATTGAATTATCCGTTTTAGGTCACACGGAAGCCAAAGGTAAGCTTTTCTTCCAAACGCACACGCTGGACGCCGAACTGCCCCGGGGGCTTCCTCAAGGCAAAGCTGACAACCAAATTCTGGCTGTGGTCCAGGCACTGAAAAATCGTGAAAAACAGCGCTCCGTTGTTTTAGTTTCCAAAGACATCAATATGCGCATCAAGGCTACGGCCATGGGGTTGGACGCTGAAGATTATTTCTCGGATAAAACCCTGGACGATACCGATATGCTCTATTCGGGCTGCATGGAGTTGCCGGATGATTTTTGGGAAACTCACGGTAAAAAGATGCAAAGCTGGAAGGAAGACGGACGCACATGGTACAAAGTCACCGGGCCCTTAGTGCGTGACTGGTTCACCAACCTTTTTGTCTATTTACCTGACAACTCCTTCATGGCGCAAATCAAGTCCATTGAGGGGAAAACAGCGACACTTTGTGTTGTGCGTGATTACACCCAATCGAAACACTCTGTCTGGGGCATTACGGCCAGAAACCGGGAACAGTGCTTCGCATTGGATCTTTTAATGAATCCCGATATCGATTTTGTAACCCTTTTGGGTCAAGCGGGTACAGGCAAAACACTCATTACCTTAGCCGCGGCGCTCACGCAAACGCTCGATATGCGTCGTTTCACTGAAATTATTTTTACGCGCGCCACCGTCAGTGTCGGTGAAGAAATCGGTTTTCTGCCCGGCACCGAAGAGGAGAAAATGCTTCCGTGGATGGGAGCGCTCGAAGACAATCTCGAGGTGCTCAACAATATGGAGTCCGGCAGTGACTGGAGCCGGCATGCGGCCAATGACCTCATCCGCAGTCGCATCAAAGTCAAAAGCATGAGTTTTATGCGCGGGCGAACATTTCTCAATAAATTCGTGATCATCGACGAAGCCCAAAATTTATCTCCGAAGCAGATGAAAACGCTTATCACGCGTGCGGGCCCCGGCTCTAAGATCGTTTGTCTCGGAAATATTGCTCAAATTGACACACCGTACCTGACCGAAGGTTCCTCCGGACTGACTTACGTGGTGGATCGTTTCAAAGGATGGGAACACTCCGGGCACGTAACACTGCAGCGCGGAGAAAGAAGCCGACTGGCCGATTTTGCCAGCGAGTCGTTGTAGCATCCTGTCCTGAATACGCCAAGAGCCCGAAAATCGGGCTCTTTGGTTCTAGATGCTGACTTCGGGCTTAACCGAGCGCACAGTCTAAAATCATCATCAGCACAAAGCCCGCCATGACACTTAATGTCCCGATATTGGAGTGTTCGCCAAGGTGAGCTTCCGGTATCAGCTCTTCAACAACCACGTACATCATCGCCCCTGCGCTGAAAGCCAATAGCCATGGCATAAAGGGCGTAATCCAAGAGGCACACAAAACCACCAAAACTCCGAAAACAGGCTCTGCCAGTCCTGAGAGCGCCCCAAAGGCAAAGGCTTTTTTCGCGCTATAGCCCTCTTGTCTTAACGGTAAAGACACCGCCGCGCCTTCGGGCACGTTTTGGATTCCCATCCCCAACGCCAGAGCAAAAGCCGCCGATAGAGCCATCGGATCTCCCGTTTGACCGGCTACCACAAACAAAAGACCGACACTCATGCCTTCCGGGATGTTGTGAAGCGTTACCGCGAAGAATAAAAGAGATGCGCGAGACATCTGTGATTTGGGGCCTTCAGGATTTTTTGAACCGGGATGCAAATGAGGCAGCAATTCATCCAACAGAAGTAAAAACGCAACCCCAAAAATGAAACCGCCCGCTGCCGGCAGCCAGGACTCACCTCCCGCCTCCTCCACCGCCTCCATTGCCGGAATCAACAAACTCCAGACCGAGGCCGCGATCATGATGCCAGCGGCAAATCCCAACGCCATACGATGAACGTTCTCGGAAATCGTTTTTCTGAAGAAAAAAACGCCGGAAGCACCGAGTGCCGTCATTAAAAAAGTAAATCCTGTGCCGCTTGCGGCCCAACCCATCATGGTGATCAGATCAGAAGAGTGCATAGTCTGGTTCAACGAAATAATTCAACTCATACTCGCCTTTGGCCCTCTATTAACGGCGAGCACTTTGCCAATATCATACGGAATTGGAATTCCTGTTGACAACGCCTCTTTCAAAACGCAATTTTTATCGATTTCAAGAACCGGAAAAAGAATGTCCAGATCGTTTAGCTCCATCTTAAATTGATAGAATAAGTGCAATGATTGTATGGAGATTAACCAAAATGGCCAGACAAATGAACGCAATCAATCAAGCGATGCTTTATCTTGAAATCATCAAACGCATCCCGCGTCATCGCTTTATCTCCACATTGGAAATTCAAAACAGCCTCCGCGCCTCAGGCATTGAAGTCCAGATTCTGACACTTCAGCGTTACCTCAAACAGCTCTACGAATCTGCGAATCTCCCCATAGAGCGTGACGATCGGAGCAGACCCTACTGCTACCGCATGGGAACAGATTCAACGCCATTTCCTTTTACAAAGCTCTCGCCTCAGGAAGCTTTAATGTTGCGGCTCATTGAAGCCAATCTTAAGTATCAACTTCCCGGTAAGCTCAATCGTGCGATGGAGCCCTTTTTTGATGCCGCAAAAAACATTCTCAATGATGTGCCGGGGCGCGTGACGCACGAAAATGAGTGGCTCAATAAAGTGGCCGTTGTCTCTAACAGTCTGCCGCAAATCCCGCCCAACATTAAACCGAGGATTTTCGAGGCGGTCTCCAACGCTCTTTTTGAGAACAAAAAACTGAAAATCACCTACCACAATGCCGATGGCCAGGAAAAAACAAAGACCGTTTCTCCCATGGGGCTCGTGCAGCAGGATATACGCCTATATCTTGTTTGCCGCTTTGACGGTTACACAGATATTCGCCATCTGGCGCTTCACCGCATTACGGAAGCGGAGTTACTCAATGAGCCTGCTCAAAAAGAAAAAAATTTTGACATTAAGCAGTATGTCCAAGAACATCATTTCAATTACACAAACGAGCAAACCCGTCTGATTACCCTTACGCTTGAATTCACAAGTGATACCACAGCGCTTAACCTCACGGAGGCGCCTTTTAACAAAACGCAGAAAATCACCCGACTTAAAAACGGTCACTATATGTTGACAGTCAACATTGAAGACAGTCTGCTGTTGACCGGCTGGATCAACACCTGGAAAGAAAAAGCAGGAATCCTGCGAATCGAAAAGTCCCCGGTTAAATAAAAGGATTCGCCTGAGATGCTCAAGACTGTTTACAGCAACGCCTATGAAATTCTTGAAGCCTACCTCACCGCAGAGGTAACCGCAGACAAAAAGACCGCCAATCCCTTTGATCGGCTGCGAATCATTTCATCATCGTCTGCGATCAATAATCGTCTGCGTCAGCATTTAGCGCAAAGCAACGGCATTTGTTCAGGAATCGACTTCTGGACAACCGGCTCCTGGTTTCACAATTACGCCGGAATCGGCGTCGGAGAGCCTGATCAAGCGCAGGATTTTCTTTGGGTCATCTGGACCGTTTTAACCGATGAATTCATCGCTAAACACGATCGACTGAAAACTTTTTTCAGTCGCCGCACATCCGTCCATGAAAAAGCTTTAGCTCGTTATGAGCTTGCTTCTAAAATCGCCACGGTCTTTGACAAATATGTGAATTACCGCTTTGATTGGGTCGCAGAATGGATGGGCTTTAAGAACGTTGAAGCGAAAAAAGTCTATGAGGAATTGAAGGCGGATCAACTGACTAAAGAAAAAGAAGCGCTCATGGCGCATCCGGACTTCAGTTGGCAGAAGGCTATTTGGGAAAAACTCTCGAAGACCGAGGTATGGGCAGGTCTTGAAACGCTTAAGCTTTACGCCAATCCGGAGTCTTTGGAAATTAAATTTGCCAATGAACCGGAAACGCTTCACTTTTTTGAACCCACCGGGATCTCTCCGTTGATGCTGCCGGTGATCAAACTTTTATCTGAAAACGATCATAAAGTTTATGTTTACTTGTTGAATCCCTGCGTGGAGTATTGGTTTGACTCCTTTGCCGATGCCGAACCTGAACGCGACACCACTTTAAATTTTCTGCGTAAAAACGCGGCCTCCACCCGAGCCATGATCAACCGTTTCTGGACCTTCACACCGGAAGATCAGCCTCAGGCAGACCATCGGCCGCAAAAACTCCCCGATCTCACAATCGCTGCACTGCAAAAACTCGATATTTGGACTCAAAGCGAAACCGAACGGCTTGATTTGGTCCGCGGAACCGACAACCTTTTACACGCAGCTCAACAGGCCATACTGGAAAATTCTTCAGTTTACTTGCCAAAAACTATTGATAATGCCGATCGCTCCATTCGAATTATCAAAGCGCCGACATTAACACGGGAAGTACAAAACGCAATAAACATGATTCAAGCGTTTTTCTCAGATAAAAGCTTGTCGCTTAAACCGGAAGACGTCTTGATTGTGACGCCCGAGATTGATAAAACAGCCCCGGTGTTTGAGGCTTGTATGCAGACGTTGCCGGCTGAATTCCGAATGGATTATCAGATCTTTGGCAAAGCGGCTGCTGAAACCGACATGAGTTCCCGTTCACTTGTTGAATTAGGGAAACTTTTAATGAATTCGCTGACCCTGCCCTCCTTAAATGCGTGGCTTGAATTGCCGATGGTGGGCAGTGCGCTTGATCTCTCACTCAATGACCTCAACGTGATTCATGATTGGTTGCTTGCCGCCGGTTTCAGAGACAGCATCAATATTGATCATTTCATCTTCACGCATCCGCAAGCCACAGAGGCAGCGATCAAAGAAGCCGAGGACGGAACGCTTGAACGGGCGATCGAGCGATTAAGCTGGGGTTATGTTCTCAAAGAAGATACGCTTGAATTCACAGGCGATATCCTGCCCGTGCAGCATGGTTCTGATCGTTTTGCCGATATTGCGGAAAATCAGAGTTTACTGTTAAAGCTCTGTCTATTGAGCAACAAACTCACCGAAGCGTTTGAATCCATGAAAGCCTTGGGGGACGAAGCGTTACCCGCCGATCTAACCTTGTGGGCCTATTCACTGTTAGACAATTTCTTTGCCAATCACACCGACCGAATGGCTCTGATGAGTATCCGCAGCGATCTCAGAAGTCAGGAGTTTGCCCTGACCACAGTCCCAGAGCCCATTACCATGCCGCTTTATGTTTATTGGAAAGCCTTGGAAGAGCGCATCAGCGCCCCATCGGACCGAAACCCCGCAGTCGGTCGTATCACGTTGGCGCCCATGAGTACATTCAGAGGTCTGCCATTTAAGGTCATCATTGCATTGGGCATGGGAGAAAACTCAGGCTTTCCGGGCAACCAGCGCTTTGAAGAATTCGATCTGATGGGCGCGGAATTGCTCAAGCGTCAAAACGACCGTGACAGTCGTTTGGATAATCGCAATACATTCCTGGATCTCTTTTTGTCCGCAAGAGAGCGTTTTGTGTGTTCATACTGCACGGGAAGCGATAAAAAAGCGCCCTTAAATCCATCGCCCGTTGTTGTGGATTTGCTGGACTTTCTCACTCATAATGCCAAGCCACTGAGCAATGAGACCCAGTTAGCCGCTAAGGATCGCATGGCAAAAAGTCTTACCGCAGAAATTACCCTCACGGATACCGCAGAAGATAATTTCCGTTTGGCTCCGGCGCGTTATTGGAAGAGTTTCATGTCGAGAACTTTGGAAGCACTGAAGAAAGCCCGTGCCTCTCGATATCAAGAGCCCGAAGAGATTATGCTCTCCGGTCCGATTCAAACAAAGCTCTTTTCTGAAAACCTTTACCTTCAAGACCTGCAGGGTTTCTACAGCGGACGCATGAGCTGGCTTCAAAAAAAGCTTAGCTTCCGAGCGTATGAAAGCGGCACTGAGGAGACGGTTCCCCTGATCGGCAGTTCCGGCGGTCTTGATATGTATGCATTGCGCGCTCAAACATTGGATTTGCTCGAAGAAGGGAAAAACGTTGATGAAATCCTGGAACGTTTAAGTATCGATCCAACCAAAGGTACCGAAAAAATTCGGGTTCTTCAATACGAGGATGCCGTACGCAAAGCGGCAAACGGATTCGCGCTTAAAAATGAGATCCTCTCGAAAGCCCGAGTAATCCGCGAAAACCTCTGTGACAAAATCGATGAAGGCGGATTGTTTGAAACTTTACTGGCAGACGGTATTGAGCTTCTCTACTTTGACGTAACAAAAGAGCAATCTAAAAAACAGAAAAAAGACAACAGCTTATGGATTGAACATGTTGAGAAAGACATTCCCTATTTGTTGGAAATTGTCCCCTCGTCAGGCTCGCTTGAACGCGCTTTTGTGAAGGCTGCCGCTGTCGGTGCTATTCAAAGCGTAAACCTAATTGTGATTGACATCACAAAAGATGAACCGATTGAAATTTATCGCTCGATCGGCTGCAGACACGCGCAACACTTTGTCAGTGGTTTGGTTCAAGTGATGCGGGAAGTTGTCAAACGAGGATGTATTGTCACATCACGTTACCCGGATTCGCTCGAACCCATCATGTGGCGAGGCCTGGATTATGAATCTGCCGCAGTACTTTCGGATGACTTTTTTGCCAAATGTTTTGCCTTAATTAAACCGCAACGGATCTGGCCGGAAGACAAAGAGACAGATCGATCGGCGGCCGCCGATGCTTTTGATGAGAGCTTAGAAAACCTGATTATGGGAGGATTTCGATGAGATCGGTATTTAACGTCATTGACTCCGAACTATCAGGGCGCCGATTGATTGAGGCGAGCGCCGGAACGGGTAAAACTTTCTCACTCATTCACATTGTGGTGAGACTCATTGTGGAGGAGCGCATTCCGATTGAAAGGCTGCTCCTTGTCACATTTACCAAAGCAGCCACGGCCGAATTAAAGATGCGGGTGCGGGAACTTTTGATTCGCGCACAGGAAGCTTTTACGGAAAGTGTGCCTGACGACTCGAGATATGACCCCACCCTGCTCGCTCTTATTAAGAAGTGGCGTAAAGCCGGTATTGAAGCAAACGTCTTTCGTGATGCCATTGATCGACTCGATGACGCCTCAATCTGCACGATTCACAGCTTTTGTCAGAAAATGCTTGAGGAAAATAAATTCTCAAGTTCTGAAGGATTCGATTTTGAAATCGGTGATGATGCGGATTTCCGAGACGAAGTGATCGAAAACTTTTTGCGCGAGCAAATTACCCTTGCCGACAGTGACGAACTTAAACGTTATCTCATGGACAAAGCCCCGTGGGACGATATTCTCAAAACACTGACCGGCACTCCGGAAGACGCACAGATCACCCTCTGTCAAGACCTGCTTTTCGTTTCCGGGAAAACCGGAAAACACGATAAAAAAGCCGGATGGACGGGCACTCCTGAACAGATTGAACTCGAAGACAAATTCCGAGCAATCCTGGAAAATTTCATTAAAACGGCTCCTGAGGAACTTAAGCGTAAGAAACGCAGCGCAGGACTTCGGTCATTTAATGACCTGCTCCTTGATATGTACCGTGAGCTTAAAAACGATGCCTTTGTCAATCGTGTGCAAAGCCGCTATGACGGTGTTCTCATTGATGAATTTCAAGACACCGATCCGATTCAGTATGCGATTTTCAAGCGCCTCTTTTTAATGAATGACAGCCGAGCGAAATCCGTCTTTTTCGTGGGCGACCCGAAGCAGTCTATTTATCGATTCCGAGACGCCGATATCAATACCTACCTTGCGGCTCAGGACGATATCGGAAATATCTCCGAACTGAAAATCAACTACCGTTCCTGCCCGACTCTACTGGCCGGTATTAATCGCTTTTTCACGCAATCCCAAACCCCCTTCCTGGATTCGGGTTTAACCTACAGCGCTATTGATGCCGGAGCTCGAAAAGGTCCGCTTATAATCAAAACCGGTGAAGAATTTAAACCGATTCCCACGTTTGAAATTTGGAGAAAAACAGAAACCGAACTGAATCCGGGCGGCGACCGATCTCAACAAGTTGAGCTTGTCGCCAATGAAATCGCCGCGCTCTTATCAGGCAATGTCTATAAGAACCCGACCGAACCTCTCAAACCCGGCGACATCGCTATTCTCGTGAGAGCAAAGACCTATGTGCCGGAACTCAAAGAGGCGCTTGCAAAAAAAGGCATTCGAATTCTTTTTCAGGATGAAAACAACATCTTTGAGACTGAAGAGGCCAAAGAGATGTTGCGCATCATTGAAGCGCTTGAAGCTCCGCAGGATGTCAGCGCTCTGCGTCAGGCGAGGGCAACACGTTTAATGGGCGAAACGATCAATGCCATTATTCCAGAAGCATTCGAAGTACCCGAGGGCAGCGCCATTGATGATAAAGCAGCGTTGCGTTCCAGGGAGCTTATTGAAGAGGCTGTCGATATCTGGAACAGACGTGGTGTCTCTGCCGCCTTTGCCAAGATCATGTTTGAATGCGACACTCAAAAGCGGCTTTTGCCGGTTATTGACGGTGAAAGACGACTGGCCAACTACCAGCAGTTAATTGAAATTCTGCAGCAGGCATCGGCTTCACTTAAAAGCATCTCGGGTCTTGCCCGATGGCTCAGTCAACAGATTCAAAGTCCCAAAGATGAAGATCTGTATCACTTAAGACTTGACAGTGACGCAGATCTTGTCAATGTCATGACAATCCATAAGAGCAAAGGTCTCGAATACCCGGTAGTTTTCCTGCTATACGCTAACGCTCTTGAACCCAAGAGTCCAGGTCATGACAAACAACGAGTATTTCGTGAAATTGATAACGGGCATATCAAACTGACGTTAAGTTATTGCCCGCTATACTCCGATGTCATCAAATCGTTTTATCACGAAAATGAACTGGAAACGCTTCGCCTGGCCTATGTCGGCATGACACGCGCATCACAGCGACTTGTTCTTCCACTGACTTATTTCACTTTCAGAAATAAATTAAAACCCCCTTCTCATGCTTATGCGCAGATACTGACAGGAGAAAAGGCTCCCAAAGTAAGTACATTTGATGAGGCCATGAAAGACCTTATCAAAGATGATCCCGAAGGGATTGCCGTTCACTTCATTGATGACAGTACACAATCCTTCGCCTGGCATGAGGCGATGAGTTATCAAAATCTGAAAACCATTGAAAAAGAAGAATTGAGCGTCGCTTCCGGTCGGCCAATCCCCACCTCATGGTTCCCGACAAGCTATACGGCCATTGCCCGAGGCGCTGCCGAAACAACTGAAGCGCTGACACTTATTGAGGAGAAAGAAGACAGCAACGAAGAAGATACGGATCTTGTCACAATTGAAAGGCTTGATAAAAAAGAACCCGATTCTTTGAGCATCATGGATTTTGAACGAGGTCTGGAAAGCGGAACATTTCTGCACACGTTGTTTGAGAAAACGGATTTCACCATTGTGAAAAATGCAGCTGCAGGAGCCCCCGAAGCGGAAGACTCGTTAAATCAAAAACTGAAACGTTTGATGACGCCCTTCCAATATCACCTTCAGCCCTACAGCGTTGAAGACTACCTCCCCGTTTTTAACCGTTTGATGAAGGATGTCCTGTGCTCAAAAATCGTTGATCAATCTGTCTTTGACACGCCTGACGATTTGAGACTCTGTGACTTAAACAGCCACCTTAAAACGGCTGAAATGAGCTTTACCATTGCCATAGGCGAGCCAACGGAAGGACGAGAAGCTGTCAGCGCTAAGAATTTGAGCAGGCTTCTGTCTCACTTTGATCCGATTTATCACATTCAAATTGAAAACGATCGTGCTCTGCGCGGCTATCTGACGGGGGCGATTGACTTAATGTTCAAGTTTGGCGGCAAGTACTTTGTTCTCGACTGGAAAGGCACCAAACTCGCCGATACGCCGGAAGGCTTCACGCAGGAGAGAATTCGCGCAGAAATTTCACACCACCACTATAGCCTCCAGTACCTTATCTATTTGGTCGCTCTTCGACGTCACCTGAGCTTATGCGGCGTGAAAGATCCCGATGAAAAAATCGCCGGTGTTATTTATGCCTTCATCCGCGGCATCCGACGTGATGACGAAAAACCGTTTGGTGTATTTACCGCCAAGGTTCCTGCGACGCTCATTGCCTGTCTGGATGAGTTTTTTGAGTGCGGCTACCACGAAGGGGCTGTGAGAGCCTTTGCCGCCGTCAGTGAAAGGATTAGTGAACATGATCAGACGTAAACCTCAAGCCATTATCTTCGACTTGGATGGCACGCTTTGCGAGTGTGAACATCGAGTGCACTACATGCGCGAGCGTCCAAAACGGCGTGAAGAATTTCACTCCGCCTGCATTTTTGATGGCGTTGTAGCGGCAGTAAAAGCGCTGATTGATATGGCAGAAACAAGCGGCATCAAGGTCATCCTGCTGTCTGCTCGCCCCATTCGTTTTAAAGCGCTCACCGAAGAATGGCTCACTAAAAACGCGATCTACTACGATCAATTGATTTTGAGCAGTTATCCGGAATTAAGCGATCCCGAATACAAAATTAAAATGTACCGCGAGCTGATTGAACCGTTTTACGATGTGATTTTCGCAGTTGATGATCGCGATACGGTTGTACGTATGTGGCGCGACAACGGCGTGACTTGTCTGGACATCGCCAACAATCATTTCTCTTAAAAGAGCGTGTATGACAGAACATCAATCCGAACTAACTCAAGCACAAAAAGCCTATCGAACCATTGGTGAAGCGCTATGGAGAACCGTGTGCCGCAGGGAAAATGACACACGCCCAGTTCCAGAATATCTGCATCACCTAATGGATGTCTTTGCCGATAGCGATGAAAAAGGCAGCGTGTGTGTTCAGTGGATAAACGACAGAGAAGCGATTCTCTCCAAGGAAGCCATTTCGGAATTGGAGCAAAAAGGATTGCTCGCCCTGAAACCATCCGCTCTGAATGAACCGATCAATCCGACCTCTCCTTTTGTGTTGGACATTCAAAAGGATCTGACCCGAATCTATATGCAGCGCCACTTCGTTGAAGAGCGCGATGTGGCATTGAAAATTCTTGAATTGGCCCATGACACCCCAAAAGCCTTAACGAAGAAGGTTAAAACAGCACTTGAGCGCTTTAACACGATGCAATACGGTGAGGCGACTTCCACAGATGAGAAGTCGCGATACGAGCAACAAAATGCGGTCGCCCAAGCTCTTCAAAAGCGCTTTTTCATCATAACGGGGGGGCCGGGAACCGGTAAAACAACCGTTGTGGCCAAACTGTTGGAGTGTCTGCTTTTAGATGCGCCCGATCTCAAAATCGCTTTGGCCGCTCCAACCGGTAAAGCCACAAGCCGCATCATGCAATCACTTTTGGGGTCGTGCAAGCGTTTCTCCGATTACTTCCCTATAGTCATGCAGCGAATCGAAGAAGATACGCTGGCTGCCCGCACCATTCATAAATGGCTTTTGAGCCGAGACGCCAAAGGAATTGTTCCCAGTAAGGAGCATCCGTTGGATGTGGATGTCATGATTGTTGACGAAGCCTCAATGATTGATTTGCGACTGGCTAAACGCCTCTTAAATGTCATTGACGGCAAACGCACTCGTCTGATCCTTCTGGGCGATAAGTATCAATTGTCTGCGGTAGGTCCCGGTTCCGTGTTGGCGGATATGACTGCGGAGTCCGGCGCGCTGAGTCAAAATGTGGCCGAATTAACCATCAGCCACCGATTTACAAGTGGCTCTAACGTCGGCAAACTCGCTCAAGCGATTAAAACAGCCGATAACCCCTTTAATGTGGAAGACTTCATTAATCGATTTAAAAATGCCCGTGAAGGAAAGGATTGTGTTGCAATCCGCCTCTACAAAAATGGACACTATGTCGACAGAGACTTGATCCAATGGCTTAAGCCCCATCTTGACCATTACCTCAGAGCGCTGGATGAGTATCTGAAAAATCCCGCACAGCAGGATTCTCTGAAAAAAGTCTGGACGGAGGCTGAGCGCTTTAGAATATTGGCAGCCCAACGCATCGGACCAAACGGTGTCAACGCCGTTAACGAAATCCTTGAAGAGCTCGTCAAAGAACACGTTCATGTGCCGACGCAGTCGATTTTTTATCCCGGACGTTTGGTCATTATCCGTAAAAATACTCCGACACTGGACGTTTATAACGGTGACGTGGGCATCGTTATCCCACAGTGCGACGATTCGCTGCGATTTGAGCTCTATATCGGTGACCGCGAAAAAAGAATTCCCGTGGGGCTATTGCCGGAACATGAAACGGCTTTTGCCATGACGATTCATCAATCGCAAGGTTCTCAATTTGAACATGTTGCCGTGCTTTTACCAATGAATGAAGATAATCCATTGGCTACCCGTGAACTCTTTTATACAGGTGTGACCCGAGCTCAGAAAGAAGCCATTGTTTTTGGAACAAAAAAGAGTATCAAGGCATCGGCTGTACAAAAGACCGAACGAGCAAGCGGATTGGCTGACCGATTAAATGGAAAATAGCGAAGAAAAACGATCGGAAAAAACTTTTCGGGGCCGTTTCAATCGGCCCCGAAGTCATCTCAGACAAAACGCATCACGCACATGATGCCAATCATCATAAAGGCAATGGCCAGCTTGGCCGCAATCCCCGCAATCATCCCGATCCAAGTGGCCCAACTCACCTTTCCTGCTTTTCTCATATCACGGTGACCGATCATCTCACCGACAAAAGCACCGATCACCGGGAAAAGAAAAATACCGACAAGACCGAAAGGAATACCGATAATCGTGCCCAAAAGCGCTCCGGTAAGCCCCAATTTAGTGGCTCCCGCTTTTTGCGCGCCCATTGTCTGACTGACCCAATCAATGATGATGGAAATCACGGTAAGCACACCCAATGCAATAAGCGTGCCCCAGCCGAAATACAGGTAATCTTCCATGTAAGCGATGAGCCAAGCGCCTGCAAAAATCATCGGGATCCCGGGTAAAGCCGGAATAATCGTTCCGGCGACCCCAACGAGAATCAGCAAAAAGGCAACGGCATAAATGCCATAAGTAATCAAAACATCCATTTAATCAGACCCTCGCTCTGCTCTTAAATTGGGTGTATTCACCAAAGAAAGTAAGCTCAACCGTACCGGTCGGACCGTTACGCTGCTTACGAATAATGGCTTCTGCGTCACGTTCTTGATCCGTGTCTTTGAGGTTTTGGTTATAGACCACGTCACGGTATAAGAAAATAATCACGTCCGCATCCTGTTCAATAGAACCGGATTCTCTTAAGTCACTCATCATCGGGCGTTTATCGGGACGCTGTTCCAGAGAGCGGTTTAGCTGAGACAGACCGATAATGGGACAATTCAACTCTTTGGCCAAGAGTTTCAAGCCTCTGGAAATATCGGAGATTTCCTGAGCACGGTTTTCTCCTCGGCCGTCACCGGACATCAACTGAATATAGTCAACAACAATGAGCCCTAACTGCTTGACCTCGCGGGACAGACGTCTTGCTCGAGAACGAAGATCAGAGATCGTCAAACCGGAAGAATCATCAATAAAGATATTCTTTGAATTCGTGATATCGGTCACCGCCGCGCTCATCTTCTGGAATTCATCGCCTTCCAGACGGCCATTTCTCAGGTGTTCCAGACGAATTCTTTGGTAGGAACTGATCAGACGCATCGCCAACTGTTCAGCGGGCATTTCCATCGAGAAAATCGCAACCGGCATTTCCGCCCGCATGGCGACATACTCGGCAATATTCATTGCGAATGTGGTCTTACCCATCGCCGGACGGCCGGCAACAACAATAAGTTCTCCGGGGTGCAAGCCCTTGGTCAAACGATCCAAATCAATAAAGCCGGTGGGAACACCCGTGACCGGATTTTGATTCTTGGAGTTATAGAGCTTTGTAATTTGTTCAGAGACAGCGGCCAAAGCGACTTTAACCGGTTTGAGACCGGCGCCTGCGACCTGCGCATCCTCACTGATTTTGAAGATAGAGCTCTCGGCACGATCCAAAATATCTTTTGTTTCCATCCCTTTTGTATCGAGAGCGGAATCAACGATTTGCGAACCGACATTGACCAAATTTCTGAGAATGCTGCGATCTCGGACAATTTCAGCATAGCGGCGGGCATTGGCGGAGTTCGGGGTATTCATTGCCAATGAGTTCAAAAAACTCTTGGTGCCTTCCTGGCCTAAACCGACTGCGGCCATTGAGTCATGAACAGTTAATACGTCTGCGGGACGCCCTTGACCGATTAACTGAATAATATGTTCGTAAATTCTGCGATGGTCTCCCCGGTAAAAATCTTCGGGCGAGACGACATCGTTGACCATGTCAAAAACACGGTTGTCAATCAGAAGACTGCCAAGCAATCCCTGTTCAGCCTCGGTGGAATGCGGAGGCAAACGAACGCTATCGGTGGAATTTTCTTCTGCCATTGTTCTGAAATAAATCGGTAGGTAATAAATACTTTTAACAGCAGGTTATTGTAGCAGACAGAATTTTCTGACTTGAAAGAATTTGTATTCTTTAACGATTTTTCAATAAATGATTTATTTATTAAAAATCAATATGTTAGAGAATAAATACACTAAGGACAGGGCCCTTTGAAACCGGCCCCTGCCCTGAGAATTGACATCCTCCTCGGCGTGAACGCCGAGGATTCCCTACTGTGTCAGCGGCTCGCGCCACTGA
>CABMQD010000007.1 GCA_902388655.1 uncultured Sutterella sp. | reverse complement strand
CTTCAGCTTTAGTTTCCCAGTATGCAATCCATTGTGCAAAGCTAGTGATGTTTGGTAGTTGCGCTTCGAGGTACGTTCCGACCTCACCTGTGTCGTTTGTGCCCTGCAAAACACGCCCGTCAAGATTTGGCAGCGTGAATGTCGTGACGCCGTCACCTTCGCCATACTTTGTGCCAATGACTGCAAAAAGATTGGCGTATGTCGTACGAGAAACATTTGCGCCATTGCAGAGAAGATAACCATCGGGAACATCAATGCCGCCGTAGTAAATAAAAGACCCCGTGGGTAACGCCGGCGGAGTCTGCGCAGTGATCGCTTCTTTGACTCTTATCGGAGTCATCAATTTATTGTTTATCGAGCCAGCAATTGCTTCTTCAGAAGTGGCTAAGACATCTGACTTTAACTTTACGAAAGAAATTGCTGCATCAAGAATCTTAGCTTCAGTAATTGCCGAGTCTGCTAAAAGATCGGTCTGAATACTTTTTGAATTGACCCAACCGAGAGACTGCAGAGCTGTAAGAAACTGCAGGGGATTCGGAGTAGATTCAGGCGTTAATCCCGCTGCTTTGATAACGCTGACTCGCATAGCGGAAAGCAAGGCAAACCACGCTGAACCGGGCAAAGTTGCAGCCAAACCTGTTGTCGGATTGCCATTTGTCGGGAAACCTTGAGATTTCAAAGTGGTATAGTCGGGCTGCGTTTGAACAGCATCGCTTTGCCAATAATCGACCAAGTCAGCAAGAGTCACCTGAGTCGCGGTTCTGACCGCTACTTTCGTTTGTGCCATTTGTTCACCTTTATTGATAAGAGAAGATCACTTGTGCGTGAGCCGGAGCGTTTGCTTTGATCAAGCACTCAAGAAACTCAACACCCCAAGTTGCGAGACGGTTATTTGCGCGGTAATTGACGCGGAAGAAATCCTTTTGGGAATTGACATCAGCCGTAATGACCAAGACAAAGGCATGGCTCCATTCAGGACCATACAAACGAGCATCCGCTCGACTGTTCACGCGAAACGGATCGCAGTAGTTCGTGTCAATGTCTATGTCAAAAACAAGCCCTAATTCCTTAAAAAAAGCGGCCGTTAAGCCGCTTCGTTTTACTTTGACAAGCAACGCTCTTCGCAGTTGCTCATCAGTCAAGTTTTCAAGATATTTAAGACAGTCGTCTGGAAGTCCATAAACTCTCAACCAATCGTCAAAAGTTTGTTGAGCAGTTCGCGGATCCGCCTCATCGATAAGACTGTCTGCGTAAGAGTCAACTTTTTGAAGCTGATCCGCACCAGACTTTAAAACGGCATTGCCGGGAGAACCTTCTTTTCGATGCCAAGCGGGACCGGGCGGCAGCAGCTTTGTGAGAAGCTCGTCAAAATTACGTTTCAACATAACTGACCTCACCCATCACGAGAATCTTTGTGTTGCCACAGATGATGTCTTCAGTGGGACTGACAAGCACATGATTCTCCTCACCCTCTACCGAACTAATCGCTTGTTGAATGTGACTGAGGTAGAAAATCTTTCCGGGAGCACCCTCACGGATAAGAAGTGCTTCAAGTTCTGCTTCAATTTGAGCCTTGATCGTTTCATTCGACGGCAAAAGGTCTCCAATCGTGAAATTCACAACCTGAGCCTCCGGTGCAACAACTGTGATGTCTGCAGGAACTGGAGCGTTTTCTTCAATGTGTGCTTGAACTTCTGCGACCTTTTCTTCAGTCGGGATACCGTTTTCAGTCTCTCCGTCTGTCGCAAAACGGACAACCACCGTTCCGATTCCCAATTCCTTCGGGAAGCACCAGGCACGGGTCACACCATCAACCTCTTTTGCCCAAAACTCATAGTCATAAGCAGTGCCGCCACGCGGAGGATTGCGCAACCGATCAAGAAGGCGCTGTTTTACCGATTCAATGCTTTCTCCCGGTTGCTGATAGATGCCCTGAATTGATGCCTGCCGAAGCAAATACTCGTCTTCAGCCGTGTCAGCAAAAAGCTGTTTCGAGACCCAGCGGATGTATGTGTAAAGCCCATACACCCCAAAAGAAAAAACCTTCGGAAGTACCCGAAGGTTTGACATTCTTAATTGAGCACTGCCAGCTTCGCGCTCCGCATCCTCAGTCATCTGTTTGATGAGCTCTCTCAACGTTGGCAGCTTAAACGCCATTTTTTAAAACCTCCCAAACATTAGAAAACCGCAGCCGACGATCATCATCTTTTCGGCTGATCGTAATCTGCATGTCAATTCGGTCCAAGCCATTTCTCTCTGCTTGAACGTCTACAGAATCTGCAACACCGTCATCTACTAGCCACTGGAGCGCTTGAGCTGCATATTTCCTACAGCGCTCAACCGTATCGGGAAGAATTTTGGAGCGTGACATCAGCCACAACCGAGAGCCAGTTTCCTGCCCCGCCTCATCGTATGTGTCACCCCAAAAACCAAAGCGACGACTACCTTCGACCTGATCATCATCACGGGCTCTTGCCCACGAAAAAAGGCTGATTATCACAGCCCTTGTCAGCTCATCATCGGCATACATCGAAAGTTCGGAGACTTTCCCATTGATCTCAAGTTCTCTCATTGCGGTTGTCCCGTGTTTCCAGATCCAGACTGCACGCCCGTATGAGTGTGATTTTGAAGACTGATATTGCCCGCCGTAACATCTCCGGTTGTCGTCAGAGATCCGTCAACCGAGGCCCCATCCCCTCCGGAAATCGCCATGCCACCTGTACCGGTAATTAACTTTTGGACAGTTAAATTCCCGGTACACGTCGTATCCGGAGAGTCAATCGTCAGCGATTGAGTCTTGATTTTTGATGTTCCTGTCACTGTCACATCAAAATTTCCACCGACAGTTGCTGTTAAATTTTTCGGAGTAGAAACCAAAATGCCTGTGCGCTTGAGGTGAATTTTCTGCCCTTGATCATCAAAGACTGCTACCTCACCCTCTTCGAGTTTTAATCGATAACGCCGATCCGCCGTCACAAGAACAACCCCATGAGACCGGTCGCCATTGAAGAAAACGGAAAAAACTTCAGATCCTTTAAATGCTCTGGAACCAAAACCATATGGTTCAAAGTGTTCAAGCCCTTCAAGAATTTCTCCGGGCAAATATTCGGCGTCTATCGAACGGAGTTTGGTTTCTTCATTCGATGCGCTTAAAACACCACGACCGAGAATTGAACGAATAAGCTTTAAAAAATTTTTCATTTGACTTGATCCATCCAACTACTGCCGCCACCCGTCTCCTGAGACTGAGCCACCTCCGTTGCTGTGGGAGAGGCTTTAAAGGCATCAATCGGCGCCAAGTTCAATCGAGCGATCATGCCACCTGAAGAGAGCGAGTACGTAACTTCAGCTAAAAGCAGTAATTCATCAATGCCTAAAAAGTCATCCTTGACATGGACTTGAGTGTTTGGCCGCCAAAGCTGACCTGAAGAATCACGCCAACCCACTACTTCGTAAGAAACAGACTTCAACAAAGCTCGGCGCCGGCGCTGTTCAAACTGGGCAATCTGTCTGCAGAGATCTGAAGACATTGCGCCTGATTGTGGTAATACAATCAAGCGATATCGAGACGATTCTGAATCAGTAGCATCTGCAACCAAATGCGAAGCATCGGCTGCAAAAGTTTCATCTGTTCCCGCGTGCTGACCTTCGACCACATAGTCTGAGAAGACTTCTGTTGCATCTCGCTGAGCGGATCCCGTAAGAATATTGACTCCAAGCTCCAATCCTCCGGATGCGATACCTTTAGCACCTGGCTCCGTCAGGACCAACCGACCCGCTTCATCATCCATAGCGAAAAGCTGACCTACTATCAGAAGTCGGCTGATAGATTCAAAGCAAGTCTCTCCAGACTCGATTGCGTGCTGTGAAATAGGATCTCCCGTGGAAGTTTCGGCAACCACTTCAACCCCATAAGGTTTGCAAATATCTGCTGCAATTTGCTCAATGGACTTATTTTTCCACTGAGCAACAGAAGGGGTTTGTGCTTGAGCAACAGATCCTGCAGCCGGTACTGCCCCTACATTTGCCCAAGGGGAGTCTGCCGCAGATGTTGGCTTTGTCACAGCTGAGGCGATCGGGCAGCAGTCAATAATGTCTGCAGTTTTTGAGCGACCGGAAATCGATACGCTCACAGAATTGGCGCCATAGCTCACCGGTGTTGAAAAGATATAACCAGTCAAAACCGTTTCAGATCCGATTTTGACTTCAACTCTGTCACCCAGATTGACCGCCGTTAAAACATCTTTGGCTTGCGGCCAGGCAAAGGTAATTCCAACCGTAAACGACCTCGCAGCCATCGTGATGCCCGCCGTGATCGAAACATCCGTCCAACCTTTAAGGTCAACACCATTGGCACAGACACTGACTACATCACTCATTGAGCACCTTTACCGTGTTGGGGCAAAAGCCCGGGTTTCTGACTGCGTTTCGTACACAAATCTCCTCGGATCGCGTCGAATCACCGTAGAGTTCCATCGCTATCACACAAGCCGGCATCACCGTTCCAGCATCGTATTGATACAAAAGACCCTTACTTTGAGCACGCTCTGAAAGATCTTTAGAAACGGCCGTTGCTGCCTCTCGAAGGACCATATACAGATCGTCACCGGTTGACTCATTGAGCATTTCTGACTCAAGCGTTTCAACAACAGTGTCTCTTGTGCTCATCATTTCGTCATACGAAACAGTAGGAGCGGCACTGGAGGTGTTTTCTTGATCAACTTCGGAACCATCTTCAGTTAAGACATCTGTACTCTGAACCGTCGTGTCAAGCTTTGTCCCGACTAGGGTAGTCACACCAACCAATTGAGCGCTGATTCCCTGACGAGCAAAACCGTAGACAGCTGCGCGGTTACTCTCAATCGTCTTAGACGATTGAGGTTTAACCTCTGAATACGTGGGTTCTTCATGCTCTCCGTGCAGGTTGTCGACAAGAGACTTCAGACGAGTGGCCGCTCGCTGCCAGCCTGCTGCTGTTGTGCCCAAGTCTGATAATCCAATGGCACCCATGAACCTTTCCGCAAATTGACGAGGATCCGTGCCGACAATGCTGATCGCGTCATTGGCCAGATCCGCCACCTTGTCAGCAAACCCTAACACTTGAGCAATTTCAGAACTTGAAACAATATCCAGCATGTCAAGCAGATCACCCTCTAGTGCTGCATTGACATACTCTTCAATGCCGGTAATTTGAATCGCTTCAGAGAAAGAATCAATTGCAGAGCTCACCAGATTGTCAGCAGACATTCTGGAAAGTGTTTGAGTTGCTGAATCCGACTGCGGGAAAGCATTAAGACCCGCTTCGACAAACTCAAGAGAAAATCGAGCAACGCGATTTGACTGCGAGAAAGAGACTGTGGCACCGCCAACTGCTAAGACCTCAAGCTCTCCAAACTCCGGGTGAACCAAAGTCCCCGCGCCTGGAGACTCAATCGCATCTCTTAAACGCTCTGCTTGATCGATAAAATCAGAACCGAGCACAAACGCTTCAAATCGATAATGCCTTGCAGCACGCCCAAGGTCTTCTGTAAAAGGCTCATCACGCTGCGGATACTCATGAGTAACCGTGCGACGACCGCCATAAGCATCGGATGCCTGAACATAAAACTGAACGCCCTTAAATGACGCCTGAAGTCTCGTCATGCGTCACCTCCCGCAAAAGCAAATGTCGGAGCATAAGGACCGCGACCGGTATCGGAACGATTGACTCTTGCATCAACCGCTACACCGTTGGATCCAGACGTTCTTTCAATCGAAAGTCCAGCCGGGGCATTGTTGAAAGTTACATCAACACGCCCACTCATTCTGTTATCAATCACCGACGGAATAAAAGCTTGCGGAGATTGATCAGTGGGAACAGAAAAGCCTTGAGTTGAATAAAAAGATTGTGCCGATGTTTGCTCTTCAGCACCGACATTTTGAGTGGCATTATCAAAAGCGACTCGAATGTCCGTTCCCTTTTTTAAGAAGTCCGGGACCAACGACTGAATTTTGTCATCAATAAAGTGAGCCGCATCTGCTATTAAATCGACAAGCCACTTAATCGCATCTCCTATCCCTTGAATAATCGGCATCACAACTGCTTTAATCTGATCCCATTTATCAATAATCGCCATTGCCGCCGCTGCAACAACAGTCGCTAATAGAACAAATGGGCTCGCTGCTCCAATGAGCGGCAATGCAACTCGGATAAACATCGATATGCCTTTCCCAAGACTTACCAACGCCTGACCAAAACTGACTACAGCCATTAAAGCCTTACCGCCCAAATAAACAGTTGCAATCGTCCCGATATTCTCAAAAACAAAACTCAGAGCTTCACCAACAAACCCAAATTCTTTCTTCAGCTTATCTCCGCCCGAAATCAAGGCATCAATCTTTCTGATAACAGCATCCCAAGGAATTTTGTCCATTGCTTGAGAAATCTGTTCCGCCCACTTTTCAATGTGTGCATTGATTAGTGGCCTTGCTTCATTAAACGTTTTTGAAAACCTTGAGCAAGTTTAGATAGAGAAGGTGCCAAGCCGGATAGGACACTAACCGAAAGAGCGGAAAACGATTGTTTCAACAAAGACCACTGATTTCGAAAATCCCTCAAACGAGAGATTTGTCTATCAGTAATAGCACTCCCTGCAGCCTTCATCGCCTCTTCACTTTCTCTGAAAGCCTCCGATCCCTGTCGAAGAATTGGCAGAATCTTTGCGCCGGTGTCTTCACCAAATGCAAGAATTGCCATGCGATACTGAATCATCGGATCAGTTTGACGAGCGATTGCATCAGCAAACTCAAGGAAAACATCATTCGCATTTCGAATGTTTCCTGATGAATCACGAGCCGAAATACCGACCCGCTTAAGCAATTGAGCTAACTCATCCTTTCCGCCGGTTGCGGCATCAGAGAGCTCAATATTCATATCTCTCAAAGCCTCGGAAAACTCGTCAGCCTCCATGCCTGTCGAAACGGCAACTTGCTGCCAAGCTTGAAGACGCTCAACATTGATCCCAACCTGTTTTGAAAATGAATCTAACGCAACAGAAGCGTCAGCTGCAGCAACCGTCGCCGCCCATGTTGTCCCTCCAGCAGCCGCCAGGGCAACAATTGCAGCTCCCGCCGTTTTTGCAACATCACCTATTTGCGAGATCCCTTTTTGCATCTCTCGACTGGCAATGCGCATCTCTTTTTTAAGCCCCTTGAGTGCTGGGGACACTCGATCGACAAGCGTTAAGACCGCTTTTAATTGTGTTTCTTGTCTTGCCATTTTTAACGTGACAACGCCTCCTTCTGCTCACGGTCTATATCCATAGCTTCTTGCCACAGGACCGAAAGCATCGGAAGCGTTGTTTCCATTAGATCCTTAGGAGGGATTCGCCAAAAGTAAGCGAGCCGGAAGGCGACCTTTCGGAAGAGTTTTAGATCTCCGAGTCCGGCTCTGTAGAAAAATCCAACGAATCGCGAATGTAATCACGAACTTGCATAAAGTCCTGCAATGACAACTTTGCAGCATCTGTCGCCGTCAAACCTGTCAACCGAACAATGTAAGCAATGATCACTTTCGTAAATTCTTGGACGTAAGATGTTCCGTCTTTACGAACAACGACGCCCATGACCGGCCCAAGAGCCACGTAGTCGCCCGTCGTAATGTCTCGGAAATCCAACTTTTCAATCACGCCTTCAGAGGTTTCAAGCGGATGTTTCAAAGTAATTGTTTTACTCATATCAATCCTTACTTAAACCACTGACCACGCTTGCCAGAAAAGCTGATTTGAGCGACGCCTTGTTCATTCATCGTCGGAGTTCCCTGAATGAAGGCATCTGACAAAACATACTTCCAACCGTTTGCGAACTCACACTTCACAGTCTGAGAGTTATTGGATGTAATAGTTTCAAAGTCTGTCTCATCACTGATTTGAATTTCAGCGTTGCAATAAGGAGCGACCGGCTGCTCATCGTAGCCAACTACTTCGCCATTGGCGATCACCGGAGTTTTATTCGATTCGGACAAGGGCACTTCAAAAGAGCCTCGCGCCATCAAAGTCGTACCGTCTACCGTAATGTAGGCAGTACCGGAAAGACGTTTTTGAGTCATTCAAACACCTCAGTATTGGAGACGGAATTGAACAAGCATCGCAAAGATGCGGAACTGGTTGACAAGATCCGGCGGCAGCAAGCAATCGATGCGGTTAACATCAGTTGCATTACGCTCAACAATTAAGTTGTCTTTGAAGAGTTTGCTGTTTTCAACTAAACCGGAATATTCAAGTTCTGAATAAGCAGAAACCAATTCAGCCTTGATAATGGACGGCGTCACAATAGCCTGACCTTCGCCAAACTTCGTACCATCGTCGGCCAACTTGTGACGACCATACTTCGACGTGATACGAGTGCGCAGGAATCGAATGATGTAACCCAAGGTGTGCAAAGTCTGCGCATCTTTGTAAGAGTTATCCGCAGAGCCGTAGCTGTTTTCGGTGTAAGTCGTCACAGCACGTTCAATTTGCGTATTACTGTTTGTGTCTTTGTAAGTGGCGATGCCTGCTTTCAAAAGACTTTCACGATTCTCTTGGTTGAATCGAGCCGCGGCCGGAGGAGCCATCAAACCGACTAATTCAAGGGTTTGGAACGGACGTGCAGGATCAGCTTTCACAGACACCGCAGCCTGACCCAATGTCGCACCGAGACGTTCTGCTAAACCGTTAGGATCCGCAGGATTGATCGCGAACAGGGAAACGTGTTGATCATTACGGCTTTCAGCAAAAGTGACCAAATTATCACGAGTATCTCGGCGGGCACAATAGACATGGCCATACTTCTGGACGTTATATGACCAAGCTTGCGTCATGTAGGTCTTAACCGCATCCAAGCTCGTCGCTTCATTGTACGGGAAGCCGATAAACTCAAAAGCTTCGTCCTTGAGCGCTTCAAAGGCATCATCAAGATCCGGAGTACCAGTCCCCTTGGTCAATTGACCAAACGTCACACTCAAACCTTCAGGCGTCACCTGACCATTGATGTAACCCAACAAATTCAAGGACAAGACCAAATCGTTTCCAATTTCGCCCTTGTTTTTTGCAGAAACAGTGACCACACCGGAAGAGACCTGAGCTGTTACAGGTAGATCCGGCATTGCATTGATAGCCGTATTAAGAGCTGTCGCAACATCAGAAGCTTCGTCACCAACAGCAACACCGACTTGAACAAGTTCAGAATTGATGTAAACACAAAGTGTTCCTGCGGCAGTAGCTGTGCCCGCAACCGTGATCGTTTGACTGGCTGCAGTACCGGAAGACGGATCGTCTGTAGCCACCACGTAAAGCGTGCCAAGACTGTCTTGATTACGATAAGCTTTCACCATTCGAGCTAAAACAGAGCCAGCGCCAAATTGCGCCGCGGCTTGTTCAGCCGTCCCCGCAATCATGAGCTTGTTTGACTCACCCGAGGCTGTTGAGAGCTTCGGAGCGATGATCAAAGAAAGCATATCATCGACAGCGGTATTCGCTGCAGAATTGTCCACTTCCGCATAAAAAAGCGGAGTATTCAAATTCTGAGGGATTTGATTAAAAGAAACAGGCATTTCTTACCCCATAAAAAATAGCGCTCTAGGCGCCGTCTTTTTCAAAATCAACTTCAAACTCTGCTTCAATTCGACCATCAGTCGGTTGAAGATCAATATCAGAGTGAACCTTTTTGAGCGGCCCCAGACCCTCATACATAACCTGCTGCCACGTATCCTCTTTTGCCAAAGTCGTATACGTATCAAACTCGTATGCATAGAAGAGCTGGTCCCCATTCATCTGAGTCAAGTAGCCTCTGTTGAAACGAATCTCGTCATGAGATTCGTCAGGGCACCAGTTGACAAGAGCCTTAAAAAGTTCCGCCCGAATAGGATCCAACAGATCCATCGCATCCTGCCCGCGCTCATCAGTCTGATTGTCCAGGACAACTAAGACCGCAAAGCTTTCTGTAATCTCCTGAAGATAGTCATTGCCTTCAGTTTCAACAGTCTCTCCGGTCTCATCGAGCATGACAACAAACGCTGCAGGTAATAAGACACTGGCTTTCTTGTCAAGATTGATCTCTGCCGCCCCAGACACACTCTTAAAAGACGGACAAAGATTTTGAATTTGCTCAATGATTGGCTTTAGATTCATTTGTCAAAGATTCCCTTAAGAGATTCGCCCAAGGCCTGAGTAACGGAATTAACCATCTCCTGACGATGCAAATTGAACGCATCTTCGATGTAATTCTTTCTCGGATCAATGCGCCAGCCTCTTTTGCCTTTAACGCCGTACCGAAGAAAAGCGGGATAAAAAGCTTCTTCTTTTTTATCTCCGGCCCTGCGCTTAGGCATATCCTGCTGCAACTTCAACCCGTATCCGGATCGAAAATACTTAACAGAAATAGCCCTTTGAAGGGCTCCGGTTTTCTTTCCTGGATAAGTGTTTGCTCTACTTGTCCATTCAGAATTCACTCGGACTCTGGCACTCTTTCTAAGCTTGCCGCCAATCACTCTCAGAAACGGTTTGAACTTTTGTTTATCAAAATCCGTTCTCTGAAGATCTAACTCGTCAAGCTTCAGATAGAGACCAAGCGCATCACTCATCTTCAATCTCCTCTTCTGCGCACTCAATCAGAGTGAATCGCCTAGATCCCCGCCAATCGGATGCGTGAAGAATTTTGTAGCGGAATCCCTGCGCGTAAATGGCAATGCGTCCCGTTAAATCCTCCGGAGAGGTTTTCCCAGGAATTCGCCGAACCGTGATGCGATGAGTGACTCCGGTTTCAAGATTTTGCTGACCAAACCAAAAAGTCAGCGGCTTGACCGGCTCAATCTTTCCGCAGACGCGAAACATTTCCGTGTAAACCTCTTTGAGCTTTACACCGTTTTGTACGCTTTCCCATTGACAGAACCTCAAACGAACATTCAATTCGCCCGGATCAATCAACTGATTCATCGTCATCACCCCAAAGGATCCATTGATCTAATAAAGACTGCCGAAGCACCCGGTCACGAAGTTCGAGGTCGGTCGCGTTTCGGTTCTCATACATAAAAGATGTAATTACCAAAACCGCAACTTTGATTGACTTTGGCACCGAATCCTCTGTCTTAGCTATCGCCGAAACGTCATCTTCGGCAATGATCGGTCTGCGGAGACGGGTTTCTGCAAGCTCTGTCGCCGCCTCTCCCAATGTCTCCAGTAGATCGTCATCATCCTCATGATCAACACGCAGCCAAGACTTGATCTCATCAAGAGTCACACAAGAAGTCGTCATAATGAAAAGGCCCCGGATAAAACCCGGAGCCTAAGAAGCAGAATTTAAGAAAAATTAGCCAGCAGACCCGGCAGCAACTTCGAGGTCACCACCAACGAAGCAATTCACACTTTCAATTGCGAAAGCCATGCGGCATTCGGCGCGGATCGTGACCAAGTTCTTTTGAACGTTGTCGCTATCCTGTTCAAACATCTCAAGCGTAATACCTTGGCGATCGTAAATCGTGGCACCCATTTGCGTGTCGGCAACCATGAACTTACCTTCAGTCACGTTGGAAGATTCACAGACAGCCAAGCCCCACGGACGAACAGAGGCATTGTCTTGCAACGGAGAGCCCATCAAGTACTGACCGTTGGCATCCTTCATGCCACGCAAAGTATCAAAGTCCATCGGATTGACGAAGAGCGTGTTAGCACGATAACCTGCAGCATTGATCTTAGTAGCACAACGACGGATCAAATCCAAGACCGTAAAGTCTTCCGGCACATCATCATAAGAGACGCCATGAGCAACGTAGTTGCCAGACGCAAAAATGCCGCTCAAGTTGGGGCTCGTACCCGTACCGTTCAAAAGTTGATCTTCAATTTCGCGATCCAAAAGATAAGTCATGCGCGTATTGATGTAAGCTGCAAGAGCAGGAGCATCTTCAGCCAGTTGCTTGGTGATGCGAATGAAGTGAGCAATCGTGCGAACCGGTGCATCTTTTGCTTCAAATTCAGCCTTAGATTCACCCTTAGCAGAGCCTTCGGTTTGGGCGGCTGCGTTGTTTGTGAATTCTTTTTCTTGGAGCCAAGAAATGCTGTTTGAAGTGGTCGTAACGTGCGGGAAAGCAGCCTTGACACTGGCGACCAACGTCGGCTCTGCCTTCACACCCTGGAAGTCAGCAGGAACAGCACCAGAAGGCGTTACAACGGGAGAGGCGGCAGCCAAAGAGACCTTGCGGACGGTACCGGCTAAGAAACCCTTGTAACCGTCAGAAGCAACCAAACGTTCTCCAAGGGTGATTTGCTTTTCACCGCCAGCCTTGCCAACACCAGACTGTTGCAAGTCAAGCATCTTTTGAGCCAACTTAGCCTGTTCTTTACCAAGCTTTTCCAATTCTGCCTTCAATTCGGCTGCTTGTTTTTCGTCTTCAGCTTTCTTTTCAGACAAAAGAGAAATTTTCTTTTCAAGTTCTGCAGCCAAAGCTGCTAATTTTTCCATGGGATCCATTATGAAATCTCCAAAAGTTAAGAAAGTTTGTCAATCCCGACCGACAAGCGGTCGAATACTGCGGCTAACTCTTTCTGAGCTTTCTGAGAATCATCCCGATTCTTTTCAGCGGCAAAGCACGCTTTTGCCTTCGCGAGCAGCCATCCCGACTGTCGCTTTGATAATTGGAATTGGTCATGGAAGAAGTTTTCGAGATCCCTCACACTTTGAAGTGCTTCGATCTTTTCATCGACCTCATCTGCAGATAAGACTTGAGTGACGCGAGCCTTGCCGTCAGACGGGTAAGTGACGACTGAAATTTCACTCAAGCGAGCAATTGCAGTCACTTCCACGGTACCATCTTCAAGCTCAACTTCATCAGCTGCTTTCCACGCAATACCTACAGACAGCCCATCTACTGTCCCCGCCTTTACAGCGTGGTAAATGTCTTCTGCCTGGGAAACACCTTTTGTCAAAACACCCTCAACCTTCAACCCGATTTCATCTTCATGAAGATCAGTCCACTTACCAATCGGCAAGTCATAGCTGTTGTGATTGAAGAACATTTTGGGATTGACACCCTCGCTCAAAAGATTCGAGTAGGCGCCTTTGCGAATCTGAAATCCGTAAGAATTCCGATTCCCGAAAACTGTCGCATAGCCAGAGATCTTCCACTCTCCGTTCTCTTCAATAGCTTGAAGTTGGCAAAACTTCAAAGAAGTCGTAATTTGTTTCTGTGTCATTGTTTAATGTCCGTTATTTGAGTCTGGGATCCGCCGGTTACTTGTCCAAGCTTGTCCAACGGCGCCAAGTTCGTCTGAGCAGTCAACACATCACCGCCCTCAACAGGCTCGTCATTTTCAAGCTGACGAACTTCATTTCTGGTCTTAAAGCCGTTTTGCACTGCCGTAGCATAAGCTTGATAGCGGGAAGTAATGTCGCCTCTCATCAGAGCGTCAAGCGAAAATTCAGCTTGCATTGACATTCGCTCTTCGAGCGTGAACACCCTCGAGCGTAAAGCTTGCTCAATCGAGACTAGCATCGGACCGATTGTGAACTTCACGAAACCAGACGTAATTTCTGAGATACCGGAACCCCAAGTCGTGGCCCCGGATGCGCCGATCAAAACAGGAGGGACACCGAACCATCGACAGATCTCTTCAACAGAGAATCGGCGGTTTTCAATAAGCTGGCTTTCTTCTGGTGTTAAAGTCACAGCATTGAACTTCATATCCGCTTCAAGAACGATGATCTTTGAAGATCCTCCTGTCCTGAAGTCGGTCAGACTATCTCGGATTCGCTCACGCTCATTAACACCGTCCTTATTTTTGCTCTTGAGGATGTGGTCTACGGTCAAAATGCCCGACGGCTTCCCAAAGTTCTCCGCATTTGACGTTGCAAACCGCTGCGTTTCTGTCGCCTCCTTAACAGAAGAAGACATAAAAGACAACTTCGAAAGACCGATTAAACCATTGCCGATGTCCTTGATGTGCAGAACATCATCAGTACCTAAGATGTAAGTTTTACCGTCTTTTTGGTACTTGTATGCAACTTGACCATTCTGATCAACAAAGACCTCTGTCTGATCTGGAGACAATGGCCATAAACTCACAAGATCACCAGAAGAATCTCGGATAATCTGAGCGTATGCATTGCCTCGCATGGCCCAGTGCATAACCATAGTTGACCAAAAATCGCGGGGAGTCATCACGTCATCCGGACGCGAGTGAAGCACCATCCATAGGCGCGAATCTCTAGCAAGTTTTCTACGGCCATCAGATTGATTTTCATAGATCATCAAAGGGAGGCTACTGATCACTCTGGACAACAGAGACACGCATGCATAGACGGTCGAAATCTGCATGGCAGCATCTGGAGAAGTCGGCGCTGCCGTCATGACTGACGGCGTGCTCATCTGTTGACCAGATTGATCACGCAGAATTCCGCCGCCGATCCAAGAGAAAAAGCGGGAAACAAGGGAATTTGCCATTTTTAAATCACAATGATGTCTTCGACGAATTCTGAAAAATCGTCATCGTCGTCAGTTTCAAGATCACTCAGACACATGGCCAGCGCGTAAATCATGGCCACCGGACCATCTATTTTGTTTTCGTAGCGCTCTTTGCGTGGGAAAATGTTGTCTTTTGCGTCAAGCTTGGCCACGACATTGCCCATCATCCAGCTCATCGCCGGATTGACTACATGACGGATTCTTCTATCAAGCACGAGAGCTTCTAAAGACTTCATGGGATCCGACATGTTTTGAACTGTGTTTCGGAACTCAACCATTGGCGCTCCGTCATCACTTAATCGTGTAGCAAGCTGCGTTGCTTGCCACGGGTCATAAGCAATGGCCTGCACGTCAAAACGCGATAGATCCTCTCGGAGCCCCTCTTCAACAACCGAGAAATCGGTCATTGCCCCTGATGTTTGATGAATAAAACCACGCTCCACCCAGCCTTGGTACTGACTGTTTGTCGATTTTTCGATCGTGTCTTCTGGAAGATAGAAGTCGTAAAAAGCGATGTACTCGGGTTTGCCATCCGATCGCTGTCTTGGAAATAACCTCACTTTTGCAGTGATGTCGTTTTTAGCCCCCAAATCCAAACCAATGATGCAGGGCTGTCCTTCAAAATCGGATAGATCAAGCGCTGGATCCTCGCAAGCTTTCCAAGCCTGCATATCCATCCAGGCGGACTTGGCTGAACACCAAACATCCAAATACTTCGTCTTAAAGTTGTTGGCCGCCGAAGGCAATGTCAAAGCTTTTTCTCGGTGACTGAAAAGTGTCTCCGGATTAACAGAAACACCCCAGTTTGGGTTAGCTTTAATCAAAGCTTCGTCAGTAGTCCAATCGTCACCCTCGTCGATTGTGTAAATGATCCCGAACTGCGATTCAACTTGAACCGTTTGATTTAGTATCATCGTCACGATCGTCCGGACTTCGTAGCAGATGCCGGAAGTATCAAAACCCGCCGTTGTAATCGTCCAAACAATCGGTTGCTTACGCTTACCGATTGACGTTTCAATTACGTCATATAGTCCACGGGTTTTGTGAGCATGCAGTTCATCAATACAACCAAAATGAGTATTGAGACCGTCCAAAGAATCATCCTTTGAATTCTTTGGAGAAAAACTCGAACCGGTTGACAGCTGAGTAATGCTGTACTTTTGAATCGTCAGATCAAGCGCTGCTTTGACGTCTGGACTCATCATTGCCATCTGACGAGCAACGTCAAAAACGATCTTGGCTTGATCGCCGGTAGTTGCGAATGAATAGCATTCGGCACCATACTCTCCATCGGCGGCAAGCATGTACAGCGCAATCGCTGAACTCAAAGCAGACTTGCCATTGCCACGCGGCACTTCAATGTAAACATCTTTGAAGCGCCTGGCGCCGGTTGAATCCACCCAACCGAAAACTGTTGTCAGAATGAAAATCTGCCAAGGCTCAAGCTGAAGTTTTTGACGAGCCAAAGGCCCTTTTGTGTGACGTAAATGCTCGACAAAGTAGCAAACCTTCGCGCCACGCTTAGGATTAAAGACGTAACCAGATAGACTTTTTAAATCACGTTGCTGACGCTCACACGCTTTGATCACCCACTCGCACGCCGGCACTTTTCCGGTTAGCACATCATCGATGTACTGATTCGCGATAGAAACGTAATCACGCATTAGCTACTTCACCATCATCATCAAAAGAGGCAAACATATCCATCGTGAAATCGTCAGGATTCGTAGGATCTCCATAACCCTGAGCGACCTTTTGTCGAGAGGACGGCGTCAGACCAAGCTCGCTGCCAGTCTTAGCTAACAATGCCTCAACCTTCATCAGTGCATTGAGCGCGCCGGACACCTTGCCAGACTCCACAGCGCCGTACTTATCCACCATCGCTTGAAGCTTTTCTCGCATAGCGAGAGCGTTACAAAACGACTCAAAAATCGCTGAGTCGCATTTTTTGACCACACCTTTCGGCATGTTTTTCAAAGTCTCGCGCCAGAATTCTTTCGCGCGAGCGCTCATGTACTCCGGCGGATCCCCGATATCATCCGTCGGCTTAGGCTCAAAGGGATTCGTCCGACACGGTCTGAGCGTTCCCTTGAGTCGCTTGACTTCAGTTGGTAACGCTTTACGACCCATAAAAAACAACCCTTTTTTCAAAAGTTAAAGTAAAAAATGAAGTATTGAAGAGAACCCAAATTTCAAAATTTTGGATACAGAAAAAAAGAGGGGGACGGGCGGTCAGGAAGACGCTTTCATTCAGACTTTTTACCCGCCCCTACCCATGCTGAGTTCTTAAGACACAATTGAAACGACCAAGAAACAATCAACTTTAAGTAAACTCAACATGCTAGGAAACTTTTGATGGCTCTGACACCATTTGTGACTCAACAAATCCAACCAAAATTCGATCCACTTCTTTTCTCAATCCGTGGGTGCATTCAACAACCTGAACTAACTCAATTCTTTCACCAGAGGCAGATAAATCTGCCAACTCTTCAAGTTGACGTAAAATGACACTAGCCTCGTCAATTGCTTTATAAGCATCGGACAGCTTTAATGTTTTACTCTTGATTGTCATAGGTTTCTCCATGGAAGAAAAGCACGTCCCAGCATTAAGTAAAGGATCCTTTATTTGTCCACACTGTGGTGCATATTCAGAGATGTACTGGCATCCCGTAATTCATAATCCCGGATACTTCTCTGAGGAAGAAATAGCGGTTTCAGAATGTAGAAACTGCAATAAGCTCGCTATTTGGCTGAGCGGCAGAATGATTTACCCAGAGTCTCTTAAGACTCAGCCCAACGAAGATATGCCCATAAAGGCAAAAGAATTTTTTAATGAAGCACAATCCATAATCGGGCGTTCACCACGAGCTGCTACTGCCCTACTGCGACTGGCACTAGAGGAAATCGTCAATGAGTTAAATGGAACTGGCAAGAATTTAAATGAAAAAATCCAAAGCCTCTCCCTACCTAAGGACTTACTGACATTATTTGAGGCCTGTCGCCTTTATGGAAACCAAGCTGCACACCCTGGCATTATCGACTTCAATGAAGAGGATTCTTCCGATATTGCATACAACCTTTCCAACTTTATTAATGTCATTGTTTCCCTGAAAATTTCACCCTATATTCAAGCAAAAGCATTAATCCAAGAGCTTCAAAACAAGAAGAACACTCATTCCTAGTGTTTCGGATCACCTCTATCTTTAGCAGTCTTTCTCGCCAAGGAAAGACTGCAATCATTGCCTACATCTCATCTTTCTGGCTCCGCCGTCAGTAGGATTTCCAAATCCCCCATCTTCACTTGCTGTCTTTCTTGAGTGACAGGCTTTACACAGTGACTGGAGATTCTTTTCATCATAGAGCAACTCAACGTTTCCACGATGAGGAATAATATGGTCCACATCGGTTGCTAAAGTAATTCGCCCTTCCTTTAAACATTGCTCACAGTACGGATGCTGTGCGATAAACCGATTACGCAACATCTGCCAGCGGTAGCCATAACCTCGCTCTGATGAATTTCCTTTGAGCTTCAATCGGAGCGCCTCACGGTCTTTCACCATCTTTTTCTCCCGGGCTAAACCAGCCTTTTGATGTTGCTCACAGTACTTTTCGTTGCGAGCAACTGGACGATGACAACCGGGATACGAACAAAGCTTCAGTAAGGGCATGGAATAAAAAATGGGGCTCAAAGCCCCAAAGACGCAAGGTGTATGAAAAAGACTTCAAACGACCCCAACGTAGCGATCTAATGAAAAACCCGCCGAAGCGGGCTATGTAAGAACTACTTATTTCTTTACATTATCTAATGTGTTACCTATCACATCCGAAACATTTTTCGCTGAATCGCCTACCTTTTCAGCTGCATTACCTATTTTTTCTGTTGTCTTACTAAATTTTTTTATTAACTCTCGGAGCGCTTCTCCAAAACCTGGAGCTTTAATAGCATGCTGAGCTTCTTCTGATGCAAACAATTCATGCCAAGGACTACCTGCTACCTTATCATCAACTAAACGTAACGGAGGTTCATCAAAGCGAGTCAACGTTGAAGATAAAACACGCTCTTCCATTTCATCGCCATGATGAGAGGCTTCACGTCTAAATCCTTCATAAGCAGTAGAAGTAGATGCTTTGAAGGCATAATCTTCAACTAACTTGAATAGGTAGCCAACTCTCTTTGTGGCTAACCACGCAAACCATAAAGGAGCACTTATTAATGCGCAAGAAAATAAGAAGTTAAGAATCAACAACTCGAACTTTACTGTGCCTTGATTAAGTAAAGCAAAAAGAGAATTAAATCTAATCCAACCAATAACTACAGCAGCTATCAAGGAAACTAAGAGAGCCACGACCCAATATCTACTTGACCATTGCAATGTTTCAGCCCGTTTACCAAAGGCCGCAGCCAAGCCAGATGAAGTTGCACTTGCGAGAGCTTGATGAGATTTTTCCAAAACATCGTCAATATCTTCTTTTGTTTTGTTGAGTAACCGTTGTGTTTCTAAAATCTCTTCATGTATTTTCTTCACCTCTCGGCTATTAAATCGAACGTTATTCAAATTGCCGGCAACCAGCGATCGAGCTTTCTTCAATGACTCTATATCGTGCGGAAGTCTGTTAGAAGTTTCAACTGCAGTATTGATTAGCTCAATTTTTGCTTCTAAATCTTTAGTTTCTTCCGATCCGACTTTCAGCCGTGTTTTTAATGCAGATAAACTTCTATAAGTTGATCGCCATTCTTTTTGAATTTGAGCAACAGATATTTCGCTTTCATGCTGTTTCAAGTAGTAATAACTGTCTCTTAACAGATAATCAAAGCTCTGAACGGAAGCTCGTGCATAGGAACCGTTAGCAATGTGTTGAAGAGGATTTACGCGCCATGACTCCCAAAATCGAGTAAGTGTTTCGAGAGTCTTTTCCAAATCCTCTGATTCAACAAAATCAGTTTCTAGAAGATAAGTTTTAAAGTCTAGGATCAAATTTTTGATCAAAGATCTATTGACTAAAGGATAATCCCAGCCATTACGCTCATAAAAAGTTTTGTCATCCGTTAACTTGTTATCAACATCAGTGATGATTTGATCCAATGTGGATATTAATTTTTGGCGATACTCTGTCATGATTTAAAAATCAGGTACAGGTCGCCCCTACTATGATCCCTAAAAAGAATCCTGCGGCGACCCATCCAATTAATGTAAAAAAGTAAAAGTCATCCCACATTTTACAAACCTTTCTGTTATGAAAAAAGCCCTCCGGATTTCTCTGGAGGGCCAAGATTGTGTTTGAGGTACTCCGCATGGCATCGGGCCTCTCGACCCAACTTCTCACGAAGCGCAGTTATAGATCATTTCATTGGTTCCCTAATCCTGATACAGTACGAATGAGCAGAAAAACGTACCAAAAATAAGGAACCAGTGAAATGAACCCGTTTTATGATGCTATTAGAAAGATCAACTCTCCCGAATTTCAGGAAGCGCTAAAAACAGCGCGTTTGGCACAAAGAGCTATCGGACAAATTGATCCAAGGGCACTAAGCACGGCATACAACTTATATCGCAATCAAAAACATAACCTCTCACTAATACAGGAAATCCATAAAGCTGGCGGTTTCAATAATCTTTCGCAAGTTTTTGTTGAGTTGAATCAATATCGACAAATAAGGGAACAAATCTCAAAAAACTTCGATATTGATGATTTCGATAAACTATCTTTAGCTATCAATGATGCAACGCATTCCCCGACATTTGCCACAATTATTGAAAAACCGGAAACTGTAGAAGTTGAAGATATTATTACGGATTCAAATTTTGAAAAACTCCTCCGTTTAGCCGAACACAACGGTATTGAACGTAAAGACTTGGTGAATTGGCTAATTACAATTCTTGCGATTATGGTTCAATTGATCTGTGGCCTCCTTAATGACAGCACCAGTACCAACATCACCATCAACAATCAAATAACTATTTGCCCTTCTTCAAAAATTCCACTTCAGCAAGAGCCTGATGCAACTTTCGAAGAAGGTCAAAGTAATCCTGCTCTAAAGTCCGAAGATGTCTAATCAATTCGGAAAACCTTTGAGTTCTGTCATAGAGTCTAAACAAGATACAGGTCAATGCAATCAAAATCAGGATATTTGTAACTGTAACAACAGTGTTCAGACTCATTGATTGACCCCTAAAAAAAGCCCTCCGGGCCTCTCGACCCAACTTCTCACGAAGTGTAGTCATAATAGCTCACTTTTGTGACAGTCTACTAATTCACTTTTGTTATAAAGCTCATCAACTAGATATCGATCAGATAGCTCTAACTTACGATACAAGGTTCTCCGATTCATGTGAAGAATGCGTGCGTTATCCTCCATTGTTCGCCCTTCAGGATCCAAATAGACCACTTTGATAATCGCTTTTAAGTCAGACGGAAGTTTTGCTACTGCCCTGTCAGTTTCCAATGCCTCTTCTGTACCGGCAGCGATCGGAGCCATGGCAACCGGCACACCGTCCACTTTCACCCCCAATCTTGGACTTTTAACCGTGCCGGCTTGAGCAACGGTGAAGTACCATGTCTGCCAGCGCTTTAACCGCTCTTCAATCTCTTTGATACGGGCCATTAATCATCCTCCGGAATGCCAGTGATGCTTTGAATCAAACCAACTGCACGCTGCATGTCGAAAAGATGAACCGCTGGAGCGGAAACCGTCACCTCAATTCGTACTGTTTCATGACATTTAGCTAAAAGTGCGTCAACATGTTCAAACGCTCTTTCACACTTTCCCATTTCTTCAATGTCACCATCAAAGCGCGCCATGTTGTAGTGCTCAATCAATGTGCGACGGTGAATCATCAGCTTTTCGTACCAATACGTTCGTTGCCACTGATCGTTAAGCGTTTCGCTCTGAGAATCCACAAACACATACCGAATTTCAGCCATAAAATCTCCGCTTCAAAGAGTGTGCATACCCTGTGCAGGGTTTGTGCATAGTTTGTGCAGGGTTTTAAAATAAACTTTCTTCCGTTTTTTCAATAAGTTATGAATAATTGTGCAGGGTGTGCAGGGTTTAAACGAAATTGTCCGCGTATATACGCGCGCGTGGACGCGCCCGCGCCAGCGCCTGCACGCAAGAGACTTTTCCTTTTTGGGGTGCACACCCTGCACAGCTTCATTTTTCCTATTAAAAATCAACAGATTGCAAAATTTCATACCCTGCACAAACCCTGCACACTGGCTTGCACACCCTACACAACTTCTCGGTTGTGTCATGCTCAGAAAAAGACGAAAAATGTCAAAAATTCCAAACATCAATACTCTCCAATACGAAGATTTTTTGTGTTTTTAATGACTTTTAACTGAAATTCCCGCACGTAACAGGCAATTTGATCGCTTTCAGAATAATTTTTGTATTTGTCCCTCGGAACCTCCGGAAGATAAATCGTCAACTGCCTCGAATCGAGCATGTCACCGTATGAGTTCTCAACACTCAGCTCATCAATCCTTTGTCCGGGAGCGAAAATTTTCACGCGCTTGCGAGCCGAAGGCATGAAGTGGCCCAAAGCAATGCCGAAGTTGTCATGTTGGGTAAAAAACGCTCACCATTTAACTTCGCCCACATCTGAAAGGCTTGGTACAGGTGAATGATGGCCACCGGCCCCACCGGATACTCCGTATCGCCATTTAACCAATCCTCAATGAATCGGCGATCGGCACTTACGCCCATGCGGATCAACTCTTGATGACCTTGCGTCTCCAACGGCTTTGTCGAGGGCGCAAAGTCCTGCAGCGGATAGTCCAAGAGGTACTGGTAGAAAGCCTCCACGCCCCCGCTATTCGCCTCCGCCGCGAGCGCGTCAAAATACGCTTGGGGGTGGCTTTCATTGACGATTACGCACATATGGCGTCGGTCCATCATATCCAGCAGTAAAGGCTGATCTTCGTTTGATAGAAAAACAAAGTTTGTCAGATTCGGCTCTTTCCACCCGGCAATGTTTTTCTCATTGAGCTGGTGGTAAAGACCGGTAATCATGGTCTTTAACTGATTCTTTAAGATACGGCGATCAGCACTCGCAACCACTTCATCGCCCACGCAATAGAGCTTATGCGACAGCCACGCGTTAAATGATGACTGCAGCATGGCTTGATTGATCGTGTCGCTGTAAAGTGGCCCATAGATGCGCTGCATGATCTGCTCAAAGAACTGATTCTTACCCGTCCCTTGTCTTGAGCCATAGAAGAGCAAACACGTGTGCATTTTGGCCCCCGGGTGCTGCAGAGGATAAGCCAGCCACTTCGTGACCCAGTCAAAAACAGCATCGTCACGGCCACACAAGTTGTAGAGATGCTCGACGATCAAGTGACAGGACTTACTCGAATCCGGCTTGATTGGCCAGCCCTGAAACATGTTGATGCAGCCCTCCGGTACCTTGCCGGACGGAATGAACACCAAGTCTTCGTCTGTGGCCGATTTTCGCTTTGGTGACTCTAGCCACATATCCACAGCATTCTTACCCCACCAAGGCCGAAGTTTGTCTAATTTCACAAACTTGCACTTCTCATAATCCCAAACGTCATCACGTCCGTACATGAGTACATAGCGCCCGCAGAGATAATCAATCGAAGCACGACCCAGTTTCTTAGCCTTACCATCATTGATCGGGTTCAGTTTCGAAGCGTCCAGTTGCTTTGTACAAACTTCTGTTCCTTCTTCAACTTCCAGATCATTGAAATCGGTACCCTTACTTCCCTTCGTTGAAAAGACCGGAAAGACCACACAGCAGTTATGCTTTTTAGCGGCAGCCAGAGCTTTTGTTTTGCCAGCATTGGCAAAGTTGAGCTTATGGTCGATCTGTCTGCCATTCAATGTGTATTTCACATATCCCGTGACGCTCTGAGAGCCGTCAATTCGAGCGTAACCCACGACCACTTCAATATCGCCGTAGTGTTCAGTGTGAAAATATTGTTTTTTATCCTTGGAAGAAGCGGAAATTTCAGGCTTTACCCCGAACTTTTCAAAGAACGCTCTGGCACGGATCAAAACATGGCGGTCATCATCACCGGCAATGACGATTTTTGCATCCGGCATCTTTGCCCGAATCCCTGCGATCACCGGTTCAAGATTGCCGGCATTAAAGGCAACGATGACAGGGAGCTTTGTGGCATGGTGCACACTGCAGCCCGTCGCGTACCCTTCAACAACATAGACGGTCTGTTGCGGATCCTGGCTCAAACTGCCTATTTTGAAATACGCGCCAACGATATCGGATCCGGTTAAGAAAATCTTATTGACGCCATCCTCATTTTTCTCGGGAAGGATGGTTTGCATGCCTACCATCTTTCCCCGGTACATAGGAATGATCATATTCCCATGCAGAAATCGGGCGCCGTATGGTTTTATCTTTTTATCGACACAGTATTTGAACGTGACCGGCACTTCGTCACGGCTGCGAGACCACATCCACTCAGCGGTTTGCGCAGCCTTTTGCGCCCGCTCGCAAGCATCTTTTTGATTTCTGATTTGAGCCTGCTTTGCAAATTCTTTGGCTTCTTTTCGCTCTTCGGGTGTCCAATCGTGAGTGGAGGCCTTGATGATGTACTTTTCGTCACGTATGCCAAAGGCGCCAGAATAGTAGGCTTTGCCAGACTTCGTGAAATTTTCGTAAATGATGTACCAAGCTGACTTTTTATTCTTTTTCTGATCCGCCGGGCGGAAACGCTGAAACTTAGTCGTGCCAACCTTTAACTCATAGCCTGCCGGCACAAAGATGCCAACGGCAGCCATTTGGTCAACAATGTCCCTTAAATCTGATGCCATGCCTGACCTCAATGAATCTTAATAACCTAACTGAGCCAAATAATTCAGGCTTGTCGGTTGTGTTTTTGTTGTTTTAAGCAGCCGATAATTACCTACCTCAGATCGGCACCAGCACAAAGAGCCGGTGCAGACCAAAGCGGCCACAGCCTTGTAAAAACTTGGTTTTGAAATCCCCAACGCCTGGCGAACCTCAAGCGCTCTCGCGCCGCCATGGTTATCCACAAAATCGACTATCGGCTTATGCCAGAAAGCAGGACGGCCAACTGCTCTACTTCTTCTCATCGTCATCCTCCTTGACTTCGTAAATGGCAAAGGAGATCGCGAGGATCCTTTCAAGCTGTTTGTGGATCCGGTACGCCTGGCGCTTGAGCTGAATTTTTTCACTCTGATCGATCTGACCATCACGAACGGAAAGCTCATAATCCTTGGAAAGTTCTCCGAGTTCTTGAGTCAAACGGTTGAATTCCGTCAAGAGTTCTGATCGATCACGAATTCCTGCAGGGATCACCTCCAGGAACACGCCTCCGGATTGCCGGGCAATCTCATTGGCAAAGTGCTTTGTGCCGGAAAATTCCTGCATCAAAAGAGCATCTTCAACCGAAATGGATTGCCCTTTCTTTTCATAAATCCGATTCTTTAAAGCGTCATAGGTGTAACCCATAGCCGAAGCCATGGCAGCGAATCCACCGGGAAACGCCTTACACATCGCAATGTACGTTGCTCTCATCATGACGTCTCCCACCCTAGTACACGTCCGGTTGTGGTTTACCGGCACCGGATTCATCGTTACGCTTGAGATTAAGCAATTGATCGCGAGTGATCTGACCCTTAGTTGCTGTTTCGATGCAACGGGCATAGTCAGTTTCACCAGTCCAGTCGGTTCTGGGTAGAGCACCTCTTTTTACCCAACGATAGATGGATTGATGCTTAACCCCGCAAACTTGTGCAAGTTTGCATAGACCGACAATTTCAATAGCTTTCGAGATTAAGTTTTCTTTCATAATCTCGTAATGTAACCTAAAACTACATTCAAAGCAAGTTCATAAATATATGAAGGTGCATACTTATGCCATGAGTAACAATCTCGCAGATTTCGCAAAACGACTGAACGAGATTCTTGACGACATTGGCGTACCACAGCGAGGTCGTTTAGTTACTCTTGCAAGGCGATTTAACGTCACTCATCCGAGTGCAAAAAAGTGGCTTGATGGACAAGGGTATCCAGACACTGATCGCCTGATAGAGCTGGCCAAATGGGGAAAAACTAGCCTCGATTGGTTACTCACCGGAAGAGGTCAAAAACACCCTCAAGACCTTGATGCACCGCAAGAGTTTCAAGACACTGTTGAACTGCTACGAACGGCCAATAAACAACAACTGAAAACAATTAAAGCTGTTGTTCAAACACTCGTTAATCAGTCATAACTAACTACATGATTTTGATTTATGTCAACAATGTAGCTAAAAGTTACTCGCAACAATGTTCCTTAAAGTAACATTCTCTTCATCACACGATGGAGAGAAAAATGTCTGTCAATTCCTACAATCCCAATTCCCCTGCCACGGTCAATGCTCTGACCCAGGCACAACTCTTAAACGCTCAAATTGATGCTTTAATCGAAAAGCTTCAAAAATCCAAGGGCGAATTAACCAGTTTCATCAAACTGGCTTCTACCGGTGCCATTATCAGTACGCTGTCAGCCCCGAAAACCGACAAGATCGAAGAGGCTGCATACGCATTGCGAGGTGCTACCGCAATGGGTGATGCCGCATACATGGCCAGTACTGCAATCAAAAGCTGCACGGAAACGTACAACAACTTTTGTCGCCTTGATCTGCAGCAAATGAAGTAACCACTTACGGCCCGGTAGCGGTTGGTCCTCCGAAACCAAATCCTTAACCGCCAAGAGGGAGCCGGGCCACCTTCCAGCAAGGAACTAAAAATGAAAACACTTAGCAACCAAGAAATTTGGACGGCATTTGTGAAAAAAGTCACGGCTAGAGGCTACAACGACGCATCCTACATTGCACAGCGCTTGCATAGGGGACACGATTTGATCTTTAGAAAATCAAAAATGCTTTCTTACCGTGAAGAAGTTAGAGAGTTGGCAAAAAAGATAACAAGCGTTCACAAAAACCAAATTTGGAACGCCTGTCTTGAAAACGCAAAGAATTCGGAAAAAGATCCGGAAAGCGTTGCTATTGCTCTTGTTCGGACTTATCACCTTGTTTTTGAGGACAAAGCGACGGGTCAAGATCACCATTCTCGTCAAGGTACCCATCCAAATCCTCATCATCTGTCAATTCTGACAATAGGAATTTCAGGTAAAGACCATTAAAGAATGCAGCATCAGTGAAATCGTAATTCTTCGCCTCCTCTTCATCTCGGGGAGCGAAAGGCTGAATAAGCTTAATTTCTCCTGCTTCAGCAAGTTTTTTAATGATTTCTACTGCTTGTTCTGGAGTAAACGAAAAATGAGACATGTTTTTCTCCTGTGAGATTGGTTAAAAGATGCTGATTGGCTTACCAGCACTTTAATCATCTCACAGAGAAAACATTAAGAACAACAACACCATGAAAAACATTAACAAACCTCAAATGAGTATCCGGGCATATCGAGCAGAGCTCGCTAAGCTCTTGGATAGCACCACCCGACCAATAGCCTCTGAAGTGTGCTTCAAGCTCTGGAATGACTACATCGCTAACGGAATCTACTTAAACCCGGAGTACGTCAAAGCGGACATTGCGTGCGCCGAAGGTCATTTGACAAATCCTCCAACGGAGCTCCCTGAAGAGGAAATTGAAATTAACCCCGGCAGCAACTGTTTTGCTTTCTACCTTTGTGACAACCTGCAGCGCGGCTGCTTACTGCAGCTCGAAGAGCGCCTCGGTAAACGCTACACCGTTTCGCAAATGCGTCAACACAAGAAAAACGCGCTGAGCCTGATCCGACTTTTCGGACGTTATAACCCCTATTTCGGCAAGAGAGGTGTCAATGCTTGACCTTGAAAAAGAAATTGAAGATGCAGCGGAACCGCCTACCGTAGGCCTCTGTCTCAATCGTGACTCCCGAGTTGATTTGCTGATTTGGACCAAAGAGTATGAACCGGAACGCTTTTTGCTGATTGCCAAATTAGTCAAAAACGGGGTTGTTTATAGGTCTTGGGCCGATGCTGTGCGCGACTACATCGACATGACTCACCTGCGCAACTGGATCCTTAAAGACTGCCAAGATCTAATGGATTCAACCGGACTGGATCTCATGGTCAAGTTCATGAACCGATACAAGTATGAGCGCCCGGCCAAAGTTAAACACGTGTATCAGGCTTTAATGTGAGGTGAGCAATGAAAACAACCTCCAAAAAAATAATTTACGTTCCAAGAACCGATCGCCGAATCTCGATCATTTCACGTCACTATGGTGTGACACATCAGCTCAATAAAACAATGGAAGAACTGTTTGAGCTTTTTATGGCGATCCTCAAACTACGTTTGATGATCTTTCTCAATCGGGAGAAAAAAGCACATTTTGAACATCTGTATGAAGAGATGAGCGATGTCCGCATCATGATTGATCAAGTTGAGGTTTTAACCGCATCCGCTTCTCGCTGCAGAGAGATCCGTGAGAACAAGCTCGACCGTCAATTAACGAGGATCCAAGGAGAAACTAAATGACATTTGAAGAACTCTGTGAAGAAGTTGAATACCTCAAGTCTTTGAACGTTCCAAAAGATACTGAAGTGTTTATCTCTAACTATACCCACTGCAACGATGATGAATATACCAAATGCACCGGTTTCAATTTCGAGCCAAATGATAGAGCTCGTGCCTCCGACGAGAAAAATGGATTCATCGAAATTTTCTAGAGAGGCAGCAATGTACCACTTCAAGGATTTCGTTTCGTTTTTCTTAGTGCTTTGTGCACTCATTTGCATCCTTGCAATGCTGACCGGATTCTTCTTGGCAATCGGCATGCACATTGCAGAAGTATTTATGAGTTTTTAGGAGGCAATATGCAATGGCAAGACTTAAGAAAAGTTGTTCCAGATCCGGGAAAGATTCTGCAGATCTTCTGCAATGAAAACTGTTACTACGCAAAAGCCTTCAAACGGCAAGACGGCAGCATGATCTTTGTTCTTTCTCAAACATACAAAGCGCTCTTTGACATCAAGAACGAATTGCTGCCATGTTACTCACTTGAGCAACTTCAAAAACGTCATGCGTACTGGTCGCTATTTACTAAACCATAGGAGTGAGAGCCGAATGAGCCAACAAGAATTTATCAAGGGACAAGAGAAGATTCATGGCTACCGCCTTGAGCAGTATTTGACAAAGAAGGAAGTGGCCAAACGATTGAGGGTTTGTGAACGCACGATCGACTACTGGAGAGAGTCTGATGATTTCGTTAAACCCGTTTTACTTCCAGGAGGCGGTGTGCGTTTCATCGAGCGAGAGGTTGCTGAGTGGGCTAAGAATCGAATGAAAAGTTAATTAGGACGGTAGAAAAATAATATGAAAATCTTTTCGATCCAACAGCTCTTTTATCTTAGAAGCACGGGCACAGTAGTAGAGTTTATTGGATACAATGTCTGCAGCTCTGACTAGAGTTTTAGATTCTGAATTGCAATAATCCAGAGATAATGATTCAAGAGCAGGAAAAATAGGTTTGAAGTACCTGTCATAAGCCATATTGAAGGTACCAATTTTAAATTCCTGCTCAAGACTTTCCTTTAATTCATACCTTCCATCTGTAGCCGTTGTATGTTCATCTACAAAAAAATACAAATTTTTTACATCTAATGGATTTATGACAGATTTATTGATCAAATCAGTAAAAGCTTTTTTAACAGCGATCTTATAAGCAAAATCTAAGTATCTCTGCTTCGATTTCTTTGAGGCAAAAATCTCATTCAGCACACGATTTTGACGAATAACAACCCCAAATTTATAGACATCGTTTAATGAACGAAAGAGTTTCCCCTTGTCTGCATTAGTAACTGATACTGCCTTCACTTCACGATCTTCTGAGAACTTCATCCTTTCTCGAATAACACGTTCAGCGTGTATGTATTTTCTTTCTTGCTTGTCTTTTTCAGATTTACTTAAAAATATCACACCACCAAAAACAAAAAGCTCATTGTGTTCTTTATCAAAAACACCAGATTCATCAGAGTAAATAAAGATATTCATAAAAATCTCAAATAAAGAAATAGCCGCCAGATGGCGGCTATCCCCCTTGTGGTCGACGATCTTACAGATCGCTTAAACGCTAATTCGATTACACAAGTATACGGCGCTATAAGCCCGCACCGTCAGTATATATAAAAGTACACTAAAATTCAAAGAAATTTGACTTTTCATTCACTTTATGATAACTGATGAAAATTAAAATCTTCAACAAATTTATCAATCATGTTTGCCCAGGCCTGAAGTAGCTCTCTTCGCTGCTTGGCATATTCAGCCTTGTTGTAAACAGCACGAACACCTTTTTGCTCATGCGCTAAACACTTCTCAATAACATCACTGTTAAATCCTGCTTCATGCAGTATCGTGCTCGCGGTTCGTCTTAAATCATGAGGATTAAAACGCCTCAAATCCCACCCTTTTTCTTGAGCGACCGTCACGCAACTTAAACAAGTTTTGTTAAATGTTGAAGCGGCTAGAGGCTTATCCCCATCGTAACGACTTGGAAGAATATATTGAGATCCTCCTCCCATATATTGAAGACCCAGAAGGATATCCATTGCTTGCCGAGACAAGTACACAATATGGGGGCGACGCATTTTCATGCGCTCCTTGGGAATAGTCCAGGTCTTTTCTTCAAAATTGATTTCATCCCATGTGGCCCCTTGCAGCTCCCCTTTTCGAACCATTGTCAATAAAAGAAGTTTCAGAGCATGCTTCATAACTGGCGTGACCGGAACCTGTTTCATACTGTGATATAAAGCACCAATTTCGGTTCCGGATAATGCACGATCTCTCGCCTGAAAAGTGTGAATACTGGAAGGCCTGATTCTGGCGGCAAGGTTTTCAACCTGAAGCCCTCGATCTTTTGCAAAGTCATAAAGTTGCGCCAAAAGATTTCGGAGTTCGATTGCTGTTGCCGGAGCTTGACGCTCGATGTTAATTTCATCTACTGCAGCCAAAATATCGGGAAACTGAATCTCTGACAAACCATAACGACCGAAACGAGGTAGGAGTTCATTGCGGATAACATACATCTTCCGATCACGAGTACTTTTTGCCCACTTTACATGTTGCAGAAAACGGTCTACAAGAACCTGTACAGATTCTTCATTTCTTACGTGGTTCTTGATTCGTTTTTTCTCAAGGGCAGGTGACAGTCCGGAATCTTTTAGCTTTTTTACTTCTATCAACTTTTCTCTTGCCTGCTGCAGTGTCACCTGTTTTTTCCACAATCCAAGTGTAACGGTTTCATTACGTCCGTTGATTTGATAGTTGTAGCGAAATGAGATGGATCCGGAAGGAAGGACAACGGCATAGAGACCATCACGGTCAGATACCTTGTATGCCTTTGACTTAGGTTTTAGGTTTTTTAGGTACGAATCGGTAAGCATTTCAGGGGTTCCAATCGAGTCGAGGTATCGAAATGTACCTCGTTGACAAATTCCGATTTTATACCTCGACCCCCTTATTTGATACCCTTTTAAATACCTCGATTTTTCATTGCTAGAGGTTGCGAACTATTGCTAGAAATTTCTGTTGCATTTATACAAAAAAGGATTGAAAATCAAGTAGTTGACTTCAATCCTTTTCTGTTCTTTTCAAGCTAGTTCAAGTGCTTGAATTATTCCCATTCAATCGTGGCAGGCGGTTTGCCGCTAATGTCGTAGCAAACACGATTGATTCCTCGAACCTCATTGATAATGCGGTTGGAAACTTTGCCCAATAACTCATACGGCAAATGAGACCAACGCGCAGTCATGAAGTCGCTCGTTTCAACAGAGCGCAAGCTCACCACCCATTCATAGGTGCGACCGTCGCCCATCACGCCCACGCTCTTGACTGGCAGGAACACTACGAAAGCCTGACTCACCTTGTCATAGAGACCGGCGTTGCGCAATTCTTCAATGAAGATAGCATCCGCTTCGCGCAAAAGGTCCGCATACTCTTTCTTCACCTCACCCAAAATACGGACACCGAGACCGGGTCCGGGGAACGGATGACGATAAACCATTTCCGCAGGCAAACCTAAAGCCACCCCCAATTCACGGACTTCATCCTTAAAGAGCCCACGAAGCGGTTCAAGAAGCTTCAAGTGAAGCGTATCGGGCAATCCACCCACATTGTGGTGGCTCTTAATGGTCTTAGCCTTCTTGGTCTTAGCCCCGGCCGATTCGATCACATCAGGATAAATCGTGCCTTGTGCGAGCCACTTGGCATTCGGAAGCTTAGCGGCTTCTTCCTGGAACACTTCAACAAAGAGGCGACCGATGATCTTGCGCTTTTGTTCAGGATCGGTCACACCGGCCAATTCACCCATGAAGCGATCAACCGCATCAACCACAATGAGTTTCAGCCCCATGTTCTTTTCAAACGTTTCACGAACCTGTTCGCGCTCGTTCTTTCGAAGCAAGCCGTTATCAACGAATACACAGGTGAGTTGCTTGCCGATCGCGCGGTGGATTAAAGCAGCCGTCACAGAAGAGTCAACCCCGCCCGACAAACCGAGAATCACTTCCTCATTGCCGACTTGAGCGCGGATTTGCTCAACGGCCTCCTTCACATAGTCACCCATGATCCAGGAGGGTTCGGCTTTACAAATATCGAGCACAAAGCGATTGAGAATCTGACGACCTTGCAGCGTGTGCGTAACTTCCGGATGGAATTGAACGGCATAGTAATGACGGTTTTCATCACACATGCCGGCAATCGGGCAAGACGGCGTCGAGCACATCACTTTGAAGCCTTCAGGCAACACCGTTACCTTATCACCGTGGCTCATCCACACTTTCATCATGGATTCGCCCGATTCACTCTTAAAGTCTTCAATACCCTTAAGCAATTCAGAATTAGCATGGTTTTTCACTTCGGCGTAACCGAATTCACGCTTGCCGATGTTTTCGACCTTGCCGCCCAACTGCTGAGCCATCGTCTGCATGCCGTAGCAGATACCCAAAATAGGTACACCGGCATTAAACACCGCGTCGCTGATGCGGTCCGTGCTTTCTTCATATGCACTCATGTGCGAACCTGAAAGAATAATGCCTTTCGGGTTGAATTCACGGATAAAGCTTTCGGAGACATCATTCGGATGCACCTCGCAGTACACGTGGGCTTCGCGCACGCGGCGAGCGATGAGCTGCGTCACTTGAGAACCGAAATCCAAAATAAGAATACGATCGTGAGTCATGGTCGTTTATCGTAAAAATTAAAAATAAAAAATCATTAAGGCGCGAGTAAGTTTACCGATTAAACTTGACTCGCGCCTGTTTTTCATTGCAAAGAGGCTACCGACGATTAGTGATCTTGACGATAGTTCGGAGCTTCCTTGGTAATTCTCACATCGTGGACGTGCGATTCGCGCCAGCCGGCGGCCGTGATTTCAACGAATTCTGCACGTTGACGCATTTCTTCGACGGTACGGCAACCGCAGTAACCCATGGAGGAGCGCAAACCGCCGATCATCTGATAAACGATCTGAGAGAGCGGTCCCTTGTAAGGCACCATACCTTCAATGCCTTCCGGCACAAACTTGCTGATGTTGCCGGAATTGTTATCTTGGAAGTAACGGTCGGCAGAACCCTTGGTCATTGCACCCAAGCTGCCCATGCCGCGATAGCTCTTAAAGGAGCGACCTTGGTAGAGCACCACTTCACCCGGAGCTTCATCGGTACCGGCGAACATACCGCCCATCATGACGGCATAAGCACCGGCAGCCAAAGCCTTGGCAATGTCGCCGGAGAAGCGGATACCGCCGTCGGCGATCAACGGAACGCCCGTGCCTTCGAGAGCCTGGGCAACATCGGAGACAGCCGTAATTTGCGGAACACCGACACCGGCCACGATACGGGTTGTACAAATAGAACCCGGGCCGATACCAACCTTCACACCGTCTGCGCCGGCATCAACCAAAGCGCGAGCGGCTTCAGCCGTAGCGATGTTGCCGCCGATCACCTGCAGTTGCGGGTAATTCTTCTTGACCCAAGCCACGCGGTCCAAAACGCCTTGAGAGTGACCGTGAGCCGTATCCACAACGATCACGTCCACGCCGGCTTCAAGCATTAATTCAATGCGTTCTTCCGTACCGGCGCCCACACCGACAGCGGCACCGGCCAAAAGACGGCCGTGTGAGTCTTTAGCGGCATTCGGGTGTTCACCGGCCTTGATAATATCCTTAACCGTCATCAAACCGGTCAAGTTGAAGTTCTTATCGACCACGAGCACACGTTCGACACGATGTTGGTGCATCAAACGCTTGGCATCTTCGAGACTTGCGCCTTCACGCACCGTAACCAAACGGTCAGCCGGCGTCATAATTTGAGAGACCGGGATATCCATGCGGGTTTCGAAACGAAGGTCGCGGGAGGTCACCATACCTAAGACACGCTTGTCATCGACCACCGGAAGACCGGAGATGTGACGTTCACGGCTCAAACGAATCACTTCACCAACCGTCATGCCGGGCGTTACCGTAATCGGATCAGCCACCATGCCGGCTTCGTGACGCTTTACGCGAGCCACTTCAGCGGCCTGTTGCTTCGGGCTCATATTCTTGTGAATAAAACCGATACCGCCCTCTTGGGCCAAAGCAATGGCCAAACCCGATTCCGTAACGGTATCCATAGCGGCGGAAACCATCGGAATATTCAAAGTCAATTCACGGGTGATTTTAGTAGTCAGAACGGTGTCGCGGGGAAGAACGGTAGAGTGTGCCGGAACGAGCAACACATCATCAAAAGTAAGAGCCTTTTGTCTAATGCGCATGTTAACCTCAGTCGAAAAATGTGGAAAAAATTCGGCATCGCCATGGTGAATGGCGTAAAAAGATTAACGAGGCATTTTAACTTATTTATCTGCTATTGCGCAATAGCAAAAGCGAAAATTTCCGACTCAAATCAGTCGATGCTTGCCGCCGTTTCGTCCATGGATCAGACGATTTTCGGGCTTCTGATTTTTTTCTTCACGCAGGCGTCGAGCGGTCATCGGATCAACGGTAAGCGCCGGTAAAATTTCCACGCGATCGCCATCCTGAAGCTTGGTCTCAGGACCTCGCAATACATTCCATACGGCCAATTTATGATTAGCGCCTAAAGACCAGCCTGCCGCCCGAATCGCCTCCTCAAGCGTGGCTCCCTCGGCTAATTCCACTTCCTTTAAAGTCACCTCAGTTTTATCGAGCCGCGCAACAGTCACTTGCATTCCGGTCACCCATCCTCAGAAAAAATAAACCTCGGTTGAGGCCAACCGCGCCCCAAACCGAGGTTTTATTTTAGCGAAAACACCCTATTGGATGAAGCTCACGTGCTTATTGATTTCTTGAACAAGCGGTTCCTTCAATTCCGCAAAATGCTTCTTGTTGTTTTCAAACAGGTTATTGCCGTGAGCGTCAATGGAAACAACGAGCGGGCCGAATTCCTTGACACGCATCACCCACATGGCCTCCGGCATGCCGAGTTCAGGCCATTGGCAATCTTCCACTTCTTCAACGCATTCAGCGGCCACCACAGCGCATCCGCCCGGGAACACACAGTGCAAAGCTTTCGTTTCCTTGCAGCCGGCGGTTGTGTTCGGACCCATGCCACCCTTGCCGACAATCAATTTCGTGCCGGTTTGTTCCAAGAATTGTTTTTGGAACTTTTCCATACGCATCGACGTCGTCGGGCCGATTGAAATGACACGGAACTTCGTGGGGTCATCTTCACGACGAACCATAATAGGACCAGCGTGGAAAATTGCTTTACCCTTTAAATCAACGGGAAGCTTGCGTCCCAACTTAACCAAACGCGTGTGCGCGGCATCGCGAGCGGTCACAAGGTAGCCGGTGAGATAAATCACATCACCGATCTTGATATCTTCAAGATCCTTATCCTGGATCGGCGTGGTCAATACTTTTTTACTCATAATCTGACTCCCTTGTGAGACAAGAGTTCATAGCTCATATCGGCTTTGAATTTAATGGCGGCACGGCGATGCGCCCAGCAGCCCATGGAGATGCCCACAGCAAGACACGAGGGGTGGCGAGCGGCATCTTCAATATTGACTCCCATCACGCTCTTAACACCAGTCAAACCGCCCGGGCCCACATTCAATTTATTGAGGCCTTCTTCGAGCAAGCGCTCCATTTCGGCGCCGCGCGGATTGGGGTTATGTGATCCGACGGGACGCATGAGGGCCTTCTTGGAAAGGCGAGCAGCCACTTCGACACTGCCAGCGATACCGACACCGACCAAAACCGGCGGGCAAGCGTTAATGCCGCGTTCGACCATCGTATCAAAAATGTATTGAACAATGCCTTCATATCCTTCCACAGGCATCAACACTTTGGCTGTGCCCGGAAGCGAGCAGCCGCCCCCGGCCATGTAGGCATAGACAACGCATTCATCGCTGTCGGGAATAATGTCCCAATCAATCCAGGGGATGCGGCGACCGGTGTTGTTGCCGGAATTCTTTTCGTCAAAGATTTGAACCGCGTTGTGACGCAAGGGAGCCTGTACGGTGGCCCGCTTGGTGGCCTCGGTCAAAGCTTCCTGCATTTGACCCAAAATCGGGAAATTCGCCCCAACTTCAACGAAGTACTGAATCACCCCGGTGTCTTGACACATCGGTCGGTCAAGCTCTTTGGCCAATGCAATGTCTTTAAACATCGCATCGTAGATGATCTTAGCCATGTCAGAGGTTTGCTCGGCACGCAATTCTTCCAGCTTAGCCTGGACATCATCGGGCAGATGTTTGCCAAAGTAAGCCGTAAAGTCTGCCATCACGTCCGTGAACTTTTTAACGAGTTCAGCTCGATTTTCCATGATGCTTTCTTTCCTATAAATTATTCTATGACAGTGCGCCCAGCGGCGCTATTTTAGATAGTATTCTTATTCAGTAATGATGTCAATAGCCTCAATAAATCAGCCAAATGGATAAATATTTGCCATCTTGACTCAAATCAGAAATTATCTATAAATATTTCTACAAATAAGAAATCTTGAATTTTATCGCTTCCTCTTTGGAAAAAATCACTCATGCGATATCCGCTGACGCTGTCTCTGATTCAAAACGCTCTTCTGCTAGAATGAACGCCTGTTTGACAAAGAATTTTGAACTCTTTTTATCGTGGCCAATATCGTTAACCGAAAAGCCCTTTTCGATTACTACATTGAAGAAAAATATGAAGCCGGTCTTGTGTTGGAAGGCTGGGAAGTAAAATCCATTCGTGAAGGGCGCGCTCAAATTAAAGAAGCTCACGTGATCGTGCGCTCCGGTGAGCTGTACCTTTTAAACGCGCACATCACTCCGTTAAAAACAGCCAGTACACACACCAAGCCGGATCCGACACGGGTGAGAAAACTCTTAATGCACGCCCGTGAAATCAACAAACTGATTGGCAAAGTCGAGCGCGCGGGCTACGCCCTAATTCCATTGGATATGCATTTTTCCCGCGGCAGGGTAAAGCTCACGGTAGCTTTAGCCAAGGGCAAACGCGAGTACGAAAAACGGGCGGATGAAAGTAAGAAGCAGTGGCAGCGCGATCGCGAACGACTGATGAAAAAAGCCGCAAAATAAAATTTGCGGCTCAACACTTAATCAAGATTCGGCCGCGTTCGCGGCCGTTTTCTTGAGCATTATTTGGCTTCAGCGCTCTGTTGTGTTTCCTCTTCTTTGGAAGCCTCTTCAGAAGGCGCTCTCCATTGAAGCTCATAGCCCACCAAAAGCTCTGTCCAACGTTTCAAAAGCGCCAGCATTTCAGGAGCCGGCACTTCGCCCAAAGGTTCAATCCCCTTCTTGCTTACGACCGACAACGTGTCATAGACCTCGGCCATGAAGACCGCCATCGCGGAGAAAATCAATGTGGTGTTGTCTTCGGGAAGCTTGCCGCCCGCGGCCTGAACGAGTTCATCGCCCAGCTTCATGCGCAAATTACCCGCCACACCAACCGGATACCACTGCTCATCCATTTCAAACTGAGCATTCTTACCGCTGAAAGTCGCTCCCAACCAATTCATGGTCTTGCGGTCCATTTCGTCCATCATTTCTTCCGTGATTTCACCGGCCGCATTTTTCTGTGAACGATGCGCCATTTCCATCATGAATTGCCCCAGGATAGCCCCCGTAATATTCGGGTGACGAAGAGGTTGTTTTTGGCAATCGCTGCCGCAGGACGAACAATTTCCGTTACAGCTCATGAATGTTTACTCCTTTACTTAAAATCACTTGCAACGGGCGCTCCCGTCAGACGCAAGCTCCAAAAATCAATGAACGATTCGACTCGGGGATTGTCCGAAAAGCCCACTCGAGCGCAATCGGCCTCTTTTAACAAAACGAAAATCTCCGAGACAAAGTAGGCAAAGACAGAAAACATGAGCGATTCTTTATCCTGCAAATCCACGGCCGGATTAAAACGCAGGATATCCTCTCCCAAGCTCTCTCTCAACAACTCCGGGAGCCGCTCTTCGTTAAACTCACTCTCACAGGAAAAGTGTTCATTTGCTCCCGAAAAAGTATCCTGAAGCCAGAGCACAAGATTGAGATTAGCCTCTTCGAGCGCCGCCATATCCATTTCACCGGTGCTCACCTTCAGTGCCCGATCCCAAGTGTTTTGCACTGCCTGAGCGATCACACCTCTGGCTATCGGATACGATGATATATTCGGCTGCATCTGCCTTTTGGTGGCATAGCGTAAAGGACAAGGCACAACTGTCTCCTAGAGGTTCACCGGGTCCGTTTCTTTACGCCCCAACATGCGTTCGGCCCACATCAGACAAAGGCGTTTGGCTTCCGACTGAAAGCCCTCAGCGCTTTGCAATTTGGCGTATTTTTTCATGAGTGCGTAAACATCGCAAACAAATTCAAACGCGGCGGCTTGCAAAACGTCTCGCGTATCAATTAACTCATCATCGGTAACGCCAACCTTCTCGAAGCGCTCTTTCATATACAGCCTCAGGTAACTCGCAAGCGGATCCCCTGTCCAATAGGGTTTAGGGATAAATTGGTCATTTTTCCCTGCCAGAACCGCTGACAAAAACGCCGCCGACTGCTTATCCATCGCAACAGCTTCCTGCTGCTTTAAAGACCCTTCGGCTACCATCTGTGAGCGGCGCACAACATCGTAGAGCACCACTTCGAAAAGCTCGCGCAGCACGGAAAGATCCGCGAGATTAAAACGTTCCTGCTCAGGGCTCTGAGCCACCTTCTCATCAGTCGGCATACTTATCCTTGCCTAAAAAACGGTTTACCCAATCTTTAACAAATGCATCACGCCTTAATTCGAAGACTTCGGATGATGTCTCATTTGAGGCGCAATCCTGAATCAAGTCCATGAACTGCTGAGCCATCAGAACAGATGCATAAAAAATAAAGTCCGATGTTTTTGCTGACATCAAAATGTCAGAGTTCTCCAAAACCAAGCCGTCACGGAACAAGGAATTTCTCAGACGCTTGCCGAGATTTTCTCCGAAATCATGTTCATCGACCAACACCATCGGCATTTTCGTTGTAAAGGCCGCTGTCAGAAAAAGAGCATGGTCGGACACTTTATTGCTGAAATCCTCGGGATCCTTAGCCTCTTCAGCAAAATCCAAGGTGTAATCCAAATAACCGTCCAAAAAATGAAACAAACCGTCCGGATCACTCAGATTCATGGCCTCGGGTCTGATATCGAGCTGATTAGTCATCAAAATTCCTTTCGGGGAAATTCTTCAAAACTCGGGGGAAGCGAATTTTAGCGCCTCCCCCGTCTAAAGAATGAACAAATTTTTATTTCAAGGGATTGGAAATCACGGACTTAGCCGAGGAGACTTCCTTCGGATCCGTCTTTCGCATAATGCTCATGGCCGAAGCAATCATGCTGCCCATATCGTTCATATTGGACGGCAGCAAAATCGTGTTGCCTTCTTTAGCCAATTGAGAGAAAGCCTGAACATACTGTTCGGCCACCTTAAGATTGACAGCATCCATGCCGCCGGGAGAACGCGTTGCCTCAGCAATCTGACGAAGCGCTTCTGCAGTGGCTTTGGCGATGGCAAGTGTCGCAGCCGCTTCACCTTCTGCCTTGTTAATGGCCGCTTGTTTTTCACCTTCAGATTCCGCAATCGCCGCTTCACGCGCACCGGTTGCCAGGTTGATCTGTTCTTGTTTGCGACCTTCGGAAGCTGCCACCACAGCACGTTTTTCACGTTCAGCGGTGATCTGTTGCTGCATAGCCTGCAAAATAACGGCCGGAGGCGTCAGATCCTTGATTTCATAACGCAGCACCTTGACACCCCAGTTCAGTGCGGCCTCATCAATTGCACTGACTACTGAATGGTTGATCAAATCGCGCTCTTCAAAAGTCTTATCCAATTCCATCTTGCCGATCACACTTCTCAATGTAGTCTGAGCCAACTGAGTGATGGCAATCACGTAGTTGCTCGTACCGTAACTGGCGCGTGTCGGATCCGTCACTTGGAAAAAGAGCACGCCATCGACAGAAAGCTGCGTGTTATCCTTGGTGATGCATACCTGACTCGGAGTATCAAGCGGAATTTCTTTAAGCGAATGCTTGTAGGCCACTCGATCGATAAAAGGAATCACCACATTTAAGCCCGGTGAGAGCACGGCGTGGAATTTCCCCAAGCGCTCCACAATCCAGGCCGACTGCTGAGGAACAACCTTAATGGCCTGAAAAGCAAACACAACGGCTAAAACAGCCAACACCAACGTAAAAATCATAAATCCGCTCATTTTCTACTTCCGTCAAATAATTAAGATGATTTCTTCAAGAAAAGGACATTGCCTTCCACACGTTCGATCACATAGGCTCCGGTGACCATTTCCTCACCCTGACAAACCCTCGCCTGCCAATCAGCGCCACGGTATTGAACCGTGGTAAAACCCTTCTCGTCCCACTCATTGACCATAACGATTTGACCTTCATCGAGGTTTTGAAGCGCATGAGCCTGAGCGTCACTTTTAGTCGGAATCGAACGGATTTTTCTCACCCACACTGAACCGACCAAGGCGATAACCGCGAAAAGAGCGATCTGCCACTCAAGACTTAATCCAAACCAGGCAGCGCCGGAGGCGACCAATGCGGCCGCCGCCAACACCAGTAAATAAAAAGTCGTGGCAATCAGTTCAACAATCCCCAACAACGCCGCCAGAATTAACCATAAAGTTGTCGCACTCAATGACATAGCAATTTTCCTTCCAATTAACCGGCTTGAGCCTGTGTTTGATTCGTTTCCTTCGCGTTTTTCTCTTTCTGTTCCTTACCGTCCTTTACTTCCTTTTCAGCGGGGCGCTTAGGTTTAGAAACCGCTCTCAAGCCTCTCGGACCACAGACATAACTCAAAATGGTTTTAGCCGCCTCATGACGCAGTTGCAGCAAGTGCTCCAAGTGATGCGGCAACTCACCGTTGGCATCGGTAAAGAAGCGCTCCTCCCCTGTCTTGTCGGCAATAGCCACAACGTGGGCTTCCGGATCCGTTTCTCCCACCACATCGACGATTTTTCGTGCGCTCACCGGATCGGTTGTGGAAACCACCACCCAACGGGCCCGATCAATGCCGGCAAATTCGAGCGTTTGTTTTTGCATGGCGTCACCCAAAATAAAGTGATCACCCAATTCATCCTTCATGGAACGCTCGATATTCTTCTCAATGATGACTACATCGACTTTTTTAGCGCGAAGTCCCTCACTGAGTTTGCGACCTAAGACGCCAGCACCTACAATGATGACCTTATCGCGCTTGGCGGCCTTTTCCTCTTCAATATCGTCTTCGTCTTCTTCGACCGCGGGATTTTCCTTCAAGAAGTAGCGTTTGTGAATCGGCTCAACCAAAGCAAAAAGCAAGGGATTCAACGCAATACTGATGATGCCGCCGGCTAAGATAAGCGACATGCCTTCAGCGGGCAAGAGGCCAAGACTGAGACCGAGACCGGCCAAAATAAAGGAGAATTCACCCACCTGCGCAAGGGCTGCGCCGACCGTGAGGGCGTCTTTATAGCTTCGGCCCATGATTTTGACCCAAACGGCTGCTGTTATGCTCTTACAGACCACAATGACGAAAACAATTCCGAGCACATGCATAGGATTGTCAATAATGATCATCGGATTAAAGAGCATCCCAACGCCCAGGAAGAAGATCACGGAGAAAGCGTCCTGCAGAGGCAATGTTTGTAGAGCGGCGCGGTGAGCGTATTCGCTCTCGCGCATCATCATGCCGGCAAAAAAGGCGCCCAAGGCGAAGGAGACATTAAATATCTGTGCGCTGGCGTAGGCCACACCGATTGCAATGGCAATCACACAAAGCGTAAAGACTTCCTGGGAACCGGTCTTGACAGCCTGGAAAAGCACCCAAGGCAACACGCGGCGACCGATCACAAGCATAGAGGCGATAAAACCGATAATGAGAACCGTCGTCTCCAAGATAGCGACGGTCAGGGAACCTTCGCTCGCCGCCTCACCTTTAAAGAAAGTAGCGATAGAAGGCAGCAGCACCAACAAAAGCACCGTGACCAAATCTTCAACGACAAGCCACCCCACGGCTAACTGACCGCGTGAGCGCTGCAACCAACCTTTAGCTTCCAAACCCTTCATCAAAACAACGGTTGAAGCGCAGGAAAGGGACAACCCGAGAATAAAAGCCTCACCCCAGCTCCAGCCCCACCAGTGAGCCATGCCCATACCGATCGCTGTGGCAATGGCCATTTGAATAATGGCGCCGGGCAAAGCCACCGTTTTCACTCGCAAAAGGTCAGACAAAGAAAAGTGAAGACCAACGCCGAACATCAACAGCATCACACCGACTTCGGAGAGTTCGGAGGCCAAGTCCATGTCACCGACAAAACCCGGCGTGGTCGGTGCGATACAAACACCGGCCAAAAGGTACCCAACCAAAGCGGGAAGCTTAATTTTAGTGGCCGCGAACCCCAAAACCAGAGCCAAACCGAGCCCCCAGGCCAAGGTCGCGATCAGTGCAAATTCGTGGTGCACAGGCTTTGTCCTAAAAAATCAAAAGAATCAACGATAAAGGGAATCAACACCGAGCGGAATTTTGCGGCGTCCAATGGTTAATTGTACGCATTCGTGATGACTATTCGGAGATTTTTGTTATCTTTTTTTGCTGCCTGACCCACTTTTTCTCTGCGGGCGACTGTCTTGTTGAACACGTTCGAAAATACTGTCGGCAATTTCCTTGCGCGTTTCAATTAAAGCAGTGACGCTGGCATCCAATTGACCACTCTTTGAAATAAAGAAATCACGATCGCCTTCCTTATCTGATAGGGCCAATACTTTAACTTTGGAGTCAATTTTGGCGACTTGATCTGCGATGCTTCTGGCAATTAAGGGTTCAGATGTTGTAATTAACACCCAGCGTGTTTTATCCAAATTTAATTTAGACAAGACCAAAGGATGCGAGGCATCACCGAAAATAAAATGCTCCCCCAATTCCTGTCGCATTGAACGTTCGGCCTGTTTTTCTATGAGATAAGTATCAAAATTACTTGATTCAAATTTTTTGAAAAGTTCTCGGCCCGCAATCCCCGCGCCGACAATCAGAATGCGATTGCGAACAGTCTCCGATTCGTCGTTTGAATCTTCATCATCGGCTTTTTGCACCAATTCCGGGAAAAAGCGTCTGAAAAACGGACGAAGGCCGGCAAAAAAGATGGAATTAAGCGCGATGGTGATGATGCCGACCGCAACAATAAGCGACAACTCCTCGCGTCCGGCCAATCCCATGGAAACAGCCAATCCTGACAAAATAAATGAAAATTCACCGACTTGGGAAACTGCTAAACCGACGGTTGCCGCATCGATCAAACGATAGCCCTTTCGACGAACCCAACAACCGGCCACCGTGCTGTTGACGAAGATTACCAACAATACAACAAAAAAGATCTCGAAAGGATGCTCAAGCAATACTTTCGGATCAAACAGCATTCCGATACCTAAAAAGAAGATAACGGAAAAGGCGTCCTGAAGAGGCAAAGTCTGTAACGCTGCACGATGCGAATATTCACTTTCGCGCATCATCATGCCGGCAAAAAATGCACCCAAAGCGAAAGAAACATGGAAAATCGTTGAAGAGGCGTAAGCAATCGTAATGGCAATCGCAATGACGCAAAGTGTGAAAAGCTCCTGCGAACCGGTTTTCACCGTGCGCATCAAAATCCATGGCAATGCGCGCCGTCCGATGATAACCATGGAAGCAATGAAACCGACGACTAGCGTGGCTGTGCCTAAAATTTGAGCCGACAGTTGAGCCAGAGAAATTGATTCATTGGCCGAGAGCGTTCCGATTGTCGGCAGCAAAACCAACAACAGCACAGTCACCAAATCCTGCACCACCAGCCAACCGACGGCCAAGCGCCCTCGGACGGTTTGCAAAATGCCTCGCGCATCAAGCGCTTTCGTCATCACCACCGTTGAAGCACAGGCAAGCGCCACCCCAAGAATGAAGGCTCCGGTCAGCGTCCAATCCCAAAACCAATAAGCCATGGCCGTGCCGATCGCGGTTGTCGCCGTCATCTGCAAAATCGCACCGGGAACGGCCACGGTCCTTACTTGAAGAAGATCTTTGAGCGAAAAATGCAGTCCGACCCCAAACATCAGCAGGATGACACCCACCTCGGAGAGTTGACTTGCCAAATCAAGATTGCCGACAAAGCCGGGGGTAGTCGGCGCAATAAATACACCGGCCAAAAGATAGCCGACGAGCGCAGGCATACGGATCAGACTGACCAGATAGCCCAATATCAGAGAAAGCCCTAATCCCCAGGCCAGCGTCGTAATTAATTCCACTTGATCGGGCATAGTGTTATTTCCAAAACAAAACCGGTGAGGCAGCAGTATACGACTTTGAAAACCTAGCACAGTCAAAAAGACCGGTTTGAAAACCGGTCTTTTTGACTTTTAGTAAGAAGCTTTACGGATTACTTGGAGGCAGCCAAACGTCTCCATGTATCAACCACCGTATCCGGGTTCAAAGAAATGGATTCAATACCTTCATCCATCAACCATTGAGCCAGATCTTCGTGGTCAGAAGGTCCTTGGCCGCAGATACCGACATACTTGCCGCGTGCACGGCAGGCGCGGATAGCCATCGACAGAAGAATCTTCACAGCTTCGTTGCGTTCATCAAAGCTTGCGGCAACGAGACCGGAGTCACGGTCCAGACCCAAAGTCAACTGAGTCATGTCGTTGGAACCGATGGAGAAACCATCAAAGTAATCCAAGAACTTATCAGCCAAGACAGCGTTCGACGGGATTTCGCACATCATGTTGACGCGCAAACCGTTTTCGCCGCGCTTCAAACCGTTACGTTCCATGATTTCAATGGTTTGACGAGCTTCGTCGAGCGTACGCACAAACGGCACCATCAATTCCACATTGGTCAAGCCCATCGTGTCACGCACAAACTTCATCGCGCGGCATTCCATGCGGAAGCATTCGGCGAACGTATTGGCGATGTAGCGAGATGCACCGCGGAAGCCCAACATGGGGTTTTCTTCATCCGGCTCGTAACGGTCACCGCCGATCAACTTACGGTATTCATTGCTCTTGAAGTCGGACAAGCGCACAATCACTTTCTTGGGCCAGAAAGCGGCGGCAATGGTGGCCACCCCTTCGGCGATCTTCATTTCGAAGAAATCAACCGGGCTCTTGTAGCCGGCGCTCAAGCGTTCCACCGCATCGCGCAATTCACCGTCAACATTCGGATAATCGAGCACCACCTTCGGGTGGATGCCGATGTTATTGTTGATGATGAATTCCAAGCGAGCCAAACCGACACCCTTGTTGGGAATCGATTGGAATTCGAAAGCCAACTGCGGGTTGCCGACGTTCATCATGATCTTGACAGGAATTTCAGGCAACGCGCCGCGCTTGACTTCTTCAATTTGAACGTCTTGGCGACCTTCGTAGATCTTACCCGTATCACCTTCGGCGCAGGAGACCGTCACTTCCATGTCTTCGGCCAAACGTTCGGTGGCGTCTCCGCAACCGACCACAGCGGGGATACCCAATTCACGAGCAATAATCGCGGCGTGGCAGGTACGGCCACCGCGGTTGGTGACAATGGCGCTCGCGCGCTTCATCACCGGTTCCCAGTTCGGGTCGGTCATGTCGGTAACCAACACGTCACCGGCTTGAACACGTTCCATTTCGCTTGCATCTTCAACAATGCGAACCGGACCCATACCGATCTTTTGACCGATCGCGCGACCGGTTACCAAAACACGGCCCTTGCTCTTTAACGTGAAGCGTTGTTGGACATCGGCGGTATTTTGACGGCTCTTCACCGTTTCCGGACGAGCCTGCAAGATGTAGATCTTGCCGTCGATACCGTCCTTACCCCATTCGATATCCATCGGACGGCCATAGTGTTTTTCAATGATGGTGGCAAACTTGGCCAATTCAATCACATCGTCATCGGTGATGGCGAAATGACGACGGTCTTCAGCGCTCACATCAACCGTACGGACGCTGCGGCCGCTCTTGGCATCGGTGTCAAATTCCATCTTGATCAATTTGCTGCCCAACGTGCGGCGGATGATCGGGAAATTGCCCTTTTCAAGCATGGGCTTGTGCACATAGAATTCGTCGGGGTTAACAGCACCCTGCACCACGGTTTCACCCAAGCCGTAGCTGGCGGTGATAAAGACCACTTGATCAAAACCGCTTTCCGTATCCAACGTGAACATCACGCCGGCAGCCCCCTTGTCAGAGCGGCACATGCGTTGAACACCGGCTGACAGGGCCACTTCAGAGTGCGTAAAGCCCTTGTGCACACGGTAGCTAATGGCGCGGTCGTTATAAAGGGAAGCGAACACTTCGCGCATGCGGCTCAAAACTTGATCGATACCGACCACATTCAAATAGGTTTCCTGCTGACCGGCAAAAGAGGCATCCGGCAAGTCTTCCGCGGTCGCAGAAGAACGAACGGCCACGCTGATTTCTTCTTGGCCGTCCTTTAACCATTCGTAAAATTCACGAATTTCCTTTTCAAGCTCAGCGGGGAAGGGAGCCTGCTCGATCATCTGGCGGATTTCCGCACCGGCTTGAGCAAGAGCTTTCACATCTTCAACGTTGAGATCTTTCAAACGATCATTAATGCGTTCTTCGAGGTTGTTGGCACTCAAAAATAAACGGAACGCTTCAGCAGTCGTGGCGAAACCGTCAGGAACGCGGATTCCGGCGCTCGTCAGTTGGCTCAGTAATTCACCCAAAGAGGCGTTTTTACCGCCAACGCGATCGACGTCGGTCATGCGCAGTTGGCTAAACGGATATACATAACGACCTTGCGGCATTTTCTTCCCCCAAAAAGGATTGGATTGTTAGAATATCTGAATTGTAGCGACAACCGATTCATTTCGGGTAATTTTTTAAAAACCTCCAGGCTTCCTATGTTCAATACTCTTGAAAAAGACGAAAACGAGCAAAAAAGCGGCAAACGCACCGTGTTTATTGTCTCTGACGCCACGGCTATCACCGCTGAAACCCTCGCTCACTCCGTGCTGACTCAATTTACCGACTTGCAATACGATCAAGTCCGCATTCCCTTTATCGACACGCCGGAAAAAGCGGTTCTGGCTGCTCAAAAAATCAATGACGCCTACATCCACACGGGCGTGCGTCCGTTGGTTTTCTCCACCTTTGTTGACGTCAATATTCACAAGACGTTTACAGAAAAGTGCCAGGGCTTCCGAATTGAATTTTTCCGCAGTTTCATTAAGGAAATCGAACAGGAAACGGGCTTGAAGTCCGCCCACTCCATGGGCCGAAGCCATGTCATTAAGGATGAAGAACGTTACAACCGCCGTATTGAAGCGATCAACTATTCACTCGCGCACGATGACGGTCAGATGAATAAAGGACTCAATGAAGCCGACGTGATTTTGGTCGGCGTGAGCCGTTCGGGTAAAACGCCGACAAGCCTTTTCCTGGCCATGCAGTTTGGGGTGAAGGCTGCGAACTATCCCCTCATCCCGGAAGACTTCGAGCGCGGAGAGCTCCCTGAAGTTCTGCATGACAAGCGCGATAAGCTTTTCGGTCTGTCCATTTCTCCGGAGCGCCTGTCGCAGATTCGTAACGAACGCCGTCCCGGCAGCCGTTACGCATCGCTGGAAAATTGCCGTCAGGAAATTGAAGCCGCGGAAAACATGATGCGGCGCGAAGGCATCAAGTGGTTAAGCTCCACGAGCCGTTCGATTGAAGAAATTTCCGCCACGATCATGGCTGAACTCAATCTTCACAACGCTCATAAGATTGATTAAAACGGACATCGATCAAAAAGGGCACGCATTGAAATTGTCAAGCGTGCTCTTTTTTTGTCGGTTGAAACCTTAGCCTTTAAATCAGAACCAACCTTGCCCCCAGGTGAAATAGGACACCACGATAAAAATCAGGGACAGCGGGATTTGAGCCCACAATACCGGCTTTAACGTCTTGAAGAAATCGCTCTTGAAATAGTCGACGGTGATTGTCAGACACAAGTGCGTGGGGGTGATCATTTGACCGGCAACCCCGAAAACCATCGCCACGCCCACAAGATCCAAATCCCCCATTGAGATACCCGCCACAATCGGCATCATGATCGCAACGTGCCCTTGAGAGATACCGGTTAAGAGCCCAATGATAAAGCTCAAAAACCCGATAATAACCGGAACCGGCAAGGGGGAAGATTCGAAAGCGGCCACCAGCAGCGCCAAAACACCCGTGCTTTCCAAAAGCGCGATAAACAACAGGATGCAGATCACGTTGGCAAACATCTTGTAGTCCAGCGCGCCGATGAAAACTTCTTTAACACTCACATGACGGTTAAAGAACATCAAAAGCGGAATCATCGCCACCACCACGATGATCATGGAAACCGATGCCTGAAGACCGAAAGCCACCATCAAAACGACGTTAGCGATGACCGGCGTCAGCGCCAAAATAAAGTCCATGTTGTGACGTTTGGCTTCTTCGACAGAGACGCTTTTCTTCGTTGCTTCGGTCTGTTTTAATCCGCGAACCATCACAATCCAGCCGAGAATAAAAGCCACAATAGTGAGCCATCCCAGGTGAACAATCAGATCACCGATTTTCACTCCGGCGATACCGCAGGCCAAAATCATGCCCGGCACAAGGGGGCTGGAGAATTCAAAAATGTGGCGGAACCAAAAATTAATTGCCGCCTTGTCCTCAGGCTTGGCTTCAAACCCTTTTGAGGCTTCTTCAACAATCGGCGCTGAAAATCTCGCGCCGCCGATGGAAGGCAGCAATCCCAAAAAGGCCGGCATCACAGCCAGCGTGAAACGGCGACTGGAAAACATTCTCGAAAGAGCCTCAACCATACCGGCTAAGCAGCCACTTTTGCGCAATTCAATTTCAAGGCATATCACTAAATAAAGAGCCCCCACCAAGTCGTAGTTTCTGGGGCGCGAAACCATCAAAAGAAATGAGTCTGTCAGCTCCTTGATCGTAGGACCGGTGCATAACCAAATAAAAAGACCGCCGGCCAAAATAGCGACACCGATGGGCAAACGACGACGCAAAAGAACCAGCGTGATGATCATTGCCACCGTGATGATGAGGAAAATCATGATAGTTGTACTTTATAGGGGTAAGAAAACAGCAAAATGTTACTCGTATTTCGCAACCGGTGAAAACCTGTTTTTAACATGCCTAAGGCCAAAAACTCTTAGTTGGTCACTTTTAAGCCTCAAAATATCGTCAATTTTCAGACAAAAGATCATCTTCTGAGAAAATCTAGGTATTTATGCTTAGGGAAATGATTTTATTATTTCCAATCAGCATACAATAAACTAAAAAAGAAGACTGATATGGCCTTTAAACTTATTCCTCTTTGCTTGGCCATGTCGTCAAGCTTCACACTCCTTTCTCCCGTCACAACCGCAACGGCCGTTGAAATTCATTCCATCAATGATTTCAAACCTTACGTTGAGGACCATGGATATTACGTGGTGGAAATTGATCATCCGCTCTCAAACAACACATATGAAATTGATATGTCTGCTGGCGCCGTTGACAAAGGTCTTCACTTGGTCACTGCCTATGACGATTCCGGTCTGAAAACGACTCTTGAAAACAACCACCTGATTTGGCACTCCGGCAACATTGGTTCAGAAGACAAGCCTGTGGATGCTTTTTTATACACGGCGTTTTCCGATAACGGCGACTTGAAAAACAACTCGCTAAGCATTCAATCCGGTCTTTTTGCACCGAAGATTGACAACGGTTCGACGTACGGCAGGATGGTGGCGGCGCGAACTGAAAAAGGAAATTTATCCGGCAATTCTGTGGACATAACCGGCGGCACCTTCTTCTCAAATATTGAGATTATCGCCGCTTATTCAGCCACCGCATCAAACACTGTCCAAAAAGCCACAAGCAATCGTGTCACAATTGACGGTTCCACGGGCAACCTCGCTTTCAGACCTTACGGGGACACAGACTTCGAGAGCGTGGGAGAGCACGCCGCGAGTTTATTCGGCGCGAAAATGGAATTGGCTGACGTTTCCGATAATTCTGTCATCATTACCAATTTAACCTCAAGTTCCGCTTTTAACGGAATCGTGGGCGCCTATTCTGTTGACGGCGACGTCCGCGGAAATTATGTCAAGATCTCCGACAGCTGCAATGTCGCCGCTTACTGGACATTTGGCGGCCAGTCCTATAGCGATGAAAAATACACGGTCACCGACGGCAATGCTGTAGAAATCAGCAACAGCAAACTGTTATTTTTCGCAATCGCCTCTTCGGAAAACTACGCGGGTGGGGCTGAAAACGGCTACGTTCTCATTGATTCCAGCACGCTAATTCCAATGAAACTTTATGATGACCCCTCTGAAAATGTGTCGTATGTCTCAGGCGGTCTAAGCTACGCCGGAGGGACTCAAAGCGTAAGTAACAATACCATCCGCCTGATTGATGTGACGGTGGATACCCGAAATCAAGGCTCTGTCTCGTTCATCGCTGGCGGCAACTTTTTGACTAACGCGGACGTTTTCAATAACAAGATCATTTTGGAATCAACCAACGATGACTTTCACGCCACAGAATTGCAGGAAGCTGACTTCTGGGGCGCGCAAACTTATCTTTCTTTCCATGACAATGCCTTGGTTTTGAATCGTTGGAAGGGACAGGTTGCCTCCGTGCAAAATTTTGATTCTCTTGTTTTCCAAAACTTTAAGTGGGAAAACGGCTCCACGCTTTTATCTGTTAAAGGCACAGCAGACATTGAGTCCGCAAAAATCACAGTTGTTATTCCTAGCATTCGATTTGACGGACAGCTTGAAAATCATTTCGGCGAGCAAATGACCCTTATTCAAGGCAGTCAAAATCATGCCATTTCCTTTAACCCGATTTATGACAATGGCCAACAAATTGCCATTCCCTCAACAATCACGGAGGATTCCATCGGTGTCATTCAAAATAACCGGGATAAAAACTCCGTTGAATTCAAACTCCAAGGAACGGCGCCCAGCCAACAGTTAGAGCTTGTCTCCAACAACCGAAATATGAGTCTGTTTTTCGTCAACCACGGTGCGGAACTCATTTTGGACAATTTGGATGCGACAAGCCGTGACTACCACTGGGGTATCCGAACCTTTGCTTCAATCGACGGCGTACAAAGTAACTACAGCACCGATGGGCACATCGACGTGCACGGATTCACGGCCGCCGCCGGTTGGGCCAATTCTGTCATGATCGATGGCAATCCTCTGCTGTTAAATCTCTTTGTGGAAACCGGCAAGGGAGATTACACCGAAGAGATGTCCTACCTTAATATCGATCGACGTTTCAGCGGTAATGTGAAGTACTACGGCGCCGGCATCTCCACCCGAATTAAAAATCAGGCCGGATGGTACGCCGAAGGTTCCCTTCGCGCCGGCCGAACCGAAACGGAGGTAAGCCGCGGACTCGTTGACGGCAATGGAATCGCTCATGGCTACGAACTCTCCGGCCATTACTTTGGAGCCCATATCGGCGCGGGCCGCATCATTGATGTGGGCGAAAAGATGAAAGCCGATTTGTTCATGAAGTATTTCTATACCTATCTGCCCAGCGACAGCACAGACATTTTTGCTGATGGAATAAAAAATCGATTTGATTTTGATTCCGTGGACAGCTCCCGCGTCCGTGTCGGCGCACGACTTTATTTCCCGCTTCAAAAGGCTTTCTGGGCATACACCGGTCTGGCTTACCAATACGACTTCAGCCCTGAAGTTCATGTTGATGTCAATGGAGAGAAAATCACCGGAGGCGCCACCATGCGCGGCTCCATGGGGATCGGTTCATTAGGCCTGAGATACAAGTATGAAGACTCGCCTTGGGTTCTTGACTTGAAAGTGCGCGGCTACGTGGGTCAGCGTGAAGGCATCAGCGGAAAAGCTCAGGTGGAGTACCGTTATTAGCCTGAAGTCATCGAAACTGTCTTAACCGGGCATGTCCTCTAATGGCCATGCCCTTTTTCTTTCGCAAGTTTTTAGGTACTCGACTTGACAAGGTAAGGTTCATCATTAAAATACGGAATTCTTCGACGCGGGAATAGCTCAGTTGGTAGAGCGCAACCTTGCCAAGGTTGAGGTCGCGAGTTCGAGACTCGTTTCCCGCTCCATCCTCTTTTTAAGAGTGTGATGGCGCGATAGCAAAGCGGTTATGCAGCGGATTGCAAATCCGTTTAGAGCGGTTCGACTCCGCTTCGCGCCTCCAACCTTCAGTTGAGGAGTCGAATGCGGGAATAGCTCAGTTGGTAGAGCGCAACCTTGCCAAGGTTGAGGTCGCGAGTTCGAGACTCGTTTCCCGCTCCACAGAATTACAAGAATAAGCCGACCTTGCGTTGGCTTATTTTTCACCGATTGGTCGGCCGAGTGACGGAATTGGTAGACGTAGCGGACTTAAAATCCGCCGCCAATTAAAACGGCGTACGGGTTCGATTCCCGTCTCGGCCACCATAAAGCAAAAGCCTGGGAGCCTCTACGGTTCTCAGGCTTTCTCTCTAAGTCTCATAGAACCCTTGCAATTACTGGATATTCAAGCATTTCTATTAGTCTCTTTCTGTCTCTATCTGTCTCTTTGATTATCTCCCGAGCGCATGCAATAATGTATCCATAATGGATAGAAAGATAATGTTCTAATGTATCCATTTATTTTGGAGATAGGGATATGGCCAATCGTGTTGTTTCAATGTTGACAGATCGACAAGCAAAGCTCGCAAAGAAAACTATCGCTGTTGGTGGAGTGAAAGGTTTAATTCTAAGAGTACGCGCAACCGGAAGCGGTATTTCCAAATTCTTTGTAATGAGAATGATTGTTGATGGTAAAGAGGTTATACAAACTATTGGTCAGTATCCTCAGGTATCTCTTGAATCCGCAAGAAAAATCGGCCTTGAATGGAGAGAAAAAATATTAGCCGGACGACGCCCCAGAGAAGAAGCCATAATGGAACGAAAAGCAAAATTACTTGAAGAAAAAGCGATCAAACACTATACGGTTCAAAGGATGCTTATTGATTACTGTGATTTTGGAGAAGATAGACTCTGGCGTAATGATGAGATAAAAGGGCAAAAAATATCGAAAAGCCATTCAGAAATCGTTAATGGTTATATGCGAAACCATATTCCTGAGTCAATTCTCTTTATGAACGCTCAAGATTTGACACCCGAAATTCTCGCTCAGGCATTTAAATATAAGTGGACAACTATGATTGACACACCAGAGCGAGTTATCGGTGAGATAAAGAGAGCTTTTGACTTTGCAATGCGGTCAGGGAAAATACAACCATGTCTTAACCCTGCTGATTTAAAAGGTCGACTCCGTGATCTGCTGCCTCCCGACTCTATGAGAGCTCAAAAAAGTCATCAACCTGCTCTCCCAGCTGATCGGATTCCAGAGCTATTTGCAGAGTTACAAAAACATCCAAGCATCACTTCAAAACTGATTCAGTACACTATTTTGACAGTAAGTCGAGCCTCAAACGCTCGTCTCTCACTTTGGTCTGAAATTTATTTTGATACAAAAGAACACCCACAGGCTCCGGTACAGGTGACAAAGCGAGACGAAATGAAAGTAAAAAGAGTCATAAAATTTGACAAAGAAACACCTTTATCGGAACAAGCGGTCAATCTTTTGAAGAACTTGCCTAAATTTGTAGCATCTGAAGGATATGATTTTGTCTTTGCAAAAGCTTCAGTCGAAGGGGAAATATCTCCTTTATCTGAAGCAACTTGCAACTCAATGATCAGAAAAATTAACTCCTCTTTAATTAAAAAAGGAGAGTTGCCCTTCATCGATCCTGACGTAGAAAACCCTGACGGTTCACCGAGGAATATCACTCTTCATGGCACAGCTCGAGCATCATTTGAGGCGTGGGCATATGATTCAGTACGGTTTAATCACAAGCAGTTTTCAGAGAAGGCCATAGAACATTGTCTGGATCATGTCACGGAGAAATACAACAACGCTTATTTAAGAAAGGCGGTTATCGGTGAAATGCGAGAGATTCTTCAAGCATGGGCCGATTACTGCTATTCAAAAATCAATGTTTAGTTTTTGATGAGCGATCCAAGATAAGCGTCAGCTCGTCTGAGTAATTCTTCACCTCGCACCGCCAGTCTTGATAAGTCGTCTCGCTGACGGCGGCAGGTTGCCAAGTCTGTACTGGCGCCACGGAAGGCCTCGAGCTGGCGCAGCCGGTTAGCGTTGTCGCTGCGAACACTAGCGAGAGCAGCATTGAGATTTTGAATTTGTACTTCATATTCAGACTTCACCTTATTTTGCGAATCAATGACGGCTTGCGCCTGGGCAAGTTTGAGCTGCTCAAGCGCAAGATCGCCTTCGGCTTTGGCCTTGTTGTAACCAGTGTCATAGGCGAACCAAAGGACGAATAAAGTCGCTGCCGCTGTAAGTGCAATAGTCAAATAACGATTAGTCATCATGTGCGGTTATCCCAGCGTGCTCGCTCACCTCGCACGTCAACATGAACAAAAGTGTCATAAAAGCCAACGCCGCCCCGAGCATTCATTTCGTCACAGATCTTTTGAAGTTCAGGAAGATCAGAGCGATTTTCAGAGAGAGGTCGAATGTCTGCTGCCAACCCCAGAGTGTGATACGAATTCTTGACGCCGCCCACTGCTTCATTGTGCTCTGGGCTTCTGTATCCAGAATTGACCACAATCGGCTTTCCGTACCGGCTACGGATCGCATTGAGCATGACAATGAGCTCACGCTTGACGACCGTGTCATCGAACGGAGACGGCTTGCCGTCTTTGGATTCAAATTCTTTTGTGTCGAAATACCCGATTCTCATTTCTGTTTGTCCTTCTGATCCGGGGCGTGCAATTTGATGGGTAATGTTTTTGAGGCGCGTTCTTCGAGGTACTGATTGATTGCGTAAAGGATATAGCGGAGCACCGGCGGGACAATTCCACCTAGCCCAGCTTTTTCAAGATTCTTAATGACAGAACCAAATTCTCCTGCCGTGTAGGCCACAATCACAACCGACTGGACAAAATCAATATGGATTAAGTCATGCAAGGTAATGTCAAGACCATGAGCCAATGCGATGATCGAGAACATCACAACCTTACGGATAACACCCCAGAAGAGAACCTTGCCGTCCCATGCTTTGTTTTTGATTGCCGCCAGCATACCCGTGACCATATCGGCCGTCACGAAGATGGCGAGCCACAGCATGAGTGGTGCCACGTCACCAAAGGCAAAGCTAAAAGCCGCGCCCACGGCACCGCCTACCGTCATCAATACGCGCTCAGTACCAGCGCCTAACCATGCTGAGAGTGAATTGACCATTACAACCGCCAGCTATCCATTACATAATGTATTGAACGGCCAATGTCGCAATGACGCCGATCACAACGCCAACGGGAAGCCAGAAAGCGCGAGCCTTGCGACGGGTTTCCGTGTCCAAACTCTCTTTTTCTGTCTCAATCTTGTCGTAGATTTCGGCTGCAATCTTCTTGCCCTTAGTACCGAACTCTTTCAATTGAGCTTCAATTTCTTGCTTAGTCATTTTCAAACTCCTTATTTGACCTTACGGCAAGGAGTTTGACGCTTAGAAAAGCGCACACGCGCACAAAAAAGCCGCCCGAAGGCGGCAGGTTTAGGCGGCGTAGCCTTGAACCTGCCAAGTAAAGTAAATCTCTTTCTTTGCGCCTTGATCGTTGAATACATTGAACACCGTTGTCGAAATTGGTGTTCCATACGGAGCCCAACCCCACATTGTTCCCCAAGTATTCCCGGTGCGCATATTTATCGTTAAGTAGATCGGATAATCTGTGTTTTGCATTGCAATGGGAAGCGTGATTTGTTGCGGGTTACCTGACTTAAAAGGCTCAATCCCGCCTTGCACAACCCAGCCATCGCTATATCGGTCATACCACCAAGAGCCGTCATCGGCTTCCTGATGTTCAACCAAGTACCGCTTACCGACAGCATTCAGAACGGCAGAAACCACGGGGTCTGCCGATACCCCCCCCCAAGTTGTCTCATTTCCATGTTTGTCTCCTTAATGTCCAATAAAGTGCACCCAACACGTACCTTGCGTTGCCCTTGTTGGGGCTGACTGGAATAAAAAATTACATTGTGTTGTTGAGGCGTTTCTCACGTTTAAGGCTAAATAATAATCGGTGTTTGTTGATATAAAATTTCCGCTTGGAGTAGGTGGCTCGGTATATTCAAATGGGAAAGTGACGATGAGCTCATAGTCACCATTAATCGGCACATTGTCGAAAAATGTCTCAATTTTTCCGTTGCTATACCGATAAGCCCTAGTATTTCCATCCTCACTTATGTACTCTTCAACAACATATTCTTTTCCAAGAGCTTCTAAAACGGCCTTAACCGTTTCATCGGGAGATACCCCCCCCCAACTTGGGTCATATCCTCAGTCATTTAGTTCTCCTTCCCTCAAGCTCGGAGGGAGTTGTTGTCGTTTACGCTCACTTTCATAAGCGGATTTACAATGCTCTTCTTGCCAAAAGAAAATATGATCAATCACCCAAGCGCAACCGCCCTTACCACGTAAACGTCTTCGGTGCGCTCGACTGGATAGCGTCTCGTCAGCAAAACCGCCGATCAATGCATTCACAAGCTGATCGAGCGCAACTAAGACTTGAAGTCCGTCAGGGTGCGTCATAGATAGCCTTAATGCGAAGGTCTAAAATTTGCAGATAAGCCCTCATGTGCCCGTACTGCATCTTCAAAAGCTCCAACTGCCACCCGTCGAAATTTAGCCGCTTCTGCTCGTTGCTAAGGACTTCTTGCAAAAATGCCTCGAGCTTTTCGAGTCGTTCTGCTAGTTCTGCGCGTTCGGCTAACAATCTTTCTTTCCAGTCGCCCATTACTCACCCTCCGAGAAGTCCTCTCCGACAAAAGCGATCTCGATTGCCTCAATCGTGGTGCGTCATTCAGTTTCCTTTGTCGCATCTAACGGTTGGAATACGATCTCAATGGCATCGAGTTCTTCTTTCGATGTGGCGTTTTTGATAGCGTCTTCGTAAGCCCACTTTTGCTGATACGAGTATTGGCCGTTGTCACCGATCTCAGATTTCAACGTCTTTAACTGCTCAAGCGTCAACGGATAGAACTTGTTGTCGTATCCACGAAAAATCGTTGTGCCTCGAGCTTCTTCAGGCTTCTCTTCCAACGAATAAACAAGCGCATTAACGTCAGTATTCGCCCGTTCATCAGAATCAGCAGGGAAACCCAAAGAGGAAATAAGGTAAGCATCGGCGTTTCGCCACTGCAAGTATGCAGCTTCTAATTGCGCCAGTTTGGCTGTCTTGAGTTCATCAATTGACGGCGCAGGGATTTCAACAATCTTGTACCGCTTCATGTTGACCGTTTGACCTACGGCGTACTTTTGCTTGTTGTACGGCCAGAGCTTAATCTTTGAACCATCCGTGAAGACTGCGTATGCTTGCTTACCTTCAAGGGTGTGCGATTGAACCGTCTTTTGCACTGACTCAATTAGTTGAATCGTTGCGTTATTCTCCGAGCAAAAACTCGCCGCTTGCGGCGGGTATTCGTTCTCAAAAATTTGGCCAATTTGAAAATCAGACATTCCTCTCTCCTACGTTTAATAGTTGAGAGGAGTGTCGATCCGAAGTTCGCGCACACGCGCACGGGGTAAAATGAACAAGGGCTCCGTTCCAGGTACTGCTTTGTAAGCGGTTTAAACCCTGAGTTCAGCGTCCTGTGGTATGGCGCGAGCGAGTCGCCGCGGGGTACCACTACCGATCTCTAGGACACGGCCTGCCGACGCTGCCCGCAGGCCTCACTCATAAAGACGTGACAACTGCTCGCATAGAAAATCCGCTCAGACAAATACATGTAAGGCGGCGCGCGCCTAGAGATACAGTACGGGATGGTATGCCCGATCACTACCTTTTTCGTAGTGACGGTTACTTTATGAAGCAAAATGATTCAATCTGTCAAGGTTAAAAAGTAAAAATATTTTCGTTCCTGTATTCGAAACTTTTAAATTTTCGTGATAGAATGGCGGAAAATATTACTTAAGAAGTATTGAAAATGGATATCGTAACGGCACCAAAATTAAGTCAATTCATCGATGAGCAGCTTGATAAGAACGGCTGGTCTCTGTTGGATTTATGTACCATGCTGGGCGGTATTCCAAAATCTATTGGCAGCAAGATCAAAACTGGCAAACAGGCTCCCTCTTTTATTCAGATGGCTGTTCTGGCTGAAATTTTTGAAGTCAGTATCCAAGACATTGCTGTGATGCGTATGGCTGAGGAAACTGATAATGGCAAAACTCCTGTTGTCACGAACGAACAGCACGAAGTGATAAAGATTTATAAGAAAATTCCCATTAACGAATTGATGCGGCATGGATGGGCAAGCGTACGAGACCGAAATAACCTAGCTGAAATGAATAAAGTCATGTCACCTTATGTCACTGACATTGCAAACTCTCAGGTACTTGCCCACAAAACGCACGCAGATGACACAAAGCTCACCCTTCTCCAAACGGCATGGGTTTTACGCTCTCGACAACTCGCAGCAGAGATGACAGTGCGAGGAGAGTTTAAGCAGTCTGATATTAATAGTTGTATCGCAGAATTAAAGCAGCTCATGTTATCAGGTAGCAATGTTTCTGAAGTACCCGCTGTTCTCTCTAAATACGGGATCCGTTTGGTTTTAGTTGAGTGCAAGAACAGCAAAATTGATGCAGCGTGTACTTGGCTGGACGAAAAACGACCTGTTATTTCCATGACATTGAGATTCGACAGAATTGATAATTTCTGGTTTGTATTGCGGCATGAAATTGCCCACATTGAACAAGGGTACAGCGCCTTGACAACGGTTGATTGTGACATGGGCAGTGGCAATCAGACGAGAGAGCTAGAGATAGAAGCAAACGTTAAGGCTCAAGAATTTTGCGCTCCAAGTCATTTAGTAGATCAATTTATCCAACAAGCAAATGGACGTCTTTCAGAAACAAGTGTGGAGAGCTTTGCAAGGCAAAATGGTATTTTGCCCGCTGTCCTAGCAGGACAAATCCGCCACAAGCTTTCAAAATACAACATTCTTGCAAAATTGATAACGTCATTCAGAAAGGAGCTAATTGACAACGCGCCAGTAGTCGATGGATGGGGCATCGTACCAACGATGTAGAAAGAATTGAAAAGGCTCCGTGACGCGCCAACGCCACGAAGCCCTCAAAAAAAAATTACCGCGATAAGAGAGGCGTCGAATCAAAAACTTCTCTCTTAGCATTGTGAAACCGCCGAAGTAAGCACTAAACCCAAGCGGTAATGCCATTATATACGTAATGGGACAAAACGGGTTAGTGCTGAAACGGCATTTTATAGGAGTGCTTTATTATGAAAGCATACCAACATAAATACCGCCAAAAGGCACAAATTGACTTTTCTGGAATTAATCTCGGCTTGATTCTTGACCGGGTTCGCAAGGGTATTGCAACGCCTGAAGAGAAATTTATGTTAGCTAGTTTCTCAGGACGATTCCTTCGATACTGGCAAGATGAGCTAGAGCTCATTAATCAAGGGATCATAAACCAATGGTCCCTAACACCAACTAAACCGTAACTTAGTTTGGAGCCCCGCCCTGCGGGGCTTTCGTTTAGTCCTCCGGCGCCTCGCTCATCCTAGGCATACGCGTGGGCTTAATTTGCGTCATGTCCCACCACATTTCTTGACCGGTGTTTTTCAATGCCCAACTTTGAACACGATCTATATAACCGGGAGAGACAAACTCCATGAGCTCGTTATAGACCGCGCGATCAAAAACTCCCTTCGTGTACCACAGATTAACAAACGGAGTATGACCACGAATCAATCGTAAAGCTTTAGCGTGTCCGCTATTTTCACGGTCATAAAGTCCGATCTCTTCATCACCCATCGCCTCGTTGTAGTACGTCTTTGCTACATCGAACGTGTCCAATACCGTATTGAAAACTGGGCCAGCGAAGCGGACAAAATTAGGTGAGCCATAAGCATTCTTTCCATCAAACCCTGCAACGATGACATCACTCAAGAAACCAGCGCCACCACCCTTTGCCATCGCCTGCATCCAGAAATCTTCGTTATCAAATGACATATCTTGAGGATCGCGACCCGAAGAAAGTGCGGCAAGCTGAACAGAAATTGCACCCGTTAGTGTTGATGCCACAAAAACTGCAGCCGTATATCCCGAAGCTGATGCCATTCCCTCTGTTTGATAAAGTTCCGAAATTCTTTCTAAATGCCGACGCATAAACGACAATGGGAAAGACTTGAAAAGCATAACGCTGCGCCATGCCTCTCCTCTCCACGTGCCACGCTCAAAACCGAGATTGGCAGCAGCTCTCGTTCCCAAGTCCGGGTTCAAAGAAGCAATTCCAGATTCATCAGTAAGGAATGCAATGTAAGTAGTAACAGCTCGATCAATGTCTCTTTGGGAAATATCTGGATGCTTCAGGCGAAACTCGGGATCATCAAAAGCTTCTCTGATATCTTGCTTTGTTAAAAACTCAACACCGTTTTGTTTGTAAGGCTTTGCTGCCTGCCAAATCTTCCATGTTTTTTCGTCAACCCCCATTCGCTCAAGCGCTCGTTTTTGATAGCCACCGATAGATTCCCATGAAAACTTTGTCAGCTTCGCCATCGTACCCATCATATTGATGGTACTGGCTCGACGAACCCCGTTTGTCCAAGCCTCTAACAAACTGACGCGCATCGTGAAATTAGCGAGTTTTCCTGTCCATCCTTCGCCTACATTGGCCTCCCCCCAACGCACAATAGAATTAGAAAGCTCATCAGCCATCATACCCGCACGAATAGCCAACTCTTTTGAATCACCTCCCCAAGCCTTGATTAGATTGGCAGTAGCAGTCAAAAACGGTGTTTTGTTCACATGAGCTGACACAAAGTAAGTTGAAACGTCTGACACAGAAGCCAATAGTGTGGATTGAAGTTTCCCGACAACCTCCATATTTCTGGCGCCTTGCCATACTGAGGCCAATAATTCACGGCCAGGCGTAACCCGATTGGCATCACCATTAAGTGTTTTCCACATTGCGTCAACTGCCGACAACCCAACATTTCCAAAGAAGCGCAAACGCCCCTGAACCATATTTCCCTGATTGACTTCAGCCTGGCCCACACGTTCCAATCCTCTATACATCGCATTTGGATTGGGCCCCATTTCTTCTAATAACGCAATATCTTTTGCCATCTTTCGCACAGAACGAAGCATGACGTCAAAGTATCCACCATCCCCAAAAGTATCGTGGTATTGCATAAACGAGTCAGCATCTTTAAAGTGCAAGGCCCTGTGCAAGTCACCTCGATTAGCTCTGCCGGAAGCATTCCTCGCTGCCTGACCCGCTACGGTTGATATGTCCGCGTCAAAGTCTCCGTCCGAAATGATTCTGTCGTAAATTCGACCTAGCATGTCGAAAAAGTCATCATCATTCATCAGATCGCCATTGGCATCTAGATAGCGATTCCTGTCTAATTTATCTGAAATGAAATTAACCCAAGCAGCCTTATTGGCATCATATGTGTTGGCTTCGTGAAAGAATTTATTGACAACGGTATTTTTCAATGTGTTGATTGTTTGCCTGACTCGCCCCTGCCCTGCCAAAATCTCAGCTGCATGAACCATGCGCTGTAAACTGTGCGTTTGAGGAAAGTAGTGCTCCAATTTCCCCATATTGCCACCAGCCGCATTAAAGCGAATTCGAGCATCTTCGCTAACATCTTGAAAGGCTTTGGCAGCTTGCTTGGCTAACTTTGAACCGGTATCTTCACCAAAGATTTCTCTTATAACTTTATGGGCCATTGCCGTATCTTCGCGCCAAGCCAAGAAGCCCTTTTGAATCCCATTTAATTTATCCAACAGCGCGGTGGAAAATTCGTTTTGCGCTGCGTGGACTTTACTATCTACATACTGAAGAATACCGGCTATGGCTCGCATACCCTTGCGCCCAGACTTTCTTTCAAAAGCTAAACGGTTTTCCATTTGCTTTTGCGTGACAACCATCAAGTAGGCACGCTGCTTAATCTTTTCAGCCTCGGCAAGACGGGATTGTTGATACAAGTCGGCCGCCGCATCAATTCGCTCTTGCTTTCCCATTGACATCCAAGCATCCGGATCCTGTCGTCTGACTTGATCCATGGCGGAATGAAAAGAAGCCATTATGTCTGAGGCTTCACTCTCAGAGATTTGACGTCCAGTAGCCAAAGAGATTCGTTCAATACATTCGCGTCTCATACGGACATTTTCATAACTAGCCATTGTTAATCCATCCCATTGTTAAGAAATACGCAAGCGACGGCTTCAGGAACACCCTGTTGTGTTTCTTGTTTAATACGTTCGGCTTCCGCCTCTTGTCTAGTCAAATATTCAGCCGCGGTGATAGAGGTTTCTCCTTCATCGAGCTGAATCCGCATTGCAGGAGTTTCGTTGATTGCCTGTATTGCTTCTTTTTGTATCGAGCTTTGGGCGTCTTGAGGTAATTGATTCAAAGATTCACGAACGACATTAGCCTCAGCAATATCCTCGTTTTTTTCCAATAATCTTTGTTCCGCACGTAAGCTATTGACATTTGAGACGTTTTGCCCAATACTGTTAGTAGAAGGTTGTTGCAACACTTCTGAAGAAAATCCGGGCGCCGTTTCGGACGTTGGGTCAAGGGGGATAACCTCTCCACGCACTTCGCCCGGTTTCTTTATATACAGGGTGTGAACTCCAAGTTTTCTGTTTTTCTTCCTGACCTCTTCCACTGCGATAAACGTCCCATCACTAAACGTTTTCTGATAAACAATTGCGTCATTACCTCTGTCAGTTTTTGCGCCAAAATTTACAGAATCATAGTTTTCAATGACTTCAGGAATTCGCTCGATATCTGAATCAAGAACGGGTCTTTGATCTGAGCGCTGTTCATTGCCTTGACCATGCCTTTTTTGGATATGTCGATATGCACTCAAATCAAAAGAGTGAGAATCATAAGAGTCAATGTCATATCCATTTTCTTTAGCCAAAACTTTTAGATCGTTTGAAACTTGCATGAATGGCGTTGCCGGGCCATCCGCGATAACCTCTCCCTTCTTTCGGTTTGTCAAACGAGTTTTTATTTCACCCAAAATTGACTTAAGAGTTTCTTTTGCCTTTTCAACTTTTTTAAGTTTTGCTTCTCTAACTGACGCTTTCTCAAATTTGACCGCATCCTTCAAGTCAGCGACCGGACGGAACTTAGCCTCATCAATTTCAACACCAGTCAGATCGGAAAAGCGGCGCATTAAATCTAAACGTGTGGGTTGAGCAACCTCACCAAACAAGTCAACACCTTGCGCAGCATTATCTGTATTAGCTCTAGCGAAATCAGCCAAATCTGAAAACGTTTGAACTAAAGAAGAAACACCACCACCTTCGCTGTCATTTTTGGCGAAATACTGTAAAAAGGCGTCAGCCTCCGGACTTCTCGTGAATGATCTTTGAGCTGCAATGTCTGCAATACTGACCTTCTTACCTGATCGCTTAGCTTCTCGAATTTCCGAAAGGACTTCCAGCATTGCCTGCCTGAAATCCATTTCGCCCTCAAGACCAAGCACTCTGGGTGCTAACTGTCTAAAAGCACCAAGCAACCTTGAAACACCTGTTTTTTCTGTTGTATCCAACAAAGCCGTCGCATTGGCATCACCATAAGCCGCCTGAAAAATCGCTCGATTTAACCGATCAAATGCAGGTTTGGTTGGGATTCCGTTAGCATCAATTAAATTGGCTCGTTCTTCCGCAGGTAAAAGGGACAAAAATTCGACAACGCTATCAGGCGTAATGTCTCCATCTTCGTCATATTTCAATGCCGTCAAGTCCACTCGCTGTGAATCGGTTTGAGCTTGTTCCACCAAACTCAGCTGTTGAGCGCTGCTTCTATTAGTAACGTCACCAATGTTCGGGGTGACATCTTTGTCGTCCATGATGCGAACGATAATAGGCTTATCCATTCCCTCATAAACACTCGGATCAATCCCTGGCATAGGATCTTGAGACATTTCGGCACGATAATTGTCTGCCGTTCCCTGTCTATACGCCTCTTGCAGCCCAGTTGTTCGAGCATTCCCAGCCACTGCAGTGGGAACCTCATCGGAGCCGTATAGCGGATTCTCCGATCCATCTATACGGTTGGAAGTCGAAACTGTGTCCGCTTCTACGACTGCATATCTAATCCGATATCGTTTACCATCAGCATCAACAATGAAATCTTCTCGCCCAATTTGTACTTCAGGAACTTCACCTGCATAGGCAATAACCGGGGCGCCTTCAGTAAACGATCGACTAAATCCAAGACGCCCGTAATCAGGATTAGCCGCGATAGATTTCATTTGCGTTACAGAGGCTTTTGAGGAACGATCTCGATTTTGTAAGACGTTGCCACTTTTCTTCATAGCGGCAGCCATCTTTTTCTCACTAGCCTCTTTTAGTTCATTAACACGATCTTGAGAAACAGAATCCACCGAAACAACAGGTTTTTGTTTATTATCAATTGCTGCCTTTACTGCCTGTTGAGTTTTATACCCAGCAGAAACCTGTTGGCCATTGTTGACATCAACCGGCAAATTAGCCGTATTTTCAATTTCAGTGGCACGTACTCTCGCCGCGTCAGCCTCAATCGGCCTAACTTGCCGAGAACTTTTACCGGTAACAGCACCGGTAACACCTCCAAAGATCGCTGAAACCGCCGCATTAGTTGGATCTGACCAGTCATATTGTTCAGCTACATCATCGTAATCAGCTTCCTTCAGAATCATATTGACGGCTGCCATTTCATTAGCATTCGTCAGTAGATTCACACCGGCGCCATAGGCTGCATTGACAGCTCGTCTCGCTCCAATACCTCCCGGGATCAGAACACCAGCAGCCCCCATCACGCCCTGAACTCGACCAGCTCTATCGGCCGTTTCTTCATCGACACCTTGCGACTGCAATTTTTGGCTTTCAGATTCGGAAAGGTTTGCTCCAAATAAAGAAGCCGTGGCGAGTGTTCCAGCGATAGGATTGCCAGTAGCAAAACTAACCCCAGCTCCAACAGGTACTGCCATGGCTAACTTCGATAAATCCCTGCCAACGCCATAAATAATCTGTGCAGCCGTTCCTGTTGTAAGCGGGTCTGGCTCAAAGCTTTTGGCTCGTTGGATATTATCTTGGGCCCAATCGTCCAGTTCTTTCCGATAATCCTCATCCACAAAATCCCAGTCGGCAACCGTACCCTGCACCGCAGCCTTGGTTTCGTACCAAGCACTTGCTGGTGCTCCATAGATTGCCGCGATTGTTCCATCGAACCAATCCGGCGTTTCTGGCTCTGACCCAGGGTAAGCCTCAATGTGAGATTCATTGCTATTTTGAGTTACGGCACTATGAACAGCATCGCTGATAGGCTTGGGGCGCTCCCCATACATATTCATTAAAAGCATGGTTAACCCCCAATATCAATCACAAAAGGATTGCCTTGTAAGTCGTAAACAACACCTGATCCAGAAATTACATAGAACTTATTGTCATCTGGACTATTGCGCAATTGAGCCGTAGCCAAATCCCGAGCGAATTGTTCTCCAGTTAATTTCTGCCTATTGGGTAATTGAACAACGTTTTCTTTTTTGTTCTTGAGTTTGTTTCTCAAGGTAAAAATTCGCTCTCTAACATTGGTATCACTGCGTCCATTTCTGGTAAAGATTTTTCGGCCTCTAAACTCATAGACATCACCAATCACTAGCTTTTCTGCCTGCCTAAAAGCTGTTCGCATACTGGAGGTTTTTCCACTTACTAAGATACCGGCTGCTACACCAGTCACGGTATCGGCCACATTAGCGCGCAAATCTGGATCGTCAAATAAACCATTCAGACTCTCAATGTATTCAGGGCGCCCTTGTGTTTTATTAGTTTCAATGTCCTTAACCTTTGACTGTCCTTCTTCTATGGCCTGAGAGCCTGTTAAATAATAAAAGGCTGAATTTCCCGAACCCGCAAAATTATCCAGATCCAAAGTTAAGGCCAGACCATATTTATCTGACATTTGCGCCGCCAACACCTCGCCGGCATCTCGGCCTGTTGCAGCGCCTAACTTCCGAATAAACTCTAACTGTTTAGCTGGCTCTATTTGCGAAATGTACTCAGTTAATTCTTTCTGTTCGTCAGCAGACAAAATCCTTGGATTTTTTAGGTCCCATTGATCTTTCATTTGGCTCAAAGAATCAGAACGATTCTTTAAACCTTGGAGTAACTGAGTTTCGTTTTTAACATCAATCCTCTCAAAACCGTACATCCCTCGATCAATTGCAAATTGCGCGGGATCCTTTTTTCTTTCTCGAACAATCTCATCGGCAGATTTCACCAGTGCTTCATAATTTTTTTGTTGCTCAGCGGTGAAATCTGGCGATTTCGGATCAGGTTTAAATGCTTTTAATGCAGAATAAATATCCTGATCCGGCAATTCACCGAACGTCCAGTAGGCGCTGTTTTGAGCATAATTACTCAAATAAGTGCTGTATTCCTTTTCTCCCTTAACTGGCCCGTACCTACGAATAAAATCATCCTTTGTGTACTGCTCTTGTGGTTGACCTAAACGAAGTTTGGCGTACTGATTTTTAATACTCGAATCAAATTCGCTTTCAGATGCCGATACAAAAGAGTTTCTGTACTGTCTCGCTTTCAATACAGTGGCTAGACGCTTTTCCTTAGGCATTGCATCCACAGCAGCAATACCCGTTGAAGCTAAAGGATTGTCCATCCAACCAAGATTTTTGACTTTGCCCTTGTCATCGTACTGGACTTCCTGCATGGCCATCATCATGGCAAAACTATCTTGAGACTGAGCTAATAGTGCATTCGATATCTTTTGACGAACTTGCGGGCTCAATTCATCACTATGTGTAATGAAATGCGCATAAGCTCCGGTAGCGTCATCCTGCGCCCAACCGGTGTAACGAGCAACGATCAATTCGTCATAAGATTCCTGATTCAGTAGTTTCTTTCCTTCCTCAGAAAGTCCTTTATATTTAGCGAGCGCCTCATTATCTTGCTGAATAGACGCCCAAGTTTTAGCTATAAACTCCTCATTGCCGTAGTTATTACCAACAGACTGATTTAAGGATGCTTTATGGCTTAAAAGGGATTCTTCATGATAGGCCTGAGTTTGTCTTGAATTCCAACTCGTAGCCTGACGCATTGCGCTTTGATAGCGATCTGCAATTCTGGAAGCAACGGCATCACGAGTAGCCGGCTGTAAACCCCCAACAATTTTGTCAAGCTCAGACTTCAAACCCTCCATTGTGGATTGATAGGCCTCCATAGCATTCTTACCCTGCTTGGCCATATAGCCATTTTCAGGGTCGTACATAAGCTGATCTACAACAGCCATTGCCCGATTTTCGGCGTCATCACTTTCTGCTTTGACCGTCCTGGCATGAGTGATTTTCAATGCCTCAGATACCGCATTGGCGGTGTCATTGATCGGCTTCATAGCTTCACGCATGACGGCAGCGTAGTTTGTGCGAGGCGTGATGACCAGAGCCGGAAGCATACCGGAGCCGCCATTGTCTCTGACACGAGGAATATTTCCTTGAAAAGTTGGAACCATGGGCATAAAAAATTACCCCGCGAATCGAATGTTTTTGTTAATGATCGGTGCAGGACTTTGTTCGGCAGGATCAAAAAGCCCGTAGGCGTTGTAGATCATGTACGAATTGGCCACTTGAGAGGCGCCGCCCAACAACGTCGTTCCAAACACGTCCCACTTGTTTTTCTTTTGAGCTTCAGCCATTAGAGCCTGACCCTCGTAATTGGCGGCCTGCATACGCATACCCCACGCTTCACGGCGGGCGTTTGCCGTCATCTGGTTTGAATCAATCTCTTTGATAATGTCGGTTGAGGCTTGCAGTTCCGCTGCCGATCCTTCGCCCACGGCGATACCATTGGCAGCTAAAGCGGCCCGTTGGCTCGCCTTCGTTTGCCCCGACTTCATAGTTAAGCGCACCTGATCTTTGGTGTTGGCATGAAGTCGGCTTGCTGCCTGCCACTCCATCATCTGAGCATTCAATCGTGCGATGTTGGCCTGCGACTGAGCGATCGCATTTTGATGACGCGTTATGCTCAGTGAGCCAAAAGCGCTGACGGTATTGGCAATCCCCTGAGCGATCAGGGAGCCGTAACCGAATTGTTGTCCGCTGGTTAAATCATTCCAAGCCATAAAAAAATCTCCTACACGCGCTGCACTTTATCTTTCGATTTCGTGCACACGCGCATAGTAGACAGCAGACCCGATGACAAAGCAGAGCGGGAGACTAAAAATATTTACGAAATCTCTACCGTAGTCGTCACGGAGATGATCTTTAACGGCAAGGGGTTTTCCTGCCTAATGCAGACTTGCCCATATTTATTCCAAACGCCAACAATCGGTAAATCAATTTCATCATTTATGGGATCAGGCGGATTGCCCGCATATTCAATTGATCGAGCCGGATATTCTGTCAGATTGTCAAAGTCTGGCCCAGCCTTAATGCCCGATGAGTTAATCACCCTAAGGCTGATTGAGCGCACGTTCTTTTCGTGACCTGAGCCATAACCACCGTCCTGGAGGGCAACCGCCACCGGCAGCGTTTTGGCATCCGCCGTGAAAGGTATGCCCACATGCACATAGTTAGATGGCATTTTTAACGTCACTTTGCCGTTTTCAACAAATTGATATCCTTCGACTGAACCATCAGAGACAACGCACACTCTTTGCCCCTCAAGCCAATCAAGACCACTCACCTCTGTTGTGGCGTCGCCAACGTAGGTACCGGAACTGTCTAGGAATACGGACCGATCAAGCGTTGTGTACTGCCGTTGATTCATGCGCTCGATGTAGTAATGCTTTCGCCCAGTAATAATTCGCTCGACCACGCAGTAAAGAATATCCTCCTCACCCTCAGCTACAACGCAACATGAGCGGAAAAGTCCGTTGTCTGTCTCAATCGTATTAAAGCCACCCACCTGTTGTTCAGGGACATAGGTCATTGCAATAAGATTGCCCTTGTCGTTCACGGCCCAGACAATTGGCCAAGGTGCCTTAGCGTAGGCAAGGTCCACAATCTGATCGTTATCGAACAGGTGCGAGGCCCTCAAGCAAACGTCGTTTGAGATGTAGCCTCCTGCCTCGTAAGAGTACCCACACTCCCGCAAATGCCCTCCGCGAGAAGCGGCATAGATCATCGTGTTTGCCACCACCAACGGCTGGACATTATTAGCCCCGATATAGGATTGTGGACGAACAGACATTGATGATGGAGTAATAGCGTCAGAGTTAAGTGGCGAAATACGCCATTCTGCCGCTGCCGTCAGTGTCATCAACTGTTGAAGCGGAACAATATGCTGAATACGGTTAGCGTCACGCGCTGCCACTCGCACAGCGATACGATCATCATCCTGACTTGGCAAAGAGAAAGACATATCGCTTTCAGTACCAGACTTTGTAGCCCACATATTGGAAGGCTTAGTGTAAGTGCCTGCAAACCATCGCCTTTGCTCAAAGTAAGAAACCGCGCTCGGGTAGTCTCCCGTTTCACTAACGTTTACTTTAAAAGTCGCACCGGATCCCGATTCGCTGACAACTTTTATCGTTGGATTAGTGTACCCTGACCCACCAGAAACCACATTAACGGCGATAATTTTCCCATCACTAATAACCGGACGGAGAACGGCTCCAGAACCTGTTTCATCTTCGACTTCCAGGGTGACAGTTTCAGCTGATCCTTGGACGCCGAGATCACAATATGCAGCTACAAATCCCTGATTCGGACCACATAGATTCCAGAAATATAGTCTCGGTTTAATGTAACCAGATCCACTGCTCAAGATTTCAACGCTATCCAATCTTGAATACCAATCGTTATAGCCTGTTTGAGACCATCGGCATCGAACTACAGCACCAGTACCATTTCCTTCGATGTCATAAACTCTGTAACTTTGTTGAGCATATACAGAAAAAACAGAAGGTGCGAATATGGCTGGGAAATAAAACTCAGGAAAAGCGTTCAATGTACCAGCGTTAGCTGCGATAGTTCCTGAATTGACGTTAAGAATTGGCCATGTGTCTTGATCGTGATAGACACCCTCAAACATATCATAAGGATCAATATTCACAAAAATGGTATTAGGAACAAGCGAAACACCGCGCGTTCCGTAATACCCTTCACCCTGCGTCAAGACTTCAACACTGGAAATGCCGCCGGCGTTCAGAAAGACATCGTCATAAATAGGCGGAGTAATCGAAGCATCGGGATCGATGTTTTCATCTTTAATCGACAGCCCATCGGTTTGACCGATATACCCCCAGATACCGCCTTCGTTTCGGTAGACACGATAAAGACCTGCGCCATCAACAGCGTCCCATGTAATCGTGTTATAGGCGCCATCACCATAGGGATAGCAGTCAATCTCAAAACTTTCGCTTCGCGCGGATTCCTGCGATCCGTCCGACAATAAAGCGGTTACTGCATATTCTCTCGTGTATTTGCCACCACCTGATCCAGTCGTGGTGACTTTAAGATTAGTCGGCGCCGAGAGCACTGAAGCAAAGTTAATCTGTTCGAGACGCCAATCTGCAGCCCCGTACCGCCTTAACTCTGCGGGGTGATATGACGGGTGCACCAACGTCAATACATCTCCCGATTGAACATAATGAATGTCAAAAACATCATCAATGGAATACGGCGTTTCCACCTCATAGGGATCTCCATCACTATCTAAAAGTGTTTGTCCTTGAGTGTGGAATCGAATGTACTTATCGCCGAATTCCAGCACCATTGTTTGATCATTTGAATATGTAAACGGAATCAAACGTGGCGCCTGATCCTGCTGCTTAGTCTTATTGACATAAGCAAAGCCTGGACGCATTGTGATAGGCCCTTGTGGCTCAACAAGGAAATTCTTACATGTGGCCAAGCCAGTCTGATACTTGCCGTCATCAATGCGTGCGTACAGTGACGGAGCTACCTCGCCGCCGTTAAAAGACCGCTGATAAACCTTCACCGCCATGATCACACCCACCTAGAACGAAGTTGAGAGGCAACATGAGGATAACGGCGCCAAACTGAATTTTGAGCGTCCGCCGTTTTTGCCTTGGATAATAACTGCTCATACACTTGGCGCAAATTTTGAGCCATTGTTGATGCAGCGTCCGAGCGTTTGATTGGTCCAACAAGATAAATTGCAAGGCCAACAACTAAGCACTCAATAAAATACGTTGGGAAAAGAGCGGGCACGTCTTTATATGCCGTGTACTGCACAAAGGCATTATCCACATTCGTCAACAATATTCTGTTTTGCGTTGTCGTTGAATATTGGATTTCGTAGTTCTTCGGAATCTCTGGCGACCACCTGAAACTCATATCATCCAATTCTTCGCCAGTCGCAGAATCATTGATCGCCGCTACTCGCGTGACTCGCACGCAGTCCGCTGGCAGTGAGTACGCAAACTTATACCCGTAAAGCTCCGAGTCAAAGCTTGCGAGTTTGCTCAGCCGAGCACGGGTTTGAGAAAAACTCCAGTCATACTCTTCGAATAAACGCCGCAAGGCGATTGGATAGTATCGCGAGCACTGGGCCGCCCAATCTGAGCCATCGGGAGGATTAAGCCCCGTAATGGATCCTCGCTCACCTAATTGAGTGATAGCGAGATTACAAATATCAACATTGGTTGCCATATATAAATATGGGGGCCGATTAAGCCCCCACCTCCATCTCAGTTACTCGAACTTGCGTTTAAGCAATGGTCGAAGCGAACGGAAAATCTGCTTTTTCGCGCGGCGTGTCCGGGCTGACCGTCAAGAAGGCCGTTACCTTGACTGCGGAGTCGGCGGCAGTCGGCTTGATTGTCAACTTGAGATAACGCGGCAAGCTCAACGGCAAGAGCATATTGATATGCTTGCCGTCAACCATATCTGCCTCAGGAATCGTGAACGCCATAACTTCTTTGAAATCACTGTTATTAGCAGATCCCTGAACGGAGACGGTTGTAGCCTTAGCCGTCGATTGCGTACCGGCGATGATTGTCACCAATGCCAACGGAACAGAAAGCAAAGTGGTGTCATCAAGATCAAGCGTATTCGTTGAATCGTTTGACGCAGCACTCAAAGCCAAGCCGTTGCAGAACTCTAAAGATGTATCCATCAACATAATATGTCTCTCCTATTTTTTAGCGGAAGCAACGACCGTTTCTTCAGTGCTGATTGCGTCGCAATCTTTGATCGTCCAGTCAAAGAACTTGACTTGCAATTGACCAGCGGCGTCAACTAACTTCAGCGCAGAACTGGACTTGTTCATGGCAGCGATTTCAAGATACGTCTTGACTTCCGTCGGGACGTACAAAACGCCGTTGTGGCGATATTGAGGTTTGATTTGGTTCTTTGCCTTAATCAACAACTCAATCAACTTGCCATCGGCGAGAGTGCCGCTATTACCCAAAAGATCAGTCACACTGATATTGGCCACACGAGCGATTGCGCGCCAGTCAGAAACTGACAAGCCACACTGCCACTTGTAGTGCGTGCGATAGGCTTCGTATTGTCCGCCGCCAGCAGCTTGCACCGTGACTTGGCCCTTGTCAGTCGTCTTCAAGCCGGCTTGCGAGCCCTTCGGGAAGAGCATCTTACAAGCGTCTTTGTCCCAACCGACGAAGTAGCAAGACGTCAAGCTGCCAGAGGAGCCGCCAGCCAAAATGATTTGCTCACCGCAAGCAGCCTTCTTGCTAGATAAGCGAGAGGCCAAACCTTCGAACTTTTCAGGCGTCTTCTTCAAATCGCCATAGAAAACCGTCTTTGCCATTTCCTGAGACATGGCTTCCAAGAAGGCCTTGTCTTCGTTAAAGCGAGCTTCACGAGTACCGCCATTCATGTCAACCACGTCGCAGTCAGGCTCGGCATATGCTTCCAAATTGCCGGTCTTTTCGACCACCGTGGCGGTCTTGGATTTAGACGGTTGAACGCCACCGTACAGCTTACGCCAGGTAACGTCCGGCAAACCGGTGCGGACTACGGTCTTATGACCTTCGATTTGGTTACATTCAACAAACGGAGCGTCATCCAAGATCGGGTTGACTTGAGCCAAAGCCTCAACGATACGGAGATAAGCGCCGCTCGAATCAACACGGCTTGCAACGTCAGCAAGCGTCAAATTTTTATTAGAAACAACAGGCATTTTTTCACCTTCATTACTTCAAATTGGATTTGTCATAGAGAGCACCCAACGGGTCCTTCTCTGTAACCGTGCCGCCCTTCGGGAAATCTGCCTCGCCGAAAGCACGACCGACACGAGCTAAGAGCTTGAGCACACCAGGGTGATTACCGACCGGAGATTGCATAAATTCGAGAATGTCTTTGTCGTACTGACCGTCTGCATTCTTTGCGAATTTGTCTCGCACTCTGGCGATATCTGCGGATGAGCGCATCCAGTTATCGCCACCGATCTCTTTGTCACTCATCGTTGCCTGTTTCCAGGCATCGGATTGAGCCTTGATGCTTTCCATTTGTCGTTGAGCCAAATCGGGAACCACCTTATCCAAAAGGTGCTGCGCTTGCTCTTGAGACAAATCGAGCTCTTTTGCCACTTCTTTGAACTGATCGAGGGCACCGTTCTGGAATTCCATTCCTTCGGGTGCTTTGAAATCCTCATAAACCTCGGGAGCACCCTCGGCTTTTTGTTTATCCTCGCCGGCTTTCACACCGTCAGACTGAGCGGAGGATTTATCATCTTTCGGTTCAGAGCCTTCACCATCCTTAGCGCCTTGAACTTCCTCTAAAAGAGTTTGATCATTGGATGGTGTGGCGGCTGTGGCTTGCCCGTCCTTGTCGCCGCCATCGACCGGCGTAGCGTCACTTTTGTTTTCCGCTGCCGTGTCTTTGTTTTCTAGTTCGCTCATAGCTTTCCTTCAACATCGATTGATAGAGTTCAGGATCGAGAAGCCTTTGCAGATCAATGCCGAATGATCGGCGGCCTTCGTTGAACGCCATCGCCAAGGCGTTGGTGTTAAACGATGACGTGTTAACTTGCGACAAGTCGAGCAAGAAATACACGAGCTCACGCCCTTCTGTCGTTTGCATCAGCGAGCGCAGAAGATGCTTTGTTCGATCAACCACTTTCTGACGCTCAAACTCTCGTTCTTCGCGCTCAGTGGCGATTTCGGCTGTATTGAAAGGATCTCTTTTTGTCATGCCTGGAATTTTCGAGCACGTTTTTTTGCACACGCGCACAAAAAAAAGCCGAGGCGTGTTGCTAACCTCGGCAAAGTTGCCCTTCGGAAAAAGGCTCGGCTGCTTTATTCGTTACATTCCAGTCATGGCTTGAAGCCCCTGAACGGCTTGGCCCGCCATTGTTTCGTCACCAGACGGAACACGTCCGAGCTTGGATAGCGCGTCCGCGGCTTGAGCGTCTTGCTCTTGCTGCATAGCTTGCTGTTGAGCCTGCTGCTGGGCCTGTAATTGCGCTTGCGCCTCATCATCAGGAACGAGAACGGAAGGCGCAACAGAGTAGTAATCCGCAAATTCATTGGCGACATTGAACGGGTTGATCTTATTCAGAATCTCCGGCTTGAACTGGGCGACTTGACCCACCATGCCTAGGAAGTTAGTCAGGCTTTGCGCTCGGATAGCACGCTGAGAGCGCGCCAGCATGGAGGTGTATTCGATGCTCAAGGATTGCCCTCGCAACTCCTGCGGTGCTGGCGGGATTTGTCCTGCACGCTGGAGGATATTGAAAGCACGTTCGATCAAAGGACGAAGCACCTCGTGATTAAGACGAGAGAGCACCGGTCCCAGCATCATCAGCTTTTCTTCGTGTCTTTCCGAGACCTCCGTGGCCGTCATGTTTTTCGTACCGCCCGCAAACATTAAGAACATGTCTACGTTGAACGCCTGATTGATGCGTTGTTGAACTTCCTGAATGTTTTGAGTGATCGGCGTGATATTCATCGGCACGTTCCAAGCTGAAACGGCTTGATGATTTGCGCCCGGCATATCAATGTAAGACTTTCCGCCGGGAAGAAAATCAATTTCATTGTCCTTAGCGTTAACCGGAAGAATCAGCGGCGGCTCAATCGAGTAGTCGATGGCGTTGCCTTTTTGCAACTCTTGGTGATTGAGCTGGCGCACGTCACCTAGCGCCACCATGCCCGGTGCTTCTTCTGAGTACACGTCCGATGCGGACGCGCCCCAACGCCCGACAACGGCGGGAAACTCGTTATAGCCGGACTCTTCCAAAACGCCAGAATCTTTTTCGCCACCTTCTATTAAAACGACAACGGACCGATACGGCATGTTGAGATTGTCCGATTTGCGAGTATCACGTTCACGTCTCGGCTCAATCGCATGGATCAATCTGAACTTGCGATCAATGTCATTTTGATCGTAGGCATTGATAACTGTCTGAGGTAGCTTGTTTCGACCGTAGCGCTTAACGAGCTGTGTCGCCGTCATCGAGAAGCGGCGATATAACGTGTCCGGCTGTCCTCGGTAGTCAACGCCTACGCAGTACTCACCTACCACCAAGGGATTACAATAAAAGCCGTCTCTCGGATCCTCAATGATGACGTTGGCCAAAATGCCCATCGTGCCAACTTCGCGCCAGCCGTGGTGCAAAGCCTGATAGGTATTCGTGCGCTGGAAAGCCATCTCTAAAATTCGTTGGACTTGATCGAGCCAAATCTTTACCGCCTGAGAGGAATCCAAATCAGGATCGCCGGTCGTTAAGGCGAACCACTGAGAAGACGGGTCCGTCATGCCAGACATCAAACCGGCAGACAGGATATTGGCGGCTCGCGTGGCGGTGTTGTTGTAGATCTTGTTCCAACGATCCCGAGACAAATCGCCATGCTGATCCAATTGTGAATCCAGAAAACGCCCAGAAGCAGGCGTAATCGCTTGCGAAATTGCGCGCCACTGAGGTACATAGGGCTCGCGCTCTTGTTTGAGCTGCGCCCACCTTTGCAAAATCTCGTCACGTAGCTTTTTACGATCCATGGCAAACCACCGCCCTTTAAACTCTTAACCGAGGCGATTGCCACGACCGAGATTTAATTGACTGTTATCGACCCCACCTGCGCCTGTCAAAAGCGTTGAGCCGCCAGACAGCATACTGTCCATGTTGTTCTGCAAAATGCTTGACACGTCAGCTGTATTTTGATTCTGACGACGCTCATCCGCGCGAGCTTGTTCAGCCTGCCTACGAGCTTGATCCTCTGCTTGTCTCGTGGCTTGTCGTTGCGCCGCTGTCTGTCGATCAGCCGCACGCGCTTGCGTATAGCTGCTTGCAAGAGCGAGAGCACCACCAATAAGACCGGAAACAATACCCATTTCTTACTCCTCTGTTTTTGCCCAGTACACACGATCTGTCGGCGTGAACAACCTGGCAAAGAGTTTTGACAATCGTGAGCCCTCCGGCGCTGAAAAGTACACGCCGACGGCCCCATGTTCTTTCGCCACTTCCTTTACCTTGCTGATCAATCGAAGCCCTGCCGGCCCCTGACGATGCTCGTACTTGACGAAAATCGCGTCACAAATACCCACCGTCTTTGAGTAATGCGGATGATCGTTAAGCATGAGCACCGCAAAGCCCACCATCTCGCAACCCTCAAAAGCACCAATGCAGAAACAACGGTCTGCTGCCTCTAAAGCCTTGTACAATTCTGTACTCGGCAGGGCTAAGCCCAAATCACCATTTCCACTTTCTTTGGCATACTCGATGCAAAGATCAGCGAAAAGCGGATGATCGAAAAGATCAGAAAAAGAAATAGCTTTAAGTTTCATGACTGGGATTGTGAATCCCTATTGCCTGCACACGCGCACAAAGAAAACCCCTCACAGCTGAGGGGTTTAAGTTAAGCGGCGAAACTCTTGGCTTCCCAGAATGCGGCGTTTCCGTTTCCATTTTCAGCACTACCAGTCCACACCTTGAAAGAGGAAGTCGTGTGTTCTGAGGTGCTAAAGTTTGAGTTCCACTCTCCACGATTAGACAGATATTGAGTCACAGAAACTGAGTAATTAACGTCAGAAAATAGAATCGGTAAAGTAATCACGGTCCATTCCCCTGTGGCAACAGCCTTTCCGCCTTGCTCAACCCACCCGTTGCTATATCTTCTCCACCAGTTACCGTTCTCATCCGATCCTTGCTCTATGACGTAAGACACGCCAAGGGCGGTCAGGACAGCTTTAACTATGGGGCTCGCTAATACCCCCCCCCACACAATGTTGGACATAATTTTCTCCTATGCTCCGTATCCCTTGATTGACCAACGACCTATCGCCGATCCCCAGTTAATGAAAGATAATCTCATGTTTGTCGTTGTAAATTCTGAGACAAAAAATCTTGGATTATTACCAGAGCCATTTGTAATAGGTGTTAAATTAGCCGAGTAGTTTGTGTCTCTCATTTCATAATGGAAAGACACTATGCCTACAGCTGACTCACCACCCTGTTCAACCCAGCCATCGGAATAGCGGATAGCCCATTCTTTTTCGTTTTGATATGTTTCAACCACATACCGTTTCCCGATAGCCTCCAAAACCGCCTTGGGGTACTGATACCCCCCCCCATCATTTCAGGCATATATCCTCCTATTTGCCAATTGCTTTCCAGTTCAAGCCCCATGGTCTTAATAGCCCACCAACAGATTTAGCAGCCCAAGAAAATTGCAGTTTAACATTCGTTGTTGTGCGCCCATTAGCACATTCTCTAGAACATAATGTTGCTTCATTAGTGTCAAGAGTTACAGGATCAAACGGCGTTAAATTCAAGCAATAATTTGTGTCGCTAAACGCAATCGGAAAGACCAATATGTACGGGCCAGTAGAGTTTGTTGGTATATACCCCCACTGTTCAATCGTCCCATCGCTCCACCGGCGGTAGTGGCTTTTACCGTCATCGGCATCGCCTGTTTCAACGATGTACGCTTTATTCGTTGCTTCAAGAACAGCACTTACTGTTTGCTCTGCCGTAGCCATCATTCACCCTCCGTTGTGTCCGTTGTTTCTGGTACTGTGATCCCATGTTCGTCTGCGAAATCTTGGAACGCTTGCAAGATGGAAGCCGCGGTATTGTCCTGAACGTCTCCCATTGCTTCCTGAACAAAGGCGGTTGTAGCGATCTGTGTAGTAGACGTGCCTTTCGCCGCCGTGGGCGCCGTGGGCGTGCCCGTCAAAGCAGGAGAGACCAGAGGCGCATAAGTAGACGCAGCCGAAGTCGCAGTGAGCATGTCAGCGATATCGGTAGTGACTACGACTTCTACCCCGCCTATCGTGACTGTGCCCGTGAATGCTGCGCCCGTGAGCTTTGCGTATGTTGTCGCAATTACAGCTCCACTTCCATCCTGTGTGGCTTTCGTTGCCGCCGGTACGGTGCCCGAGACCTTCGTTCCGTCAACCGCCGTCACGGGGATAGTGATAGCCGCCGATCCATCAAAAGCGGTTGCGGTGCCGGTAACGCCGCCGCTCAGAGCGATTGTCCGAGCAGTCGCCAGCTTGTCCGCTGCGCCAGACGTGGCAGGCTTAAAGCTGCTCAAGTCTGTGATGTCGCCCGTGACGTGACTGTGACTCGCAGCCGCATAGCTACCTTTAGGCTGATATGTCGCCGCAGCGTCAGTCTTTGAAAGATAAGTCTCGCCAGCGGCTGAAGTCGTCAAATAGATAGAAAGATCGGGCGCACCCGTGATATCCGTCCCATAGGCCACTTTGTCTTTAGATGACAGAGCACCGAGCGTAGGCTTATTTTGGATGTAAGAGACAGAGCCGGTATTTGTTTCTGCCCAGTTTGCCTGCACTTGTCCTTGTGACGCCTGCTGTGCGTAGTACTTTGCCGAGTAGTCTCCGCCCTCTACCGGTCCATCCATCTTTGTCGCCCAGTCTTCAGCTAGATCAACGCTTCCTTGTACAGCGCTTAAAGCATCCTCCTTCGCGGAGTTGACAGACTGCACAGCACTTGTCCCAGCTGCGCCGACAGCGCTCACTTGCTCGCTGCCCTTATCGGCGACAAGGCCGACTTGCGTTGTCCCCTCTGTCGTGACAAGACCTTTTTGTGTCGTGCCTGTGGACTCGATAGCCTCGATCTGCTGCCCAGCCTCCGTCTCGACCGCAGAAACCTGAGTGCTGCCGGCAGCGTTGACTGCTGAGACCGCCGCCGTTTGTGCAGCACCGATATTGCTTACTACCGTCTGCCCAAGTGCCTCGATCTCGTCGTACTTGTCAGCAGCTTGCTGCGCCCAATATTTCGCAGAGAATTTCCCATCTTCGACCGGGCCATCCAGTTTTTCCGCCCAGCTTTTTGCGATAGTCACTTGCGCAGCTGCATCCGTGACAGACTGAGCTGCGCTAGACACATAGCCCTGCATCGTCTGAAGATAGCCCGGTATCTGATCCAGCTCATCAGCGACTTGTATCACGTCATCAATCGCATCACCAACGGCAACAATCTGATCTTTGTATTGAGAAACAGTCACGACTTGAGATATGCTCGGCGAGATAGTAAGAATCGCCGCCATATTAGACTCTGTGCCGACAGTCGCCACAGCGGTGATATTGTCCGCGACGTCCTGGAGTTCTGCCGTGTACGGCTCGATGATAGACGCCGCCTCGGCGTACTCAGCGGTTTCTTCTTTGATCTGTTCGGCCGCTTCTTTACTATCAGCCGCTGCCTGAGCTGAGGCTGCCGCCGCATCGGCGCTCGCCTGCGCTTGCGATTGCGCAGCAAGCAACCTTTCGATCATGTCGTCTGGCGTTTCAGAAGACGTAGCCGGGACTTTCAAAGTGCGCCCAGTCTCTTCGACGATCTGCTGGATCATGATCACGATGCGATTGAACTCATCATTGATCATCTCGGGCGGGAATCTAGAGTAGTTTGTCAGCTCGATGTTTTTGACGTAAGGCAGACACGAACCGATGACAAGTGTCTCACCTTCCTTGAGACCGCCAGGCGTCAAAAGAGTGATCGAGCCGCCCGGCGTGGCGTCTTGATCCGAGCTAAGCGAGACTGTGTAGTCAGTCCCCTGCTCAAGAATCGTGGATGCTTCGTCATCAGACATAGCCGTGCCGACATAGATGTCTTCTTCGCTGTATGTATAGAAGCCGAAGCTGAAAGTGGTTTGCCCGGCTCCCGTGTACGGTCCCGCCAGGCGCTTGATGTACTCGCTCATGACAAAAATGCCCCTATAAATTCTGAGGAGCATTGTGTGAGTGAATCGGCTACACACGCGCACGATGGCTATTTATGCGTAAGGGTCGCGTGTCCTGTGCGAGCTCCTTCGTTCACGCCGTTCGGGCGAGGGCAGGTCGTCAAGGTACTCGTTCATTTGAATAGCGAAGGTGAGAGCCAAGGAATCTCCATCATCAGGCGAGGCTAACCCCCGCTTTTTCATGTCTTCCTTTCTTTCAAGCAGCAACTGGTTTGTCGGCGTGTATGTGTACTCGACCGCAGTCAAGTCAGTGATCAAGTCTTCATCGTCAGCGATGCAGCCGCCCTGCTCAAGCCACACACGCATGCGGCCCCACATCTCGGCGCGAAGGTTTTTGTATCGCAGCTTGTTTACCGGATCCGAGCCAAAATTGATGGCATTGACCGGGTAATTGTTGTGCCGCAACCAGTCCACGGGACTCGCTCCGACACCACCGGTATCGACATTGATGACGACTTTTTGCACGCCCATTTGGATCAATTCGTTGTGCCATTCTGCGATCTTCGCACCGAGCGCCCAGCCGTCCAGACCCCTGTACTTTCGCTTTTCCATCGAGCGAGCGTCTTGACCGAATCGCACACGAATAACTGACGCATCATCACCGAAGCGAGCCACGTCCACACCCATGATCGCAACCATCTTTGTGTACGAGACGTGTGGCATCGAACGGGCCACAGCTTGATCCACAGTATCACGGCCGATGAACTGCATCGCAGACGTAGACGGGAAAACACCGCGAACACGAACTTTGAAAAAGTCGCTGTCTTCGCCGTAGTCTTGCAGCCAAGCCTCAATCTGACTTTTGTTTGACATCGCCGCCTCACGGCCGTCAACGTGCATAGTCCACCAACGATGGCGAAAACGGTTGAAACAATCGAAGAATCTGCCCGTGTTTCGTGTCGGATTGCCGTAGCAGAGCCATAAAATCTGAGTGTTTTTGTCAGTCATCGCACCTTCAATGACTTCCCAGATTTTGTCTGCAATAGCGGAGGCTTCGTCAAAAATGACCAAAATGCGCTTACCTTGGTTATGCAAGCCGGCGAAAGCCTCGGGGTTAGACTCGGACCACGGAATCGCATCTATGCGCCAAGTCTTGTCATGCCCCGGCTGCTTAGAAAAGATCGAAGTGGCCGTGAGTTCAAACCAAACGCGGAAAAGACACAAGTGATACCACTTAGCCAGCTCCGCCCACGTCTTTGTGCGTAGCTGCGTGTCGGTGTTCGCAGTCACCACGCCGCGAGTGTCAGCCCGTGTGGCGATTGCCCACAGAATAACCCAAGCGACCTCACCTGACTTACCAACGCCGTGCCCGGCGGCGATGGCCGTTTGGATAACTTCATCAACGGATGCTCCGTCTTGGAGTTTGTCACGAAGATGAGCAAGGTGTTTCTGCTGCCAGGTGTCAGGGCCGCTCATTCCTTTGAGGGTTCCCTTCCCCCAAGGGAATGCCCCCTGCGCAAAAGCCAAGGGATCATTGCGCCACTTTTTCGCCAAGCGCACAAGCTTAGCCTGGATTTCTGCGACTTCTACCGCACTCATTCGCCGACATCCTCCAGCTGCTCGGCAAGGCTGTCAGCAAAACCAACCTGGACTTTCTGGACAAACTTTCCACGAATCTTGGCGATCGTCTGCAAAGCCATATTGGCGCCCTTGCTATCAAACATCATGACGTAGTTGCCGTCTTCATCCTTAACCGGCCTTCCTTTCATATCGTAGACTTGCTTAGGCTCCATGCACATCTTCATGATCTCAATGGCCTTTTTCAGCTCAAAGTCTTCTTCTAGCTCAAGACGGTCATTGCGCCGGGCCTGCGCACGCTCTATTGCGCGAGCGATTGCAGGTTTTTGCAGGTTCTCAGTTCCGATTCGAAAAGCAGTTTTTTCGCTATATCCCGCCTCTTTTGCTGCCTGAGTTGCATTACCCAATCGGAGGTACTCAGACACAAATCTCTGCTGCTTTGGCGTTAACTTGTCTTTTTTCTCAGTCATTCCTTTTTGTACCTTCTAATCTTTTTCCAGCCCGCCACAGACTGATTTCGCCTCGTGCCTTTTGCGTAGTCGCGGATCGTACGAATTGGCATATCGAGCATCTGTGAGATTTCTCGCAGCGTATATTGTCCCGAAGCCACCAGCTCACGCGCATGCTCGACATCCTCGTCGAGATACTTGGCGTTTACATGATCTTCACCAATGGCTCGCCCAGCATCATTGACCGTGACCATCTTCATTTCTGAAGGCGTTCGGGCATTGAGCTTTCGCCTTTTTTTCGGCATCGCGGATGACTTGAGCGCGAGCCAATGAATTTTCCGGGAGCTCTTTGGCCAATCGGCTAGCTCTGACCAAAGAAAGGGCTGCCGATCGAGGTAGTATTTGCGCGATCCAGGTCTCGGAGTTACCTTGATTCGCTTGGTTTTCTGCATTGGACACATTAGAACTCCTCGCGAATCCAGCCGCCGCCGTCCTTTTTCGGACGCTTTTTGACTGCAATAAAGCGGTACATTGGGTTTTGCTGAGCCGCAACCTTGATCTTCACTCGAGCGTCATCGGTCCAAAAGCCCTTAACCTCGTAGAAAGTAATCGTTCGATCAGTCTCAAGCACACGGAAATCAGGCGTATAGCGGCAATCTTTACCGAGCTTGAACGTCTCGACTTCGAACTTCCAATCGGCGATCAGACCGGCTTTGAGCTGCATCTCGAGCTCGCGAGCAAAGTCTGCCTCAGTCTTATTCATGACGCCGGCGGGTAACCTACCCAGCGCGCGCATTCGATTTATTGGATTGCTCTTCATTTGTAAAACTCCCATCCGGCTGTTCCGGTGAATGGATCCGAAGGATCGACCTCATAGAAAGTGAAATCAAAAGACCAGGACGGCATTTCATTTTTTGCCTCGTTGACTTGTTCATACCGGGCGTCTATGCCTGTGAGATGAAGCCCCGTGTGCTTTTCAAAATCGCGTTGGATATCGTGTAGCTTTGAGCCCGTCTTGCCTCCGAGATCCTCTCCGATGGAGAAACCTTTGATCAAAACCTTGCACTTGAGATTTCGAACAATGAGCTCTGGATTTCGTATTTTCAGAAACTCACGAGAAAAGCCTCTGTTGAGTTTTTCGGATATGGTTAATGACTTCGCATTAAAGAGGCATCCAAAACTCACTGTGATGTGTTTTTGATTCTTACAGACTGCATTATCAATTTTTGTCTGCGTGTCGTATCCCAATCCATCCAAATTCATGACTTCGCTCCCTGTCTAAAACTTTTTGCACCTTTAAACGGCAGCACCTGCCCGCCGTTTTCAGAAAGACGATCAATGATCCGAGTTCCCAAATAGTTCGTGATTTCCACCAATTTGAGATTGCTGATCACAATCGTTGGACGCATGTCCGCATACCGAGTGTTGAGCACGTCAAAGAGGATGTTTCGTTCATTCTCCGTACCTGCCTGAATCCCAACTTCGTCAAGAATCATGAAATCGCAGTCGGTGAAAACCTTCAGCACCTCTTCTTCCGTCTTTGTCCCCCAAGAAGCCCGCACCTTGCGAATGAGCGTTGAGACAGAAACGAAAAGAGCCGTGTAGCCTCGCTTGATAGCTTCTTGAGCGATTCCACAAGCCAAATGAGTTTTGCCTGTACCACAAGGCCCGAGAAAAACAAGGCTCACACCATTGGCAATGTTGTTTTCCAAATCGGCAACATAGTCATCGGCAATGGTCTTAACGAATTGCTGAAACTTTTCTTTCGTTTCAAAGTTATCAAGCGTTTTGTTTCGAAAGCGCCTTGGAATCATTGAGCAATTAAGCCGTTCTTCAAAATGCCGTTGCTCTTTACACTTCGGGCATTCGTCAATGGGCCAAATATCGCCATAGACGCCAACGTATGAGGCTGGCACCTTTCCGTGAACGGGACATTCACGCCAGTCATGAACCGGGCGCCCGTTGAAAAGTTCTTGAGATTTAACGCTGCATGAGGTCACTGATCAGTCCTCCTTCGTAGTCTTCCGGTCTGAATTCAGGCTCAAAGTCTCTTGGACCGATGGATTGAAAACGGTTTTGTCCTTTGAGGTACCACTCGGCTTTGAAACCCTGCCAGCCACGCATGCAGCATGTCTCAAGAGCTTGCTCCAAAGAAATGCCGGCTTTTTGTGCTTCCTTTCGGATAATGTTGAGGGCCGTTTCGGTTAAAGGTGCGTGCCTTGCGTTGCGTAGGGCAAGGAAGTCGACCCAAATCTGGTTCGATGAAACGTCTTCAGGTTTGTCCAAAACGATCTTTGACTTGGACGATTTCTTTTCTTTTTTATATTTTTCTTTTTTATCTACGTTAGTAGATATTTGTTCTTTGTTCTTTGTTCTTTGGTAAGCCCTAGCCTCGGCTTTAGCCTCATTATCAAACAAATCGTTAGGCTCAAGGTTAGGCTCAAACTTAGCCTCAGCGAAAGCCTCATTAAAGGCGTTTTCAAAGGCTTGCCCTCGTTTTTGACAATATTCTTTTGCCCTTTTAAGGTACTTAAAATAGAGATCGCATTCGGGTAAAAAGTCCTGAATTTTTCCCCAAGACTTAACGACTGTTATGGATTCTGGTTCGTTATATTTGAGAAAATTTGGACATGCAATTAAGCCTACTGTGTCATATTCAATTAAGCCTAACGTTAAGGCTAAGTCGAAGACTTGGTTGTAGGCTGAAAGATCCCAACCTCTTTCAAAAGCGATAGCCTCTTTTGTACTTCTTAGCATGCCGAGCATAGTCATATTAGGGTGTGTTAGAACGTACAAAAACAGCATTTGGCCCATTGGACCAATACGCATAAACTTGGCATCGTTCCAAATACGAGGATCAATTTTGCGATACCGTGCCATAGCTGCCTCAAACAAAAAGATCTGGTTTTGAATCGAAGCGACACTTGATCAATTTTTTGTATCGTTCAGCCAAAAACATGTAACGACTTTTAGGCATCCCGGTTTTTCGCCAACCCGAAACTGAGCCGTCACGTATTTGGCAAATAGATGCAACGCTCCCTGTCCCGCCGAGCAATTCGAGAATTTCATTAGTGTCGGCTTGATTTACGTGTTGGCATCGCTTTCTTTGCTTTGTCACCTTAAGAATCTCCTAAATTCTTTGTGTTAATGATTTTAGGTAATTCTTAATTTAAAAGCAATAGGAATTTAGACTTTTCTTTAATTAAAAGTTAGTATTACCTAACTAAGTGCTCGCGTTGCTTTATGCGGAGTATTTGTTATGTCTACGTTATCTGAACGTCTAAAACTTGCGATAGAAAGAGCTGGCGTATCTAAATCTGATTTAGCCAAGGCCTGCGGTGTCAAACCTGCTTCAGTATCGGATTGGCTATCTGGGAAAAGTAAATCCATGAGAGCGCCCGTTGCTCAAAAGGCAGCCGAATTCCTTAACGTGAGCATCATCTGGTTATCAACTGGCGAAGGGACTCCGGAATCAGGATCCAATGTTTCTCCCGCTCGCCTCAAGTTAAAGAAGATCCCTTTGATTACATTTGCTCAAGCTGGATTACTTACCGATAACGGACAAATTCGAGATCCTAATGTTTGTATTGATCATGGCGATTACATCCTTGTGGACGAAGATATGCCAGATGGAACGCTAGGCGTTATTGTCGAAGGCGACTCAATGGAACCAGAGTTCCACGAAGGCGACATTGTGGTTATCGATCCTAACCTGTCTCCCCAGCCGGGCGACTTCGTCATAGCTAAAAGAATCTGTCCTTATAGTGATTCCGTTGAGTCAACATTCAAGAAATATCGTCCACGTCAATACGATGAAAGCGGGAATCTTGAGTACGAGCTCGTCCCTTTAAATCCTGACTATCCGTCCCTGAATTCCAAAAGAGACAAACTCTATATTGTTGGGATTGTGATCGAACACAGAAGAAAATTTAGAAGACGTTAAACGTATAGGAGATCGTTATGGCTGCCCCTCAACTCTCTGTCATCCTTCAAGTGGCCAAGGAAATCCTTACAGACAATCGTAACAAAGCGATGCACGTTAACGAAATCGCTAAGATTGCCGTTCAAACAAACAGGAACATGGCTATGAGCGAGGAGGATTTCGCTAATAAAGTATCCGCCGCATTGGCTGCCAATGTAAAAACAAAGTCCCCCACCTTCATTAAACCAAAAAATCCAAAAACCGGGGCCGCCAGAAAGGGATACTACAAGCTGAAAAAGACTGCTATGCAGCCGACCGTTGCCATACCAAAAATAAAAGCACCAGCAGTTAAAACAACATTTGCTGGTAGAGCCGGCGAATATGCGGTCGCAAGCGAATTACTTTTCTGGGGCTATAACGTTGCCACCGCTGCAATTGATGAAGGAATTGATTTAATCGTTGAAACAAGACCAAATACATTTCAATACGTGCAAGTCAAAACCGCAGCCGCAAAATCTGATGGATTAACCTTTGACTTCAAAATTGAAGAGAAAGCGTTTACAGCAACTGCCAGCAGAAAACCATGGTATATCTTTGTAATGCGTCAAGAGCTTAAAAATACGTTTGCAGTCATCCCCTTCAGCCATCTTGCCTTTTTGAAACAACAAGGTGTAATTCGTGGCACAAACCTACTTTCTATACAAATAACCAGAGATGAAAGTGGCCGTCAATACAAGTTATGCGGCTCTGACATAAATCTTTTCATCAATAATTTTGAACTTCTTGATAACTTGCTGTCATCAATGTGAGGATCCAGTTTTGACCGCTCCGGAAGCGGGCCGTTTCAAGTTAAGATTAGTTGCATAGCAAAGGATTAATTATGCAAGAAGATAAAGTTCAGAGTTTAATGTTTGGAATTACTTGGGAGACATTGGCTAAGTGGCTAAGAATACTTCAAAAAGGTAATCAATCTCACTGCCCATGGTGTAACAGCACTAAATGGCTTATCGTGACGAAGGACTCGGAACAGCCATCAATACAAGCATATCCAACACTTGACAGAATAAAAGATGGAGAGATTATCAAATTCTCAAAGAATGAATCTAAGTTGAGTGACTTATCCGTAATAATGCGATGTGCAAACTGTGGGTTCGAGCAAAGGTTTAACTTCTTCCACTTGTGCCAAAGGATTCAGGAAGAGATGGACCATATAAAAGCAGAAAAAGAAAAAAAAGCAGGAGAAAAGTCTGATGTTTGAAAATGAAAATAGTTTGCTTGAGGCTACACAGTTGAGTAGGGACTTAACGTACGACGCTATCGAGTCTATTCAAGAAAATCAAACTTCTTTACCCTTTGTAAAGACTCAAAATTTTAGTAGCTTTATAATTTTCTCCGATGAAACAGGCGATGTTGGATTAAAGACAATTGATCAAAACTATCCCTATTTCGCCATAAATTTCTGCATCTTTAAAAAAGCCGACTACCTTGAATTCATTAAAGACCTTAAAGATTTAAAAATCACTTTTTTCAACTCCGATCTTTTTATTTTTCATGAAGTAGAAATTGCCCAAAAATATAGGAAGATGTCCAACTACAAATTTAGTCAAAATAGAAGTCAGCAGCTCTTAACCCAAATGAGCGATGAACAATTCATAAAATTCATTTCAAACTTTGAAACAATATTAAAGAAAACAGATTTCAGATTAGTGACAGCAGTTATCGATAAACGCAAGGTAAAAGTAGACGTTTCCAATCTAAAAACATTAAAAAACAAACAAGAAGAACTATATAGTCAAGTTCTTCGCACTGGATTATATGGTGTTTTTAAGTTTTTACTTGATCAAAAAGAACAAAGTAAAAAAACTTGTGTCGTTTTTGAAGAGTTTGGAAACAAGGAGACTAAAACCATCAAATCGATTTTCTATGATTTCTGTAATGAATTTTCTGGAAAAATCAAGCAAAACGTTAGCTTAGAATATGAAGTTGCTCCCAAAAAATCTAATAATGAAGGATTGCAACTCGCAGATATGACTGCGAAAGCATCTCTAAAAATTTGCGTTGGAGAAAATGCCGACAGAACTTGTGAACTTATTAAAAGCAAATTAGTTTCTCGAAATGGCAACTTCTTTAACGAAGGGCTATTTAAGGTAGCTTTATAAGTAAAACAAAAGCGCCGATCAGCCCAATGGACTCGAAATCGGCGCCGGCACTTCGTACCCATTTGTCAAGCACAGGAATTACACCCGCACCCCGCAGGGGGTGGATAATCGGCCACCCGAAAAGAGCAACTCCCCTCACTTGATATTTTACCGAATTAAATCAAAATAATTTAATTTTTTTGTAAACGCTCCTGTCAGCAACCGCCTTCGGGCGGTTTTTCTTTGTCATCTCTTTTGACTTTAATCAATAAAATTAGAAATACCTAAATTATTTTTGCTTAAACATTTAGGTATTTCTATATCATTCTTTTTAGGAAATTCTAAATTTCTTATTTGCGGCCTGCCGCTGATTTTTTTAACTCCAATTGAAAAAACTGCGTAGTTGCCCGGCCGCCTAATTCAGCCTACTGCGATGACGGCAGGGGCAAGAGGTGAAAGACCTCGGACCGCTGAGACTGATAGGTGGCTCTATCACGAGTGCGAGCGCGACACGGTTTTCCGAAAGGATCGTCCGTTGGCGGGGCCAGCCACCCGAGAAGGCCAATCGAAAACCATATTATCCTTTTGGTTAAAATGGTTTTCAGTGGGCTTTTTTGGAGTGGAGAATGAAACTTGACTTGAAATTAATTCGTGTAATTCTCCTGCATATAGAGAATGAAACTATTAAAGATTTTTTGAAAAATAATGACGAACTCTCTAAATGGGGGAAAGAACAGATAGTGACCAAACAACTCCATCGTAGACAGAGCATTGGATACGCCACTGTTATGCGTCATATAAAACTTTTAAAAGAAGGTGGTTATATCGATGGATTAGGTACTAGGGAAAATGGTGAAGGTTTTATCACGTATTGGCTGACCGCAGCACCTAGCCTAACAATGTCTGGTTATTCCCTTCTAGAGTCTATAAGAACCGAAGATTTTATGAATAGGTTAATAAACTACGCTAAAGAAAAATCTGTTCCACTAACACTTGATACATTAAAGGTTATTGTTTCTGCCTTTATCGGTTCAATGTTAAAGTAGTCACAGTATTCTGTAATAAAAGCCTCCGACGATCGGGGGCTTTTTTATTTTTCGGAGAGACAAATGAGAGCGTTCCTGAAGTTTTTGAAAGACCCAGACCTCTGGGGACTGATTGGAATCTTTGCGTTCCTTTACTTCGCTTGGGCGATCGCCTCCGTTGTCGATCCGTTTTAAAGAGGCTCCATATGAAATACGTTCTCACGCAACAAGTCAAGGACTTCATCAAGTCTATGTGCCCAAACGAAAAACGGGCTAACGAGATCATCGCATTCGCCAGCAATGTTTTTAACTCAGAACAGTCAAGCTGCCATTTCATTATCGGTCGCATGTCCGAGGAAACGCAATACTCCAACTACGCTCATCTATTCCTGTCTCGGAAAGAAAGTTGCGAAGAGGTTGCAGAAGACTGGGAATTGACCGACGAAGAGATTGATTCAATCGGTACTGAAGAAAAACTCGCTGCTTAAGGATTCAGGCAAATGACAAACGCTATTCAAATCCCCCTGCCAAACACCCGCGCCGAATGGCTCAAACTCAGACAAATGGGAATCGGTGGCTCTGACGTTGCTGCCCTTCTTGGTTTATCAAAGTGGCGCACGCCGTTGGACGTTTACAACTCCAAGATCGAAGAACCTGAAGAAACTGATAATGCCTCGATGGAATGGGGCCGCCGACTGGAGCCGGTTATCCGTGAGAAGTACGCAGAGGCCGTCGGCATGGAAGTCACCATCCCGCCCTTCATGTTTCAACACCCCGAACACACCTTCATGATTGCTGACGTGGACGGTATCCGTGCAGACGGACGCATTGTTGAGATCAAGACCGCTCGCACACAAATGGGTTGGGGGGAAGAAGGAACGGACGAAATTCCCGACTACTACAAGACGCAGGTGCAGCACTACATGACTGTGCTCGGCGCCAGCTCATGTGACGTTGCCGTTCTGATCGGCGCCTCTGACTTCCGTATCTACACGGTTGAATCTGATCCGGAACTCAAATCCTTGTTGATCGAAGCTGAGGCAGATTTCTGGCACAACCACGTTGAACCGCAATTACCACCGCCTCCGATGACTATTGAAGAAATGAAAGTCGCTTTCCCCGTTTCTCGTAAAGCGGCAGTTGAATGTTCAGACGAAATCTTCAATCACGTTGAAGCGTTGGCGCTGATTCAAGACGAGATGAAAGAGCTGAAGGAACGAGAAGAAGCCCACAAAGCTGTCATTCAAGGCGCAATGGGCGAGGCCGACACACTTTCTCATTTAGGACAAGTGATCTGTACATGGAAAAGTAGCAAGCCTGTCGCACGTTTTGATAGCGCCGCACTCAAGGCGGCCATGCCTGACATTTACAACCAATACCTCAAGACCGGCGCACCGACACGCCGCTTTGTGTTGAAGATCTAACCGAAAGGAATAACGAAAAATGACAAGCACCGCAATGATGAATCCGTTCGATGATGGGCGAACCTCCGCTCCAACCATGACGACAACCGTCACACAAGCAACCGAGAGCAGCCGCGCCGTGGCCGAAGTTCAAGCTGCATTGTTCATCGCTCGCACCAATCCTCGTGATCAAAAGCGTGCGATGGATCGAATTCTGAACGCCTGTTGCCGGCCGTCTTTAGCTGAATCCGCTATCTACGCCTATGCCCGAGGCGGCTCCAGCATCACCGGCCCCAGTATCCGTTTGGCTGAAGCCGTGGCCCAACAGTGGGGCAATATGCAATTTGGCATTCGCGAACTGAGCAATCAGGGCGGTAAGTCCGAGGTCCAAGCATTCGCTTGGGACGTGGAAACGAACACCCGCCGTGAAATCACGTTCACGGTACCGCACATTCGTCATACGAAGAAGGGAAGCTACAAGCTCGAAGATCCTCGTGATATTTATGAGCTCGTCGCCAACCAAGGCGCACGCCGCCTCCGTGCTTGCATCTTGGCTGTTGTACCCGGCGACGTTGTTGAAGCCGCCGTCAATCAGTGCCAGATCACACTTCAATCCCACACGGATGTTACCGCCGAAGGTATTAAGAAGCTGATCGAAGCATTCGAACCGCTGAATGTGACCAAGGCGCAAATTGAAAAATTCTGCCAATGCCGTGCTGAGGCTATCAAGCCCGCTCAAATCGTTCGCTTGCGCTCGATCTACACGAGCCTTCGCGATGGCATGAGCTCGCCTTCCGATTGGTTTGAACCGGATGAAACAGCACAGCCTACCGCCGCCATCGAAGCCAAGGCAGAACCCTCTTTGAAGGACAAGATCAAAGCACGAAAGGCAAAGGTCGAAGCGATTGAAGCGCAACCCGTGACTGAACAAAACGTTGATGAAGTTCAGTCTGAAGAGTTGCCACTGTAAAGACTTTGGCGACAGCCGTGCCGGAGCGTGACCGGTGGAGTTGGAGCTTCGGCAGCACCGCCAGCCGACAACCGGGGGAAAGCCACTCCTTAATCCAAGAGGTCTGAACGATCGAACAAAAGGCAAGTACCCCAACTATTAAATGGAGATGAACAATGCAAGCCGTAATGCAGATTGATGACAAACTCCAATTGCTCATTGATATTGATGATGTGATCGCTTTTACACGCCTGGGCAAGGCAACGATCTACCGCAAGATGCAAAAGAAAAGCAAGCTATACGATGCATCGTTTCCTCGCCCCGTTGACGTTGGAGTAAAGACAAATCTTTGGCGCTATGAAGATATTAAAGCCTGGGTTTCCAATCGCCCGATGCGGAGCGCAGCATGATCCGGGTGGTGCTTTCTGTAACGCTGATCCTGCTTGTTGCTGGTGTGCTAATCGTTGAATTTAGGTTCGGGAGAATGTGATGCCAAAAAGCAAGCACAGAAAAAACGCCAAGGGTAAAAAGCTGCTGCACAAAAAGAAGTTTACGTACAGCACGATCTGGTTGCCCGAAGAACAGATCAACGCAATCAAGAATCTTTTCCTGCACGCCGAAATGATTGCTGAGATCAAGCTGGTGAGAGGTATGTGCGACTACGACGATGTGGCCTGTATGCGTGACACGATGAATTTTTGCAGCTGGTGCAGCGTCTATTTATACAACATCACAAAGACGCTGAACGATGATTGGATCGAAGACAGCTACAAAAAGTTCCTTGAGGCTCAGGACGCTTTTCACACGTTTTATCAAAGAGGTATCAAGGCAGGTGCATTGGACGATCCTGAAATTCGCTTTGTTGCAACAGGTGAAGAAAGCATCAAAATTCGTGACGGCATGCTTGTCGCCGGTGACGTCTGTCAGCAAATGCTAAGCACAGCCCCAAAGCATTTCATTCGGCTGTTTTGCGCAATGAAAGACTATCTCTCAGGCCGTGGACCAGGACGACTGGAATACGACAGCAACGATATTGAGCAGAAGATTAAGCGTGTGTTGCATGGGTGCTAAAAATGTTGACATCGCAGAACAAATCCGCTTACAATGTCCCCGTCATTACGAAAAAGGTAATGATCGGGCGTAGGAAACCCGAACGATACTCTAGGCGCACACAACACCGCCATTCGTCTACTCGTTTGAGCGGATTTTTTGTGCGTAGCTATCACTTCTTGACGAGTGAGGCCTGCGGGCAGCTTCGTGCTGGCCGTTACCTAGAGAACGGTATTTCCTACCCCGCAGCGCCTTACTCACCCGCCGTAGGAAGCGGACGTAAGGCTCCGATAATTTGCTCTAGGAGTCTTGCCATGCAAGAAAATACCGCTTTTGAACCCACGTATGAACTCGGGTTCGTTCTTCAACATCTCCAAAGTCACACCTTGAATCCTGAAATGGCTGCCATGTCAGCCAAGAATTTCAGAACCATCGCTCGTTGCATTCTGAAAGTTTTGCCGGATTCCCTGCACCATCCTGCTGAAACATACGCCGACAAGTTTGACCAGTCCTATGTACTGGACGCCGCCAACGGACTTTTAGAAGCAGCCGAATACCTCGACACCATCGCTGATCAAAAGAGGAACTAATCATGCAAGAACAACAAATTGTCTTCTACGGAAACCAATTGGACGGTACAGAACAAAGAACCGTTAATGCTCGCGACTTACACGCCGCTCTTCAAATTAAATCTGAGTTCCGAAACTGGATCAAAAACCGTATATCTGATTTCGGTTTCGTTGAAAATCAAGACTTTGTGACGGTCGGTAAAAATTTACCGAACGGCGGGAAGACCAAGGAATACTTCATTTCGATCAATATGGCCAAAGAATTGTGCATGGTTGAGCGAAATGAACTGGGCAGGAAGTGGCGTGCCCACTTTATTAAGTGTGAAAAAGACTTGATGGAAATTAAACAGCAACAGACTATTGCCATCCCGCAAACTCTCCCTGAAGCTCTACGCCTTGCAGCCGACCTCGCTGAGAAGAATCAAAAGCTACTCGAAGAGCAAAAGGTCAACGCACCCAAGGTGGAATACTGTGATCAAATTGTTGCCGATAACGGTTCTATGACGATCACGAAGGCAGCCAAAGTCATTGGTTATCCACCTCGAAAGTTTAAGGACTACATCCGACAAGTTGGTTGGCTATACGCAAACGCCGACACGCCTATGCAACACGTCATCACATCTGGGTACATGGTGCTGAGATATGCCCACTGGACGGACAGCGATGGTAATCCTGTCGAAAAACCATATGCCCACATTACGGCCAAAGGCATGTTCGCACTCTACAAGCGCATGAGAAGCGAAGGACTGATCGAAAAGAATCCTCAGCTTGAATTGGCTGCCTAATAATCGATAGAAGAGAGCAAAAAAATTAAATTTGCTCTCTTTTTTGTATGCAATAATGCATAAGACATAAAAAATGATCATTAACTAACCAAACTTTAAGGTGATAACATGGAAAATGATTTGTCTCAAACGATACTAACAGCAGTCATTTCCAGCTGTGTTATTTCAACAATCATAAGTACCGTAGCAAATTATTTTCTTCAAAAAAAACAATTCAAACAAGAATTAAAAAAATTACGAAAACAACATCAAGAGGAAATAAGCAAAGCACTGGTATTACGTTCGCATGAAATATATCTGAAATTCGCTAAGGCCTGGGGAGACAAATTTATTAACCAAACACCTGACAAGCAAGGAGTTGTTTTGTCCGAGGATGACAAAAACGAGATAATACGAATCCTTTTTGAAATCATGTACTGCTCGCATGACTTCAAGATTAAGAGTCTGGCTTATGAATCGATTCAAGAACTTAAAGGAACTAACAATACGTTTAATAATCTTGAATCATTGAACAAGGCCATTATTGACGCACCAATGAGAGACTGCAATTTAATAACCTCACCCCCTCCCAAAAACTGCATCATAGAATGGGCTTGCCAACAATTCTCCAGAATTAGAGGAAAGGTTAGAAAATAGACCTTGACTGCTACAAGCACTTGATGGGATTTGCCAAGTAGAATAACCTCTGGTTAAACAAAGCCCCGGCAACTTGAGCGATGAACGCCGGGGCTTCTTTATTGAAAGCCACAGGATATAATAAGATTCCACAAAAAAAGTACACCCGAAACACCACCAGTTGAGATGAACATTATTGTATCCGATAATGTGTCCAATAATAGAACCTCGCATACAACCCCTGAAAAATAAGATACTTTATTTCCGTCTCGCCACCAGAAAACGAAAGCCTGAGAGTCTTTTTGATTCTCAGGCTTTCCTTTAACCGACTTCCCTACCACTGCATTTGTTGCAATTTTTTGCACTGACTTAGGAAGTGCTAAGTTTCTCCTACTTTTCTTCTAAGTTTAGGTCCCTAAACTGTCACTCAACAAAAGCAAAGATTAATAAACAACAGGAGAGATTCACTATGCTGAAGAATGTCAAATTAGCCGCCGTCCTCTGTGCTTTGGCTGTTCCGTTTGCTGCTGTCGCTGCCGGTCCGACTGGTTTTAGCGGACAAGATCGTCCAGGCGCTCCTCAGGGCTTTAACCTTGAAAAGATGGCTTCCATTTCTCAATTAAAGAGCCAAGCCAAGGACGACCAAGTCGTCGTTATTGAAGGACGCTTCACGAAGCAAATCGAAAAGGATAAGTTTGAGTTCACCGACGCCAAGGGGCAAACGATCCTCGTGGAACTCGATGACGACCGAAACTGGTCCCACGTCAGAAAGGATGCGTTGGTGGAATTGACCGCTGAAGTGGATAAGGACTTTACTTCCACCGAATTGGATGCCCTGCAAGTCAAGGCCCTCCAATAATCAAGACCATTCAAGCAGCTAAAGCCTTTTTAAAACGCTGAAGGCCACCTCAATTTGAAGTGGCCTTCGTTATTTTTAGTATTAAGCTACGATTTTTAAGCGGCTTGAGCGGTTCGTTTGTTCCCAAACATATGAAGAGCAACAACCATAACGATCAAGCTCACCAGGGAGACACCCAGGCTTGCGTAGACATTCGCTTCGGTAAAGCCTGCGGTGACATAGCCGGCAAAGGACGCAATCGCACACACCCAGGCATAGGGTAACTGGGTAGCCACGTGTTCAATGTGTGAACACCCCGCACCGGCCGAAGACAAAATGGTGGTGTCTGAAATCGGCGAGCAGTGATCACCGAAAACAGAGCCCGCCAGCGTAGCCGCCAGGGAAACAACCACGAGATTCGGATCCAAAGCTTGAGCCACCGGCACGATAATCGGAATCAAAATACCGAACGTACCCCAGGCCGTGCCGGTTGAGAAAGAAAGGAACGCGGCTAAAGCAAAGACAGCCGCCGGCAACCACATGGCGGAAAAGCCTCCGGTGGTAACCAAGGATTCCACAAACAACGGTGTTTGAAGAAGATCACGGCAAACGCCGGAAATTGTCCAGGCCAACACCAAAATAATGTTGGCGGGCAACATCATCTTCATCCCTTCGACCGAGCCGTCCATGAAGTCGCGGAAGGAAACAACCTTACGGGGCACAAACATGAAAAAGGCCACAACCATCGCTCCGAAGGAAGACCAGACCAAAGCTTCGGAAGCCGAAGAATTACCCAAAGAGGCGGCAAACGTATGGTACGCGGGATCATCGCCCCAGTAACCGCCCGAGTACATCAAACTTAAAACCGCAAAAACGATCAATGCGCCGATCGGCACAACCATATCCCAAATTGTGCCCTTTTCACTGACGCGCATTTGATCGGTCGCCGTATCGGTACTGCCGACATCGCCCAATTCAGCCCGTTCCTCGGAGCGGCGCATCGGACCGAAATCCAAGCGGAAGAAGCACAAAATAAAGACAAGAGAGATGCACGTGAGCGCGTAGAAATTAAACGGAATCGTAGAGATAAAAGCCGTGAAATCACTGTCAAAAGCGCCGGTGGACTTCAAGCTGCTGCCCACCGCGGCCGCCCAAGAAGAAATCGGAGCGATGATACAAACAGGAGCGGCCATTGAGTCGATGATATAAGCCAACTTGGCGCGCGAAACGCGATACGTGTCGGTCACCGGACGCATCACCGTACCAACGGTGAGGCAATTAAAGTAGTCATCGATAAAAATGAAAGCACCCAAACCGCCCGAAGCCAAAAGCGAGGCGCGACGACTTTTAATACGGCGAATAGCCCAGTCGCCATAGGCGCGGCTGCCGCCCGCCATACTGATGACATAGACCAAGGCACCCAACATCGTGCAGAACATCAAAATGTTGAAGTCCACCTTGGTGCTCATCAATTTAAACGTCGTTTCAACCGTTCCCATCAAAAGATTGGAATGGTCAACGCCGACACTGTAAATCAACGTGCCGGACAAAATACCGATTAACAGGGAAGAAATAACTTCCTTCGTGCACAGCGCCAAAACAATGGCGATCACCGGAGGAAGAATTGAAAGCCAACCTGCGTTAAAGGGATCCATCTTCAGGAGTCCTCAAAGTAATGAAAAGTAAGGATTGCCGATTGTAACAAAAGATGAATAGATTGGAAGCGTTAACCCATTGAAATTTTAAGAAAATTCAATTTTTAACCTTAAAAAATAAGGAATTTGATCTATTTTGGAGAAAATCCGACACACTGAGAACAAAAGAAAGGCCCGGATTAAAAGTTCCGAGCCTTGGGTATTTGAGAATGCTCCGACGACTATTTATCTTGTTTTGTTGTCGGTTCAGAACTGAGATAGGGACCTGCGGCTTTAAGGTAGACAATCATGGAGTACACCGTCAGAATCGCCGCCACGTAGATCAGAATGGTTCCCAACCACGCCATGGAGATACCAAAAACGGTTTCATAAAAAAGGAGCATCGGAATGGCGACCATTTGGGCAATCGCCTTAATCTTGCCATACCAATTGACTTTCACGCGGGCGGCGGCACCAACCTTGGCCATCCACTCGCGAAGAGCGGTCACTGTGATTTCACGGCCGATGATGATCAGCGCAACGAGCATATCCACGCGATTGAAATCGAGCAACACAATGAGAGCCGCGCAAACCATCAGTTTGTCAGCGGAAGTATCCAGGAAAGCGCCGATCGCGCTTTCCATGTTGTAGCGACGCGCAAAATAACCGTCAAAAGCGTCAGTCAAAGCCGCCACAATAAAAATCACCGTTGCCCAAACGTTTTGCATAAAGGGCGACAAAATATGATCCGGTATATAAAAAACACCAATGATCAAAGGAATCAGGGCGATACGAGCCCACGTAAGGATCATCGGCACATTCACCGGTAAAGGTTTACGACTCATTGCTCTCTGGTAATTCTTTAAGTGCTTGCCCATGTAACTGGAGATAGATCCGCTCGGCAAGCTTTCGCGAAATCCCCTCGATTGTAGCAATATCTTCGATACTTGCGTTTTTTAATCCGCGCATTCCGCCGAAGCGGCTCAATAATTTTTGACGTCTCTTAGGACCGATTCCTTCAAAATCTTCAAGCTTGGACGTATTTCGGGTCTTGGCGCGCTTGGCCCGCATGCCGGTGATGGCAAAACGGTGCGCTTCATCTCGAATTTCTGCCACAAGCATCAAAGCCTGTGATTCTCGTCCCAATGTCAAAGGTTCACGGTTTTCATCGGCAAAAACTAAAGTTTCCAAACCGACCTTTCGGCCTTCTCCCTTGGCAACCCCCACGATAACCGATGTATCTAAGCCCAATTCATTAAAAACGTCTTTAGCCATTTTCACCTGGCCTTTGCCACCGTCGATGAGAACCACGGTCGGCAACTCAGCCTCTCCGCGGCTCACCGGCATGTAACGACGCTCAATAACCTGACGCATGGCCGCATAGTCATCCCCTGGCTCAATGCCGGTGATGTTAAAACGACGATAAAGGTTGTGCGCCATCCCCGCCCCTTCATAGACAACACAGGAGGCCTGAGTGGCTTCTCCCGCTGTATGGCTGATATCAAAACACTCCAAGCGCACTTTCATCCAGTCGTCATTGGGCACAGAAATCGACAACACTTCACAGAGCTCTTTCAATCGGGACAGCTGAGAGCCTTCGAGCGCAAGATGACGCGCCAGGGCAATGTCGGCATTTGTCTTACACATATTGAGCCACTCGCGACGCACCCCCACGGGTGAGTGCACGACCGTAACCCTGCGCTCTGACAGTTCAGACAGCACACTCTCGAGCTCGTCTTTTTGTCCGGTCACATCCGTAATAATCAAAGTCGGCACCGGCATTGACTCATAGTGCTGACTCACAAACGCCTCAAAGACTTCCCGCTTATCAACGCTTTGTCCTTTGGGAATATTCGGGAAATAAGCGCGGTCGCCCAAATGCCTGGAACCTCTCACCATGGCCAGGTTGACACAAACATTGGTCCCCTGAACCACCACGGTGATAATGTCAGCATCCACATCCCCGCCCGTGGTTTCAACCGATTGTTTGTGAAGCACGTTGGATAAAGCAGCAATCTGATCTCGAACAACCGCCGCTTTTTCAAATTCAAGATTTTCCGAAAAGCACAGCATTCGCTGCTGCATTTCGTTCATTAAATCTTCCGATTTGCCGTCTAAAAATTGTTCAGCCCGAAAAACATCTTTGGCGTAGTCCTCCTTACTGATTGCGCCGACACAAGGTCCGGAGCATCGGCCAATTTGAGCCAACAAACAAACACGTGAGCGATTTTTAAATACGGGACCCTCACAGGTGCGCAGCTTAAAGACCTTTTGCAAAATCTGAATGGCTTCTTTGACACTTTGCGAATTGGGATAGGGACCGTAAAAACGGCTCTTTTTGTCGACTCCTCCCCGGTAATAAGAAACTCTGGGAAAGTCTTCCGCGCTGATTTTTAAATAGGGATAGCTCTTATCGTCTCGGAAAAGAATGTTGTACTTCGGTGAAAGCGTCTTGATGAGATTATTTTCCAACAAGAGCGCCTCAGCCTCCGAGCGCGTCACCGTGGTTTCCATGCGAGCAATCTGAGAAACCATAATGGCGATTCTGGGACTGAGGTCGTTTTTCTGAAAGTAGCTTGAGACCCGGCGCTTTAAATCACGAGCTTTGCCGACATACAAGCAATTGCCCGCTTCATCAAAATAGCGATAAACGCCGGGCAGCCCCGGCAAGTTCCGCAGGATCGGTTTTGCATCGAACGCCATTTTGCTCTCGCTTCACTTACACTTTGAAGTTTATGTCGCGATCATTTTAATAATTATTAACAACGTGCAAAAGAATTCTTCTGAAATTTCCGTTGATATTTTCTGCCGTGTCATTGACAACTACGGTGACGCAGGCGTGATGTGGCGTCTGGCCAGAGCGTTGCGGGCTGACAATTACCGCGTTCGGCTTATCATCGATGAGCCCAATACACTCCGAAGCCTCGCGGGCTCCCCTGAAAACTGCCCGGTAGAGAAAATCGGCGAAAGTGAGAATATCGGCGTTTATCTTTGGAAAAAAAGTTGGGATGAGGGAACGTGTCCGCTTGAACCCGCTCAAGCCGTCATTGAAGGCTTTGCCTGCAGGCTGCCGCCCGATTACGAAAAAAAGATGACGCGGCGCGCACCCAAGTGGTTCAACATCGATTATTTCAGTGCTGAAGACTGGATTGAGGGCTGCCACCTTATGCCTTCGATCGATCCCGCCACCGGACTTGTTAAGACGAATTATTTCCCGGGCGTCACATCCAAGTCCGGAAGTCTTATTTTCGAAAACGACTATGAAGAGAAAAAGACTCAATGGTTAAATCTTCATTGTGAAAAACACGAGGCCCTGAAGATTCTGTTTTTCGCTTACCCGTATGGCCCCATTGAGGCGTTAGCTCACGCATTCAGTGAAATTCATCGCCCGATTGAACTCATGCTTACCCCCTGCGAAGCCAGCCGACTTTTAGCTCAAGCTCTGACGCCACATTCAAAAGAGATTACTCTGAAGTCTCTTCCTTTTGTTGTGCAAAAAGACTTTGACACACTGCTTTGGAACTGTGATATCGCGTTTATCCGAGGCGAAGACAGTGCCGCGCGAGCGATGCTCGCCGGTGTTCCATTCCTCTGGCACATTTATCACCAAGATGACAACGTGCATATGGTGAAACTTAAAGCGCTCGAAGAACGTTTTCGTTTTTATTTTGATGATTCTTCGGTTTTTGAGCGCTGGTGTTCAGTCCAGGAAAGCATGAATCAGGGGGCATTCCCCGTCACTGACTTTTTAAGGCTTCTCAATGACTACGATCAATGGAAGAGCGCCTGCGAAAAATTTTCCCGTCATTTGCGCTCGCTCGGATCGCTGGCCGAGAAACTTTCCGAATTAATCAAAAACGGATAAAATATTGCGTTTTCGCCGAGGAGCGAAAAGAGAAACGTTTCTTTGGGATAAAGTTCCCGATCTATTTTTAACGAGTCCTTTGATCAAACCGGCGCGGGTCGCTCCCGCCAACGATGTTTTTTCGACAGGGCTCCATAAGGAAGAAGATAAGATGAAAATCGCACAAGAACTGCGCGCTGGCAACGTGGTGATGATCGGCCGTGATCCGATGGTTGTGTTGAAGGCTGAATACTCCAAGAGCGGCCGCAACGCCTCCGTGGTGAAGATGAAGTTGAAGAACCTTCTCACCGGTGCCGGTACGGAAACCGTTTATCGCGCCGACGACAAGTTCGAAGACTTGATCCTCGACCGCAAGGAAGTGACCTACAGCTACTTCGCTGATCCGCACTATGTCTGGATGGACGCCGAGTACAACCAATATGAAGTTGAAGCCGACGTGATGGAAGACGCTTTGAAGTACCTCGAAGACGGCATGCCCGCCGAAGTGGTGTTCTACGAAGGCCGCGCCATCAGCGTGGAATTGCCCACGATCCTCGTTCGCGAAGTCGAATACACGGAACCGGCTGTCAAGGGTGATACGTCCGGTAAGGTGATGAAGCCTGCTCGCCTCACGACGGGTTACGTGCTTCAAGTGCCCGCTTTCGTTGAAACGGGTGACAAGATCGAAGTGGATACCCGCACGGGTGAATACCGCTCTCGCGTGAAGTAATTCTCACCGCGACTTCTTTCAAACCCCGGTTTCACACCGGGGTTTATTTTTCCTCGCACAGAATTTAACAAAAAACCTTCCGAGTACTTCAGGCGCTTTCGCTACAATTGTTCCGACTTCGTTTGATCGATTTATCTTCCATGAAGCGCCTTTTAAATATCGGATCCATCAACATTGATTATGTTTACCGTGTCCCGCATTTTCTTCGGGCGGGAGAAACGCTTGAGGCTTCCGAGCGCGCCATTTTTATGGGCGGCAAGGGATTGAATCAAAGCGTCGCGGCTGTTCGCAGCGGTCTGGAAGTCATCCACGCGGGCGTCATCGGCAAAGACGGCCAATTTTTATACGACTTCATGAAAGAAAGCGGCATCAATGTCAACGATCTGAGAATTGACCCCACAATGCCTTCCGGCCACACGGTCATTCAGGTAACCCCCGAGGCTGAAAACGCCATACTTTATTTTGCGGGCACCAACCATGCGTTAAGCGCTCAGCACATTCAGGACGCGCTCAATGAAATGAGTAAAAATGACTTTGTGCTTTTGCAAAATGAAGTCAACAACGTAGCTCTCTGTTTGAATGAAGCTAAGAAAAGAGGACTGATTACCGTCTTTAATCCGGCGCCCTTTAGTCCCGCAGTGCTTGAGTATCCGCTCGACAAAATTGACGTGCTGATCGTCAATGAGACCGAAGCTCAAGGGATCACCGCAGTGAATAACGGTGATGAAAGCACCCTTTTGGATGCGCTTCGGGAGCGTTTTCCTCATGCGCTTATCTTTTTGACATTAGGCGCTCGCGGCATGAGTTGCGATTTACCGAACGAAACGCCCTCTCGTCGTCACTATCGAGCCTACCGAGTCACGCCTGTTGATACGACAGGCGCGGGCGACACCTTTGTCGGCTACGCCATGCGCGCCGTAATGGCGTATTTCGAAGACGATCACACCGATCGATTTGATTCGCTTATCAAAGAAGCGATGTTGGCTGCCGCCATAAGCGTAACGAAAAACGGCGCTGTTCCCTCTATACCCAAACTCGAAGAGTTAAAGACCTTTCCTGCCGAGTGAGAATTTTATGGATAAGAAAAAAATCATCATTGACTGTGATCCGGGCTACGATGACGCGGTGGCTTTGCTGTTGGCCGCGGGCTCTCCTTCCGTAGAGGTTCTTGCCATTACCACCGTTGCCGGTAATCAAACGCTTGAAAAGGTCACTCGCAATGCGCTCAGAATCGCCACGCTCGCGGGGCTTGACGTTCCTGTCGCGGCAGGCGCCGCCCGTCCTCTGCTGCGTGATGAAGTTGTGGTTGCCGCCAATATCCATGGACAATCCGGTCTTGACGGCACAACATTGCCGCAGGCCACTCTCAACCCCGATCCCCGTCATGCCGCCCAACTCATTGTCGACACCGTCATGAATGAGCCGCCTCAAAGCGTCACGCTTGTTCCGATCGGACCGCTCACCAATATCGCACTTGCCGCTCGACTTGAGCCCCGCATTGTTGAGCGAGTCAAAGAACTGGTGCTGATGGGAGGCGGATACCACATCGGCAATGTCAAACCCATGGCAGAATTCAATATTGAAAACGATCCGGAAGCCGCCCACATTGTTTTTGAGGAAAAATGGCCGATTGTCATGGTGGGACTTGATTTAACTTATCAGGCCTTGGCTACTCAGACGGTAAAAGACAAAATCGCCGCCATTCATACACCGGCTTCGTATTTTGTCACACAGGTACTGACTCGGTTTTCGGAAAACTATAAAAAGAGCAAAGGATTTGATGAACCGCCCGTGCACGATGCCTGCGCCGTTGCCTACGTCATCGATCCCGGCGTTATTGAAACGCGCAAAGCTCCGGTTCATGTCGAGTACAGGGGTGAATACACAAGCGGAATGACGGTAACGGATTTGCGCCGAAAAGCTCCGCAGGACTGTCATACAGCCGTAGCAATGAAACTTGATCGTGAGCGCTTTTGGAACCTTGTCATTGAAGCGGTCGGCAATCTTTAAGGATACTTCGATGGGAGAGATCAAACCCAAAACGCATGCCGAGCGACTTGAAAAAGGCGCCCTGAAACGAGAAGCCATTATGCTCGAGGCGATGGTTCGGGATTACTGCCGTCGGCACCATGGACAAAAGGAGCTTTGCAAGGAATGTGAACAATTCCTCATCTATGCGCTCACGCGTTTGGCTTGCTGTCCGTTTGGAGAAAATAAGCCCACCTGTCAAAAGTGCCGAATACATTGCTATCGTCCCGAACAAAAAGAAATCGCCCGACAAATCATGCGTGAAGAAGGACCCCGAATGCTTTTCAAGCACCCGCTTTTGACGGCAGAGCATCTCGTCAAAAATCTGAAAAAGGCTCCTGAAAAACCTCGAAATCCCAATGCAAGAAAAAGCCTCAAAGCGTCCCTCTAGCGTGAAAGGAATTGACTATGCCGGTAAAAACAAAATTGAAAAAATCCATTGAAACACTTAAAGCGGAACTCAAAGAAAAACAAGAACGCTTCAGTAAGGATTGGGAAGAAGCCAAGCGGGACCTCAAGGCCCGGCAGAAACTCTTTAGCCGTGAATTTAAAACCAAACAGGATGAGTTTTTCCTCGAATGGGACGGGGTGCAGGAACTCTACAAAGAAAAAATTGATCAGTGGCTCGACCGCTTTGAGATCGATGAACTTCAAGCGATGCTTGACCGTTATAAAGAAGACAATGAGCCGCTTGAACCCGTCGGCGAAAATGATGTGCTCAGAATGCTGCCCGTTCCCCAAAAACTGGATCAGACGCTGCAGAAAGCCTTGGAGGCGCGGCGCTCATCACGTGACTTTTCAGGCGAACCGATTGCCGAGGATAAGGTGGCCGCTTTGCTATGGGCCGCTGACGGCATCAACCGAAAAAATTTAAAACGCACAACCCCCTCGGCGTTGAATTGGCAGGACGTGAGTATTTACGTTATTCAGGCCAACGGTATCTGGAAATACCTTCCTAAGCGTCACGCACTTTTATTTATTGAAGGCAAGGATCAGCGCGAACACTTCGGTGAGATTAAAACCTGGATGAAACTCGCGAGCCAACATCTTGTTTTTGTTTCCGACGCAAGAAAAAATGAAACCTTAGCCACCAAACTCGTTGACAAAGCCTTCAAGGTAGACTTCACTCAGGGCGAACTCAATGAGAGGGCGCGCGCCATCAATGTCGGTGTCAAAGTGCAGGCCGTGTACCTGGCCGCGGCTGCTTTGGGCTTAGGATGCACATGCCGAATCCTGCCCGATGACCGAAAGGCGCGCGAGCTCATGAAACTCGCGCCGGAGGAAAAAATCATGGCGATTTGCTCCGTGGGCGAGCACCCGGCGTCCATTTTTGACCATGTTATTTGACAAATAAAACGCAGGTGCGTAATATTGCGTCCTCACGCGCCGGTAGCTCAGTTGGATAGAGTACCTGGCTACGAACCAGGGGGTCGCGGGTTCGAATCCTACCCGGCGCACCAAATTCGATAAGGGGAGTCACTCTGATGACTCCCCTTTTTTAATGACGCAGACGTAGAATTGGCGCCTGAAATATAAAAAACCTTTTGAAGGAATTTGTCATGTTGTCGCATTTGCCTGTTCCGGTCGTCACAATCGGGCTTTTGCTTTGCTCCAATTTGTTCATGACTTTCGCATGGTACGGTCACCTGCGTTTCCCGAAAGTCACTCTCTGGCACATCATTGTCATCAGTTGGCTGATCGCCTTTTTTGAGTACTGCTTCCAGGTTCCCGCCAACCGTTACGGTTACGGCTATTTCAGCGCGGCGGAATTAAAAACGATTCAGGAAGTGATTTCTCTGACCATTTTCCTTGCTTTCTCGGTGCTCTATCTCGGTGAACCGCTGAAATGGAACTATGTGGTGGGTTTCGCAATGATCGTGGCGGCTGCTTTCATTATCTTCCACGAGTGGTAGAAATTTGTTATTTTGAATACGGGTCGTCCGAGCCATCAGTCCGGACGGCCTTATTTTTTGCGCGCTTTGACTACAATTTTCTATCGATTGTTTTTCTAAGAAATTTTCAATGAGGCCATCAACCATGCTCAAACACAACTTCTTCGGCAACTGCACCGCGGATCGCTTTGGAAAATTACCCATGATTCTGCAACGCTTTCTGTCCTATACGCAGTACAACACCACGTCTGATCCCAGAAGTGTTGAGGCGCCATCCACCGATGCGCAGATGGCTTTCGCTCAGCTTTTGAAAACAGAGTTTGAAAGCGTGGGTTTAACCGAGGTAGAAGTGAGCGACAAGGGGGTTGTGATGGCGAAGCTGCCTGCCAGTGAGGGGTTAGAGAATGCGCCTGCCATGGGACTGATTGCCCATATGGACACCTCTCCTGAAGCCTCAGGCGAGCCCGCCCGCTGGCAACTCATTGACTACAGGGGCGGTGATATCGTTTTAAACCAAGCTAAAAATATCGTGATGAGTCTGGAGCGTTTCCCCGGTATTGCCAAGTACGCCGGAGAGTCGTTGGTTGTCACGGACGGCACGACGCTTTTGGGGGCCGACGATAAGGCCGGCATCGCTATTTTGGTCGAAACCGCGCGCTTTTTTGTCGAACACCCCGAAGTGCCGCACGCCAAACTGTGTTTTGCCGTGACGCCCGACGAAGAAATCGGCCGAGGCACAGAGAATTTTGATATTGCCGCGTTCGGCGCTCAATACGCGTATACGTTCGATGGTGATGAGCTCGGAGGCTTTGAGACAGAAACATTTAATGCGGCCATGGTGAAAGTGCATTTTGAAGGACTAAATGTCCACCCGGGCTCAGCGAAAAACAAAATGATCAATGCCATCCGCATGGCAATGGACTTTTTAAGTCGTCTTCCGGCTCAGTCGATTCCTGAAAAAACCGAGGGACATGAAGGATTCTTTCACCCGATCGGCATCAGCGGATCCGTTCAAAGCGCGGATTTGCGGTTACTGATCCGTGACCATAACAATGATCGGTTTGAAGACCGAATGAATTACGTCCGCAAGATGACCGACGACATGAACGCCCTATGGGGTGATCGAGTTTCGGCTCAGATTGCCGTTCAATACCGAAACTTGAAAAACTATCTCGATGAGCATCCCGCCGTATGCGAGCTTGCCCGTCAAGCCTATCGGCGGTTGGGCATTGAAATTCATGAAAAGCCCGTTCGCGGCGGAACAGACGGTGCCAGACTATCGGAAATGGGGCTGCCCACCCCGAATCTTTTCACGGGCGGCATGAATTACCACGGCGTCTATGAGTGCCTCTCGGTCACAGGTCTTGAGCGGGCACTGGAACTTGGCATCGAGCTGGGCAAAATGAGCGCAGAAGTGAAAACGCTTGGTTAGAGCACAAAGCCGCCCGGCGAAATGGTTCCTTGGGCGGCTTCTCTTTCCAATCCAGTAGAATTAACGGCGACCATCATTTTCTCAAAAAATCATGAGCTTATTTTCCTGCCCGACCATTGAAGCGCAAACCGACCGGATCACACTCTCGGATCCGTGTTTTATTTCCGACCTGCACTTAAACGCGGAATCCAAGATTCAATCCGATTTTTTCGTGAGATTTTTAAACGAAGTGGCACAGCAGCACTCCGAACTGATCATTTTGGGGGACTTTTTTGACTATTGGGTGGGAGACGATGCCTGGGACAGCGCCGCTTCGGTTCTTGAACCGTTAAAAAAGTGGGCAGAGCACAAAAAACTTTACATCATGCACGGCAACCGTGATTTCATGATGGGCAGACATCTCATGGAACGGCTCGGCGCAACGCTGCTTAAAGATCCGACAGTGGCCGTAATCGGTTCCCGTCATGTGTTGTTGTCTCACGGCGATCTTTGGTGCACAGATGATCAGGATTATCAAAAGGTGCGGCGCAAAGTCAGAAGCTTTTGGTGGCAATGGATGGTTTTAAGGCTGTCGCTTAAAAAACGCCTTCAGATCGCGCATGACGCGCGCGCCCGCTCCAAGGTCAGCAAAGTAAAAAAAGACGCCTCGAAAATGGATGTCAATGGCGAGGCGGTTATCCGGGATGCGCATGGCCGTCTGTGCGATCTCGTGATCCACGGACACACGCACCGTCCCGGCTGCTACGATCTCGAAGACGGTCTTTACCGCTACGTGTTGCCGGATTGGAAACTGGAAGCGGCCAACACCTTATCGGGCGGCTATCTTATTTTCAAAAACGACAAACCGTTACAAGATACCTTTGGTTGAGACTGTTGCCTTCAACTAGAATAATATTGTCGGTTCGTTATTTTCTCGGGGGTTTTTGTGTTTAGAAAAATTCTGACAATTGCGTTAATGACCGCCACGTTAGCAACGGTCACGGGTTGCGCTGCCCCCACGGTCAAAACCAGTGTGGCAATCTCATCCAAATTATCGATGACGCCCGACCTCAACCCGGGTCTTCACGCGATGCCCGACTGGGGAGATAAGATTGCGATCGTCCCCGCTTCCAACGCCAAGAAGTCCGATCCGATGTACTCGTCTGTTGTGTCCGGCTTGCAAAATGTGCTCGCCGCCGCACACCTTGAAACCGTGAAAGCCGGCAGCGGTGAAAAATACCGCTTGAGCGCCGACTGGTCTGTTAAACCATCACGAGTCATTCAAAGAACCGAAAGTGTGCCGGTTACGGTATATGGGGCCGGAGCCGGTTGGGGCTGGGGACATCACGGCCGCTACTGGCACAGAGGACCTCACGGCTACTTTGGTCCGCAAATGGCCTTTGTTTCCCGCGCCTACAACGTGCAGCTTTATATGCGCGAACTGAATCTGAAATTATTGGAAATGAAAGGCTCCCGCGGCACCACGGTCTTTACGGCTCGAGTGCAAAACGAGGCAACCTGCAACCGCATTGATGATGTGTTGCCTTACCTGATTCAATCGGCTATCGACAACCTCTACGCCCAGGACGGCACAACCAAAGTGGTTTCTCTGCCTGAGGTCTCTGAAGTATGTCGGTAATTATCGAACGTGATGGTCCCTGGGCATTGGTGACAGGGGCCACGGGCGGATTGGGGTTGCAGTTTTGTCAACTTCTGGCCTCACGCGGTTACCGTCTGGTTATTACCGGGCGTGATGCTCATCGATTGGCAAGAATTCGACAGGAAATCCCTCAGGCTGAGCTTGCCCTCGCTGGCGACCTCACCGAATCCGTCTGCCTAAAAAATCTCCTTCGCCACTTAAAGCGTGACGGCATTGAACCTGAGGTGCTGATCAATAACGCCGGATACGGTCTGTACGGAGAAGCCTCCAATTACACCGTTGAGGAACACCTCAACCTGATTGATCTGAATATCCGCGCACTCACAGCGCTGACCTTGGAACTTTCCAAGGATATGCGCAAAAAACATCGGGGCTTTATCCTCAATGTCGCCTCCATTGCCGCATTCATGCCGTGCCCCTATCTGAATGTGTACGGTGCGAGCAAAGCCTACGTCTTAAGTTTTTCAGAAGGACTCGCTGAAGAACTCAAACGAGACGGTGTCTCCGTGACGGCGCTGTGTCCGGGACCGGTAAAAACCGGTTTTTGGGATCGAGCCGGCGTAACAGATGCCGAGCGCTTTAACTACGCCATAACCGGCGCGCGCGACGTCGCCGAATGCGGCCTTAAGGCGCTTTTTGCTTTCAAACCCGTTGCCGTATACGGCGCGCTCAATAAAGCCCTGGTTCTCACCGCCCAACTGGCTCCCCGATTTTTGGTTCGCCTCATTGCTAAACGGGTGCTTTTCTCAGTTGGAGAAAAAAGTTCAGTAGTGTCCAAATCGAACTTTAAAAATGCAGCTAAATTCTGTTCGTCTCCGGTAGGGAAATAACGGACAGAAAAATGGCGGTTTTCTTATTA
>CABMQD010000006.1 GCA_902388655.1 uncultured Sutterella sp. | reverse complement strand
TGAGAAGAGGCTTTCCCAACTAGCCTATGCACATTTTTAATTTGGACAGCAGTGATTAATTTTAAAGATTGGCAAAAGCCTTTTTAGTCGTTCTGCCTTTGGCTTGAGCGCGGGTTTTGCGGTGAGCGGTCGGGCCGCCACGCATGCCGCGGCGAGCTTCGGCCATTTTGCGGCGCTTGGCGCGTTCGGCTTCTTGCTTTTGTTTTTCGGGGTTCGGCCGCCACAGCACAAGGAGCTTGCCAATCATTTGAATGCGGGCGGCATTTAATCGATCGGCGACTTCGGCGTAAATGGCTTCTCGTTCTTCACGTTCATCGCCGGGGACGCGGATTTTGATAAGCTCGTGCGCAAGTAGCGCGCGGTCAATTTCTTTGATAACAGCTTCGGTGAGGCCGTTGGCCCCGAGCAACACCACGGGATCGAGTCCGTGGGCTTGTCCGCGCAAGGCCAGACGGGTGTCGCGGTCGAGTAGAAGTTCAGCCATAATACGGTATAAATCGAATTGCAAAGAATTTAAAATCGGTGAATTTTAAAAGAAAATCATGCCAGTAGCAACAAAAAAACTGCGCTCCAATCGAGCTTGGATTGAGCGCCATATCAATGACCCGTTTGTTAAAAAATCTCGCCAGGAAGGTTATCGGGCTCGTTCAGTTTATAAGCTCATTGAACTCAATGAGAAGGAAAAACTGATCCGCCCGGGTATGTGTGTGGTGGATTTGGGCGCGGCTCCGGGCAGCTGGACGCAGGTTGTGCGCGAAAAATTGGCCGGCAAGGACGGCGAGGTGCGCGGCACGATCATTGCGATGGATATTTTGCCGATGGATCCGATTGACGGCGTGACTTTTCTTCAGGGAGACTTCCGTGAGCAGGAAGTGGCCGATAAGCTCACCGAAATTATCGGCGATAAGCAGGTCGATTTAGTGCTTTCGGACATGGCTCCCAATCTCTCCGGTATTGCCGCTGCCGACGCGGCCCGTTGCTTGCTTTTAAATGAGTTGGCGCTTGAATTTTGTCTTGAGCACTTGAAAGACAACGGTGTTTTCGTCACAAAGGTCTTTCAGGGCAGCGGTTTTTCGCAATACGTAGAGACGCTTAAGAAACACTTTAAGATTGTCTTGACCCGTAAACCGGAGGCAAGCCGGGATTCCTCCGCCGAGGTTTACATGGTGGCCAAGCAGATTAAAAAACGTTAACGGATACATGTTAAAAACTGCTAAAAAACATTTCCAAGTCAAGGAATTGTCGGTATCCTTAACAGTCTGGATTTTGCGTGCGTAAAGTGCACTCTCAGGTAAGGCGAAGGAGCCTATAAATTGAATCGAAATTTCTTTAATCGTATTGGTGTTTGGATTATTCTGGCGCTGGTGTTTTTCACGGTGTTCAGGCAGTTTGAGCCTGAAACGTCGCCCGCGGCCACCTCGACGAGCTACACCCAATTCATGGATGATGCCAAAGCGGGCAAGATTGCTCGTGTAGATATCAAGGGCCGTGAAATTACGGTGACGCCCGTTGAAGGACAAAAGTATGTGATCACAAGTCCGGGTGACTTGTGGATGGTGGATGATTTGAGAAAGGACGGCGTGCAGGTCTATGGCACGCCTGAAGAAGAGCCGTCATTTTGGATGACGGTGCTGATTTCCTGGTTCCCGATGTTGCTCTTGATTGGCGTGTGGATTTTCTTTATGCGCCAAATGCAAGGGGGCGGCAAAGGCGGCGCCTTCAGTTTCGGCAAGAGCAAAGCCCGAAAACTTGACACCACAAACAATAAAGTGACTTTCGCCGATGTGGCCGGTTGTGACGAGGCCAAGGAAGAAGTACAGGAAGTGGTGGACTTTTTGCGCGATCCCTCGAAGTTCCAACGTTTGGGCGGCCGCATTCCGCGCGGTATTTTGCTCGTGGGCAGCCCCGGTACCGGTAAGACCTTGTTGGCAAAAGCCATTGCCGGTGAAGCCAAAGTTCCGTTCTTCAGTATTTCCGGCTCTGACTTTGTGGAAATGTTCGTGGGTGTGGGTGCGGCCCGCGTCCGCGACATGTTCGAAAACGCCAAGAAAAACGCCCCCTGCATCATCTTCATTGATGAAATTGATGCCGTGGGTCGTCAGCGTGGCGCCGGTTTGGGTGGCGGCAATGATGAGCGCGAACAAACCTTAAACCAAATGCTCGTGGAAATGGACGGTTTTGAAACGGGCACCAATGTGATCGTGATTGCGGCAACTAACCGTCCCGATGTGCTGGACCCCGCGCTTTTGCGTCCGGGTCGCTTTGACCGTCAGGTGGTGGTGCCGTTGCCTGATGTGCGCGGTCGCGAACAAATTTTGAATGTGCATATCAAGAAGGTACCCGTGGGTCGCGATGTAGATCCTGAAGTGATTGCCCGCGGCACGCCCGGCATGAGCGGCGCGGACCTGGCGAACCTGGTCAATGAGGCGGCACTCTTTGCCGCTCGCCGTGATGCGAAAGTGGTCGAAATGGTTGACTTTGAACAGGCCAAGGACAAGATTCTCATGGGGGCAGAGCGTCGCAGCATGGTGATGAGCGACGAGGAAAAACGCACAACCGCTTATCACGAATCCGGTCACGCAGTGGTGGCGTGGATGCTTCCGAAGAGTGATCCTTTGCACAAAGTGACGATTGTTCCGCGCGGCCGCGCTCTGGGCGTGACAATGCAGCTGCCGGAAAAAGATCGCTTCAATTACGATGATGTGTACCTCACTTCGCGTTTGGCGATTATGTTTGGCGGACGCGCTGCTGAAGAAGTGTTCTTGAACCAAAAGACCACCGGCGCATCCAACGACTTCGAACGTGCCACGCAAATGGCCCGTGACATGGTCACCCGCTATGGCATGAGTGATGCGATGGGGGTGATGGTTTATGCGGAAAACGAGGGCGAGGTTTTCTTGGGTCGTTCCGTGACGCGCACAACGCATGTCTCCGAAGCCACAATGCAAAAGATTGATGCTGAAGTGCGCCGCATTTTGGAAGAACAATATGCGCGTGCTTGCGACATCCTGAAGGCTAATCGTGAACGAGTTGAAGTCATGGTTCAATGCCTCATGAAGTGGGAAACGCTCGATGAGGATCAAATCGCCGACATTATGGAAGGTCGCGAAGTTCGTCCTCCGAAACCCGGCGCTTCGGCCAAGGCCGATCTTGAGCGCCAGAGCCAGGCGGAAGTTAAGCCTGCGGTCACTGAAGAAGCTCCGAAAGAAGAGCCGAAACAAGACAGTGAAAATCCCGATCAAAAATCGGAATAAGAACGAGGAAAAAACGATAAAGCCGGGATCAGCAATCTCGGCTTTGTTGTTGAGGAAGATAAAAAATGTTATTGGGTTTCTTTTACGCGGTCGTTGCCTGCGCGATTTGGGGCCTGATTTATATTTTTCCACTGATATTGCCCGAATACGATCCGGTGCTGATCGCCTCGGGCCGATTTGCTGTTTATGGGTTGGCCTGTCTGGCGTTTGTCCCGTTTCAGTTTCAAAAACTCAAAGAACTTAGCCGAAGCGACTGGTTTTATGCGATGCGGCTTGCCTTTTTCGGTAGCTTTGTTTACTACTGGTCGCTTGTGATGAGTGTGCAGTTATCCGGCGCTCCCATTGCAGGAATGCTCATGTGTTGGATTCCGGTTTTGGTGGCGGTTGTCTCTAATTTGAGAAATAGAAAACGAGGAGCGAGCATCACCTGGAGTCGATTGGGTATACCGCTGGGGTTGATTTTGTGCGGTATGGTGGTTGCCAACTGGACGGAGTTTTACTATGCCGTGCACGAGCTCGCGGCTTCGCCTTTACAGTTTTGGAGTGGAGTGGGCTGCGGAGTGTTATCTCTTTTACTTTGGACCTGGTATCCGATTCGTAATGCGGATTGGTTGCTGGCTAACAAAACCAAGGGTCCTAAAATTTGGGCGACCGCGCAGGGGTTGTCGATTCTTCCCTTCACATTAATCGGATTTTTTGTGGTGAGCTCACAGATGCAGCCTGCTGATGTGGGCATTTTGGGACCGGAGCCACTTAAATTTATTGTTGTGATGCTTGTGGCCGGCATTGTCTGTTCTTGGGTCGGGGCGGCGTTTTGGAATGCGATGAGTGAACGGTTGCCGACAGCCTTGGGCGGGCAGCTGATTGTGTTTGAGACGATTTTCTCTGTGATTTATGCCTTGATGTGGCGAGGCGCTTGGCCCACAGTTTCCATGACCATCGGCATGTTCATGCTTTTGTTTGGCGTACTGACTGCGCTTCGCGTATTCAGAAACGTGAAAGCCTAGAGATTTGCGCGTCCTTTCTGCCATAATTGCCGAAGTTTGAATTGGGATAATGTTATGACGACTTTTCTTTGGCACGACTATGAAACGTTTGGTTTGAGTCCGAGTTTGGATCGCCCGGCACAGTTTGCTGCGATTCGAACCGATGAAAATCTCAATCAGATTGGTCCCTCTCTTTGCTTTTATTGCAAACCGCCGTTGGACACTATGCCCAGTCCTCAGAGTATCGGCATTACCGGCATTACACCTCAATACTGCCAGGAACACGGCTTGACTGAAGCCGATTTTGCCCGCGCGATTCATAAGGAAATGATTCGCGAAGACACGATCAGTGTGGGTTACAACTCGATGCGTTTTGACGATGAAGTGTCGCGCTTTACGTTTTGGCGCAATTTCATTAACCCTTATGATCGAGAGTTTGACAACGGCTGTTCGCGTTTCGATCTATTCCCCTTAGTGGTGGCGACCTGGGCTTTGAGACCCGAAGGCATTCATTGGCCGATGACTGAAGAAGGGGATCGTCCCACATTTCGCCTGGAAAAACTCTCGGCGGCTAATGGATTAGCGCACGAGCATGCGCATGATGCTTTAAGTGACGTTCAGGCCACCATTGAAATGGCTCGCCTGATTCGAGCCAAGCAGCCGAAACTTTGGGAATTTGCCCTTAATAATCGCTCTAAACACTGTGTCTCCAAAATGATCGCGTCGGATAAGCCACTTTTATGGGTCAGTCCCATGCATGGAAGCGACCGCGGTTACATTCGTCTGGTGGTGCCTTTGGGGACGATGCCGGGGCGCTCCTCGCAAGTGCTCATGTGGGATTTGGCAGAAAATCCAGAGGAACTGTTGACGTTGAGTGCCAAAGAAGTTCGCGAACGCGCGTTTGTCAGGGAAGAACAATTGCTTGAAGGCAAAACCCGTTTGCCGATTTTTATCTGTAAAACGAATCAGGCCCCTTTTATTGTGAATCACTGGGGCGTCTTGAGTGAAAAGCGTGCGGCACAGTTGGGTATTGATAAAGCGCGAGCCTATGCGCATTTTGAATTCATTAAACCGCATCTGGAAAAACTGATGGGATTGTGGGCGGAAGCCTTTGAGGAAGAGGAAAAGGCAGCGTCGGAGATGCCGGATGTGGACGCCTCTTTGTATAGCGGAGGTTTTGCCTCTTATCACGACAAGCGATTGATTTCTGAGGTGAGTCGCCTGACTCCTGAGGCTCTTGCCCAGTGGGCGCAAGACGGACGTTTGGCTTTTGAAGATGCCCGCTATGATGAGCTTCTTTTCAGGTTCCGTGCAAGAAACTGGCCTGAGACGTTGACCGACGAAGAACAACAGCGTTGGCACGATTGGCGTCAAGCACGTTTGATGCGGGGGCAGGGCGGCGCCCGAACGCTGCAGGAGTTTGCTCAAGAGGTGGACGCTTTGGCCGATAGTTATGGTGAGGCCATTGATGAGCAAGCGGAAAATCTCTGCGGAGCGCTCTACGAATGGATGGAAGTGGTCAGCGATTCTTTAGAAATGTAGCTTCTGGAAAACAAAAAATAACTTGAAATAAAATTAACATAAATCGTATTTACGTAAATACGATTTACGTAAATATGATTTACCCAATTTGTATTTATGTTAAAACGACCTCCTGTTAAATGGAGGTTTTGTATGCGCTTTTATTGATTGGCACGTTACAACCAAGGGTATATGTTTGAATAGGTTTGAAGTGCCGCCGAAAGCGGCACCTCAAATCAGAGTCCTTAGTAGGTGTACTTTTCAGCACCCGACCAAGCCGGGGTGTAAGCTCCCTTGTAAGCCTTCATCAATGTTGTCGCGGTTTCGTGAGTTTGATAAGCCTTCACGACTTTTTGATAGACAGGATTATCTTTATCGGCTTCACGGGCGGCAATGATATTGACCAATTGCGAGACTTGAGGATTGGTTTTCGGATCTAAATTTTCCGAGTAAATAGAGTCTGTGAATGCATCGAGCCCTGCCGTGTAGGCATTGCCCCCATTGATGATCGCCGCGGCCACGTCCGGCAGCAGTCGGGCAAGAATACCCGATTCGGCTTCACGAATCTTAATTTTGACTTTGTACTCCGTGATATCCAATTTGGTTGGAACAAAACCCTTGGATGGATCCACTTTAACGAGTCCAGCGGCTTCCAGTAGTTTGATCGCGCGCCCACCGTTGGTGAGATCCGAAGGGATGGCAATAACATCGCCGTCTTTGATATCGGCAAGCGTTTTGATTTTGTCTTTGTTGTGATAGATTCGAAGCGGCGTGATCAAGGTGTCGCCGATCGAGACGATTTTATAGCCGTTTCGCTCAATGTCATTGGCGAGGTAGGCTTTATGCTGGAAGGCGTTGAGGTCAATTTCGCCGTCAGCCAAAGCGCGGTTAGGCGTAGCGTAGTCGCTGTATTTAATCAATTTAACGCGGATTTTATCAGGAGCGAGCAATTCGTTTACCGTATCCCACTGAGCGACATAGTCGCCCACAACGCCGACGGTTACTTCTTTAAAGTCATCAGCCTGTGCGCCCGATAAAAGCCCGAAAGAGAGTGTGGCGGCACAAGTGCCGGAAATCAAAGCTTTAATAAAGGTTCGTTTATTCATGATGAAAGTCTCCTTGATAATCAGTGTGAAGTTTTACGAATAATCCATTGACCGAAGCACTGCACGATGGTGATGACAGCCAAAATGATGATGACCGTGAGCCAAATCATGTCCCGGTATCCCATCTGATAGCCGTAGCGAATGGCAAAGTCACCCAAACCGCCGGCACCGATCGCTCCCGCGATCGCGGTGATGCCGATAAAGCTCACAAAAGTGATAAGCGTGACGCGTGTGATGCCGGGAATGGATTCGCGCAGATAGACGCCGAAGATGATTTGCGGCACAGAAAAGCCCATGGCCTGACTGGCTTCAATGAGGCCGTCATCTAAGTCGCTTAAAACGGATTCGATTTGGCGAGCAAAAAAGGGAACAGTGCCGAAAACCAATGCGACAAAAGATCCGGTGACTCCCGAGCCTGTTCCTACGAGAAAACGACTCAGAGGAATGAGTAAAACGATCAGAATAATGAAAGGAATCGATCGGATGATATCGATGCTCTTATCCAGTGTGAGGAAAAGCCAGCGCTTTTCCCAAAGACCGCTTTCGCGGGTGATCACGAGCAGCACGCCGATGGCCACGCCCAAAAACCAGGCAATCGTTCCCGAAACAGCCACCATCGTTGCGGTTTGCCAGAAACACTCCACCAATTCCGGACCGAGCCGATCAATATGCGGCAGGAAGTAGGCAATCAGATCGCTCATCGCAGCACCTCCACAATGACTTTTTGTTCAACTAAGAAATTTTTGGCCGCTTCAACACGCGAGGCTTCGCCCTCGATGGCCACTCCCAGCTTTCCGACAATGCATTCTTTGAAGTAATCGATATTGCCGTAGATGATGTTGGCTTTCACTTCAAAGCGCCGATAGAGTTCACTCATTAAAGGTTCACCCGCCACCGCCCCACGATAGGTTAAAAACCAGACAGGCTGATCGGGCTTGATGCCTGTGATGGCGCTATTGAGTTTGATGAGATCCGAAAAGGCTTCAAAATTGTCCGCCGCCTGAATAAAACTTTTCGTGATCGGGGCCTGAGGGGCACTGAAAACATCGACGATATTGCCTTCTTCAACAACTGATCCTGTTTGCATCACAGCGACCCGATCGCAGATTTCTTTGATCACTTCCATTTGGTGCGTGATCACGACGATCGTCAGTCCCAGTCGGCTGTTGACTTCTTTGAGAAGTTGCAAAATTGAGTGAGTGGTTTGGGGATCAAGCGCGCTTGTCGCCTCATCGCACAAAAGCACTTTCGGGTCATTGGCGAGCGCTCGCGCAATGGCAACGCGCTGCTTTTGACCCCCTGATAACTGCGAGGGGTAGCTTTGGGCTTTGTCTGTGAGGCCCACGAGATCCAAAAGCGCATTGATTTTTTGCGCGCGTTCTTGTTTTGAGAGAGCCGTGAGTTTGAGCGGCAATTCAATGTTTTCAAAAACTGTGCGCGAAGGCATGAGATTGAAGTGCTGGAAAATCATTCCGATTTTCTGTCGCACCTGACGAAGTTTCGCGCCTTGGTAATCCGTGATGTCTTCCGTGCCGATAAGCACTCGGCCGCTTTCGGGTTTTTCCAACAAATTGATGCATCGAACAAGGGTAGATTTACCGGCCCCTGAAAAGCCGATGATGCCGAAGATTTCACCCTCTCGTATTTCGAGACTGACATCTTTGACGGCCTCAACGGTTTTGCCGTTGATTTCGAAGGTTTTACATACGTGTTCAAGTTTGATCATCTTTTATCCTTCGGTCACACCGGATGCGGATGCATCAAACTTTTTGAGCGTCATTTCAGCGGAGGGTTCGCTGGGAGTCTCAATACCAAAAAATTTGGTGTGACGTCTGTTTAAATTTTTGAATTAAAGGGGAATAAACATCGTTCGTATTGAGACCTTCCGAACGATATTTTTTGCGGAGCGCGGCGCTCCGAAGGTCCTAGAGCACCATTGTCATCATGCACATTCGCATTTCAAAAGCACGCACAGCAGAGAGCTTGTCAAAAGCCGCTGCAGCATCGCGTGTATTTTGAAACAGTTCGTGCATGGTTTTAATTCCTATGCTCAGGTTGCAGAAATCTCGAAAGAGATGAGTACAGGTTAAAGAAGTCGGCGGCGAGCTTCAAGAGGGGAATGCCGAAATATTTCGCTATTCTGAGCGATAGTGACTAGATTGAATAATAGAGTTGATATTTTGGGTGATATTTTTTTGAATTTTTCTTGAAAGAAAAGAAAAAACCGCAAAATCAGAAAGCGATTTTGCGGTTTAAATCAGCATCAAGATCGTTGAAGAATTATTTCTTCATACGATTTTCTTTCAGGCCGACAGACAGATTGAACACGGGGTGTTCGGCCGTATGATCGATGCGGTCGGCCACAAAGTAGCCGGTGCGTTCCAACTGGAACTTTTCATCGGGTTGAGCCTGAGCCAGAGCCGGTTCAATGTAACCCTTGACAACCTTAAGACTGTCGGGATTTAAGAGGGTGCGATAGTCCGCGTCAACCGCGTCGGGTTGCGGCACTGCAAAGAGGCGATCATAGAGTCGGAACTCAGATTCTTTGGCAGTGCGAGCGTCCACAAAGTGAATGGCGGCCTTTGTCTTTACCGATTCAGAACCCGCGCTGCCGCTCTTCGTTTCAGGCAGATAGCGGCAATGCACGGCAACGACTTTTCCGTTTTCATCTTTGTCGATGGATGTCGGTACCACTACATAGGCGTAACGCAGACGCACGGGCTTGGCTTCAGAACCGTCGGCCGGGATCGTCAAACGACGATAGCCCTTGGGCGGCACTTCGGCAAAGTCACTTTCATCAATCCACAGTTCTCGCGAGAAAGTCAATTCACGCGTACCCAATTCCGGTTTTTGCGGATGATTGGGAGCGGTGAGCGTTTCGGTTTGTTCTTCGGGGTAATTGTCGATGATGAGCTTTAAGGGGTGAATAACGCCGATACGACGCACGGCGCGACCTTCCAAATCTTCACGAAGGCAGGCTTCAAGCACCGAGTAGTCAATCAAACCGCCGGCCACGCGAGAAACACCACAACGTTCCGCGAAAAGCTGAATGGCTTCAGGCGTGTAGCCTCTTCTGCGAAGACCGAAAATGGTCGGCATGCGCGGATCGTCCCAACCGCTCACAAGATTTTCTTTAACAAGCTGAATGAGCTTGCGTTTACTCACCACTACGTGCGAGAGGTTCAGACGATTGAATTCGTACTGATGGGACAAGAGGAAAAAGTTCGGGCGAACTACAACACTTAAAGCGGCCTGCAAAAGCGGAGTGAAGTGTTCGGGTTGTGTCAGCAACAGTGCCCAGAAGGCTTCGTGGCGGATTCCCATCAGCTTTTCAGGACCGAACTGATCGTTCCAGGCGTCAAGAATTTCCGCCAGAGCTTTTTCAGAAGCGCTTTGACCGATCTTTTCGCGGTGTTGATAGCAAGCGCGCATGAAGGCCAAGGCGCGTTCATCTTCGCCCTTGCTCATCTTCAAAAGAATGGCTTTGGCTTCTTCAAATTGCGGACCGCGCAACACAGGAATGGAGCGCTCCAGCGCCCAATCGTAGAAGGCGCGTTGATCTTCGAATTCCAATGTGCAAATTGAGTGAGTGATGTTTTCCAGCGTATCTTCGATCGGGTGAGCAAAGGTGTACATCGGATAAATGCACCAGGCATCGCCCGTGCGGTGGTGTTCGGCAAAACGGATACGATAGATCGCCGGGTCACGTAGGTTGATGTTGGGGCTTGCCATGTCAATTTTGGCGCGCACCACCATGGAGCCTTCAACGTGTTTGCCTTCGCGCATTTCGCGGAAAAGACGTAAATTTTCTTCAATCGGGCGGTCACGGTAGGGAGAGTTCTTGCCCGGTTCCGTGAGCGTGCCGCGATTGGCGTGCATTTCTTCAGGGCTTTGCTCGTCGACGTAGGCAAAGCCGGTCTTGACCAAGTGCTCGGCGCAGTCGTACATCCATTGGAAGTAATCGCTGGCAAAGTAGAGGTTATCTTCCTTGCCGTGCTTCCAGTCAAAACCAAGCCATTGGACGGACTCTTTGATGGAATCGACGTATTCCTGATCTTCTTTGACCGGGTTGGTGTCATCAAAGCGCATGTGGCAGTAGCCGCCGTAATCGCGCGCCAAGCCAAAATTCAAGCAGATGCTTTTGGCGTGACCGATGTGCAGGTAGCCATTGGGTTCCGGGGGAAAACGGGTACGGATGCGGGCCGGATCTTCCACTCCGGTTTGCGCCTGTTCACCGTACGGAGCGGGATGACCGCACCACAAGCGTGGACGGTTGGCGTTGCGCGCCAAATCTTCGTCAATAATGTTTCTAATAAAGTTGGTGACCTGTGCACCGTTTTCTTTGTTTTCCGTCGTGGACATACGATTGTCTCAAAATTAAGCAATAATAAACTTCAAATTTTAAAGCTTTTCTGCTTATTTAGCTCATTTCAGAGAGAACAAATTGGGTTAAAAATGAGCAATCGTTCTCAATTCAGGACGCTAAGTGCAAGAAAATGCCCAGGTAAGCGAACTCTCTAACAATTTTTTGAGTTTCCAAAATATGAGCGTATTTTTTGAGATTATCTTTTGATTGACTCAAAAACAGGCTCTGAAATATCTTTCGGGAAATCCTTTGGTAATTGTGTCGCCACACTATCGATCACTATCTCGGATTTTTCAGCCAGTGTCAATAATATTTTTTCTGCTAAATCGTCCTTCAATCCCAACGACACTGCCATTGAAAAAAAGTGCCTTGGTTGGATTTCTGCAATTTTGTAGTGCTTGTTTTGCGCGCGTACTCCCATCGCCGATTTTATCAAAAGGGCCGTAAAACCTCTCCGTTCACGGGGAGGATATAAGGCCCATCGCGCACGGCGCGATTAGGGTCTCACAAATCGAGCTCAAACAAAGAAAATGTGCGATGATTTCCAGATTATGAAAATTTTCTGCAGCTTCAAGTTTGAACTCCTCGCCAACGATGTTCAGCGTTCCGCTTTAAGTCGGAACGCCGGATGCCGTCGCTTTGTGTTCAACAAAGCTCTCGCGCTGCAGAACGAACGGAAGGATCAGGGCCTAAAGCTCCTCAGCTATTGCGAGATGGCTTCCGAGTTGGTGCGGTGGAAGAAGGGTGACGAAACGTCCTTTCTCAAGGAGGCGATGTCTCAGCCGCTTCAACAGGCGCTTCGCGACCTCGACCAGGCCATTAGAAACAGCTTCCGACCGAAGAGCGATCCCGCTCGCAAAGAGTGGCCGAGATTCAAGGTCAAAGACATCGGAGATGGCTTCCGCATACCGCAGTTCAAACCCGGTGACATTGACGATGCCAACGGGTGCGTCAAGCTTCCGAAAATCGGTTGGATCCGCTACCGCAAAAGCCGCCCTATTGCGTTCAAATCCGCCGACGGCTCTTTGACGCCGGGTACGGTGAAGCAGATCCACATCAACAAGGATTGCGGCCGATGGTTCGTAGTTTTCACGGCCGAGTTCGACGTTGTCCGTCCCGAAATGAAAGCACTTGATGTTGGGATAGACATCGGCGTGGTTCATGCCGTGGCGACAAGCAGCGGCAAGTTCTACGACCTCGATACGGAAAGGCTCAAAGACATCGAGAAGCGAATTGCAGTGCTGCAACGAAAGCTGTCGCTCAATCTGTCGTCTCGAAAGAAGCTCGCGAAGAAGGGGCTCGCGGAAGCGTTCGACAAAACCAAGCCGAGTCGGAAGCGTCGACGACTCAAGAAAAGAATCCAGAAGCTTTTCCGGAGAATGCGTTGCATTCGTCAGGACTTCAATCAGAAAACCGCACGTGCGCTCGCGCAGGAGTACGGCTGCGTATATGCGGAAGATCTGAAAACGAAGAACATGACGAAGAGCGCGAAGGGAACGGTTGAGAATCCCGGCAAAAACGTCAGGCAGAAGTCGGGACTCAATCGGGCCATTCTTCGAACCGGCTTCTACGGTCTCAGTCAGGCAGTGGATTGGCAACTGACGAAGGCTGACGGCATGCTAGAAAAAGTAGCGCCAGCATACACCAGCTGTACGTGCCCGATTTGCGGCTGTTGCGATAAAGGCAACAGACCCAAACAGGCTGTTTTCCATTGCATAGCCTGCAGCCACAATGAAAATGCCGACATCGTCGGCGCAAAAAACGTGTTGAGGAAGGGCCGGACAGGCCCGAGCGCGCACGTAAAATGCGCATCGCCTGTGTAGTGAGTTCGGAAGCAACCGTGTCCTTTGCACGGAGCTTCTGAGCCATCAACAGGAACCAACCTTCAATCGCTGCACAAGCGGCTTTTGTAGGAATCCCCGCCATCAATGACGGGGAGGACGTCAAGAGTGAAAATCGTTCAGCGTCCCATTTTTTGAATGTGGATGATGTGTTCTTGAGGACTTGAGCAACCTTGCGATTTTCGGTTTGAGGACGAACATAAGGTGCAACTGCCGCAGCTACCCGAATGACGGTTTTTTAGTTTGAAAATGACGACCCAGAGCGCGGCGGCTAGAATCACAATTAACAGTAACCAGCTGATTCCGTTCACTTGAAATCCTCACTAAAAACCAAAAAGCAGACCGATTAAACGGACAATAAAAGCAACAATCCAGGCAACCAGGCATTGGAAAACAGCAACACCGAAAGCCCAGCGACCGCCTAATTCCCTTTTGATTGTGGCAATGGAAGCTACGCACGGTGTGTAAAGCAGACAGAACACCAAAAGCGCCAGCGCTGTCAGTGTGCTGATGGCCGCTGTGAGTGCCTCAGTAGAGCCAAAAAGGACAGAGAGACTGCTCACGACACTTTCTTTAGCCATGAAGCCGCCGATTAATGCCGTGGTGATGCGCCAATCATCAAAACCCAAAGGCGCGAAAATCGGAGAAATCCAGCCGGCGATCACGGCCAGGATGCTCGCTTGAGAGTCCTCTACCGGATTGAGTTGGAAGTCAAAGGTTTGCAAAAACCAGATAACGATGGTTGCCACAAAAATCACCGTAAAAGCCCGCTCTAAAAAGTCTTTGGCCTTATCCCACAAGAGCAGTGTGACATTCTTGGCGCCGGGCATACGGTAATTGGGTAATTCCATCACAAAGGGCACAGCTTCGCCTTTAAAAACCGTGTTTTTCATCAAGTACCCAAGAAGCACAGCCACGGCAATGCCCAAAAGATAGAGTCCTATCATAATGATTGCGCCTTCACCGGGGAAAAACGCGGCAACGAAAAATGCGTAGATAGGCAACTTCGCTGAGCAGCTCATAAAAGGGGTGAGCAAAATGGTCATTTTGCGGTCACGCTCGGAGGGTAATGTGCGGCTTGCCATCACACCCGGCACCGTGCAGCCAAAGCCGATGAGCATCGGCACAATGCTTCGGCCTGAAAGACCGATTCGGCGCAACAGCGTGTCCATGACAAACGCCACGCGCGCCATGTAGCCGCTGTCTTCCAAAAAAGAGAGGAAGAAAAAGAGCACAACAATGGTGGGCAGGAAGCTCAGCACACTGCCCACTCCGTTAAAGATGGCATCAATAATGAGCGAGTGAATGGAGGCGTTGACGTTCAGTGTGGTAAGCAGAGCATCCGTGTAGTCCGTGGCTTGACCGATTAACCAATCCAGGGCATCGGTCAGCCAGACACCGATCACATTAAAGGTGAGCCAGAAAACAAGGCCCATGATGGCGATGAAAGCGGGAATGGCAGTATAACGTCCGGTGAGCACTTCATCGATTTGAAGGCTTCGGATATGCTCCCGGCTGATGTGGGGTTTAACGACCGTTTTCGCGCAGACCTTATCGATAAATGAAAAGCGCATGTCTGCGATGGCGCTTGCCTGATCAAGACCGCGTTCGGCTTCAAGCTGTCGGATGATGTGTTTGATGGTGCGCACCTCGTTGACATCGAGGTTGAGCTGCTCGGTGATGAGCGTATCGCCCTCGGCGATTTTGCTTGCGGCAAATCGAAGCGGAATATTCGCTTTTTGCGCATGGTCTTCGATGATGTGCATGATGCTGTGAAGACAGCGGTGCACGGCACCCCCGTGGTCGCTTGAGTCACAGAAATCCTGCACGGCGGGCGCCTCCTGGAATTTCGCAACGTGCAGCGCGTGGTCAATTAATTCCTCAATGCCTTCACCGCGACTAGCGGAAATCGGCACAACCGGCATGCCTAAAAGCGCTTCCATTTCATTGACGCGAACCGATCCGCCATTGGCCCACACCTCATCCATCATGTTAAGCGCAAGTACCATGGGTTTGCCCAATTCCATGAGTTGCATCGTGAGGTACAGATTTCGCTCAATATTGGTGGCATCGACAATGTTGATAATCGCCTTGGGATTTTCTTTTAGGATAAATTCCCGTGAGACGATTTCTTCATTGGTGTAGGGGGATAGGGAATAAATTCCCGGTAAATCAGTGACAAGCGTTTCACTGTGGCCGATGATTGAGCCGTCTTTGCGGTCAACCGTGACGCCCGGGAAATTACCGACGTGTTGGTTGGATCCTGTGAGTCGGTTAAAAAGGGTTGTTTTGCCGCAGTTTTGGTTGCCGGCGAGCGCGAAAGTTATTTTTTCGCCTTCGGGCAACGGATGTTCATTTTCTTTTTCGTGATATTTACCGCCTTCACCAAAGCCCGGGTGCATGATTTCTTCAGCTAACGGCAAGGAATTTTTTACAGGTTCCAAATCACGGATGTCCGTAATGGTAATGGCTTGGGCTTCAGCAACACGAAGGGTCAGTTCGTAGCTTCGAATCCGCACCTCAATCGGATCGCCCATAGGCGCGCGCTTGACCATGGTTACAGTCGCCTGAGGAATCAAGCCCATGTCAAGGAAATGTTGACGGAGAGCGCCGCTTGCGCCCACCGCTTCGACAGTCGCGCTGCGACCGATCGGTAGATCATTTAAAGTCACGGACATTTTTGAAATTCTTTCACGTTTCCCGAGCGTTATATTGGTATCTCAGAGAATCGTTTATTTTAGTGCAGACAAGGTCGTTATGCTTAAGACCTCAGTCCAGATCTTCACATAACAGAAAGTCTTTTAATTGAAGATGGCGCACCGTGCTTGTGGAAAAATCAAAGTCGTCGTTGGTGATAAGAATTTTTTGTCGTGATTGGTCTAATTTGTTAAAAAGAGCAAACTCTCGTTTATTGGTCGTTTCTTCAGCGACGCTATAGGCGACTTGAATCAGATATTGACGATTATTTTTTTCAGCTAAAAAATCGATTTCTGCAGAGTCGGTTCTAAAAACAGATAATGCATAACCACGATACAGCAACTCGTTGAAAACGATGTTTTCCAAATTGTGAGTGATGTCCCAGTGACCGTCTGTCTGTCGGATACTGTTAAAAGCAACGTCTTCATCATAAATCTTCTGATAGTACTTGAGTTCTCTTTTCGCCTTAGTGGAAAACTGCTGAATTGGGGAGATTACATAGGCCTCCTGCAGATAGCCAAGATATTTCAAAATCGTGTTCAATGAGCAGAAAAGTCCCTGTCCTTTTAAGAATTTTTGAACTGAGCTGGCGCTGAAGATTCTCGCATTTGAAAGCAAAACGAAGTTAACCAGTCTGCGAAACAGCTCGTCTTTGCGAATTTTGTACCGATTCAAGATGTCGTTGATAACGATCGTGTCGTCGAGATCATTTAAATAGCGGACGATGGCTTCCTTGGTATTGAATTCGATAACTTGAGGAAATCCTCCATAGATCAGGTAATCTGAAATGGAGTAATTTTTAGAAAATTGATTCGCATACTCAACCAATTCTTTGTATACGAATGGACGAATGCGAAAAGCCACGTAGCGACCGCTGAGTTCTTTGGTAAATTCCTTGGACAACAACTTGGAATTGCTTCCGGTAACAAAAAGCGAAATATTCTCAAGCCTTAACGATCGACAGGCAATATTCCAATCTTTGACGAACTGGACTTCATCCAAAAAAACATACAGTTTTTCGTTTGATGTGTGTGCTGTTATGGTACGAATTAAATCGTCAGCGGTCTGAATGACTGAAGAGACGGCTCGCTGTTCGAAATTTAATTTCAGTGTCCTTTTCCCTAAACGCCGAAGTTCAGCTTCGACTTGTTCCATAATGACCGATTTTCCACAACGCCGGATTCCGGTGATGACCTTAATCAGGTTGCTGTCATAGAAGGGTCGGATTTGGCGTAAATAATGTTCGCGAACGATCATAGTTTTTCCCTTACTGAAAGATTTTTTGGTTATTGAAAAATCTTTCATTTGTAGTGAAAGATTTTACTGATTTTTGGAAAATCTTTCAGTAGGAAGGGATTTTTCCCGGAATGTACTCTGTTTGAGAAATGGAAGTTGAGCAGAAAAGCAGAGTTCGGGCAGACCGAATAGTCTGCCCGAAAACACTAATGAGGCAGACGTTTAATTAAGACTGAAGTGTCGCTGCGTCCCTCACCTTTGGCTTGCAGTTCCGCGTAGAACTGATCAATAAGCGCAATGGTGGGCAGAGTCGAACCATTTCTGTTGGCCTCGGCCAGACACAATCCCAGGTCCTTTCTCATCCAGTCAATGGCAAAACCAAAATTAAATTGATTGTCAATCATGGTCTTACCGCGATTGTCCATCTGCCAGCTTTGAGCAGCCCCCTTGCCGATGACATCGAGCACAAGCTTCATGTCAAGTCCGGCGTTGAGACCAAAGGCGATGGATTCGGAAAGTGATTGAACAATGCCGGCGATGCAGATCTGGTTGCACATCTTCGCAAGTTGGCCGCAGCCGACTTCGCCGATTCGGGTAACCGCTTGGGCAAAAGCCATCACAGTGGGGCGGGCGGCTTCAAAAGTGGCTTGATCGGCCCCACACATGACCGTGAGCACACCATTGACGGCGCCCGCTTGTCCTCCGGATACCGGCGCGTCCATGAAACCCAGTCCCAACTCTTGGGCGCGAGCGGCTAATTCTCTGGCAACTTGGGCGCTATCGGTTGTGCAGTCAATGAGCACCGCGCCTTTTTTCATGCCGGCAAAGGCCCCCTCTTGGCCGAGAACAACACTGCGCAGGTCATCATCGTTGCCCACACAGGTGAAGACAAAATCCGCATCCTGAGCAGCTTCTCGGGGAGTGGGAGCGATCAGTCCCGTGTATTCTCCGGCCCACTTCTGGGCTTTGGCCGTTGTGCGGTTATAGACTGTCACGCGGTGACCCGCGCGGGCAAGATGACCGGCCATTGGGTAGCCCATTGTGCCTAAACCGATAAACGCCACGGTTTTCGGTTCACATTTTTCGTACACTTTTCCCATAACAGCAATCCTTATGCGAAAAGCGCTTGAGAGGTCTCAAGCGCTTTTGACGATCTATCGGCGTTTAGCGAACACCGCGTTCTTTAATCGTGGCTTCGGCAATTTGCACGCATTTGCGAGCTAATGTTGCCGTCGGGTCAACGATGGCAACGGTCTTTCCAGCCACTTCAAAGTTGTCGGTTTCGTGGAAGATCAACGGCAATTCGGTGCAGCCCAAAATGAGCACGTTGCAGTCGTAGGTCTTCACGAGATATTCGGCGCCGCGATAGAGGTCGTCGTAGCATTCACCCGTGGTGAAGCCGGCCTTGGCCCCCTTGGGACCGTAAATGGCCTTCATGACGCTTGCCTGATGATCTTCATCGGGCGTGAACATCTTCATGCCCATCTTTTCGGCTTTCTTGCCGTAAATGCCGGTGGCGATCGTGCCGCTTGTGGCCATCAGACCGACGCGGGCGTCCTTGCCGTACTTGGCTTGGATTTCATCGAGCATGGTTTGTTGCATGTCGATGAAGGGAACGTCCAGATGGCGAAGCAAACGGGGCAGGAACGCGTGAGCCGTGTTGCAGGGGATGATGATGTAGTCGCAACCGTCCTTTTGCAGGCGCTTGGCGCAGTTATACATGGCGATTGTGGGATCGGGGCCGCCGTTTAAGAGGCAGGCCGTGCGGTCATCGATCTGCGGATTTTGTTCAATCACCACTTTGAAGTGTTCTTGGTCATTCTTGGCGGGCGAAGCCTTAACGATCTTATCGTAGAGGTCAACGGTTGCCGCCGGTCCGAGACCGCCGATCAAGCCGAGCTTAAAGGGCTTGGGCAATTTTTCCGTGCTGTGGGCAAGAGCGGCCTTGGCGAACATTTCAAACACGTTCATCACGGGCAGTCCCATCTGTTGCAAAGCCGGCACGTTGAGCGCGAATTGCGTGCAGTTCGGGATGATCACTTGAGCGCCTTCTTCAACCATGCGTTTGCAGACGCCGGCGATCTTTTGCGCCGCCTCGTCGCTCGCGCCTTCAGCGCGGATTTTTTCGCGCATTTCATCGAGAAGCTTGGTGCCTTCTTCGCAAGGGAAGATGAACTTCGCGCGCTTGGAAAGGTCGCAGGCGCCGCCCAGGCACGCTTGAGCGTTGCCGGCATCCAAGACACCCATTACAGGCATCTCTTCACCCATTTGGGCCATCAGAGCGCTCTTCATATCCAGAATCGGCGTTTGAATTTCACGTTGAATTTCGTGAATGTAGGAACCGCACTTGAAATCAGGCACGAGAATGAGGTCAACGCCCATCTCCGCCAAGAGTTCAGCTTCATTGAAAATAAAGATCTTGCGGTCGCTGACGGCAAACGTCGGATCGGGATCAATTTTAAAGTTGTCCTCGGTCATGACAACGCTGAGGTCGTCACCGCCCAGGGCGAGCAATTGGGTTTTCACTTCTGTTGCGGCGCGGCGGTTGAGGCCGGCCACAATACCGATCGTTTTATTTTGAGCCATCGATCACACCTCTTGACTGTGGATACAAAAGAAATCATGAGCGCACAACAACCTTCGGTCGATTATTCGCTCCGCTACCTCAAGTGTAATACAATCGACAAAGTTCATCGGACGAATTTTTTGCAAAAAATCATTGTGGGCTCAATCACGTTATGCCTAAAGAAAAACTACTGGTGACCGGAGGCGCGGGTTTTATCGGATCGCATTTTGTTGATGCGGCTTTGAGCGCCGGCTATCAGGTGCTCACCGTCGACAAACTCGCCTATTGCGGCAATCTTTTGAATTTGGAAAAGGCCCTTGCCGATAGGTCGCATAAGTTTATTGAGGGCGATGTGGCCGACAGTGAATTAATGGCCGACGTTTTTAAAAAATTTAAACCGCATGCGGTTATTCACTTAGCCGCTCAAACTCATGTGGATCGCTCTATAGAGGACCCCTCCGTATTTATCGATAACAATGTGACCGCCACGCAGCATCTTTTGGAGGTCTCGCGCAAATATTGGAAGGGGCTCAGGGGAGAGAAAAAGTCGCGCTTTCGTTTTATTTATGTCTCCACCGACGAGGTTTACGGATCTCTTGAGGCAAACGATCCCTCCTTTACCGTTTCAAGTCCTTTCCGTCCGAGCAGCCCTTATGCCGCAAGTAAAGCGGCCGGAGAGATGATCGCATTGAGCTATTGGCGCACTTTCGCCTTTCCGGTGATTGTGGAGCACGCTTGCAATAACTACGGCCCGAGACAATTTCCGGAAAAATTGATTCCTTTGATGATTGATCGCGCGCGAAGCGGTGCAACACTGCCTGTTTACGGTACCGGTGAAAATATCCGCGAGTGGATGTATGTAACGGATCACGCGCAGGCGCTACTTAAAGTTCTTGAGAAAGGCCAACCCGGTCAAACCTACAACATCGGTACCGGCGAAGAGGTTGCGAATATTAAATTGATTCGCGCGCTGTGCACTTTGATGGACTCGGCTTGTCCGGGGCTCTTGCCGTTTGAAGAAGCCATTACCTTTGTCGCAGACCGCCCCGGTCATGATTTCCGCTATTCGATGGACAGCCGCGCAAGTCTTCGTGAATTAGGATTTGCGCCCAAAGTGCGCTTGATCGAGGGGCTACACAAAACGCTTCAGTGGTATTTAAATAATGACGTGTGGCTGCAATCCGTAAAAAGCGGCGAATATCACGAATGGTTGAAACGGTACGGAAGTTAGACAATGCGAATCGAGAAAACGGATTTTGAGGATCTTTTGAGAATCTATCCCGATGTGCATCGGGATTCTCGAGGGTTATTTTGTGAATTGTGGCAGGCGGCTCGCTACGAGGATCTGTGGCCGCAGCTAAATTTTGTGCAGGATAACTTTTCTGTTTCTAAGAAAGGGACATTGAGAGGACTGCATTTTCAGAAAAAACACCCTCAGGGAAAACTCATCACGGTGCTTGAAGGAGAAATTTTTGATGTGGCGCTCGATTTAAGAGCCGGCTCTGAAACCTTCGGTCAAGTTTATAGCGCAAGGCTTACAGCCGACGAGATGAGTCAACTCTATATTCCGGAGGGTTTCGCGCACGGCTTTTTGACCTTGTCAGAGGTGGCTCGTGTTTTTTACCGCTGCACCGATTTCTACTACCCGGGAGACGAAGACGCGATTTTATACAGTGACGCCAATTTGGCAATCGCGTGGCCTAACGTCGGCGCACTCACGGTCTCGGAAAAAGACCGCCGGGCCCGCACTTTTTTTGACTGGCGGGCAAGCGTCGGCCTCTAAGAAAATTTCTTCGTGTTTTTTTGGCACAATAGTGCCTTTTCAAGAATTTGTAGACAATCAAAATGGCGAGCTTTATTGACAAATTAAATCCAGAACAGAAGGCCGCGGTGACGTTGCCGGCCGAAAGCGCTTTGATTTTAGCGGGAGCCGGTTCCGGCAAAACGCGAGTACTCACAACCCGCATCGCTTGGCTCATCGAAGAGCGCATGGCCAGCCCCATGGAAATTCTTGCCGTGACCTTTACCAATAAAGCCGCCAAGGAGATGCTCACCCGCATTCAGGCATCCATTCCGGTGAACACCCGCGGCATGTGGGTGGGGACGTTTCACGGTTTGTGCAACCGCATGCTGCGCAGACACTTTAAGGAAGCGGGATTGCCTCAGACATTTCAGATTTTGGATCAGACCGATCAGCTCTCGGCGATTAAGCGCCTGATGAAGGCGCACGGCATCAGCGCAGATGAGTATCCGCCTAAGGATGTTCAGAACTATATTTCGAGCGCCAAGGAAGAGGGCCTGAGAGCCAAGGACATGACGGCCGAGTTCGGCAAAAAGGAAAATTTTGCCAAAATCTATGCGCTCTACGAGCAGCAGTGCAACCGCGAGGGAGTGGTTGACTTCGGAGAACTTCTTTTAAGAAGTTATGAGTTGCTCGCTCGCAATGAACTGATTCGCAGACACTATCAGGATCGCTTCCGCTTCATTCTTGTCGATGAGTTTCAGGATACCAATCGCCTGCAATACAAGTGGTTGAAACTTTTAGCCGGCTTCACGGCCGCGGGCGTTCGTGAGTATGACGGCAATTGTGTTTTCGCCGTGGGCGACGATGACCAGTCGATCTACGCTTTCCGTGGCGCCAATGTGGGCAACATGATGGATTTTCAGCGCGATTTCCGAATCACGCACTTAATTAAGCTTGAGCAAAACTACCGTTCATTCGGTCATATTCTGAATGCGGCCAATGAATTGATCGCTCACAATGACGATCGTCTGGGCAAAGATCTATGGACAAGCTCGGGTGACGGGGAGCGCATTCGCGTGTTTCGCGCAAGTGATGATCGCGATGAAGCTCAGTATTGTGTGCAGGAAATCCGAGAGGCGGTGGGTCGCGGGATCAAAAAACATGAAATTGCAATTTTGTACCGCTCCAATGCGCAAAGCCGTGTGATTGAACAGGCGTTGGTGGCTTCGGGCATTCCGTATCGAGTGTATGGTGGCTTGCGCTTTTTTGACCGAGCCGAAATCAAGCACGCCTTGGCTTATCTGCGATTGATTGAAAACCCGAAGGATGACACGGCGTTTTTGCGAGTGGTGAATTTCCCGATGCGCGGCATCGGCGCAAAGAGTGTGGAAACGCTTCAGCAAAAGGCAATTGAAGCCAATATAAGCCTTTATGAAGCCGCTCAATCTCTGGAGGGCGCCGCAGGCACCAAGCTTCGCGCTTTCACGCAATTAATTGACGCGATGCGTTTTGAGTTCTCGTGCCTGCCCTTGCCCGATATGATCGCCGCGGTGGTGGATCGCTCGGGGCTCAATGAACACTATAAGAAAGAGCGTGAAGGGCAGGAGCGCCTGGAAAACTTGGAAGAATTACAAAACGCGGCTCAAGCCTATCTCAGAGAGGAGGGTATCAGTATCGATGCCCGAAGTGATGAGGTGGAGGCTGACGGTGCCGACGATGAAATGACTTCGTTGGCGGGCTTTTTGTCTCACGCGGCTCTTGAAGCCGGTGACAATCAGGCGCAAAAAGGTGAAGACGCCGTGCAGCTGATGACCGTGCACGCGGCCAAGGGTCTGGAATTCGATGTGGTTTTCATCACCGGCGTGGAAGAGGGGCTTTTCCCACACGCCAATAGCGCAATGGATCCGAAGGGGATGGCTGAAGAGCGGCGCTTGATGTACGTGGCGATTACCCGCGCCCGAAAGAATCTGCATTTGAGTTTCTCACTTTCAAGAATGCTGCGAGGCCAGTACATGGATTCGGGCCCGAGCCAGTTTATTAATGAAATTGATGAAGAGCACCTGCTTTTCCTCTATGACCGAAAACGCTCCATGGCGATTGAGGACGAAGATCAGTCTTTGAGTTGGGGAGATGGGTATTCTTCGCGTTACGCTCAGCGCTCAGGGGGATATCGAAGCACCTCCGGTTACAACTCATCATCTCGCTACGGCTCATCGGGCTACTCGAAATCGTCTTATGGCCATGCCACGACCGGTTTTGCGCGTGCAAAAATGGATCCCGCTGTTCAGAAAATGGCCGCAAAGGCTCAATATAAGGGATTTGCGGTTGGCAATCGTGTTCACCATGCCCGATTTGGGGATGGCTCTGTGGTCGGATTGATCGGACAGGACAATGATGCCCGCATTCGAGTGCAGTTTGACGAAGTGGGAACGAAAGAGTTGTTGCTGTCGTTGGCGAAACTGACGAAAATTTAAGCTAAAAAGCGGAAGGCGGTTTTCTGCTTCCGCTTTTAAATTGACGAGGCGCTCGCCGCAATGAGCACCTCTTTGGGAAAATAAAGATCAAAGATTGTCAAAGAGCGAGGGATCGACACCTGCGTCCAGGCAGGTCTTTCGAATGACATTCCATTCACCATCGGCGATTTCAACGCCCAGACGGCTTCTTTCTTCCGTACGAATTCTCTCCGGTTCTCCCGGCATTAATATGGGGTGATTGATAGGATCGGCCATCGGAGCGGATTTGACGTAATCAATCATCGCATCCATTTCTTTTTTCATAAACGTCATATCGCAAAGCGCGGTGGGGTCGATGACAAAGGCAGTCATGTTGTTGACGATGGAACCGTCCCTGGTGTGTCCCGGTTGAATGGTATGACCGCCGCTTAGGATACCGGCCATCAGTTCGCAGGCAAAGCACAGACCCGAGCCTTTGTGTTTGGCAAAGGCTAAAAGAGCGCCCGGATGATCCTGCCACATGACACTAGGGTCATTCGTGAGATTGCCTTGAGGGTCAACAATGACGGGCTCATCAAACTTTTTGTTAGCTAGCATTGCCACTCGGGTTTTGCCCAGGGCTACGATGGAGGTGGCGAAATCGAGAATAAAGGCGCCGTATTTCTCACTGGCAGGCATCGCTACACAGAAAGGATTGGTGCCGAAACGCGCCTCTGAACCGCAATAAGGAGCGACGAGCGGATGGAATTGATTGACGTTGACAAAATATACACTGACCATGCCGGCTTGGGCTGCCTGTTCTCCGTAGGTGCCGATACGGCCTAAATGGCAACAATTGGCGATGGTGTACATGCAGATACCGGTTTCTTTTGCGCGTTCAATCGCTTTTTGAGTTGCTTCGTATCCGGCTCTTTGTCCGTAGCCTAAATGCCCATCGAATTGCAAAATAGCGCCTTTGTCTTTGACAAGTGTCGGCGGCGTGTTGGGATGAATTTGCCCTTTCTTTAGGTACTGCGTGTACATCCCGATCATACCGACGCCATGGCTGTCGTGACCTCGCAAATTGGCGTTGACCATATGATCCGCTACGATCTTCGCTTCGTATTCTTCGCTTCCATTGGCACGAAGAAAAGCAAAGGCAACTTTGTAGAGTAATTCTTTTGAATATCGCATTTTGTCCTCCTAAAGCATTTTTTAATTCTATTGAGTGCTCGGGACTTGATATAGACAGAACAGCTTAATTTAGAAGAAAATTCTTCTGACTTGCGCCGCCGGCATAATAATCAGCGAATTGGAGTCCAAGATGGATGCGACAGAGACGCAAGACTTGAAATTCAGCGTTGATAGGTTTGGTGAGCAGATTTGTTTTGCTACGTGAAACTCTGCGCAATTTTGGAAAAGCAAAAAGGGCTTCCCGATCGGAAACCCTTTTTTGAATTTGGTAGGCACGATTGGACTCGAACCAACGACCCCCACCATGTCAAGGTGATGCTCTAACCAACTGAGCTACGTGCCTGTTGCGAGTTGCGTATAGTAGCAGACAATTTTGCGTATTGCAATGCCTTTTTCAAAAAAACTCAAAATTTTCACTACTGTCCAAAATAAATTTTTAAGCACAGTTTTCTACAGGCAATAAAAAAGCATATCGGAATCCTTTAAAGTTTTGGTTACCACACTCAAAAACAAAGGAAAACCGATATGCGAAGAACAACATTATCGATGTTTGCTCAAATTGTCCAGCTTTTGCCTCAATCGTTATTTTTTAAGCTAGTTCAAAAGTACCAAACTGACAAAGCCGCCAAAGGAATCAATACTTGGGATCAGCTCATTGCGATGATGTTTTGCCAACTCAGCGGAGCTGAGTCGCTCAGAGAGATCTCTGATGGACTGTACTCCAGTATTGGCAAGCTTAACCATCTTGGCGCTCATGCCGTGGGACGCTCCAGTCTTTCCTATGTGAACCAACACCGTGACTACCATGTCTACCAAGACTTCTATTACGGTTTATTGGATCATTATCGAGAAGTACTAACCGGAGCTCGGGTCAATCAGATTCTGACCGGTAAAAAGATCTTCAGCTTAGATTCCACCACGATCGGGCTTTGTTTAAAACTGTTTGATTGGGCTCGATTTAGAACCACCAAAGGTGGCATCAAGCTTCACACATTATTGGATAACGACACATTAATGCCCTCGTTTATAGCGGTAACAGAAGCCGCGATCTCAGACATTAAAGCCGCTCGAACACTGGTTGACATTCCACCGAACTGTGTGCTGGCCATTGACCGTGGTTATTATGACTTCAGGTGGTATCGACAGCTCAGTAAACGCCACATTATCTTCGTGACTCGAGTTAAAGAAAACATTCAACTTAAACAAGTTAAGCGAATTGCTGTGGATAAAAACGAAAATTGGGGATGCTACGAAATCATTCTCAAAGCCGATCTGAGGGCTCATGAAAAAGGTCGGCTGAAAAAGGTCCCTAAATATCGTTTAGTGCAATACAAGGATAAGGAAAGTGGACGCTGGTTTGAGTTTTTAACCAATGACTTCAAATTGAATGCAACAGAAATTGCCGCTGTTTACAAGGATCGATGGCAGATTGAGTTGTTTTTCAAGAAGCTCAAACAGAACCTGAAAATCAAAACTTTTGTGGGTACCTCGTTGAACGCTGTCATGGTGCAGATTTGGACAGTTTTATCGGTGACGTTGCTGTTGGAGGTACTGAAAAGGCGCTCTAAATACCCTTGGTCGTTTAGTCGGTTGAGAAGTTATCTGAGATTGAACCTAATGACCTACAAAGACCTAAATGACTGGCTAAACGAGCCGGATATTGTTCCGCTGAAAATACCGGAAACGTCCCCTCAGACCAGTTTATTTTGACCTAAGGGGGTTGAAATGAAAATCGTGTCTTTTTGGACAGCAGATGACTGAAAAGTCTAAAGGGGTGTCTTAGAAATTAAATTATTTTGGACAGTAGTGCAAAATTTTCTTCAACTCTCAGTTTGCGTTGATTTTTTTCAGTGCTAAATCAATTAACCTGCCCGTTTCATCTGCCATGAAAATGGGGATATTGAGTAAATCTCCATCCAGTTTTAAGTTGTTGATGGAAAATCTCACTCGCAACGGTAAATCTTTTTCATGCAAACTTTTGAACTTTTTCAGGCTTTTTGAAGTGACGTTAGTTGATGACTTCACTTCTATCGGAACGATGATTCCGTGTGTTTCCAGGAGAAAATCCACTTCGTAAGAAGGATTGGTCATTGACCAATACATGGGAGCGGATTCGAATTGAGCAGATAAACTTTGCAAAATCATATTTTCAGATAGAGCTCCCTTGTGTTCCCGAAAAACAGAGGATCCATTCAAAATGATATTGGGCTCTACTTTAGAAAGTCTCGTCAGCAAGCCGACATCGACTAAATAGAGCTTAAATGCAGCGGAGTCTTCGTAGGCCGACAACGGTAGTCCAAAGCCGTTGATTCGATGGACAGGACGCACGAGCTTGGCATCAATGAGCCATTGCAAAGCATCGCCATACTTTCTCGCATTCGAACGAGGTTCGACCAAGGAATACTGAAAGCGTTTTTGTTCTCTTGACAAAATTTGAGGCAATGTTTGCCAAATTCTGAGAATTTTGGGAGCATCGAAGCTTGAAGCGTGGGAGCGTATATCTTCAATATAGGTGTACAAAATATCCTGTTGGATCTTTCTGACCTGGGTTATGTCCGATTGGAGGCACCAAGCCGAAACCGCCTCCGGCATCCCTCCGACGATCTCGTACATTTTGAGTGACTCGATCATTGGATCAAAAATAACGTCAGGAACCGCTTCAAGCTCATCCCAATGATCTAAAAATTGAGCAAGCCCGACACTTTCCGGACGAGCCAGAAGAAATTCCTTAAAGCTCATCGGCTCGATATCGAGAAACTCCACTTTGCCAACAGGATAGGAACGAGGCTTAGCCAAAGAAAGACCTAAAAGAGAGCCGGCAGCGAGTACAAAGACTCCTGGACGTTTTTCTTGGAAATACTTGAGCGAATGGATAGCGTCCGGGCAGTTTTGGATTTCGTCCAGGATAAGAAGCCAGCCATCTTCGATGGTTTTGCCGTATGTGAATGAAAGAACTCTGAGGATTTTGTCCGGATCTTTCGTTTGGGCAAATAAGGACCCCAATTGTTCATCGCTATCAAAGTTGATGTACAGATACCGTTCCGCGAAAGCTTCTTGGGCGAAATTTTGCATGATCCAGGTTTTGCCGACTTGCCTGACTCCACGCAGAATTAAAGGTTTTCTAAAAGCAGAGTTTTTCCACTCAAAGAGTTTTTGCATGACGGTTCTTTGCATGGCAATTGACCCGGAAATATTTAAGCACGCATCAAATTATATAAAAAATGATGCATGCGCGCATCAAAATATACGAAAAATGATTCAAAGATACATCAAAATATAAAATTTCTACGAAAGCTTGTTGAGTTTTTTAGTCTTCAGAAAATGCCTGCTCCCGGGTCTTTTGCCACTTGGGTAAAAGCGTGGCGGCAAGCAATAACAAGGCCGCAAAAAGCAAAGCAGCCGAAATGGGACTGGTGAAGAAGACACCGGCATCACCTCGCGATAAAAGCATTGCGCGTCGGAGGTTTTCTTCCATCATGGGACCGAGGACAAAGCCGAGAATGAGCGGGGCGGGCTCGCATCGCAGCTGATAAAAGACGTAGCCCAAGAGCGCGAAAGCCGCCATGAGGACGATGTCATAGATGTTGTAATTGATTGAATAGACGCCGACCGCACAAACAGCAAGAATGGCCGGATAAAGGTAGCGGTAGGGAATGCGAAGAATTTGAACCCAAAGTCCCGCCAGAGGCAAATTTAAAATCACAAGGAAAAGGTTTCCGATCCACATGGATACGATAAGGCCCCAGAAGAGTTCCGGGTTTGTGTGGATGACTTGTGGCCCTGGGGTGATGTTTTGGGTGATTAACGCCCCCATCAAAAGCGCCATGATGGCGTTGGAGGGGACGCCCAACGTGAGCATCGGAATAAAGCTTGTTTGGGCGCCTGCGTTGTTGGCGGCTTCTGGGGCGGCGACGGCTCGGATGTTGCCTTCACCCACCGGTGTTTCGCCCGTTTTTTTGATGCGTTTTTCAATCGTGTAGGCCGCAAAGGAAGAGAGCATCGCGCCGCCTCCGGGCAATAGCCCCATGAGGCTTCCGAGCAACGTTCCGCGGGTGATGGCGCCGGTGCTTTCAGAGAGGTCGTGTCGGCTTGGCCACGGGGATTTAATGGGGATTGTGCTCGGCGCGCCGGCGGCCACCATGGCCTGCAGATTTTTGAGCACTTCGGCTACGCCGTAAAAGCCCATCGAAATCACCGCAAAATCAATGCCGTCTTGAAGCGAAAGCGTATCGAGCGTAAAGCGAAGTTCGCCCGTGTTGATGTCGGTGCCCACCAGGCCTAAAAGCAGTCCTGTGATGACCATGGCGATGGCCTTTAATACATCGCCATTGGAGAGGGCAACCGCTCCTACTAAACCCAACACCATCAGACTGAAATATTCAGCAGCGCCGAAATACAGGGCCACTTCCGATAGAGCGGGGCTGGCCACCGCGATCAAAAGTGTGGCGACGGTGCCCGCGATGAAACTACCGATGGCGGCAACCCCCAGGGCGCTGCCCGCATGCCCCTTGCACGCAAGCTTGTGTCCGTCAATACAAGTGACAAGCGAAGCGGCTTCGCCGGGAATATTCATCAAAATAGCGGTTGTTGATCCTCCATATTGACTGCCGTAGTAGATGCCCGCAAGCATAATGACCGCGGCGGTGGGATCCAGAGCGTAGGTGAGCGGAAGAAGAAGCGCCAGCGTGGCCACGGGGCCCAAGCCCGGGAGCACGCCCACCAACGTGCCGATTAAAACCCCCACGAAGCAGTAGCCAACATTGGCGACTGTCAACGCGCTTTGAAATCCGATGAAAAGATTGCCCAGAAGCTCGCTCATGAAAGCATCCCCGCGGGCAACAGATTGACCTCAAGACCAATAGCCCAGACAAACACCGCGATGACTAAAAGGTCAATCGCTGCGGTGAGGAAAAGCGCCTCTTTAATTGTTCTTTTTTCCGAGGCGAAAGAAGAGATAAAGGTCAGAGCGGAAAGCGCAATGATGAGCCCTGCAGGTTCAAGTAAAAAAGCAAAAGATAAAAGCGCCGCTCCCAAAATCAACACTTTTTTTAAAGCGAAGCGATAAATAATTTCGTGGGGCTTTTTCTCTGAAAAAGTTCCCTTAAGACAGATCACTAAACCTAAAAAAATCAAACAATAGCCCAGAAGCCTCGGGAAGTAACCCGAAGCCATGCGTGAGGCCTCACCCATTGGAAGCTCGCAAGAACCTAAAACGAAGGCGAGGCCAATCGCGGCAAAAAAGAGTCCGGCCACGGTATCTCGGGCCAGTCGTGCATGAATCATCAACGAAATTTAAATTTGCAGAGCGTTAACAAACGAGCGGTATTTTACCTGCTCATCGGCAATCCATTTTTCAAATGCTACCGGCCCTAACAGTTGAGTGCCGCCCGAGAGCCGATCAAATTTTTCCCGAAGCGTCTTTTCGTATAAAACCGTTTTGATTTCTTCAAAAAGTTTTTCACAAGTGACTGCCGGAGTGTCTTTGGGAACCAAAAGTCCGAACCAGGTGGAGATGTCACAATCCACCCCCAGAGACTGAAGGGTGGGAGCGTCAATGGCGGCATCGGCGAGCGCGCGGGTTTGAGCCAGCACAACTAATCTTTTTTCAGCAACGGCGGCCTGCGCGTTGGCGTAATTGTCAAACATCAGATCGGTTTCGCCGGAAAAAAGAGAAAGCTGCGCGGCCATGGCGCCCGCATAGGGTACGTGCACTGTTTTGAGTCCCTGGGTGTTGAAAACGGCATTGACAATGTGGCCGGCCGATCCGGTGCCGCCGGAGGCGCAATTGAGTTTGTCAGGATGGGCTTTGATGTACTCAATTAATTGCCGAGCATCAGAGACCCGTAGTTTTTCCATGGTCGAAGGCGTCATCACGAGCACATTGGGGGTGTCGCTCAAAAGTGTCACCGCTTTAAAATCTTCCGGGCGATAGGGGAGGTCGTTTGAGAGCAGAGGATTGACGACAAGCGTGGCAAGCGCCCCCATCACTAAAGTCAGACCATCCGCTGAAGCGTTTTTCACCTCCAACATGGCTCGGGCGCCTGCGGCTCCCGGGCGATTTTCCACAATAACTCGTCCCCGTTTACTCTGGAGCGCCTGCGCCAGAAGCCGTGCGCACGCATCCAGGGGGCCACCGGCTGGATACGGCACAACAATCCGCATCCTTGAGGCTTTGGCCCAGGAAGAGGCGGGCAGCGCGCCGAGCGCCATGGAACAGAGAAAAGTGCGGCGGGAAATCATTTTTTTAAAACATAACCTTTTTCTTAATTTTAGAATCAGAACAAAAAAGAGTCTTAAGAAAAAAGTCAGTCGGTCAGAATTTTTTGCGATAATTTTTGAAAGAATGATCGGAATTTCAAAGATGTCTTCATTCAAGGACTTTTTTTCGACGGCCCCCGGCATGCTTCTGCGGCGATGGGAAGCCCGGCAGACCGACGCGCTCTTAGCGGACTGCGCGGGAGACAGCGCTCTGCAGCTCGGAGCTCCTTACGGGACGCTATTGAGAAATGCGCCGCATGAAAGTCGGATTTTGGGTGTACGGGTCGAGACTGAAAGCTCTCAGGATTGCGCAAAGCTCAGGCTTGCCTACGAGTCGCTGCCCTTTCGTGAAGACACTTTTGACCTTATCGTTTGCGCTCACGCGCTCGAGTGCTCGGAAAATCCGGAACTGTTTTTCCGCGAGGTTTTCAGAGTGCTTGCTCCCGAGGGGCGCCTGATTCTCTTAAGCCTGAACCCCTGGGGGCCGTGGTGGGTTCGAAAAAAGCAGAAGTTGATAGATTTGTGCGGGCAGAGGCGGTTTAATCCTTTAAGTGTCTCTCAGGTGAAGTCCTATTGTCAGCCATACGGCGTTGTCGATCGCGGGCGCTTCGGTGTGTATTGCCCCTCCTTGAGTGACAACCCACAGCACTTAGCCCGATGGGGGTGGTGCGAGAAAGCGGGTGATCGCTGGTGGCCCGCCCTGGCCAATGCTTATATGTTAAGTGCGATAAAGAAGGTCGAAAATCCTGGTTTTGTCGGTAAACTCATTCCGAAAGGCGGAATTCTCAAAACCAACTGGTCTGGTCAGACAGTGACAACACGCAACTGTTCAGATTAAGAAAAATTTAAGTTAATCAATTGAATACAAACGATAGTACTATTATTTTTTTTTGTCTAATATAGAAATTTTCCGGCAGTAACTATGAAATTTTTCTTAAATCTAATAGTAATATTTTCCAATTTGAGCTTGGATAACGGCATGTTTGCTGTCCCGTTTTCGGCTTTGTGGGCCGATCCAAAAGATGCATTAGAGTAGAGAAAATGGAAAAAGAACGAAAATTACAAATTTGGACTGACGGTGCTTGTAAAGGTAATCCAGGCCCTGGAGGCTGGGGGGCGTATCTTGTCTGGGGCGAAAAGGCGCTTGAACTTTGCGGCGGTGAAGTGGAAACGACCAATAATCAGATGGAATTGACGGCCGTGATCGAAGCGCTTTCGGCCATCAAGCGGCCGGTGCCGATGATCGTCAGTCTTGACAGCCAATATGTGAAAAACGGTATTCTTGAATGGCTCCCTCAGTGGAAAAAGCGTGGCTGGAAAACCGCGGCCGGAAAGCCTGTGAAAAATGTCGAGCTGTGGAAAAAACTCGACGCATTGGTGACTAGCCACGATATTGAATGGAAGTGGATCAAAGGACACGCGGGCGAGCCCGGCAATGAAAAAGCCGATGAGCTCGCTAACCGCGGCGTTCCCCGTAAGGACTAATTAAAGAGATAGGCTCAGCTATGGCTAAAACATTTAATCGCCAAGTCGCACTGGATACGGAAACCACCGGTATGGACATTGAGGCCGGCAACCGGTTGATTTCAATTGGCTGTGTGGAAATCGTCGGACGAACCATAACCAAAAGAACGTTTTATAAACTCATGGACCCGGAGCGAGAAGTTGAAGAAGGGGCCGCCAAGGTGCACGGCTACACTTGGGATAAGTTAAAAGGCAAACCTTACTTTGTCGATATCGTTGATGATTTCCTCGCATTTATTAAAGGCAGTCAACTGATTATCCATAACGCTGCGTTTGACGTCTCGTACCTTAATATGGAGTTGGAGCGCATTGGCAAAGGTCAGCTCACCGATTACTGCGAGGGGGTGCTCGACACATTGCCTTTGGCCAAGTCCTTAAGACCGGGGCAGCGAGTGAACTTGGATGCTTTGTGCGCGGCCTATGGGATTAACAACACCGATCGTACGCTGCATGGCGCCTTAATTGACGCCAAACTTCTCGCGCAGGTCTATTTGGCGATGACACGCGGTCAAGAGTCTCTGGATATTTCCTCCGTGGACTTAAAGAGTTTGCCTGCCATGCCTGATGTCAAACGGCTTCGGGTCGTCAAGGCGAGCGATGAGGAAATTGCTCAGCATCTCTCGACACTTAAGGCGATTGATGAGGAAAGCAAGGGCGCGTTGGTCTGGAAAGAAGACGGCGCGACTCAGGCTTAATTTGGAACCGATTTTGAAAAGTAGCGACGCTGTTACAAAATGTCACTTTTAGCACAGGATTTGCCCTACTGTGCATCCGATTGCCTTACGGTAATATTGTTTAGATTAGTGACTGACAATAATTCTCAAGCATGCATATCAAGTCTTTTATCGCTGTAACGCTTTTAGCCTTCGCGGCGTTGACCGGTTGCGGAGATAAGCGTGGTCCGGTCGAGCGTCCCGCTGTGGAAGTGACGACAATGACCGCGACTCCCACGACGGCTATTCGCTGGGTTGACACATTCGGTCAGACCGAAGGCGCCGAAGAAGTTGAGGTGCGTGCTCAGGTTTCCGGTGTCCTTCGTAAACTCAATTTCAAAGAAGGTGAACTTGTGAAAGCCGGTTCAACACTTTTTGAAATTGAAAAAGAACCTTATGAAGCCCAACTGCGTCAAGCCAAGGCGCAGACCCAACAAGCTAAAACGGAATTGATCAAGGCGCAGCGTGATGCCAATCGCGCTTCCAAATTAATCAAGGTGGATGCGGTAAGCCGTCAGGAATATGACGATGCGTTAAGCGCTCTGGCGGTTGCTAAAAGCGCCTTAGCTCTCGCTCAGGCTCAGGAACAAAACGCGGCCATTGATCTCTCGCACGCCATGGTGCCCGCGCCTGTGACCGGGATTGCCGGCAAAAGCGAAGTCAATATCGGCTCCTTGATTACTTCCGGCTCGACGCTTTTGACCACAATCACGCAACCTGATACGCTTCGCGTTTCGTTTGCAATCGGTGACAAGTTTCTCACGGGCGCGAGCTTAACCAAAGATAATTTGGTGCGCGTGTTTATCCCGGATACCAAAGATTTTCTGCCCGCCAAGCTGGACTATATCGGCAATCAAATTGATCCGGATCGCGGCACGCTCAGAATGCGGGCGGTGCTGCCTCAAACAAAGAAACTGTTGCCGGGGCAGTATGTTCAGGTCCGCCTTATGATGGGCGAATATCAGAACGCATACCTGGTGCCGCAGGGGATCGTGCGTCAAAAGTCTGACGGAACCTATTCTGTTTATGTGATGGAAGAGGGCGTTGCGCGTGAACGCGGCGTGCTTCTGGGCAACTGGGAAGGGACCGATTGGATTGTCACTCAGGGGCTCAAACCCGGCGACAAAGTGATTACCAATCAGATTTTGCGCCTCAGAGAAGGTATCCGAGTGAAAGAAAAGGGTGAGCAACCGGCGGCTGCCGGTGAAGCTCAGAGCGCCAAGCCCTAATCGGAGAACAAGATGCTTTCGCAATTTTGTATCCGTCGTCCGATTTTCGCTTCCGTGATGTCGATTTTGATCGTTCTCGCGGGCTTGGTTTGCATGCGTGTGTTGCCGCTGTCGCAGTATCCGGATATTTCTCCGCCCAGCGTTTCGATTTCGACAAGCTATGAAGGGGCCGACGCTCAGACGCTCGCGCGCACGATTGCAGCGCCGATCGAGGATCAGCTCTCCGGCATTGAAGGTCTTCAGTACTACACCACCTCGCTTCGCTCTAACGGTGATGTTCGCATTTCCTGCACGTTTGAAGTGGGCATTGATCCCAATGACGCTATGCTTGAAATCAACAACCGTGTGAGAACCGCCGAAAGACGCTTGCCGGAAGTGGTGCGTCAAAACGGTGTGACGGTGAGAAAGCGCTCTGAAGAAACGCTTTTGATGATGGCGCTTACTTCGCCTGACGGCTCTATGAATCCGACTCAGATGGCCGACTACGCGACGCTTAATATCGTCGATGATTTAAAGCGCATTCCGGGCGTGGGTGATGTGAGCATTTTCGGTAACGTGCAGGGGGCCATGCGTATTTGGCTCAATCCTGACAAGATGGCCCTGCTGGGGGTGACGGTCAAAGACGTTGAAAACGCTGTTGATATTCAAAACCAACAATACGCGGCAGGCCGCGTTGGGGCCGCCCCCACGGTTCCCGAGCAACAGCTCTTTTACACGGTGACGACTGAAGGTCAGCTTTTGACCGAAGAGGAATTCGGCAATATCACGATTCGCTCTGACGGTCCCGATGGCATCATTCGCTTGAAAGACATCGCTCGGGTGGAAGTCGGCAAGCGCAGCTACGACTCCTACAACCTGTTAAACAGTGCCCCGGCAATTACCGTGGCTGTTTACCTGCAAACGGGCGCCAACGCGATGAGCACCACTGAGCTCGTTAAAGAGCGCGTGGCGGAATTGGCCCAGCACTATCCGAAGGGTCGTATCACCCACACGATCACAGACGATACGACGATCTTCGTTTCCGCCTCCTTAAATGAAGTGGGTAAGACGCTTTTTGAAGCGGGCATTCTCGTGTTGTTGGTTGTGTACCTATTCTTGCAAAGCTGGCGCGCCACTTTGATTCCGATGATTGCTGTTCCCGTGTCTTTGATCGGCACGATGGTGGGCCTTTGGATTTTTGATTTTTCGCTCAACACGCTGACGCTTTTTGCCATGACGCTTGCCATCGGTATTGTGGTTGACGATGCCATTGTGGTGTTGGAAAACGTCGAACGCATCATGGTGGCCGAGGGAGTCTCGGCAAGAACTGCGGCCAAGCGCGCCATGAAGGAAGTGGCGGGCGCGTTGGTGGCCATTGTTTTGGTGCTCTCGGCTGTGTTTGTGCCGGTGGCTTTCCTGGGCGGCATGGCCGGTGAACTTTACCGTCAGTTTGCCGTCACTATTACGATTTCGGTGGCGCTTTCCGGTTTTGTCGCATTGACGTTGACGCCTGCGCTTTGCGCAATTCTGCTTAAACCGAGAACCAAGGAACCGGCGAAATTCTTCCAACGCTTCAATGTCGGTTTGGGCCGTTTTACGAAACTTTTTCAGCGCTGGGTGGGGCTTGCGCTTCACCACCGAGTAGCCAGCGGCATTGTTCTGATCGCTGTCATTGCGGCGTGCTGGCAAATGGTTCAGATCACGCCGACCTCCTTTGTGCCTCGTGAAGACCAAGGCGTGGTGCGCCTGAGTTTGTCGCTGCCTGAGGGAGCCTCTCAGACCCGCACCGAAAGAGTTTCCGATGAGTTGCAAAAGAAGATGGCTCAAATTGAAGGCGTGGAATCCGTTTTGACCTTAACGGGCTTTGATACGGTAGCCAACGACACGCGTCAAAACGCGGCGACTTTTGTGCTCAAACTTAAACTTTGGGATGATCGTCAAAACACCGCCAATGATATTGTGAAAATTCTCACAAAGATGGCCGAGGATATCACTGAAGGCCGTGCCACGGCTTCAACTCCGGCGCCGATTCGAGGGTTGGGCTCTTCAGGCGGTTTTACAGGCTTTTTACAGTCCAGAGAAAGCGATGATCCGCTGCAGCTTCAGGAAGTCGCCGATAACTTTATCGCCGAGTTGCAAAGCTCGCCTTTGCTGACCGGACTTCGTCACACCGGTATGGCGCAATCGCCGATGTTGGCCGTCAAGGTCGACGAGGCTAAAGCCATGTCGCTCGGTGTCTCTGTTTCTGATATCTACGACACATTAGCCGCCTTTATGGGCAGCACCTACATCAATGACTTTACCCGCAACGGTAAGATCAACCGCGTCATCATGCAGGCCGATGCGCCTTACCGCATGAAGCCCGAAGATTTGGGGCGTTCTTGGGTGAGAAACGACGTGGGGGAAATGATTCCGATGTCGACTTTGGTGACTTGGGAGAGAACCTCCGGGGCTGAAACGATGTCGCGCATGAACGGATACCTTGCCGCGCGCTTTATGGGTGAGGCCGTGCAGGGCGTGAGTTCGGGCGAAGCCATCGCCGAGGTTGAACGCATTGGTGATGAAATATTGCCCGAGGGGTATGCGATCGGATGGGTGGCTCAGGCTTTCCAGGAAAAGCGCTTGGGCGCTTCAGCGAGCACCGCGTTTATCTTCGGCATCATTGTGGTGTTTTTGATTTTGGCCGCGCAGTATGAACGATGGTCTCTGCCGATTGCCGTTGTGCTCGCCGTGCCGTTTGCGGTGCTGGGGGCGCTTTTGGCCACCTACTGCCGGGGGCTTTCAAATGACATTTACTTCCAGATCGGCTTATTGGTGTTGGTGGGGCTGTCCGCTAAAAACGCCATTTTGATTGTGGAATTTGCCGCGCAAAAGCTTGAGCAAGGCAAGAGTGTTTTTGATGCGGCGCTTGAAGCGGCTTCTTTGCGGTTGCGACCGATTTTGATGACTTCGCTTGCGTTTGTGCTGGGTGTTCTGCCCCTGGCGATTGCCACAGGGCCTGGTGCCGCGGCTCGTCAGTCCATGGGCACGGGCGTTCTGGGAGGAATGCTTGCGGCCACGTTCATTGCCATCATCTTTGTGCCTGTGTATTTCACCTGGTTTGTGTCCAAAAACCCGGTGCGTCGTGAAGAGGATGATGATGAGGCCGCCTCGCCGTTTTTAAGTCATCCGGAAAAAGAGGACGAAAAACCGCAGCAGACCAAGACTGAAGGCAACCAATAATTGCAGGATCATCTTTTGCAGTTATTGGTAGTAAACGTTGTTTTTCGAGAGAAGTTTTCTAAGCTTTGAACTGCTTAAAAAATAGGCTAAAAATAAAAATCTCCGATTTGATAGGCTAAAAATAGACAAGAACTAGCCGTCAGAGAGGAGATTTTTATTAAATTTTTCTTTTTGACTTTCGTTGAGTGGCAAGACGAGCATTCTTTAATGTGCACGCGGTTATTAACAGTCCTGAAGATATATGCACTCTCAAAGTTATTCAACGGTGATTAAGTTATTGGGAACAACTTCAGATTTGATGTGTTTTGTTTTACTAAATCGTAAAATAGTAAATCGTAAATTACTAAATTACGGTTTACCAAACAGAGGTCTTACCTTGTTGTAAAAAGAGGATCGAGTTGGAGGCTAGAGATTAGTTCCCTAGGGTTTGTGAATTCGTTTGTGTAAATTCCTTTTAGAGGTATTTGGTGATTCTGTCACAAGCTCTTTTCGACTAAAAACATGTTGCTTTTCAAGTGACGATGGCGCAACAAATAGACCGCGCACTTGCCGAGTTTGCGCGACAACGAGCCAATAGTTAACAACAGCCGTCGGTTGTTGTTAAAAGGCTTTTGTTTTTGACAAACGGTCAGATTCCTTAGATACAGCCTCCCTAACAGTTTTTTTCTATGACCAAAGGGTGGATAAAGGCAAAGTATGGCGGAGAGCATAAGGTCCTCTTCCATGAGCGACCGTCTCGGACGAAAAATCCAAGACAGTCGCAGTCCGTGCATCTTTAAGGTTCGATTTCCTTCCAGGCGTTTTTATCAAACATGGAGCCTCGGACTTCGTAGAAATGTTCCAATCGGTACTCGTTACCGGTCAAACCGTCAGGAACAAAGGTGTGGCGGACTTCCTTATTGACACGGATGGGACCGCTACCGTTGACGTCAGCGAAAATAAATTTCATTGTGTCCACAATGCCCAGGTGGTCGTCGGAAACTTTAAGCGCGGCTTTCGGATCGCCGTTTTTCGGTTTGATCAGCAAAAGCGAGCTCGGACGGCCAATCTTGCCCATGGCGCCCTCCACTTCACTGAGTTCCGGCACTACACCGGAGCTGTGATCGGAAACAACCACGATGGTGGTGTTGTCGAAAATGGCTTCTTCACGCATCCAGTCAAACCATCTGCCGAGCGTGGCAAGCGAGCAGACCTCGGCGGCCATTTGCCCCTCGGGGATGCCGTCGGCACGCGTGCCCGGGGTTTCATGGTCAAGGAGTCTGCAGGAGCCCGGTTCCGTAAACCACGGATAGTGACTCAATTCAGAGTCGATGAACTTAAAGGTGTTCTTCGTCGCTTTTGTGTTGGAGACTTCAGGCAAAAGCTCGAAAAGCGCCAGGTCACGGTAGAGGTTGTAGACAAGCGCCGCGGTGCTTTCACCCATTAGGCGTTCAATCCAGCGGCCGTCCTTGTAGATAAAGTTCTTTAAGCTCCAGGGTACAGAATTAAAGAGACTCACGGCAATCAAGAAGCTGTCGCTGTTGCCTTTGTCCACTTTGAGGTTATTCTGGGCTGTGTAGCGGCGCACGTAGCTGTCGCCGATGTTGCGGATCAAAAGCGGCCGGTGGTCGGTGTACTTGGAAAGACGGTTTCGCTCAGTCCAATTGCGTTCATAGAGCACCGCGTCATAGCTGCCGCCGAAACGGTTAAGCGTATCGGCAAAGCCGCGGTTGATCTTTTCAGCCAATGTGAGATCCGTTTCTTTGTTTAATTCCCACGGAGTGCATTTTTCACCGCAAACAATGGAGGGCAGGCTCGAGAGCGTGGAGGGGCCGGAAGCCAACGCCTCACGGTACCAGGTAAAGCCTTGGTACTGCTTTTGAAGAATCGGGTTTTCAGCCATGATGCGGTCAAGGTGGCGGCCCGCGAACGCGTCAAGCATCACCACAACCACATTGTGACCTTCTTTACTGAAGCCAAAGAGTCTGTCATTGTAGTCCGGTAACTCGACCGACTGCTCATTTTCGGCGTCACGGGACCAGGCTTCCTGCGTGGCTTTAAGCATCACAACTGCGTTAATAAGGCTGCCTGCGATGCAGAGCACTAAAAGTGTTTTTATCCAGGCGACTTTCCCGGAGCGCACGAGCCAGATAAATGCCGCGGAGAAAAGAGCGATAACGCCGAAATCCACGAGCACGTTAACTGAGCGGAAGAGCGGATCAGTGTTGGCAATGATGAAAGCCTGGATCGTGCCGACATTTAACGGTAAAAGGAACGCGTAAACCGTCATCAAAAGCGCGATGAAGGAGAACGTGTAGCCCGCGCAATCCGCGTAGCCCGTCAGCTCAAAAAGTTTGGTGACGCACCAGAAAATAACACCGGCGACAGCCACGCACAACAGCAGCGTGGCAAGCACCTCTTCGATTCGGGAAAAGCCCTCAGGCGCGGTGGTATAGGCTTGGATCGGCAGGTAAAAGGCAAGTAAAAGCACGAGCCAAATCGCCGCCGGCGTGAGCAGCGCCGCGGGTTTGACCCGTTGGGAATAAAGCACCCGGCCTAAACCCACCTTAAAGTGCGTGATGACAAGCGATACGATTAAAAAGGCGGCGCCCGCCGACAAGGAGAAGTAATGGCGGTTCGATCCCAGGAAATTCCACTTGCCCCAGACTTTCAATTCGTAATAGATCAGCAAAAGCACCAAAATGAGCGCGATCGGGTGCTTCCATAGCTTCACTCGCACCGACTCAAAGAGGGCGAGCGCGGCCAAGAGCAAAAACGCGTAGTCGGAAGCGTCGCTTAATGTCATTTTGAGCGCATCGCCCAAGAATGTGATTTGATTGCTGCTCAAAATGGCAAGAACCGCGGCGAGGATCCAGAGGTAAAAGAGGTAGCCGTCTTTAAGCGTGGCCTCGCCTGAAGTGGGACCTGACTTTTCGGCAAAGGCAAAAGCTCTCTTGCCGAGATTGAGTAAAGCGCGTCCGAAGCCCTGCAATTTGCGGCTGAAATGCCGCATGAGGTCGTAGACAATATTTTTGCCCAGCGAGAAGATGTTATTGAATGTCCAGTAAAGCACCAAGCCTGAGGCGGCGTTGTACAAAAGCACCAAAAAGAGCGCGGCCATGCCGTAGAGCTGGTATTTGTCGCGTTTTGAAAGGTTCTTTGTGTAAATGAGGGCGCTGGCGATATTGATGACAGTCATCAATATCGGCATGAAGTTAATGGCAAAGCCACCGATGACAAAAAGCTCATCAGGCTTGGACAGATCGGGCAGCCCTAAGAATGAAATCCCCTGCAGAGGTTCAAAGTGGCTCAGGAAGTGATAAGCCGCAAAGAAGAAAGGAATCTGCAGGAAAAAGCCGATGCTTGAGCGAAGCGTCAGAAGCGGGGAGTAGCCCGCCTGACGGTGCATCGTTGTGATCATGGCAAATCGCTCCTGTCCCTTGTAGGAGCGTTTGATCATTTCTTCCTTGGCTTCAAACGTTTTGCGGATCGCGCGTTCTTCTTCCTGCCAGGCTTCAGCCTTCATGTAAATGGGCAGAATCACGAAGTTGACGATCAGACTCATCACAATGATGGCCCAGCCCCATTGATGGGTGATGTCAAAGCCCCAAAGCAGGGCTTTGTGCATCCAGAATTCAAGCGGCGCGATGAAAAGGGTATATAAAAAGTCAATCATTTGCGGCCTTCCTTCTGAGTGTGAACGCTGTGGGCCAGTTCAATGAGCGCGTCGGCGATCGGCTCGCCCGCGCATCCGAAATTCACCACGTTGGCATTGCGAAGTGTCTGAATTTTTTCAGCCATGTCTTCATGGCGTGATAAGAGTTCCTGAACCAAGGCGGGAATGGAATTTTCTTGTCCCGGATAGACGCGTTTTCCGAGTGTGTCGAGCGCCTGCATTTCCCAGGCCTCATGCGGAATCTCCCAGGCTTCAAAGCCGTCTTTCATCGGGCCGTTGCCCACGGAAATCACCGGACGCAGGAAGATAAAGGCAAAGTCAAAAATCACGCCCGAGACGTCCGAGATCATCAACTGAGCGCGGCTTAAGCTCTTAAACCCATCGGGGTTTCTGTCCCACTCGATGTTGTCAAAATCTTTGAGCTCAAGGGCAAGCTGATCCATCAGCGCCTTGTCGGAAATAAAGCTTTGCGGGTGCGGACGCAAAATAACATGGTAGCCCGCTTCGGCTAAAAGTTTCGGAACCGCGGAACCCGTGCGCGTTAAGAGACCGTTTTTGCCCCAGGTCGGCGCAATCAGAATTGTATTGGGCTCGGGCTGTAAATCCGGCGTTTTACGAGCCAACATGCCGTCAAAGTAGGGGCAGCCCAAAAGCGGCAGGTCTTTGGGTTTGGTGTGGCGAAGCGCCTCAAGGCAGCGAAGACTTTTGGCTTGGCCGGGGCCGGCGCAATAAAAGGCGTCGTAGTAGTCAAAGCTATAGAACTTGTAGGTGTGGATGTCGCCCGCGGCATGCGCAATATGCACGTATTTTTTAACACCCGCGGAGCGCCGGATTTGAAGCACATCCACGCCGGGCGTCGTGAGCGCGAAGACGTCGGCTTCAAGAAAACCCAGGGCTGTGTAGGCGGTTTGACCCTTGCCGATGAATTTCGCATGAATAAATTGATCAAGACCGCTTTTGAACACGGGATCATTTTCATCACTGGTGAGATAAGTGGCGCGTACTTTTTTGCGGGCCAGTGCTTCAAGCACCGGTTTAAAAGTTGACCAGTAGGCGGCAGATTCCGCGTAAAAAACGATGGAATTATTTTTCAGATCGTCTTTTTTGCCGCTTAATTTAAAAAACATGGAGCGGATCATGCTCGGCAGTTTTCGGATCAGGAAGTAAGCGCTGGAAGTCAGGCCAATTAAAACCGACAACAGCATGCTGCCTGTGCCGGGATCCAAATAGGCGTAAGCGTTTAGCGGGCAATAAAGTGTCAGCCCGATGGCGGCAATTTTGAGTACCTTGTCGATCAATTTCATTTTTTATTTGCAAAAACTTTTAATGCGATGCATCTCACGGTCAGGGCCGAGAAAAAGATTAGTGTTGACATCGCGGCGCCTTCTGAAATAAAGCCGCTGTCAATCATTTGGATGGCCGCGACAGCCGCGGGCATCGTTTTCGGGGTGTACAAAAACACCACTGCGGAAATTGTGGTGAGCGCCGAGGCAAAGAGGTAACAGAACACTTCGCCGATGCCGCTGATGCTCATCGGTATCAGCACGCGCCAGATTGTTTTTAGTTTTGACACGCCCAAGCTCAGCCCCACCGTTTCAATGCGCCGATCAATGGTGCTGAGCGTGTTGACCGCGCTCATGTGCGAAACAGTGTAAAGATGCATAAGCGTGTTAAACACTAAAAGCGCCATGGCGCCTGCCGCGCAGGCAAATATCGGCACACCGGAAAAAGCCAGCGCGAAGGCTAACCCCAGCACCGTTCCCGGAATGCACAAGGGGATGGTGGCGAGCGCCTCGTAGACTTTTTTCAGCGCCTGCGGCACACAATCGGAGCGACGTTTAACGTAAGCGCCGATAAACGCAAAAACAGTGCCGCAAACCGCTACCCAGAAAGCGAGGATAAAGCTGTTAAACCAAGGCTCTATGCCGTATGTGGAATTTCTGAACTGATAATTTTCAAGCGTCAACTCAGGCACATAGGGCCAGAAGGTGACAAAAGAGCCGTAAATGACCACGGCGATGCTGGCAAGTTCAAAGAGCAAGAACGCCCAGGCTAAAATCGCTGAGGGTAAATTCCGCGCGACAGGCTCCACCGGAAGCCCCGGGCCTTGGCTGCTCTGGGTTTTAACGCGGCATCGGGTTGAAAAATAAAACGCGAGAACTGAGGGCATTAAAAGCCATAGGCTCAGAAAGGCCGCCGCCGCGTAATCTTGGTTGCCGATCGCCTGGTTATAAATTTCAGTCGCAAGCATCGGGAAATTACCGCCTAAGAGTTTGGGGACGCCGAAGTCTGTGACGGTGAGGACAAAGGCGATTAAAAAGGCGTTGATTAAACCTAAGCGGCAATGGGGCAATATCACCGTTAAAAAGCAACGGACTTCGGAGGCTCCCAAAGATCGCGCGGCCTGTATAAGTCTGTAGTCAAGCCTTTGCAGGGTGAGGAGCATCTGAAGCGTGGTGTGCGGCAGCGTAAAAATCAGTGCGCCTAAAAAGATACCCGTTGCGCCGTACAGTGGTGTTTGGATTAAAAGTCCGTTGTTGCCGATTAAATAAATCAAGCCGATCGCCGGCATCACCGACGGCGCAAAAAGCGCGGCGGGAAAAAGCGCCCGAGCCAAAATGGAAGCGGGGGCTTGGGTTTTGACAATGTGCCAGGCAACGGTGAAACCGGCGAAAGTGGCGACAATGCCCACCGCCAATCCCATGGTGAGCGTGTTGGTGAAAGCGCGAACGTTGTAGCCCGTCAAAAGGGAAGCGATGGACGAGGCGCCGAAGAGTTCGGCGCCGAGCCTGGCCGCCGGAAGGATGAGTCCCGTGGCTAAAAATAGGGTGAGAGCGGCGAGAATAAGTGTGGGCAGAGACTTTTTCAAAATTCGCTCCAACTTCTCATGCGCTCGGAGGCAAGTTTAACGGCGTAGAGTTTGCCGATTTCAAGCGTGTCGGCAATGGGCTCTGTGCGCGGCACCTGCGCGGTGATTACTGTCTTGAAGTCATTTAACAGAAAGTGAGCCGTGACGGCAAAACCGGTGAACTCTTTGGCTTGAAGTTCCGCGCTGAAGGTGTCGGGTTGGGAAAAGGCGCGCTCGGTGGCGTTTAACACTTCAACGTCAGAGAAGCGAATCCCGGTGAGTTTCCCGCCGTTGATTTCACTTGACTCGATAAGATTCATGCCGCCGGCGAACGTGGCGACAAAGGGCGTTTTCGGCTGATCATAGATCTCAGTCGGGCTGCCCGCTTGCTCAACTTTGCCGTCTTTAATGACCACAATGTAGTCCGACAGACTCAGCGCTTCGTTTCTGTCGTGTGTCACCATGATGGTGGTGATGCCGGATTTTTGTTGAATTTCTCGAAGCTCGCGACCGATTTTTTCACGGTTTTGCGCGTCAAGCGCGGAGAGCGGTTCGTCCAAAAGTAAAAAGCGGGGATTGATCGCAAGCGCTCTGGCAATGGCCACCCGTTGCTGTTGGCCGCCGGAGAGTTCCGAAGGGTAGCGGTTCTCAAGCCCGGTAAGGCGCGTCATGTCGATTAAGCGGGCAAGCTTTTGATCCCTTTCTTTTTCACTCACATCTTTTGCAACACCGTAAAGGATATTGTCCTTGACAGTGAGGTTTGGGAAAAGCGCGTAGTGCTGAAAGACGATGCCGGCGCGCCGCTTGGGCAGGGCCAAATGCGTGATGTCTTCCCCGTCATAGGAAATGCGGCCCTGCTGCACTTCTTCGACTCCCGCCAAAAGCATTAAAAGGGTGGTTTTACCGCTGCCCGATGGCCCCAAAAGAGAGGTGAAAGCGCCATGCGGCAGCTCAAGATTGATGTCAGAGAGCGCGGCAAGCGCCCCGTAGCGCTTGGTGAGATGAGAAATCGTTAAGGACTTGGTCATTGGAGTCACCTTGCGATAATCGTTTGCCAGTGAGCGAGCATTTCGCTTTTTTGGGCGGCGGCGCTTTTGAAGTCAAGCGGCAAAAAACGCTCGGCCATTGCGCGGCCCTGCTCGGTGCTGAAACGGTCGATCGCGGCAATGCCGCTAAAGGAGGCCGCGATATCCGCCACGGGTTTTGTCGCGCAAAAGTCGAGAAACTTCTTGGCAATTTCCGGTTTGGGAGAGCCATGCGGGAGCGCGCACCCCTCGGCGTCCCAAGCGATTCCTTCTTTGGGTTCCACCGTGGTAACCGGAATTGAAAAGCGCTTAAAGGGTCTCACGAAGGCCTCTGATGTAAGCGCGATAGGGATTTCACCCTGAGCGGCCATGGCCGCAGGTCTCGCCCCTGAAGAAGTATAAAAAAGAATGTTTTCGTGAAGCCTTTCCACGTAGCGCCATCCTTCTTCTTCCCCCATTCCTTGAATCCAACCCAATAAGAACATAAAGCCGGTGCTCGAAGCCACTGGGCTTGGCATCACAATTTTTCCCTTGTAAATGGGGTTTAAGAGATCACGCCATCCTGAAGGCACCGGAAGGTTTTGCTTTTTCAAAAGGTCGGTATTCACGCAAATGGAACCTCCCCATGCGTTGATGCCGATCCAAGAAAAATCGTCGGCGTGCATTTTGGGGTTAAGCGCCGAGGCGTTTTGAGGTTTGTAAGGCTCAAGAACGCCCGCGCCTCTGAGTCGCTCAAGCGCGATGGCTGAAAGCCCCAAAATGACATGAGCCTTGGGGTGGTCTTTTTCGGCTAAAAGCCGCGCCGAAATGGGGCCGGCCGAATCTCGAACATAGGTGAGCTCAAGATCGGGGTGGCTATTTTCGAAAGCGTCTTTATAGGCGGGTAAAAGCTCAGGTTCAACCGCGGTGTAAACGAGCAACTCCTCCTTGGCAAAAACCTGAGAGGAAATCGCCAATGAAATCGCAATGAGAAGAGCCGATGCCGCCTTGGACAGTCTCATCATTCGAGACGGAATTCCTTTTTAATGGATTCGATCAGGAAACGCGCCACCTTGTCGGAAGCCTTTGAGGGCTTCGAGTCAGTGTTCATTTCAATTAAACTGTCCAAGACACGTTCACGCAGAATCGAAGAGCTGATTCCTTCCGTGCGCGGGAAAATGACGAGTTTTTCCTTGGGAATATGGTTGGAATTGTCATGACCGTGCACGAGCAAGTCGCAATTTTGCTCTTTCATGTAGTCGTAAGAGATAAGCCAAGGGCTGGGCACCACCTCTTTGACATACTTGATGGCTTCAAGAATCTCTTTTCGCTCATCAAAATTCATCTCGGGCGTATACCCTTTGGTGCGCTTAATTTCGTCATCAGTGGTTAGCGCGACAACAACATCGCCGATCTCGGCGGCTTTTTTCAGCAAACGAATATGACCGTGATGAATCAGCGTGGCGGACATATCCACCATGACACGTGGGCGTTTTTCTTCGGACATAACTACTCCGCAATGGGTTGCGCAAGTTCTGAAAAACTCGGCAAAAACTTAATCTGTCTACTATATCTCTGAATTGTAGAGATTGCGTCAAAAAAACGTCAAAACGCGGAAAACGATCCGTTCCGACAGCAAAGAATCAAGAGTTAATCAGAAAAATTGCACGGGCGAGGCTAAGTTTTTAAGCAAAGCCACAACGCTCCAAGCGGTTGAAGTGCTCGACTTGGGATTGGCCGGATCGGGTTTGCCCGCGACGGTCAGTTCTGCCCTCATGAGATTGTTTTTTAAAACAATGTGGTGAATGTTTTCTTCACTTTGCGGGTCACTTGTGATTTTTACGGTGGCTTTGTCGAGCGTGTCAGAGGCCAGAGCCGCCGCTACCGCCACATTGACGTTTTTGGGAAAGCCATTGATAGCATCGGAGACGCTCCCGGTAAAGATCACTTCCTTGTGATCCGTGGGGAGGAATTGGCCATTCAAGTATGGCGCTCCTTCAAGACTTCTGGGCGCTTTGGTGTTGCCGATTGTGACCTCAGCCTCGCCCATGAGGGCAAAGGTTTGCATGAGATCAAGCGCGCCGATCGCGCCGTTGGGGATGTACACTTTGCGTCCATTATGGCGGGCCAAGGTAAAGAGATTTGTCCGGAACTCGTCATCGGCCAACGCGCCGATTGAGGCGATGACAAGATCGGAGCCGTGAGCCAAGACGGATTGGGCGTAGGCTTTCACGGCATCCCTGCCCGCGAATTCGACCACCAGATCCGGAAAACCGGCCAGAAGATCATTGATGTCGGTGCAGGCAAAGGCCGCGCACTGGTCGGCTAGCGCCTCGGCGTGCTCCCGGTTTCTCGCCATCACAGCGATGACACGATAATCTTCAGACAATAAGTTTTGTACCTCACGACAGAAAATGCGCGCCAAAGCGCCCGCGCCGATCACTGCGATTTTTCTCATACGTGCCTCGAAATTAGTTTTAACCGAAGTTGTGCTTAAGTTTCAGTTTTTTCAGCCAGTAGCTGTAATAAGACGGTAAAAAGGCCTGCTCGTCAATGCCGTAGCTCTTGGCAAGCGCCTGAGCGATTTTGCCCGTGTTCATAAATTCGGGCTTTGTCTCGGGCATCGCGTCCACCGTGATAATGAAAGAAGAAAGGAGCCTGCCCAAGTCTCTTACAATCCACTTTTGCGGTATGCGATCTTTGAAAATCTGAGCCGAGTCCAGATCCCAAAAGCCCATGGCGTCGCCCTGAACGTAGAAATTCGCGAGTTTTATGTCGCCGTGGGTGATGCCCGCGTTGTGAAGACGCCGCAAGAGTTTGCCGGCGTTTTCCAGCAATTCCAGGCTATTGGGTTGAGCCTGCAGATAGGCTTGCGCCGTTTGCGCGTTTTTTAAAGCCTCTGTGATGATGTAGGAGTCCGAAATTAATTCAAACGTGCGGCGCTCACCCATAGCGTAGACCTTGGGGGTTCCCAGCCCCGCCTCTTCAAGCCTGTGGGCGACCACCGCTGTCCAAAAGCTTCGAGAAGGCTGCAAAAAGTAGCGCAACCGCAGACCGAAGGCTTTTTGATGGAAACGGACGTGTTTGCCGAAATATGTCTCATCGCCGATTTTAAAAAGAGAGGCGGCGGATTTTTTGGAGTACTTCTGACGGTCTCCGTCTTCAATCACCTCATCAATGCGGTCGGCGATAGACAAAAGCGCTTGTTGGTGCTCGCCGGAAAAAACTCTGTAATCGAGATTTCCGACTTTAACGGTCTTGCAGCCTGAGGCGGCATCGGTTAATCGGGTAAGTTCAGGGCTCCAGCGTGTGTACATGGTTTATTTTGTCAAAATAAGGTGAGTATCCGATATCTTACTCGCGATAACTGTTTAAATCTCAATCCAGTAGGGCGTGTGATCGCTCGGCTTTGTCCATTTCCGCGGGGCCTTGTCAATGTCCGCGGTTTTGATTTTTGTTTTAAGCGCCTCGGATACCAAAATGTGGTCGATTCTTAAGCCGTGATTCTTCTGAAAGCCGAGCATCCGGTAGTCCCACCAGGTAAATCGCTTTTCAGGTTGCTCAAAGAGCCGGAATGAATCCCAAAGACCCAGTTTGAGTAAGTCAGAAAAAGCCCGGCGCTCTTCGGGGGAAACCAAAATGTTGCCTTCCCAGCTCTTCGGGTCCCAAACGTCACGGTCATCAGGGGCGATATTAAAGTCACCCAAGAGAGCAAGCTGCGGATGAGACAAAAGTTCTGCCCTTAACCAATCGGTGAGCGCGGCAAGCCACTTCAGTTTGTAGGTGAATTTCTCAGAACTGACCTCAGAGCCGTTGGGAAAGTACCCGCAGACGACGCGCAGGTCGCCCGCGGCCGTTGAAAAATCAGCCGCGATGAGGCGCTTTTGTTCATCGTCAAATCCGGGAATGTTTTTCACAATGTCTTTTGGGCCGGCGCATGAGTCTGTTTTATAGAGAATGGCCACACCGTTGTAGGTCTTTTGCCCACACCAAAGAGCGTCATAACCGAGATTGCGAATGGCCTCAATTGGAAAAAGCTCGTCGACCATCTTTAATTCCTGCAGGCACAAAATGTCTGCCTGTGTCTGAGTGAGCCACTCAAGCACATGATTTAACCGCATCTTTAACGAGTTGACGTTCCAGGTGGCAATTTTCATCGAGCCTCTCCCTATTTTGCGATGGGTTTAATGCCGCTGTGGCGCAAAAGCGCGTCGATCCGGGGGGCGCGCCCTCGGAAGGCGATAAAGGATTCCATCGCGGGACGGGAACTGCCCACGGCAAGCACCTCATCGAGCCACTTTTTGCCGGTTTCGGGGTTAAGCACTCCGGTTTCCTCGAATAGGGAGAACGCGTCGCTGCTTAACACCTCGGCCCATTTGTAGCTGTAATAGCCCGCGGCGTAGCCGCCAGCGAAAATGTGACTGAAGGAGTTGGCGAAGCGGTTATAAGAGGGCTGTTCGGTCACAGCCACTTCTTTTCGCACTTCATTTAAAAGCGTCAGAATATCGTCCTTGCCGCTGTCAAAAGAAGTGTGAAGCAGCATGTCAAAAAGACCGAATTCGAGTTGTCTCACCATCGCCATCGCGCTTTGGAAGTTCTTGGCGGCAAGCATTTTGTCGTAGAGCGCGCGGGGAAGTTTTTCGCCGGTTTGCACGTGACTTGTCAGGTTTTCCAACACCGTGCGGTTCCAGGCAAAATTTTCCATGAATTGACTCGGGCACTCGACGGCGTCCCATTCCACGCCGTTGATGCCGCTCGCGGCGGGCTCCTCGATGAGGCTCAACATGTGATGAAGACCGTGGCCGAACTCGTGAAAGAGCGTGAGCACATCGTCGTGTGTTAAAAGTGCGGGTTTGTCGCCCACGGGTTTGGCGAAATTGCAAACGAGGTAGGCCACCGGTGTTTGCAGCGTTCCGTAGAGGCGGTTTCTTGTGCGGTCGTTGTCCATCCAGGCGCCGCCCCGCTTATTGGGACGGGCGTAAAGATCCATGTAAAACTGCGCGATCTTTTCACCCTGGTCATTTTCTATACGGAAAAATTGCACATCGGGGTGCCACAGTGGCGCGCTATCCTTAACAATGCGGATGTTAAAGAGCATCTGCACCAAGCCGAATAATCCTTTAAAGACCGCGGGCAACGTGAAGTACTGCTTCACTTCTTGATCGGAGTAGGCGTAGCGGGCCTCGCGAAGTTTTTCGCTTGCAAAGGGCAGATCCCAGCTTTGCGGATCATCAATGCCCAGTTTTTCCCTGGCGAACGTTTTGACTTCCGCCATGTCGGCTTTGGCCTGCGGCAAGCTCTTTTGAGCCAGGTCTCGCAAAAACGCGATGACTTGGTCGGGCGACTGGGCCATTTTTGTTGCCAGTGACACTTCACCGTAATTACGGTAACCCAGTATCGAGGCCTCTTTTTCGCGCAACTCGACGATACGGCGCATCACATCGTTATTGTTGAATTTACCCTCAAAGTCAAATTCAGAGGCACGGGTCACATAGGCGTGATAGAGCGTTTCTCTGAGCTTGCGGTTTTGCGCGTACTGAAGCACGGCCAGGTAGTGGGGCACCTGAAGTGTGATGCGGTAACCTTTTTGTTGGTTCGCTTCCGCGGTCTCTTTAAAGGAAGCGATGTCATCGGCGGGGATACCCTCCAGTTCCCTTTCGTCTTCCACCAAAAGACCGTAAGCGTTAGTGGCGTCCAAAAGGTTTTCGGAAAATTTCTGACTTTCTTGAGCGAGAGTTTCTTTAACTTTCTTTAATTCAGCTTTCTGCGCTTGCGGTAAAAAAGCGCCCGCTAATTTAAAGTCAATCAATTCTTCATTGATGATGCGCCGGCGCACGGCTGAAAGTGACTTAAAAGCGGCGCTTTCTTTTATGGCTTTGTATTTTTGAGATAAATTGCTTTGAGACAGGACGATCCAGAATTGAGTGACAATCGGCAGCGCTTCGTTATAGGCTTTTCTTAATTGCGGCTCATCGCAAACACTCATGAGGTGGCTTACCGCGCCCCAAGCGCGCGATAGCGCCAAAGTCTTTCTTTCCAGGGGGGCGATGACATCGTCCCAGGTGGCGGGCGTTGTGTCTTTGGTGACTTCTGTTAGAGTCGCTTGGGCTTCTTCAATCAAGGCCTTCATTCCGGGCACGACATGTTCGGGTTTGATGGCGGGAAAATCAATTAAGTCGGTAAAGGATAAAAGGGGGTTGTTACTCATATTTTGATGACCTACAGATAAGACAGGTCAATATTACAGATGTTCAATGAGAAAGTTTGTCGTGAAAATCGCAGTAAAAAACTTTTGAGCCAAAGATAAAACAAGTCTTGGTGTCTCAGTTCAATATAATGCCGATATTCAATCTGAGATATTTAATAATCTTTATGGTTTTGGCCACACCACAGTCTTTTTCTCGCCCGAAATACCGTCCTGATGTGGACGGAATGCGTGCATTGGCAATATTGTCAGTGCTGTTTTTCCATGCGTTCCCGGAGAGCCTACCGGGAGGCTTTGTTGGCGTGGATATCTTTTTTGTCATTTCTGGTTACCTGATTTCGAGCATTATTTTCAGGGGACTGACTCTGGGCTCATTCAGTTTCTTTGATTTTTACGCCCGCCGTGTGCGCCGAATTTTCCCCGCTGTCACTGCCGTTCTTCTCGGTAGCTTTCTTCTCGGATTTTATTTGCTGTCGCCGGAAGAATTGCAGGATCTTGTGAGGGAGTCGCCCTATGCGGCCTTCTTTTTAGAAAATTGGCGCCTTTATGTAACCACCGGTGGGTATTGGGAAACGGCGACAGAACTGAAGCCTTTCATGCATTTTTGGTCGCTGGGGGTAGAAGAACAGTATTACATTTTCTATCCGCTCATTTGTTTCCTGCTATGGAAAGTGAGTGCCAAGCGTTTTCTGCTCAGTTTACTGGTCATGCTGACTATTTCTTTGGTCTTATGTTTGTATGACACGTATAACGATCCGGTCAGAGCTTTTTACTCGTTGCATTCCCGTTTTTGGGAGCTGTTGATTGGCGGTGTGCTGGCCTATGTGGAACTAAAATGGCCCGGATACAAAGAGAGGTTTGCTTCTTACATAAGTACCGAAACAAAGAATAATGCTTTATCTGCGGTCGGATTGGGACTGATTCTTTGCTCTGTCCTCTTTTTTGAGGAAGGCAAGTATTTTCCCGGTTGGCGCGCAGTATTGCCGACCTTGGGTTCCGTTTTTGTCATCGCCGCCGGTGCCGGCGCTTATTTCAACAAATATGTTTTCTCAAACAAGGTGGCTGTTTTTATTGGTTTAATCAGCTATCCGCTCTATCTGTGGCATTGGCCTTTTATCTGCATATTTAGAAATAACTTGGCCGGTGAACTGCCGCAAGGCTTCTTAATGATTGGGTTGCTGGCGGCAAGTTTTGTAATGGCCTATTTAACCTACACATTTATTGAGCGTCCCATGCGTTCCAAGGCGGCTAATTGGAAGTTGGTCGCGCTCTTGGTGGCATTGTTGGCGTTGGTTTCGGTGGGCAGTAAAGAACTGGTTCGAAAGAGCGATTTTGTTAAACAATTTATCAATATTGAATCGGTCGAAAACACAGCGCCCCTTAGCAGAGACGTCCCAAAGAGTTTTAGGCGCGACAATATATGCCTAGAAAAATTTGGCCGGGGCTTTGAAAACTGTCATACCTTTGGTAAAAAACCATCGGTTGTGTTATTTGGCGATTCCCATACTCACATGTTATTGAGCTATTTACTAGATAAAAAGAATTTACCTGACTTTTATTTGATAGCCAATGACGGAATGATCATTTTTGACAATGCTCACGCCACCAGAAGGGATAGAGATTTGGATAACATGGCGCTGGTTAACCATTTTTGGGATGTTATTGAAAACTCTCCGGAAGTGAAGACCGTAATCCTTCGTGGCTATTGGGGACACTATCTTAAAGACGCGATTAAAAGCGAACTTGATAAATCATGGTCTCCCCAAGAGTTGTTCAAAAATCATTGGACAAGACTGCTGCAACGAATGGTGTCAAACAACAAGAAGATTGTTGTTGTGTTAGACAATCCTGAGCTGCAATCATCGGTGGTTAAAAAATGTCTGTCCGCTAGGCGGATTTCGTTGGCGGAACCTTGTCAGCCGGAAATCAACTTCAATCAAGTGGATCCCTACTATTGGCAGGCAAAACAATTATTGCTTGAAACATTAAAACCCTTTATGAATAAGGGTGTGACTGTCATTGATATTTCCGATGCGCTTTGCTCGGATGATAAATGTTCTGTCATGATGGACAACAAGCTTTTGTACCTCGATAATAATCACCTGTCTGTGCAAGGTTCTGAGGTAGTGTGGCCATTGATAGAAAAAGCCATCATTGCCGAGGAAAATAACTGATCTGTTTTCGTATGACTTCCTTAAAGCCACAGTCTTTTTCACGTCCGAAGTACCGTCCTGATGTGGACGGAATGCGTGCGTTGGCAATTTTGTCAGTGCTGTTTTTCCATGCGTTCCCGGAGAGCATACCGGGAGGCTTTGTTGGCGTGGATATCTTTTTTGTCATTTCCGGTTACCTGATTTCAAGCATTATTTTCAGGGGATTGACTCTTGGCACTTTCAGTTTCTTTGACTTTTATGCCCGCCGTGTTCGCCGCATATTCCCGGCAGTCACAGTGGTTTTGTTGGGAAGTTTTGTTTTAGGCTACTTTTTTCTTAATCCCAATGATTTGAAAGATCTGGTGGAAGAATCGCCCTATGCGGCTTTCTTTTTGGAAAATTGGCGTCTCTACGTCACCACGGGAGGCTATTGGGAAACAGCGACAGAACTGAAGCCTTTCATGCATTTTTGGTCGCTGGGGGTTGAAGAACAGTATTACATTTTCTATCCGGTCATTTGTTTCTTGCTATGGAAAGTGAGCGCCAAGCGTTTTCTGCTCAGTTTATTGGTCATGCTGACCATTTCATTGGTTTTATGTTTGTATGACACGTATAACGATCCGGTCAGAGCTTTTTACTCGTTGCATTCCCGTTTTTGGGAGCTGTTGATTGGCGGCGTGCTGGCCTATGTGGAGCTTCAATGGCCACAATATAAAGATGTCAGTAAAGACAGTCTTATCTCCGCATTAGGTGTGGCTTTAATTTTATTGTCGATCATCTTTTTTGAGGAAGGCAAAGATTTCCCCGGTTGGAGAGCCATATTCCCCACACTTGGTTCGGTCCTCTTTATTGCCGCCGGATCCGAGGCTTGGCTCAATAAGTACTTGTTTTCAAACCGAATCGCTGTTTTTATCGGATTGATCAGCTATCCGCTTTATTTGTGGCATTGGCCTTTTATCTCAATCTTTAGAAATAATCTTGCCGGAGATACGCCGCAGGGATGGTTGGCTGTCATTTTAATTGCTTGCAGTTTTGTGATGGCTTATTTGACTTACGCGTTGATTGAGCGACCGATGCGTTCAAGGAAAGCCACTTGGCAAATGGTGGTTTGCTTAGTTGTTGTGCTGGCATTGGTGTCTTTGGGATTTAAAACAGCGCTTCGAAAATCTGATGCTCTTAACCAAACGTATTTGTACAGCGGCTTAGATGAAACCGTGCAAGAAGCCTTGAAAAAACCGAATCGTTCCGAAAGATCAGATCGCCAGTGTACAGCGCTATTCGGTAAGGGATACTCAGTTTGCAGGACAATTGGAGAAGCTCCGCGTATTTTGATTTTTGGGGATTCTCACGCTCAATTGATGTGGAATTACATCGGTCGGGATCAAACCGCGCCTTCTCTTTATTTAGTGGCCTCGGGAGGGGCTGTGATTTTTGATCAAACTGCGATCCTTGATGCGAATGGCCGGGAACGAACTGACGAAAAAGAGCAGGTCGCCAGGGTATGGGATGTTATTCGTAGCCATCGTGAGATAGACACGGTTATTTTGCGAGGCTTTTGGTTAAGCCACTATCAATCGGCGTTGCGCTCAGTTAAATATCCTCAACTGACAGGCGATGAGCTGTATCGCCAATTATGGAAAGACACTTTCAAGGAACTGCATGCTTTGGATAAGAAAGTGATTCTTGTGTTGGATAATATAGCGGTGCCGTTTAATCCATTGATTAAGTTCTCCGCCGTGGAGAGAGTGAGTATGCTTGATAAGACCAAGAGCGACTACCGTGTTCCTTTTGATGAAATGCCTAAAGAGGAATTTCAAGTTCGTTCTTTCTTGCGGACAGAGGCGGGCAATTGGGATAACGTTCAAATTGTTGATTCTTGGGATGCGTTGTGTGATCAAAAAGGCTGTTATTTGCTGAAAGATAAAATTCCCTATTATCGAGACGATGACCACTTATCCTACTATGGCAATGGTAAAGTGTGGGAATTGATTAAAAAATCTATACACTAGGCGCTTAATAAAAAATAGCTGAGGGTTTTAAGTTCATATGGTTCCGCAATTTGTTCATTTACGCATGCATTCAGAGTACTCCGTGACCGACAGCACGGTGCGGCTTGACTCGGCTATCAAAAAAGTTAAAGAACAGGGTGTAGGCGCTCTGGGACTGACGGACTTAAATAATATTTTTGGTGGCCTGATTTTTTACACTCATGCCCGAAAAGCAGGTGTTAAGGCGCTGATGGGCTGCGACTTGGTGATTCAAAACGAGACGGATCGTGACAACCCCTTCAGGATGGCGGTGATTTGTCAGAATCACGATGGCTACAAGAATCTTTGTGAAATTCTTACCCACGCCTGGTTAAAGAACCAATACATGAGCCGCGGCGAGATAAAACTGGAGTGGCTCTTTAAACACCACGAAGGCTTGATTTTTCTGTCCGGCGGACCGGAAGGGCAAATCGCGCAGTTATGTCTGGCAGGCAAAAGAGATCAGGCGGTTGCTCTTGCCCGCCAAATGAAGGAAACATGGGGAGATCGTTTTTTTCTTGAATTGCAGCGCGCGGGGGGGCCGTCAGATGAAGCGGTTGTTCGCTATCACTTAAGCATTGCCGATGAATGTGACATCCCGGTAGTGGCCACGCACCCGATCCAATTCTTGGAAAAAGAAGACTTTGACGCGCATGAAATCCGCGTTTGCATTGCACGCGGCGAAGTGCTGGCGGATAAAACTCGCCAAAAGATTTATACCCGTGAGCAATATCTCAAGTCTCCAGAGGAGATGATCAGTCTTTTTGCCGATATTCCATCAGCTATCGCCAATAGTGTGGAAATCGCCAAACGTTGCAATCTTGAAGGCGTATTGAGCAAGCCGCAACTGCCGCTTTTCCCGACGCCTGACGGCATGAGTTTGGATGACTACATTGATCAGCTCTCTCACGAAGGGTTGGAGCAGCGATTGGAGTTCTTGTACCCGGATAAGGAAAAACGGGAAAAAGAGCGCCCCCGCTATGAGGAACGTCTGCAGTTTGAGCTGGGCATCATCAAAAAGATGGGGTTCCCGGGCTACTTCCTTATCGTGCAGGACTTTATCAATTGGTCCAAACAAAATGGCGTGGCGGTGGGGCCGGGTCGCGGTTCTGGCGCCGGGTCGCTTGTCGCCTACTCCTTGCGAATCACGGACATGGATCCGTTGCGCTATGACCTCCTTTTTGAACGCTTTCTGAATCCGGAACGTGTGTCCATGCCTGACTTTGATGTGGACTTTTGCCAATACAACCGTCAGCGCACAATTAACTATGTGAAATCGCGCTATGGCGAAGACGCTGTAAGCCAAATTGCCACATTCGGCACCATGGGCGCTAAAGGTGTTGTCCGTGATGTGGGCCGTGTTTTGGGGATCAGTTACAACTTGTGCGACAAAGTGTCCCGGCTTATTCCGGCTCAACCGGGTAAAAACGTCACATTGGCCGAGGCCATCAAGACGGTTCCGGACTTAAAAGAGCTGATTGAAAAGGATGAGTCGGTTGCGCAGGTCATTGAAAAAGCGCTTCCCCTTGAAGGTCTGGTGAGAAACCTCGGCATGCACGCGGGCGGCGTGTTGATCGCTCCGGGTAAGCTCACGGATTTTTGTCCTTTGTACTCCCAAGATGAAAATCCGGACAACGTTATCAGTCAGTTTGATAAAAAAGACGTTGAGAACGTCGGCCTGGTGAAGTTCGACTTTTTAGGTCTGACCACTTTGACTATATTGGAATTTGCCATGCGGTTTATCCGTCAGCTTGATCCCAAGACGACGCTTAGACTGGAGGCGATTCCGATTGATGATCCTGAAACCTATAACCTTTTCCAAACCGGCAACACAAGCGCGGTGTTTCAGTTTGAAAGTGATGGCATGCGCAAGCTTTTGCGTGATGCCAGACCTGACTGCCTTGAAGATCTTATTGCTTTAAACGCCCTGTATCGACCGGGTCCGATGGATTTGATTCCGGAATATATCGCCTGTAAACACGGGGAAAAGGAAGTTCATTATCCTGATCCGAGATTGGAGCCCGTGTTAAAAGAAACCTACGGCATCATGGTGTATCAGGAACAGGTGATGCGTGTGGCTCAGATTATCGGCGGCTATTCGCTCGGCGGCGCAGACCTTCTTCGCCGCGCCATGGGTAAAAAACAAGTTGAAGAAATGAAGCGGCAGCGCGCGGTCTTTGTGAAGGGCGCTGTCGAACGCGGAATGGCGGAAGATAAAGCCGGCGATCTTTTTGATTTGATGGAAAAGTTCGCGGGTTACGGTTTCAATAAATCCCATGCCTGCGCTTATTCTTATGTGGCTTATCAGACCGCTTATCTGAAAGTGCACTACCCGGCGCCCTTTATGGCGGCCAACATGTGCCTGGTGATGGATTCGGGTGAAAAACTAAAGCATTTGATCGATGACTGTTTCTTAAACGGGATTTCTGTTTTGCCTCCCGATATCAATAAGAGTGACTGGGAATTTGTGCCGACTTCCATGCACGAGATTCGCTATGGTCTCGGAGGCATCAAAGGAATTCCGAAGGATACGGCTGAGGCGATTGTCCGCGAACGTAAAGAAAATGGCCCTTACAAGGATCTTTATGATTTGGTGAGCCGTGTTGACCGCACGAATTTCTCAAGGCGCACGCTTTTATCCTTTGTGCAGGCGGGGGTTTTTGATAGCCTTGAGCCCAATCGGGCAAAATTGGCGGCCAATATTGATAACGCGATTTCTCTGAGCGAAAGCGAATCGTCCAATGCTGCTCAGGAAAGTCTTTTTGCGGATGTTATGGACGAGGTTCAGCCCGAATACATCGATGCGAAGCCCTGGAGTGCTTATAAAGATTTGATCGGTGAGCGCGATGTCATGGGCTGTGTGTTCAGAGGGCATTTCTATGGAGCCGTCCAGGATGAAGCTAGTGAACTTCATCCGACGCCGATCATCAATGTGCGACCTGCCAAACGCATGGCTAACCGCCGTTCGCCCGCTATACAGGTGGCTGGTGTTGTCTCCAGTGTCAAGCAAAGCTTAAGTAAAGACGGCCGCTTGATGGGCAGCTTTGTATTGGATGACGGTACAGCGACCATTTCAGTGACGTGCTTTGGTGAAGATTGGCTGCTCTACCGTAACATTGTGAAGACTGATGAATTGGTTTTTGTGCGCGGTAGTGCAAGAGAAGATAAATTTTCCGCAACCGGAGTGAGCATTTCTGCGCGCACGATTGAAGTGCCCGCGACCATCCGGGCGAAAAACAGTATCGTTTTACAGATCGAACTGACAGATCCCAATTTCGACTTTGATCTTCTGAAGACATTCTTGGAAAATCATCGGCCAGACGTCGATGATTCGGGCTGTCGAGTGGCGGTCAAAGTGTGTGACCGTGGACGGGAGGCTTCCTTTGTTTTCTCCAAGGATTGGGAAGTGTATTTGAATCAGTCTCTTTTGGATGAACTGGAAGAAATGCCCGGAGTGTCATACCATTTGGTTGATAAGAAGTCACAAGCCGGCGCTCGGAAATAAATTAAAAGGTATGAACATGATTGAACTGCCCAAAGATCATTCAGATCCCCTTGTGGTGGGAGTTGGACACCATCGGGCCTGTTACATCCATCCTCAGGACGCCAGTAAGTGCATTAAGGTGATTTATAACTTTACCGACAATGCGGATGTAGAGGTTAAGCGAGAGTGCGCCTATTATAGGCGTTTGGAAAAATATCTCAAAGACTGGCGCGGAGTTCCTAGATACTACGGTGAAGTCGAAACCAATCTTGGCGTAGGTTACGTTTATGACCGCACGGTGGACTTCGACGGCAAGCCCTCTCAAACCATGCTTGAGCGCTATCAGGGGATGAAAAAAAATCCCGAACTCTACGATGAGATGCTCCGACTGGTTGATGAGCTGGAACGCTACATGACGGATAACCACATTGTCACGATGAACGTCAAGCCAAAGAATGTCTTGTGTCATCGAATTAGTGAGACAGAAATTTTCCCCGTCGTCTGTGACAATTTGGGAACCTCAGCCTTTTTCCCCATTGCAGTGTATTGTCCGTGGTTCGCGCGCAAGAAGCTTAAACGCCAGTTTGAAAGAATGCGTTCAAAATTACCGTCTCGTGGTGATGACGGAGTGAAATGGTTTTAACGAATAAGCGAGTAATTCAATGATTAACTTACCTTCCAGTCATTCGGATCCTTTAGTTATTGGTGTGGGTGCTCACCGTGTTTGTTACATTCATCCGAATGATCCGAAAAAATGCATCAAGGTGATCTATAAGCCCGATGACGAAATCGCCAAAAAGGAGATTAGAAGGGAATTGGCCTACTATAGGCACCTCAATACTTATTTAAAAGATTGGCGAGGCATGACCCGGTATCACGGCGAGGTGGAGACGAATTTGGGAACCGGTTACGTCTATGATCGCGTGATGGATTTTGACGGGAAGATTTCACAGACGATAACGGATCGCTACAAGATTGAGAATTTGAAAGACAACTGGCGGGAGCTTCAGACGCTTGTTGAGACTTTAGAGAAATACATGTGGGATAACCGCATTGTGACGATGGCTCTTAAGCCTCACAATGTTTTATGTCAACGCATCAGTGAAAATGAAATTTTCCCGGTGATTTGTGACAATATCGGCATAGCGACACGTATTCCGGTTGTGCTTTACTGCCCGTGGTTGTGTCATCGCAAGCAAAAGAAGTTGTTTGCCAAATTTGAACATCAACCGTTAATGCAAGCGTTAAGGAAGTTGCAGCGCGGTTAATGAACGGTATATGTAAAAATGAAAGTTGCTCTCTGTCTCTATAAATATTTCCCATACGGGGGCTTGCAAAGGGATTTTTTGCGAATCGCCAACGAAATAATTGCCCGTGGGCACGAAGTCAGGGTATACGTTCAATCATGGCAAGGTGAGAAGCCCCAAAATATGGAGATTATCCAGGTGCCCGTCCGGGCGTTGAGCAATCACCGAAAGGCGCAGAAATTCCACGCTTGGGTGATGGAGCATCTTCATAAAAACCCTGTTGATCGGTTGGTTGGCTTCAATAAAATGCCCGATTTGGATGTCTACTATGGGGCCGACATCTGTTATGAGGAAAAAGCCCAAACGGAAAAAGGCTTTTTCTATCGTCTCACACCGAGATATCACCATCTGCATAACTTCGAAGCTCAAACGGTGGGGCGTGGGCTAAAGACCAAGCTCATGATTATTACGCCGAAACAAAAAGTGGAGTTTCAGAAGCATTATCAAACCGAAGACGAGCGTTTTTATCTACTTCCTCCGGGAATTGCCAAAGATAGAAAGTACACGAATTTTTCGGACGCCAAGAGACTGGCGATTCGTGAGCAACTGCAACTAAAGCCGGAAGACTTTTTGGTCATCCAAATCGGTTCTGACTTTAAACGCAAAGGATTGGATCGGTCGATCGCCACCTTGTCTTCATTGCCTCAGGAAGTGCGCTCTCACACTCACTTGTATGTTTTGGGGCAGGATAAGTCTCAAGCTTATGAACAACAGGCTCGTCAATCAGGAGTCTCGTCACAGGTGCATATTTTGGGTGGACGTGATGACGTGGCAGACTTTATCGCCGCTGCCGACCTTTTTGTGCATCCCGCTCGCTCTGAAAACACCGGCACGGTCATTCTGGAAGCGATGGTCGGAGGCGTTCCTCAAATTGTGACTGATGTTTGCGGATACGCCCATTATGTGTGGGAAGCCGATAGCGGTCTGGTATTGGATTCCCCATTTAGTCAGGAGCAGTTTAACGAGTTTATGCTCCAAGCTTTGAATAAGCAGTTGCTTTCTCGCTGGCGCGGCAATGCTTGCCGGTTTGCTGATACGGAAGATCTTTATTCATTGCCTCAAAAAGCCGCGGACATTATTTTGGAATAACTATGCTTATCTTAAAGAAACCTTTTGACGATCTTTGGAAGGGTAAAGACGCTTTTGAGGAAGTAGAAAAGATCTCAGGAGAAGTCTACCGATCGGTTGCCACTCGAGAAACCCTTCGCTTTGAGGTGCGGGGCAAAGGCTATTACCTTAAATTGCACCACGGAATCACCTATAAGGAATTCTTTAAGAACGTGTTTTCATTTCATGCGCCGGTTTTGGGCGCTCGAAACGAATGGCGAGCTATTAACCGGTTGGCGCAGCTGGGTGTTGATACGATGAAAGGTGTTGCATACGGCGAACGGGGATTAAACCCGATTAAACAGACGTCTTTTATTGTGACGGAAGATTTAGCGCCCTGCATCAGTTTGGAAGACTTTTGTGAGAAGTGGGCAACCGAACCTCCAGCGTATTCCGTAAAAAAAGCCCTGGTCACACGCGTGGCGGAGATGGTTCGAAAGATGCACGAAGCCGGTATCAATCACCGAGATTGCTATATTTGTCACTTTTTACTTCAGCTTCCGTTTGACGATTTGAACAATTTCAAACTTTCTATTATCGATTTGCACCGCGCTCAAATTCGCGCTCAAGTGCCCTATCGTTGGAGAAATAAGGATTTGGTGGCGTTGTACTACTCGGTGATGGATATAGGATTAAAACCTCGAGACTATCTGAGGTTTTTGAAAATTTATTTCAATGGCCGTCCATTGAAAGAAATTTTTAAAGATGAGGCAAAACTGATCGAATCCTTTGAAGCAAAAGCTCAAAAGATTCGTGCCCGCACTCTTAAAAAGGGGCTCTAAATGGAAGTCCATCTTGGAAAATTTCTTGGTCGGGGCATGGATCGGTTCTGCTACGAGAACCTGGACAATCCGAATACTTGTTTGAAAGTTTCAAAGCTCGATAATTCCCGCCAATCCATTAAAGAGGCGAGATATTTCAAATATCTTCAGAAAAAAGGCATCGCGCCTTCTTTTATGCCAAAGTTCGTGGGTCTTTACACGATCGGCAACGACATGATTATGGAGCAGGAGTACTTCAGAACAACGGAAGAAGTGACTGCAATCGGATTGCGGGAGTACCTTTCTGTCGCCACAGATGCTGAATTATTGGAATTAGAAAAAGAGCTTCAGAAATTGAAAGCTGAGATGATCCGTTTAAATGTTATTGTGACGGATATGAGAACAACTAATTTTATGGTGATGCTCAAGGGGACAAAGATTGAAAGACTCGTAGTTTTTGACGGATACGGATGTCCCGAGTTAGTCCCCTTGGCTCAGTGGATTCCCTGTTTGGGCAAGCGCAAACTCGAAAAACATTGGAAGCGCTTTTTTGGCCGTTATGAAGCTGAAAAGGTTCAGTATCGGAAAAAGGTTGCCTAAACAGGTTGCTCTTTTCTAGCTGGATCAGTTAAGTAAAGAAGAGTCCAGAGAATAACGAAGGGAATGAGCATATTTTGCTCAAACCAATTTTGGTCAGCTAGACCGCAAGCTAGAATGCTGGCGAGTGTGCACATACGAGGCAAATCTCTAAGTGAACTTTTAACAAAGCCGACGAGCGCAAGTAACCAGCCTAATACCATAGTTAAACCACCAGTTGCTAATGCGATAAAAAAGTCTGAGTGAAAGTGGGCCATCTTCCATGTAGATATTGGGAAAATGATTCCTTGTTCGGCCATAGCGTTAGTAGCATCGTTTCCCCAGCCAAAAATTGGTTTTAAAGGGAAGGCTTGCAAAACCATTTTCCACATTTCAATGCGTAACCCCCAGGAAGTGTAAGAATTTCCTTTATTAAATTGATTTAAATCTTCTATGCCAGTTTGCAAACGGCCGGACATGTATGAAGCAATGATTAGCAGTAAAAATAGGCATGTAAAAACAAGGCTTATTTTTCTGGAATCTTTATTTCCAAACACGAGAAAAACACATGCTGCGGCTGCAAAAGGAAGAATGGCTTGACGCACCCCCGTTAGGATGATTAAGACTAATGAAGTTAGTCCGGTAAATATAACTAAAAATAATTCTTTTGAACTAAATAACTTTTTGTTAACAAATAAAACAGAAAAAATTGCTATTGCCATATAGCTAATAACATCGATTAACTGATTTTTATTTGTATGCAGTATGTCATCGGTTACACCATGTCTATACAGGTCGATAGTTATGGCTAAGTTGAGCATCAGCAATACAAAACTAAGGTACACAACTAGATTTTTTCTAGTAAGTTTGTATGTGTATAGCGCTGAAAATAAAAAAATTGCGACTAAAAAAGCGTTAATGTATTGAGTAAGTCCTTTTGTTCCGTGGACAAACATAAGGACAATGACACAAAAAATCCACGGTAACCAATACAGAGAGAAGCTTCTAATTTCAGACGAAAAAATGGGTTCTGACAGTTTTTTTATGTTTATAGTGATTATTAGTATGGTCAAAATAAAAATCAAATATTTGAATTTTGTTGCTCCTAAGATAGTGGCTAAACCACAAGCTGATAAACAACAAAACAAGAGAATGATTTGAAGAATAGTGGAACGCTGAGAACAAGACGAATACATTGTTGCTATATATCAAAAAAGAATAAAAGGGTTTAGGTTGTCATTGTATAGAAATAATTTTATGTTGAAAAAATAATGCGCTTTGTTTAAATTGCCAAAAACGAGTATATATCCTTCGATATTGGGAAAACTGATTCTCTATGCCTAAAGTTTCTATCGTTCTTCCGGTTTACAATACGTCAAAATATTTGTCAGATTGTTTGAATTCAATTTTTTCTCAGACATATAAAGATTTTGTCGTGTATGCAGTAGATGATGGTTCTACTGATAATTCTTTGGAAATACTCCAAAAATATCAATCAAAAGAAAGTCGATTGATAGTTCTTTCTCAGTTGAATCAAGGGGCGGCATCGGCTAGAAATGCGGCTTTAAAATTAATCTACAAAAATTGTGAAGATAACGATTACGTATTATTTTTCGATTCTGATGATTTAATTGATGAGGGCTGTTTGCAAAAGTGCATCCAAGAGATGGAAGGTGCAGATCTTCTGATTTTTGGACTACGTAAATTTACGCAAAGTGGTTTTTACTCATCAGGCAGATTGGTTCCAGCAGAGGTTACTCTTAATCAAGAACAATTATGTGATTACTATTTTCGACTAAATGATTGGGTCACTGGTACCACGGTAACTTTAAATGGTCTCTGTAATAAATGTTTTAAATTGTCTGTATTAAGGGATAAGTTCTTCGACGCTTCTTTGAGGATTGCTGAGGATCAGGATTTTTTTATTAATTTGATTCCACAAATCAAACGAGCAAAGGTAATTCCCGATCCTTTCTATTTATATCGTATGCGAAGTTCTTCTTTGACTCATGTTGAGAAAAAAATGGGTTTTACGGATGACTTCTTTGTTCACCAAAAATATATTGATAAAAAAGATTTACCTTCTTATGAGCGATACGGGATACAACATCGATACATTGAAAGCATTTGGTCTGATTTGCACCGTTCATTGGTATCGAAAAACAATCTAAAACAAAAGAGTGATTTTTATAAATTGGTGAAATCTGCGCTTCAGAAAAAATTCGAATTTCAACTAACCTCGAAAGATAAGAAGAGGTTGAAGATTATGAGACTAGGTTTTTTCCTTAACCTCATTTATGCTTATCTAAAATTGACCAAAGAGAAAAGAAAACAGCTTGACCTCTAGATATGACACTTAATCAAAGTAATAGTTTTGCTTCATCGTACCCTTACTATTCTTGCGTAACATCTTGAAATAGAAGCTTAAGAATGTGGGACCGAATTTAAAAAGAAAAAATCGCTGTCGGTATTTTTTGTTCAATTCAGTTCCGCTACTAAGCTTCAAAATCGTTTGATAGTACTCTGACAGCGATTTCCAATACTCTGGTGAATATTCATTTTCCGTGAAGCAGCGACGCACAGCCTGCCACCAGCCGTTTAACAACCGAATCAATGTGCCTTCGCGAAGGTACGGATTTTCTGCTTTTTCTATTTCCTCAGTCAGAGAATTAAAAAGCAAAATATCTTGGTTGTATTGCTTTTTGCTATGAGAAAGGGATGATTTTCTCAATCTATACAAATATGTTTGATTGGAAAAAACAACCCCTGAATGCACGGCTTTGGTGGCTCTTAACATGAAGTCTTTATCTTCACCTTTGCCAAGCTTTTCATGAAAATGCAACCCTTGAATTGCGGAAAGTCGGTAACAGCGGTTGCCGATAAAAAAGAGAGAAGTAGGAGACGAAAAGTTACGCCACTGACCTAAAGTGAAAAAATGTGCGTAAATGTTGTCTAAATCCAGAAGCACCGGTTCATGAAGATTAAATTCTTTATTTTGGGGGCCTCTGAGATCAAAGGAACGGCAACCGCACACTAAGTAAGGCACATCGAAGCGGATAATGTTGTCAGTGAATTTCGCCAGGAAATCTTCTGTGACAATGTCATCGGAATCGACAAAGCAGACATAATCAAAATTCTTCACTCTTTCAATGTAATCAAGAGCGAAGTTTCGAGCTGAAGAGACACCACCATTCGGTTTGGTCAATACCTTTATCGGGTAGGACTGTGTCTCGTAGGTTTTGAGTATGCTGAGTGAATCGTCAGTTGAACCGTCATCAACTGCAATCACCGAAAAGTTCTTATATGTCTGCGCAAATAAAGAATCCAGCGTTTCTTTTAAATAACGGGCTGAGTTGTAGACTGGGACGATAATGGCAAATGAAGGTTCACTCATTTAGTGAGCTCCAATTTCTCGCGGCCAAAACCCTAATCGAATTTTCTCCGCGAGTAATCCTTTACGTTATTTCAAAAGTTCTTCAATTTTGGAGATGACTTCTTCCTTAGAGGGCCACCGTCCTTCTTCACCTAAAACGATAGCGTTCGGATTCCAGGGACCAGTGCGTCTCGGATCCGTGACGCCAATTAAAGTGATTTGACGTGCGCCAACGGCAGCCGCCACGTGGCTGATGCCGGAGTCGTTAGCGATCACTAATTGCGCTTCTTTACACAAAGCGGCGTAGGTGCCGAGGTTGGTCGGCGGCAAATGAGTTGCGTCAGGGCATGCGACTTTGGCATCGGCGGCTTCGTCAGGGGACGGTAGCACAATGGGCTCAATACCCAAGTCCCGCAGGGGTTTCACAACACAGTTAATTTCCGTCCAATGCTTGATCTTACCGTGGTGAACGCCTCGGGCGATCGGCGCGATTAGCGCAAATTTTTCCGGGATATTAAATTTTTCAATCAGGTTCTTGGCGCCTGCCGTATGGCGAGTGATGAGTTTTAGTCCTAAATCTTTAGGAGCTTCAGTCCAAGCAGGCTCTTTCCCCCAGGCTTTAATAGCGCCAAGAGTCGCGGCAAAGAAACGTTCAACTTCGTGGATATTTTTTTCAGGTTCGGGAACTTTCTGATCCAGCAGCAGGAAACGGCCGTCCGTCGGGAAACCGGCGGCACGGATGCCCGCCAGGCGGAACTGCAGGGCGGAGCCGAAAGAGTTCGGGAAAAGCAGCCCCAGCGGTTTATTTAGTTGTTCAGACAGGTAATGAAGCCGTTGTAAATCTTCGCTTACATGACCTTCAATCGGGTCAAAGCGCCAGCTCATGCCAAGCATCAGGTCTTCGGCAAAACGCTTGCCGACCAAATAAGGTGTAAAGCCACTGGCTTCCAATAAGCGCAAGGAGGGGAGGGTCATGCAACAGTCGCCCACGTGGTTGGGCAGGCGGCAAACAACAATCGGATTCATAACAGTCTCGTTTTAATAAGCTGATACAGAAAAGTAAACAATGATACATTCTACTCGACTTAAAACCCTAAAATAAAACCGATTCAAGCAATTTTTGATAGGGAGAAAACTCAATGCAAAAGATCACTCAGATGGCAGCGGCCGGTGTAATGGCCATGACAATGACAGCGGCGATGGCAGGTGACTCGATGAACGGCACAACGCTTGCGGAAAAAGGAATGACGATGACAGTGACGGGGACGGCGTCGGTTACGGTCCCCAATGATGAAGCCCAAATGCATTGGTCGGTTTCGTCTCAGGCTAAAACATTAAAGGAAGCGACCGCTGAAGCAATTAAGACGATGAATGCGGGATTGGCTCAAATTAAAGCGGTGAGCGATCAACTTCAACTTCAGACTCAGTCGATGAATTCATATCCGGTTTATGGTGAAACGAAGGGCAATCAGACGCCCAAGATTGTTGCCTGGCGTGTATCGCAATCCTTGGAAGTGATCGCTCCCAATATTGTATTGGTTCCTCAAGTCATTGAGAAGGTCAATGGTGTATTAGCCTTGGAAGGTCTTAATTTCCGAGTCTCTGGTAAGGCCAAAGCCAAGCAAGACGAAACGCTTTACAAAATGGCATTAGCCGATGCAACGCAGCGCGCCGTCTGGATTGCGCAGTCGGTTGGAAGCTCTGCCTCGAAGGTCGAGCTGCAAAGTCTGCGATTCGGAAGCAATGCGACGCCCCGTCCGGTCAATCTTTTAATGCGGGCTTCGGCGAAATCAATGGATGCCGCGGTGCCGGTTCCTGCGATTGAGGCGGGAACCAGTGATTTGAGTTTGACTGTGATAGCAGACGTTTTGATTAAGCGTTAAAGCTTTAAGTTTCACACTCTCAGTGATGGGTTCGTCAGGTAGTCAAATATCCGGCGAGCCCTTATTTTTTGATACCGAAAGTGTTACAGAGTATTTAGATAGCTTGAGGAAAAATATTTTGCGGTTAACATGGCTTGGAGGCGGAAATAATCGCCGATAGCGTACAATTAGCGGATTGAATTTAGTCACGGAGATTTAACTCATGAATCCAAAGTACCCGCACCCCATATTGGCCCGTGAAGGTTGGCCTTTTATCGGGGGTACTTTCCTTTTGGCTCTTTTGTGGACAGCGTTGGCCGGATTCGGTTTTGTCGCGGCGCTCTTGTGGATCCTGTTTATTGTTGTCACACAATTTTTCCGTGACCCGCCCCGCACAGTGCCTTCTATGCCTGAAGCGGTTTTATCTCCGGCCGACGGTCAAATTGTGAAGGTTGAAAAAACGATTGACCCCTTTACCAATGAAGAGGCGATTCTGATCAGCGTCTTCATGAATATTTTTAATGTTCATTGCCAACGCTTCCCGGTCAACGGTACGGTGGAAGACGTCCAGTATTATCCCGGCAAGTTCTTGAATGCCGATCTTGATAAGGCCAGTACTGAAAATGAACGCAACGCCGTGATTGTCCGCGTTAACGACGGTAACCGCATCACGGTTGTTCAGGTGGCAGGTCTCGTTGCCCGTCGCATTCTCTGCTATATCCAAAAGGGCGATGAACTTACCAAGGGCGAGCGTTACGGCTTTATTCGATTCGGTAGCCGCTTGGATGTTTACTTACCCACGGATGCAACGCCTTGCGTCACGATCGGCGAAAAGGTGCTTGGCACGGAAACCATTTTGGCAAAATTGGCTCCTAAGGCTTAAAACTGGGAAAAACAGAAAGGTTTTATCATGCGAAAAATTCGTCGTTCTCCTCGAGCTAACATCAAGGAACGTATTAAGGAAGCTCGCGCGCGCAGTATCTATCTTTTGCCGAACTCTTTTACGATGGGTTCGCTCATTTGCGCTTTCTGGGGCGTGACGCAAGCCATGGCCGGAGAATTCGGTATCGCGGCGGCTACGATTTTCATTTCTATGCTGCTCGATGGCATGGACGGTCGTGTAGCCCGCTTAACGCACACGCAAAGCAGTTTCGGCGAGCAGTTTGACTCCATTGCAGACATGACGGCTTTTGGTGTTTGCCCGGCCTTGATTGCTTATGAATTTGCACTGAAGGACTTCGGTGGCTTCGGTTGGGCGGCGGCTTTCATCTTCTGCGCCGGCGCCGGTGTGCGTTTGGCTCGTTTTAACGCCAATATCGGTTTCATTGACAAGGGCTTTTTCCAGGGTTTGGCCAGTCCTGCCGGCGCCGCTTTGGTGATGGGCTTTGTATGGCTTGCCGTGGCCGGTCAGCTCACCCCCATGCTCACGCAATATGTACCGCATATTACGGCCGTGCTCTGCATCTATGCGGGTGTCACCATGGTTTCTAACGCACCGTTCTTTAGCGGTAAAAACATGGGCTTTGTCCGCACGATTCCGTTCTGGGTGGTGTTGGTGGCGGCTTTGGCTTTCATTTGCTTCTCAAGCAATCCGTCGCTCTCAGCCTTTATTGTTTTCTGCTGCTACGCGGTAAGCGGTTACATTTACCAGTTCTATCTTTGGGTTCGTGGTTTGCCCAATCCGGTGCGCCCCGTCAAAGATCAAGCCTAATTATTTATAGTCAACAGGGGATGGTTCTCAGGGAACTGTCCCCTTTTTTCAATAGGGATAGAAAATGTCTTTTTTATTTGCTCCCGGTCCCATGCCGGTTCTGCCGATTGATGGTGAGCCCAATCTCTACTTTCCGATTCATCGGATCTATGGTGTTGCCCGCAACTACGCGGCGGTAAACGCGGCTTTGGGAGAAAAAACTCCGCCGAGTCTCTTTTTGAAACCTGCGGATGCCGCGGTATACGCTCCTGAGGGGAAAACGTTGGAGCTTGACTTTCCTTGCGCGACCGAAGACCTTCAACACGAAATTGAATTGGTGGTGGCGATCGGCAAGGCCGGCCGTAATATTCCTGTTGAAGAGGCGATGGATTATGTTTGGGGTTACGCGGCCGGGTTGGATTTGACGCGCCGCGACCTTCAACGGGCAAGCAGTGCGAAGGGACAACCGTGGGACACGGCCAAAGCGTTTGATGAATCCGCGCCGATGACGGCTTTAAAGCCTGCTTCCAGAACGCCAGATAATGAGCCCATGAAGGTGTGGCTTTATGTCAATAATGAAAAGCGTCAGGAAGGAACGACCGCTGAAATGATCTTAAATGTTCCGGAGATCATCAGCTATATTTCAACGCTCTATGAATTAAAACCCGGTGACTTGATTATGACGGGAACGCCGGCCGGGATCGGCACGATTCATCCGGGGGATGTGCTCGAAGGCGGAGTCCAAGGTGTCGGTATCCTCAAGGTGAAATTCAAGGGAGAGTAACTCAATGGCGATTACCGCGCAAGAAGGTAAAAAGATGATGCAGGAGTTGGGAGACCGGCTCTTGATTCTCGATGTGCGCCATGCGCATGAGTATGAGTGGGGGCACATTCCCGGAGCGGTCTTGTTGGACAATGATGATATTGAAGAGGGGGTGAGGCCGGAGTCGCTGCCGGAGGATTTGGATCATCCCATTATCATCTACTGTCGATCAGGTGTCCGAAGCCATTACGCGATGCTGAAACTTCAGGCGGCGGGCTACACCCATGTGTATGACATGGGCGGCATTTTGGATTGGCCTTACGAAATCGAGAAATAATAAAAGAAAAGGGGTTGATCCGAAAATCAACCCCGTCGAAATATTTAGGCTTTTCGCTTAAATATTAGGCCATTGCCTTAAGAGCAGCGGCCAAGCGGCTCTTATGACGAGCTGCGGCGTTCTTGTGCAAAACGCTCTTACCGGCCATCGTGTCGATGATCTTTTGAGCCTTCACGAAAGCGTCCGTGGCGGCAGCCTTGTCACCGGCGACGATCAACTTGCGCACAGCCTTGATGGCGGTGCGGTATTGAGAACGTTGAGCAGAAAGGTGCTGGTTGCGCGCAACAGCTTGACGGGCGCGCTTACGAGCTTGTTTGGTATTAGCCATTGTTAGTTCCTTGCCTTATATAAAAAGTTACGGCTGTTAATTACAGCCGCTTTCAAAGGCATTGAGCATTGAAATACGCTTGCAGCACAAAGTCGGAAGCGGCTGGTGAATCAGTTCATCCCAACGGATTTTTACGGTTCTTTCGGGCATAACAACACGTCCACGAAGAACACTCCCTTGGAAAAGTTCCCAAGTTTAGCAAAAAGTTTTGAAGCTCTCAAGCAAAAATCAAAAATCGCCTTTGGAGCAAAAGGAATGATCATTTAAGCCAATGTCGTCAATTGTAGATCTGATTTGTTATGAGAAATGTGTGAGAGCGGATAATATCGAATACAATGCTCTAAAAATTTTTTGAGTCCAGACGATGAGTTTAATTAAGGCAGCCGCCACAGTTTCTTCTTTGACGCTTCTGTCTCGCATTACCGGTGTTGTGCGGGATATGCTGATTGCCCGCTATTTTGGTTCAAGCGCGGCAACCGATGCGTTTTATGTGGCGTTCAGATTGCCCAATATGCTCCGGCGCCTTTTCGCGGAAGGGGCTTTTCAACAAGCTTTTGTGCCGATGCTCTCGGACGTCAAGGCCACTAAATCGGAGTCAGAAGTCCGCGGGTTTATTGACCGGGTGTTTAGCCTTTTAGCCAGTGTTCTGGTTCTTGTCAGTGTTTTGGGTGTTTTGATTGCGCCCGTGCTCGTTTGGTTAATTGCTGGCGGTTTGGCGGACAATCCCGAAGGGTTTGATCTGGCGACTGAAATGACGCGCTGGATGTTTCCGTATATATTCTTCATGAGTCTCGTGGCAATGAGCGCCGGCGTACTCAACACGTGGAAGCATTTCGCGATTCCGGCTTTTACGCCTGTTTTATTAAATCTCTCGTTTATTGCGTTTACGCTGCTTTTAACTCCTCATTTGGATCAGCCGATTTTCGCGTTGGCTGTCGCTGTGATTGTGGGCGGCGTTTTGCAATTAAGCATCCAAATACCGTCTTTAAAGAAGCTGGGAGTCTTACCGCGCCCCGTCAATCCTTTCAAAGCACTTAAGGACGCGGCGGTGATTCGTGTGATGAAGCTGATGATTCCGGCGCTCTTTGGCGTAGGGGTGGCGCAGTTGTCGCTCTTAATCAATACCAATATCGCCTCTCGCCTGGGAACGGGCTCTGTGACTTGGTTATCCTTTGCGGATCGATTGATGGAATTCCCGACAGCGCTTTTAGGTGTGGCGCTCGGCTCGGTTTTGCTTCCCAGCCTCTCCGCATCCTTTGCTAAAAATGATCTCACGCGTTACAACGCACTTTTAGATAACGGTCTGCGGCTTGTGGTTTTATTGGCGATTCCGGCCGCGGTGGGGCTGGGATTGATGGCAGAAGCGTTGGTGGCTGTCCTCTATCAAGGGAAAAATTTTTTGATTTTCGATGTGCATCAAACGAGTTTGGCCGTTATGGGATATTCATTCGGCCTTTTGGGGTTGATCGCCATTAAGATTTTGGCGCCGGCCTTTTATGCTCGAAAGGATATCCGCACACCGGTGAAAGTCGCGGCCGTGAGTCTTGTCTGTGTGCAGCTTTGTAACATTGTTTTTGTTCCGATCTTTGCTCATGCGGGGCTAGCCTTGTCCGTAGGGGTGGGCAGTTGTATCAATGCCTTAACGCTTTTAGTGATTTTGATGCGGCGCGGTCAATACACGCCGATTGAGGGTTGGGGAATCTGGTTTGCTCGTATCATTATCGCAACACTCGCGATGGGTGCGACGATCGCCTTTTTGCAACAGGGCGTGGATTGGGCCGGTATGCAATCCGAGTGGGTCAAGCGCGCGGGGCTAGTATTTCTTTATATCCTTGCGGCTCTGATCGTTTATTTCGGTTTGTTGGTTGTGATGGGATTGCGCCCACGTCACCTCAGACCGCGTTATGACATCTGAGAGGGCTCGCTTTCTCGGTCAAAAGGCATACACTCCGGCCACTGAATCAGTTGATTGTGGTCAGTCGTATCGATCGCTGATGGACCGGTTTCCGCTGTATTGACAGCAAAATTGAGTTTGGCGTAAACGTTAGCCAAATCATCAAGCATGATTTCTTCAGCATCCAAGCGTTCGTCTTCCAAACGTTCTACGGTTTCAGAGAGCGTTTCAAGCGCGTCAGTCAAAGCATCAATGAGCCATTGGCGGTCAACGGACATTTTTTCGTTCCTAATCGTTAAAAATCCCCAAAAAACAATGGGATCTCTTTAAAATGCGACAAGTATACGTGAATCATTATGTTTAATGACTCACAGCGGTAACGGTTTTATAGAAAATGCCCGTGTTTATGGGGAAAAAGACAAAGAAACGCGGGTATCGGGAGCCATTGATATGAAGAGTTTTTCTAAAAAGACCTTGGTTTTGGGCGTAATGCTGGCGGTGGGCGCTACGGCGCAGGCCGCTTATCTCGGTCAGTTGCAGGTGACCAGTCAGGCCAGTCAGAACTTTCAGGCGACTTTTTTAGTGCATGATGTTTCTCCGACAGGAACGTCTTTGACGGCGCGTTTGGCTCCCGCGGAAACCTATGCAAAATACGGCATTACGATGCCGGAAACCGCCAAGGGATTAAATCTCGCACTAATTGGCAAATCGCCATTAAAACTTCGCATTACTTCAAAGCACCCCGCGGTTGAACGCGCTTTCCCCCTTTTGGTGGAACTCAATGAAGGTGGTCATGTAACGGTTCGTCAGTACAACATTCATGTCGGCGCTACGGGCTCCGTGGAACCTGTGGAAGTGGTTGCTATGGGGGCGGCTCCGATCAGCTCGGCCGCACCGGTAACTGCTAAGGAAACACCTGCCGTTAAACCGACCGCAGCACCGGCTAAAGCACAAGTCAAGTCTGCTGACGATACGATGACGCCCCTGGAGCGCATGCAGGCGAAAAATTACGATTTAAGCAAACCGGTTTTAATTGAAGCCGGTTACACGCCTTGGTCTTTGGGAGTTTTGTATCAAAAGCGCTATCCCAATGCGAGTGTGAACCAAGTGCTCGTTGCGTTGGCGATTCAAAATCCGGAAGCGTTTCCCGCGGGTAACGTCCGCCAGCTGAAGGCGGGCGCCAAAGTCACCGCGCCATCGGCTTCTTTAGTTGAATCCATCAACGCGCAGACGGCTCGTGAAATTGTTCAAAAGGGGCTCAGCATCGATGAAGTGGCCAAGCGTCCGGCTCCCATTGACCGACCGAAGGTTCAGCAACGTGCGCCGATCAGCAGACCGACTCCGGTGAAAGAACCCGAAGTGACACTGCCGGTTAAGGAAGAGGTGAAATCTGTGGTTCAAGAGCCGGCTCCTGAGACCGCCAACGTCGCGCAAAATGAGTTGACGCCGGCTCAAAAAGCCCAACAACTCGCACCGGTTAAGGCTGTGCCTCCTGCGGCTGAACCCGCCCCCGAAGTTGTTCCTCCTGCTGAAACCGCGGCTCCTGAAGAACCCATTTCACCACAGGATGCGATGCCTACACTTGAGATCATGACTGAAGAGTCCGCACCGGTTGAAGAGGAATCGAGCTCTTGGTTCTGGTATCTCCTGATTGTCTTAATGTTAGGTGCAGCGGGCTTTATTTATTGGCGTACAAAGCAAGGCCGCTATGTCGATTTTCAATCGTTTAAACGCGTGATGAATAAGACAAAGAGTCAAGTGCGTGAAGAACCGGTGGTTCATCAAGCGCCGGTGGCTCGTCAGGCCGTGCAGCAACAGGCGCCTCGCACGGTTGAAACCGTTCATCATGAAGCACGTCGAGAGGAGCCTGCTGTTGCGCAACCGAACCAAGTTGTTCAGCCGGCTCCTGTTAAGCCTGCTGAAGCTGTTGTTAAGGCTGAATCGCCTGCCGCCGCGGCGACTGCAAATGTTTTTGATTTAGTGGCCGATGACGAACCGATGCCTGCCGAAAGCACCAAAGCTCAGCCTCAGGCATCCGCAGTTGACGATCATGGCATGAAGGATTCGCTCGATATGGCGCGCTCCTTCATTTCGATTGGCGCAAAAAACGAAGCCATTGCGCTATTGCAAGAAGTGCTCCAAAAAGGTTCCGCGGCTGACAAGGCGCAAGCGGAAACGTTGATGAAGCAAGTGCATGAGCGCGGCTAATGCGGGTTGCATTAGGCATTCAATATAACGGTTCGGCATTTTGTGGTTGGCAAACCCAGCCCGATATGCCGAACGTGCAAGACACTTTGGAATCGGCACTGAAAGCGTTCGCGACAGTGCCGATTTCGACTGTTTGCGCAGGTCGCACCGATACGGGGGTTCACGCAACGCATCAGGTGGTGGATTTTGAAGCTCCCGTTGATCGCCCGATGACCGCTTGGGTGCGAGGTGTCAATACCTTTTTACCTCCTTCTGTCGCGGTTCGCTGGGCTCAGGAAGTTCCGGAGGATTTCTCCGCTCGCTTTAGCGCTGTTGAGCGAACCTATGAATATTGGCTTTTGAATGATTCGGTTCGTTCGCCTTTGACCGATGGTCTGGTCGGTTGGGTGTTTAGATCCTGTGACGAAGCTAAAATGCAAGAAGCCGCTCAGTTTCTTTTAGGCGAACACGATTTCACGAGTTTCAGAGCCTCTGAGTGCCAAGCAAAAAGCCCGATCAGAACGATTTATGAAGTCCGAGTCAAGCGATGCGGCAAGATGATTGGGATTCGCCTTCGCGCCAATGCCTTTTTGCACCATATGGTCAGAAACATTGTCGGAAGCCTCGTATATGTGGGCACAGGTCGAGAAAGTGTTCAATGGTTCAAAGAGGTGCTTGAAGCGCGCGATCGGACCATTGCCGCGCCGACCTTTGCAGCCGGGGGACTTTACCTCGTCGGAGTCCGCTATCCGGATCAGCCTTATTTACCCTCATACAGTCCGACGCTTTGGTCTTTTTAAATATTAATAAAATCAATAAGATAGAGCCTTTAATATACAAAATATTGAAAATAAATAAACAAAAAATAAAAATTAATAGCAAAAATATTGAAACTTAATAATCAAAATAATGGAATCAGATCTTTATAGTTAACATGGTTTGAATTTTTTCGTTTGCTTTGTGTTTTAGATCTGATTCAAAGTCTATGAGAAAAATACCCAAAATAAGGCATTAGTGAAGTCGTTTGAATTTGATAAAATCCACAATCGTATTATCAGTACGAAATTGTATTAAAGGACATTTTCTATGAGTTGGATCGATCGGTTGCTGCCTCGCATTCATAAGTCGGACTCGGATCATGCCGACAAAAAGGAAAGCGTGATTCCGGAGGGACTTTGGACAAAGTGCCCCAATTGCGAGCAAGTTCTCTATACCGAAGAATTGCGCGACTCTTTGATGGTTTGCCCCAAGTGTGGGCATCACATGCGTATCGGCGCTCGTGAGCGCGTGGAAAATTTTCTGGATGCGCAAAATCAGGTTGAAATCACTCAAGAAGTGCAGCCGACGGATCCCTTGAAGTTCGTCGATAGCAAACCCTATCCCTCTCGTTTAGCTCAGGCGCAGCAAAAAACGGGTGAGACGGATGCCTTGGTTGTCAAGCGCGGCACACTTCGCGGTTTACCTGTTGTGGTGGCGGCTTTTGAATTTAATTTCATGGGCGGTTCCATGGGGTCTGTGGTGGGTGAGCGTTTTGTGCGCGGCGTGGCAGAAGCCACACGCATGAAGTGTCCGTTCATTTGCTTTGCGGCTTCGGGCGGAGCTCGTATGCAGGAAGGCTTGTTGTCTTTGATGCAGATGGCGAAGACGACCGCTGCCATTGCGGGGCTTGCCCGTGAAAAACTTCCCTTTATCTCGGTTTTAACAGACCCGACGATGGGAGGAGTTTCGGCCAGCTTCGCTTTTATGGGCGACGTGGTGATTGCCGAACCCCGTGCGTTGATCGGTTTTGCTGGTCCCCGTGTGATTGAACAGACGGTGCGGGAAAAATTGCCCGATGGATTCCAACGCTCGGAATTCTTGTTAAAGAAGGGAGCAATCGATATGATTGTTGACCGTCGAGAAATGCGCGCCAACATTGCTGAAATCATGGCAATGCTCATGAGAAAGCGCATCACGGACGCAGAATGACTCGGATAAACCGAAAATAAATTCAACGATACAGACCACGCTTGCAGCGTGGTCGCGTCGTTTTTGGACAGAGAAATGTCTCAAAGTAAAGATACTTTAAACGAGTGGTTGGACTACATCCTGGCTTCTCACCCGGAAAATGTGATTGAGCTTGGGCTTGCGCGGATGAAGCGGATGCTTGAGCGTCTGAACATCGTTTTTGACTGCCCCGTGATCACTGTGGCAGGCACGAATGGCAAAGGCAGCACCTGCGCCATGCTCGAATCGATTTATCGCTCGGCAGGCTACAAAACGGCGATGCACACATCGCCTCATATGCTCCGCTTTAATGAGCGTGCGCAGATCAACGGAAAGTGTGTTGAAGATTCACTCTTGGTTGAAGCTTTCGCTGAAGTGGAGACAGCTCGTGACGGGATGCCTTTAACGTACTTTGAATTCACAGCGTTGGGGATTCTGAAAGTATTTCAAAACGCCAAGCCCGATGTGGTGATTTTGGAAATCGGTTTGGGAGGAAGGCTTGATGCGATTAACGCTTTGGAGCCAACGGCCGGTATCGTAACCACGGTAGGCATTGATCATGAAGCCTATTTGGGCAATACGCGTGAAGCGATTGGTTGGGAAAAGGCGCACATTTATCGCCAAGGGCATCCCGCGGTTTGCGCTGATAAAAATCCTCCTGTAAAACTCGTGCAGTATGCGAAAGCTCTGGGTAGCGACTTGCTTTTAGTAGGTCGTGATTTTTCCATGAGCGAAGTGGATGCCGGTCATATGCGTTTTCACATGAACAATATTGATTGGGTTTTGCCGAAACCGGCTCTCGCCGGTCGCAATCAAATGGATAACGCGGCCGGAGTCCTTGCGCTGATTGTAGCCTTATCGGATCGTTTGCGCGTCAGCAAGGAGGCAGTTGAATTGGGATTGAAAACCGTACGAGTGACGGCGCGCTTTGAAAAAGTCCGGTCGGAACCCACTGTAATTTTAGATGTCGGTCACAATCCTCATGCGGCTCATGTGCTTGCGCAAAATGTGAAAGACTTGGGCGATGAAGGAAAAACCATTGCGGTTTTCGGGATGCTCGCCGATAAAGATATGCTCGATGTGGTGAAAATTATGTCGGGTGTGATTGACCGGTGGTTCATTATGGGCTTACCCGGTCCCCGAGGAGCCAATGCCGAGGAGCTTTATCGTGTGATGCTGGAAGCCGGCGAGAACCCTGAAGCAATTACGGTCTGCGCCGATGTGAAGGATGCGTTTGAGAAGGCAAAGCGCACCGCTTCGATCATTGATAAAATCATAATTTTCGGTTCCTTTGTCACCGTAACCGCGGCCCTGCCGCTTGTGTGAATAAATGCAAGACTCCCCCAATAAACCCACACCTCAAGAAGACGCCTTCTGGAAAAATCCTGAAGGTGCAGGGGATATTGGACTTGACCATCTCACTGAAGATAAAGAGATGGAAGTTCATCAACTTAAAGCGCGTTTCCGCCACCGGGTGGTGGGAGCGGTGGTGTTGGTGGCCGCGTTGGTGACGGTATTGCCGATTTTCTTTGAAGAGCCCGCGATTGAAGCGGATCGGCATGCGCAGACTCAAATTCCACCGGTTGCTAAAGAGCCTTTCTATAAGATGGAGCTACCCGTCAATGAGCAGCCCAAGGTGAGCATGCCGGCTGATCGCAGTGCGCTTCGGGATTTAACAAAACCCAATGAAGTCAAGGAAGTTCCGGAAGCCCGTCCAACGCCCGAATTGGAGCAAAGTAAAGCAGCCGCTCAAAATTATGCTCCATCCAATGAGGGCTCTCTTTACATCCAAGTGTTAGCTACCTCCAGTGAAGCGGGCGCCATGCGTGAAATGGCCCGTTATCAGGCGATGGGTTTGCCGGTGTATTCCGTGAAGGTGCAAAAGAAAGCGGCAACGCTTTGGCGCGTGCGTTTGGGTTTGTTTAAGACAAAGGAAGAAGCCGACCGTGTTGTAAAACTTTTGGACAGCCGAAAAATTTCTCATATGCCGGTTCAGGTTGAAGCAAACGCCAAACGGGACATGAACCGCATTGCGCCGACCCGCACATTAAAGAGTGCGACGCAAGAAGCGCATGCTCGTTCCGTAACGAAAACGGAAAAGGCCGCGACGGAGACTGTAAAGCAAACGTCAGCGAAGAGTTCCGCTTCTCAGGCAAGCAAATCCTCCGCGAAAAATCAGTCGACTGTAAAGTCCGCAACGAAAAATACGTCGAGCGCAAAGTCAACGAATCAAAGCGAGAAAAAGTCTTCGGCTAAGAAGCCGATGAGCGCGGATCCGCTGGGCGACCTGTTGAAATCCACTCGTGAGGATGTGATCACGCAAAAGCTTCGTGAAGCCCGTCAATGAAAGGATAGACGATCGTGAATGAATTAGATTGGGCCATTATCATCGTTTTGGGACTTTCTACTGTGGTGGGAGTGACTCGCGGTGTGGTGCGCGAAATTTTGTCCATTGTCGGGTGGGTGATCGGCATTGTGTTTGCCATCCGTTTTTCGCCCGAATTGGCGGTGCATATCCCTCTGGAAAGTCTGGGACCTGCGGTTCGAACGATCATTGCGGCAGTCTTGATCTGTGTGATCTGTGTGTTTGCTATCGGTCTTTTGGGGACGATTCTGCGCAAAATGTTGGAAGTGGCGCGAATCAGTGCCGAGGACCGAGTGCTGGGGAGTGTGTTTGGCTTCGTGCGTGGTGTTGTTTTTGTCTGCGCGGTGGTGTTTTTGGCCGGTATGACAAGTGCCCCAACCACTCAAATGTGGCGACACTCCCTGTGTATTCCCTTGGCTGAAAATGTGATTGATTGGGTGATGCCGATGATGCCCGATTCGATCGCGAACCTTCGTCACTAGGCGGGGATTGTTAAGTTTTTTAATTTTTAACCGAAGAGGCTATCAAATGTGCGGGATTGTAGGTCTTTTTTCTCATGAGCCGGTTAACCAACGGCTCTACGATTCGTTGCTCCTATTGCAGCATCGCGGACAGGACGCGGCCGGTATTGCCACGCTCGACGGACTGACCTTCCACATTCACAAAGCCATGGGGCTTGTGCGTGATGTGTTCAGAACGCGCAATATGCGTGAACTCTTGGGCAATAGCGGGGTGGGGCAAGTTCGCTATCCCACGCAGGGTAACGCTGACAGCAATGAAGAAAGCCAACCTTTCTACGTGAATGCCCCTTACGGCATCATGTTTGTGCACAACGGCAATCTCACCAACGCAGAAGCCTTAAAGCAAGAACTCTACGATTCCGATCGTCGTCACATTAACACGACGAGTGACTCCGAGGTGTTACTCAACGTGTTGGCCGATGAAATTTCCCGCTTAACGCTCAATTGCAAAATTTCTCCTGAGATCGTTTTTGAAGCCGTCAAGGGGGTTCATAAGCGCGTGACAGGTTCTTATGCCTGCATCGCTTTGATCGCCGGAAAAGGCATGCTCGCATTCCGCGATCCGTTTGGCATTCGTCCGCTCTGTTACGGCACGAAAGAAACGGCATCGGGAACAGATGTGATTTTTGCCTCTGAATCGGATGTGCTCGAAGCTCAGGAATATGACACGCTCTTTAATGTGGCACCGGGTGAAGCCATTTGGGTTGACATGCAAGGTCAAATTCACAAAGCGCAATGCGCCGAAAACCCGCAGCTTGTGCCATGCGCTTTTGAGTACGTGTACTTGGCGCGTCCTGATAGCGTGATTGATGGCATTTCTGTCTATGGGGCTCGTTTGCGTCTGGGCGAATATTTGGCTCACGAAGTGGCGCGCCGAATTCCCGTGGATGAAATTGATGTGGTGATGCCGATTCCGGATAGCTCCCGCCCGGCCGCGCAACAATTGGCCCAAAGACTGCGTCTGCCGTATCGCGAAGGTTTCATTAAAAATCGCTATGTAGGTCGTACTTTCATCATGCCGGGGCAGGCGATCCGTAAAAAGACCGTGCGTCAGAAATTAAACGCCATGGCGGTTGAATTTAAAGATAAAAATGTGCTTTTGGTCGACGACTCGATTGTGCGCGGCACGACGATGCATGAGATCGTTCGCATGACTAAGCAAGCCGGCGCCAAGAAGGTCTTTGTGGCAAGCGCCGCTCCTCGCGTGTGTTTCCCCAACGTCTATGGCATTGATATGCCGACTCGCTCGGAATTGATCTGTGGCGACGGCAAGACCGATGATGAAGTCTGTAAGATCCTGGAAGCCGATGCGGTGGTTTATCAACGCTTGGAGGATCTGAAGTCCGCGCTTCATGATATGAATCCTGCGATTGAGCGCTTTGAGTGCTCGTGCTTTGATGGGGATTATGTGACGGGGGATGTGACTGAAGAATATCTGGCCAAGCTTGAGGCGCAAGCCAAGGCGGCGAAGGCTCAGCCTAAGTCGCCTGAAGAAGATTGATATTAGGTTAAAGATAATTTGATGTCATCTGAGGGAATCCAAAAATGGGTTCCCTTTTTTCAATGGTTTCAGACTGTCAGTTTGCAAAAGAATTAGCGGACGATATCTTCTCGCTCAAGGACCTTCAATACCGTCATAGCCATAACTTTTAAATCAAACAATACGGACTGTTTGTGAAGATACTCGGTATCTAAAGCGACTTTTTCTTCATCGGTAATGGTTGTTCTACCGTTGACTTGAGCCCAACCGGAGATACCGGGTTTAAGTTGATCAACACCGGCGGCTTTTCGCATCTCAAGAACAGAAGTCACAATGGGTAAAACGGGTCTGGGTCCAATTAAGGACATGTCGCCCTTTAGCACGCACCATAATTGGGGGAGTTCATCCAAACTGGTTTTTCGAATAAAGGCCCCCACCTTAGTGATATAACTTTGCGTTTCAGGATTTTTTTCAGCCTCGCAGACGGGAGCGCCCACAGCCATCGATCGAAACTTTGGCATCAGAAAGTGCTTTCCATACTGACCGACACGGGTAGACCAATAAACAATGGGACCGGGAGAGTCCAATTTGATAGCGATGGCGACAAAAATAGATAAAAAAATAGCCAGAGGCGCAATTAACAAAACAATGACAATATCCAGCAGGCGCTTCATTTGAAAATTGTTGATTGAAACGATATAAGCCCAAATTTTAAATCAATACTTCTTAATTTTTGTAATAACTTCACGAATTCGTTTCTAGTTACTTGCCCTTGTTTTTGCCAATTGCTCAACAAAATTGAAAGCAACAGGTAATTTATGCTACCGGAGTAGATATTTGACTGTGTATTTCAAATTGACTATGGGCATTTTTAAACGAGGTCTTGCTTTTTGTTCGTTATATCGAACAATTTTCCCAATATTTCAATTTTGTTCGATATATCGAACAAAAATGCATAAACAGACAAAATCGTTCGATATGGTATGTCTAAATTCCGCATGGTAATGAACTTTTTGTTTGATGTATTTTCTCTGGCTTAACGCTTACTCAGCCCTTGAAGCATCGAAGGAGAACCTGTTTGAGTTAAAATCAAAAGAAAACAGGAAATATTGTGTCCACAGGCTTATTTACTCACGAATCATGTTATCGGCATCTCACAGGTCCTTTGAGTCCTGATTCGCCGGATCGAATTACCGCCATTGAAGAAAGACTTGTCGCTTCGGGTCTTGAGAGCGCGTTTGTGCGAAAGCAAATTGAGCGTCAGGCCTCTCTTGAAGATCTTTTGCGCGCTCATGATCAAAACTATATTGATCATGTTCAAACAAAAATCCCGAAGAGCTCGGGAGAGCTTGTTCATATCAGTGAGGATACGATCGTAAGCGCAGATTCCTGGAAGGCCGCGCTGGAAAGTGCCGGTTGTGTGTTGGAAGCAGTAGATCATGTGGTTACAAATAAACTCACCAACGCCTTTTGTTGTGTGAGGCCGCCCGGTCACCACGCTCATCGGGCAAAAGCTGAAGGCTTTTGTATTTTCAACAATGTTGCGATCGGTGCGCTTTACGCAAGGGATGTTCTCGGCTTGAAATCCATTGCGGTCTTGGACTTTGACGCGCACCACGGCAATGGCACCGAAGATATTTTGGCCGGTCAAGAGAGTATTGAGTTTTTTTCGCTCTTTGAAAAAAATATTTTCCCACACGCCAGCCTTGAGTGTCTCTCTGCCAATGTGCATAAGTCGGCCTTGACGGCTGGTGACAGAGGGGACGTTGCCTGTGAAATCATTCGCTCAGAATGGGAACCCGTCCTTCAGCAATGCAAACCTGAACTTATTTTTATTTCTGCAGGTTTTGACGCGCATTTGTCTGACACAATGTCGGGCCTGGACTTCTCCGACTTAGACTATGCGCACATTACCCGAATCATCGATGATATCGCCCGCACCGTTTGTAATGAAAAAATCGTGAGTGTTTTGGAGGGGGGCTACGAACCCAGGAGTCTTTCTCGAGCGGTGGTTGCGCATATCCGAACGCTCGCTCACGTTTAAGGAAAGGAACACCTCGTGTCTTTGTTTTCTGCTGAGCATTTAAAAGAAGGCGTCACGGGACGCGAGGTGTGGTCGTGGGCAGCTTTCGATTTTGCCAATTCCGGTTACACCACGGTGGTTCTTACCGCGGTTTTTAATGCGTATTTTGTTGGAGTGATTTGTTCGGATGCCCCTTGGGCGACACTGCTTTGGACAAGCGTTATCGCAGCAAGCAACATTTTGGCGATTGTCTGTATGCCGCTTATTGGGGCGGCAACAGACCTTAAGGCAAATAAAAAGTTCTGGACAGTTCTCATGAGCCTGATCTGTATTGCGGGAACTGTTGGACTGGCTTTTACTGGTAGTGGAACCGTAGTGCTGGCCGTTTTCATGGTGATTGTGAGTAACTTCGCCTATAACGTGGGGGAGACATTAAATTCTGCCTTTTTGCCTGAAATCGCTGATGAGCGTTCGATGGGTAAAGTCTCCGGTTGGGGATGGAGTTTCGGTTACTGCGGTGGCCTTTTAACGCTGGGGCTAAGTCTTTGGGTTGTCTTAGCGATGCAGGGCAGGGGGATCAGTGCCGAGGGCTATGTTCCGTACACAATGCTCATCACGGCGGCTGTGTTCCTTATTGCGTCGATGCCGTTGGCTCTTTGGCTAAGGGAGCGTGCAACTCCAAGAACCCAGGCCTCTTTTTGGTCGTTGGTTAAAGAGTCTCAGTCAAGCCTCTTGGAAACTTTCAGAAATCTTCCTAAACATAAAAATTTCGCCTGGCTAGTGGCAAGCGGCTTGTTTTTTCAAGGGGGAATCGCTGTTGTAGTGACGCTTGCCGCCGTTTACGCCGATCAAGCCATGGGTTTTACGCCGGACGAGACGATTCTCTTAGTTTTATTAGTCAATATCACCGCGGCAGTCGGTGCTTTTGCGTTCGGCTATGTGGAAGATCGGATCGGTCACAAGAATGCATTGATTGTGACGCTTTGCATATGGATTGCCATGGTGGGCGTTGCGTATTTTGCTCAAACGAAACCGATCTTTTGGATAGCGGCCAATCTCGCCGGGATTGCAATGGGATCGAGCCAATCGGCCGGTCGCGCTTTGGTTGGAGTCCTGGCACCTGAAAAAGATCGTGCCGCTTTTTACTCATTTTGGAATATGGCGCTATGGGTTGCCAACATTATCGGCCCGATGACTTATGGACTGATTACTTGGGTAACGGGAAATGATCAGCGCCTGGCACTCTTGTGCACGGGGATGTTTTTTGTTATTGGTTTGATTTTGCTCGTGCCCATGAAGATCGAACGTGTCAATGTAAAAAGGTTTTAGGTTTGAAGCTGTGAAGAGAATTCGGCAAAAGCCAGAAAGTGGTCAACTCAATCAGTCATCGTTTTAAAAACTGTCAACCATTTTCAGGTAAGGTCGGAGTCTTGCTATAGTCAGATTTCTTAAAATCAAAAATGGTGCAAAAACAGGTAATCAATAATCACATTTTCGTGCAAAAAGGCTATGCCAATAATCTCGAAGATGTGAAAAATGCATAAAAAACTAAATTAAAGATACAGAAGAGTATGCAAAGCCGGATTGCCTTTTTGCAAAAGGGCATTATTCATTGCAGTTAGCGTTGTTTGTCTTAACGGTTTTTTTCAGCTTTTCTATCGGTGCTAAAAGAAATCTTGCCCAGGTGCCGATTTTGGAAAAATTCTCCGCTTCGATGACGTTAACGTAAGGGGAAAATTTTTTTAGTCTATCAGGCGTGTAACCACAAGCAAATAAAGAGTCTTTGTTGCATTCAAGCCATCCCCATGGTTCAAAAGGCGCCGTTCGATAGCTGCCTAGGTTCAATAAAAATTCTCTTGGTACAGGGACAAGTCCTGTATCGTTTCGACGCAAACTCAAGAGATCCTTTGCTACTTTAGATCACGGTAGTCAAAATGCCATCAACCACTTCAGGAGCAACCACCAGACAAATGGCGGCGGCCACGTAGCCAACGGCTCCCATAATGGAAGCGCGGATGACGCCGACGCCGAGACCGACCAAGAGGAAGATTAGGGCGATGGATCGACCGAGGTAACCCGTTGACCAGTTGTAGACAATGTCATAGAGCATGGAAAATTCAGAGCCTGTTTGTGAGGCCAATGTGGCGGTTGAGGCACCAGTCAATGTCAGAAGCAGAGCGAGAGATTTTTTCATGATTGTCCTTTCAATTTGTTTGATTTTTCGTCATACATAAATGTGCATAACGACACAGGGGCGCAATCCTGCCTGAGGTTGTTTTTACTGAGTAAATCGGATTTGTACGGTCCTGATTGATGAAGCGTGAACTTGAAATGAGAATAAATTCTTGATTTAAGATTTTTGTATCCAAAAATAAACTCAGAATTGATTGGAAAACGACAAAATACCGATGGAGATCAAACAAGCAAAAAACTCAGTCAATACGGAACTTCATTGATTTTTATCAAAGTGATTGAGTCAGGTATTGCCTCTTTTAATTTTTGTCAAAGAAAGCAAAGTCGTTGAATACTGATGAATGATTTGGACTTAAGGCTATGCATTACATTTTTAAATTTTTCTTAACTTCTTATAAAGCGAATCATTTACTTTGTTTTCTTCCCCGAAGTGGCTTCCTATAGTCAATAAAAAGAAGCGGAAACCTTTAGAAAAAGGGGAGAACTATGACACGCCTTTACAAATCTTTAGCCTGCATCGCATTAGCGGTAGCAATATGGTTTAGCCCTATGCCTCAAGGTGTCAATGTTGAATCCTGGCATCTGCTGGCGCTTTTTGCCGGCACGATTTTGGGCTTTATTCTGCAACCTTTCAGTATTGGCGCAATTGCCATTATTTCCTGCACTTTGTCTGTGATTTTCGGTGTCTTTTCCGAAACACAGGCTTTGGAGGGCTTTTCAAACACATTGATTTGGTTGATTGTCGCAGCATTTATGTTTGCGGCCGGTTTCATTAAGACGGGGCTCGGAAAAAGAATCGCTTATGTTCTTCTGAAAAAGTTCGGAAAGAATATTTTGGCGGTTTCCTATGTTTTGACTTTCACTGATTTGATTGTTGCTCCGTTCACACCATCTAACACAGCACGTGGGGGAGGTATTGTTTTCCCGATTGCTCGAAGCATTTGTTCAACGCTCGGTTGTGAACCCGGTGGAAAAAACACGAGAACCGGCGCTTTCTTGATGTATTGCTGCTACAGCGCGGCATTGACAAGCGCTTGTATTTTCATGACGGCCTCTTCCACTAATGTGGCCTCGGCTGTGTTTATTCATGATCTTTTCGGCTTTGAAACCACCTGGATGACTTGGTTTATCGCGGCCTCGGTTCCCGGTTTGCTATTGACATTGATGACTCCGGTCATTTTAAGAAAACTGGTTAAGCCGGAATTGGACTCTTTAACCGGAATTCGTACTTCAGCTACGAAAGAATTGGAAATCATGGGACCAATGAGTTCCAAGGAAAAGATTCTTTGCGTGATTTTCGGTTTGGCTCTGCTTTTGTGGTGTACCTCTGATATTCACGGTATTGCCGCTGCTTGGGTTGCGTTGCTCGGTTTATCCGCAATGCTTTGCCTGGGCGTTTTAAATTGGGACGATGTTCTTGAACAGCGAGGCGCTTGGGATGTTTTGATTTGGATGGCGGTGATGATGAATTTCGCCTCCTATCTCTCTAAATTCGGTTTGATGAAATGGGTTGCGGATACAAGTAGCGCATACATGGCTGGAAGTTCCTGGTTATTCATGTTGGTCGTTTTAGCCATTATCTACAACTATATTCACTATGGATTGGCCAGTACCACGGCTCACATTTTGGCGCTCTTTACCGCGTTTGCCAGCGTGCTTGTTGCTGCCGGCGCCCCAATTTTCCCGGTTTTAATTATTTTCAGCGCATTGGCCAGTAGCTCTGCGTTTTTGACGCACTACGGCTGTGGTGTTACTCCGATTTTCTTCGGCGCTAACTATATGTCTCAGAGACAATGGTGGCGCATCGGCTTAATTTTGGCCACATTGCAACTCATTGTTTGGGTTGGTGTCGGCTTGCCCTGGATTATGTTGGTCTTTTAATAAGCGAGGCTATTATGAACACACTTGAACAAAAAGGTTTTTATACGGCCTATCCCTACTCCGGCATTCCTACTTTCTTACGGTCTCGGGAAATTCGTACGATTGATGAATTAAAAATCACTCCCTTTGATATTGCTGTCTTAGGTGTTCCCTTTGATGAGGGGATGCCCTATCTGCCGGGATCGCGTTTTTGTGCTCGAGGCCTTCGGGAACAATCGCTTCGCTACAACAAGCGAGGTTATTACGATATTGATGAAGATAAGATTTACTTAGCTAAAGAGCTTCAGGAAGATCGAATTGTTGATCTGGGTGATGTTCCCACAGTGCCTTGTGATATTGAAGGGAACTTAAAAAAGACGACAGATATTGTTCGTGAAGTTTTGAAAAAAGACAACCATCCGCTGTTTGTCGGTATGGGTGGAGATCATTCGGTCTCCAATCCGTTGATTGCAGGGTTTGATGTGTTGGATAAACCGATTCATGTAGTGCAGTTTGATTCGCACCCTGATTATGCGGAATGTTCGGAAGGTTTTGTTTACACCAACGCGCATCCGTTCCGTCATGTTGCCAACATGAAACACGTCAAAAGTTTGACTCAAGTCGGCATTCGCAGTGTCAGAGCGTTTAACGCCAGAGATTCCATTGCCGATGGCAATACAATTATCACCATGAAAAAGTTCCATAAAATTGGTCCTCAAGGTGTGGCGGAACTGCTCCCTGAAGGAGAATACTGTTACGTGAGTATTGATATCGACGCATTGGATTGCTCCTTGGTGCCAGGTTGCCCTTCTGCTGAACCGAATGGTATGAAGTTCGAGGAATTGACAGAGAGTTTGGCCGCTTTGGCAAAGAGAATGCACATTGTTGGTTTTGACTTGGTCGAAGTGGCTCCGGAAATGGATGTCGGCAATAAGATCACATCTTATTTGGCGACGATGTTGGTGGTTCAATTTATGGGACAAATTTGCGATCAACCCTATTGGAAAGCCCGCTATCAATAGGAATTTAAAACGGTCTGTAAAGGGAGGTCAGCATGGTGAAATCTTTGTATTCGTTACTGGAGCAGCATGCTGACGATTTCCTGACGGTATGTCAATTCAAAAGTTTAACCATATCGGCCAAGGCGCTCGGCGTTTCGCCGAGCGCAGTTAGCCAAAGCATTCGTTCGCTTGAAGATGAATTGGGTTTTGATTTGTTCGATCGTTCAAGCAGACCATGGGTTCTGACTCCTGAGGGACGAAAACTTCAGGAGGCAATGATTGCTTCTCATCGATCCTTAGAAGACGTTGTAACAGGTTTACGTTTACGGAACAATTTACCTGCAGAAATCCGCATTGGCATTATTGATTCAGTTAATGCGGTAATCGGAGCCAGACTGGTAACGATTTTGCATTCACAAACTCATAAAATTGTGACGGTTTCCGGGACATCTGAAATTCTCATTCAGCAATTTGAAAAAGGATTGGTGGATTATCTGATTGTCAGTGATCCCATCAGTCAAGACGAAAGTGTTCTCCGGCGTCAGTTATTCATTGAGCCGGTTGTTGCCATTTACCCCAAAGAGACGCATCTGAGAAGTGATAGTGATTTGAAGGATTTCGTTTTCACGGGACTTCCTTTGATTAGGGCGCCTTTACATACCATTTCCGGAAGAGTATTGGAGGATGTGCTTCAAGAAGGCATCGGTCTGCTTCCATCTCGGGTAGAAGTCGACAGTTCCAGTGTTGTGTTGGAACTGGTTGCCGCTGGTGTCGGCTGGAGTTTGCAGTACCCAATGGTCGCTCTTTCAAGAAAAGACCTTTTCTCAAAAATCAAATTATCTGTGGTCAGTCCGAACCAACATCGGGAAATATTTTTGATCGCTAAGAAAAACACTTCAATTCAGGTGTTGGATCAAATTCAAAAGGTTGTTTGTTCTTTGTTTGAGTCGCTTGTTGATCAACCATTGAAAGAGAATTTTGATCTTGAAAGTACTCATTCTCTGGGTTAAAGAAATTTTCCCTTAAAGGGATCCCTCATAGAAAATTTTTAAATCTAAGGGGAAATCCTTTTTGGCTGACGTTATTTGTAATAGTTAATCAGCATTTGATGAAGAGTACCTCCTAACAACACGAAACTCAGCAATATGAAATTCGGATTAATCCAAATGGGGGCGACGCTTAAGATGATCATCAGATCCAAAATAATAAAAAATCCACTCATGGCGATTCGAAAGGTCATGGAACTCAATAGCTTAAATTGGGCATAACGAACTTCACGAGCGCAGTGAGCATCGAGCAAAACAGCGACTAAAAGCGGAGCAAGACTCAATCCCATTAAACCGGTTACAAGAATTCGTCCGATTGCTAAAACAAGTAGGGCGAACATTGTCTGCCAGTAGGGCTTTTGAAACACCCTATGAACGGCCGCTTTAATTTCTTCGTCAGCAGAACTTTCCGAATAGGGGAGCGTTGACTGCGGCCCGGACGGGATGGGAGAGGCCAATAGAGTATTAACTATGGTACGGATACCTTCATCCGTTTTAGAGACCAAATCAAAACCTAGATGTTCTGTTTGCCAGGTGCGTTCTTTATCAATGAGTTCGAAAATGGCGTTTTCGTTCTTAGCACTCGGCCACCATAAAAACGAAAGCGTAATACTGACAATCAGACTGAGTATCAATAAACGAATCATCGGTTAAGCTTCCTTTTGACTAACCAAAATCGGACAGCGGGTTTTGTAGAGTACCCTGCGGAGACCTGTACGATAGCTTCACAATTGGGGAGTTTCCCGAGAAAATCCGCTGGGAAAGTGGGTTCCAATTGCGTGTTCATTTGTCGAGAGAGACCGGAGTGGTAGTCAGGTGAGAGGTGATCGGGGGCTCGATTGTTAATGGATAAACTTTGGTTTGCGTAGGTATTGCCAAGTGTTTCAACCACGAAATTTTGAGTCATCTGATCTTTGGTGCGAAGCGCAATGAGGTTATTGAGGTTACCCAAAATGACATGCGCGGCTTCATGCTTCCCATTCGGTGCGCAAGATCCGCGATTGTTTGCATGGTGCAGGTGGTTTGAATACCGGACTCTGCGCCCTTATTGAGAATTTCAATTAAAGGGACATTGATGACGTTGGAGACTTCGTCAATGAAAAGGCTGATGCGTTGGGAATTGAGGGCGGAGATACCAAGGTTGTAGCGGCGACCCGCGATATTAGCGAGGTCGGCAAGCCAAATGCCCGCTAGCGTTGAGGCTACCGTTGGATTAGGCATGGAATCCAAACCGATATAAAGGACATGACCGCCGTTAATGACTTTTTCCAGATTCATCACGGGGCGCGTGTCATGAGGATCGGTGATTTCCGGTGATAAACTATCCGCTAACCTTCCCGTGGTCAGCATGGAAAGAATCGGTAAAAGGGAAGCCGTAATTTTGGAGTAGTGTTCTCGATTGTGACGAAAGACCTCGATGAGCCCATCGATGGCGGGATCGGGTGCCGCGTAGTGAAGCTCCGTTTCATAAAGCGCTACGAGCACCATGAGTCGTTCGGAGATGCTGGGCAGCGGCGGGCGTCCCGCTTTTTCTTTGAGTTCCCAATAGCGCTTTTGCCAATCAGTTTCCGCGTGTTCCCTGACATGTTTTTCCAACAGAGGTTCCAATAGGTCGTAAATGCCAAGTTTCACGTATTTAGCGATTAACGGAAGTGTCGGTCGAATTTCCAAAGCGATAAGACCTTGAGCAATGGCGTTTACTGCCATCCAGGCGAAATTGGCGAAACTTTCATCCATGTTGGGCGGAAAGGCTTGACGGATCCGGGAGGCAATTTCTGTGGCATTGGTGAAACTGTGCATTGGATCAAGGCGAATCCCGGTGTCGGGGAAAGCAGGGTGGAAGGTGAGCGGATCATCTCGCCCGCAAGCTCGACAAGCATGAAGAATATTGTCTTTTAAGCGTGAAGAATGTTTCGGATCAATCACGATCACAACGTCGCCTCTGGCGATTGCCTGGGCAACTAAGTGGCTTAAATAAACTCCCTTGCCTGCTTGCGTTGTTCCGCAAAGACACAATCCGCCTTCAAAATTTTTCAAAGGTCTAAATAATGATTCATCGCTGTCACCAACTCCGTGAATAATCGGCAGTCCCGCGGCCTCATCAGGCAGAACGGAGTTATGGGTTAATAGCCTTGTCAAGCACGGAGAAAGTTGTAGTTTCGTCCAATCCAATTTCATAAGCTCGTAGAGCTTTTGGGAGTGCTCCGGCCACCATCGAAAACCATGTCCCAACCATAGATCATGCTTGTGACCTTTCATGATTTTGGCAAGCTCTTCAAAGGTCATGAAACTGATTTGAGAACCTGATAGGGCAGCTCTTGCGGTTAACACTTTTAGAGTTTCCAGGACGCGTCGGATTAAGAAAATGAGAGATAGTCCCCACAAGACTAGACACCACAAAAAGGGTAAACGTTCAGCAAAATAAAGGTAAGTGACCCAGCCAAAACCGAAAGCCCAGCCGAGCAGTGCCCATCCTTCGTAGGCCGGGCGCCAACAGTCGTAGCGCTCAAATGTCTGAGAGGTTTTGCGCGTATTATTCATCGCCCGCCTCCTCACCAAAATTTAAACTTAGCTGGTCAGCCTGTTTGTTGTCGGACAGAAAACACTTAAAGTTTGGAGTGGGAGATCGATGGTAAATAAGCTCAAAAACATCCTTAAAACTTAGTGTTTGACCGTTATAGGTCACTTGAATGTTTTCTAGCTTTAATATCACACCTCTTTGAGCGCTTCCGGTGTTGCCGCTGTGAGTGACCCAGAGCGGTTCATTTTTTTCAGTTTGATAGATGACGTTGGCGGCTAAAAGGGTGATAATTAGTCGTTCGAAAGAAATACCGTCCGATAACGGAAAATCTTCTCCTATGAAAATGCCTTCATCAATTAAGACTTCAGTGATGATAGAGGGGTTCTGAGTTAATGTTTCGGCAACGCTCTCTATTGTTGGATCAATAGCCCTTTCTTTATTTTTAAAGTGAAAATGCCAAAAGTGTTCAATACCTTTGCTTTTTTCACTCGGTAGTTTTTGAGTGAATGACATGTCACTGGCTTCAAGAATCTCGCGAGTGAGTTTGGATAGAGCCATGGACTGGTCTGAATTAAGATCCGTCTCAAAGTCGCGCTTGATGGTTTTCGCTTGAAGAACAAGACCGCTTGAAAAAAAGTAGGCGTCTGAGAGTTTTACCGCTGCTCTGGGTTTCGCGTTTGGGGTGACGGCGATCCAACAGGTTGAGTTCCCTTTTTTTGATGGCAGAGTGATACCGCTTTTTAAAAGGCAGCCGGCCCAAATATCCGGATCTGTCGGAAGGTCCGTTAAGCCGAAAGTTTTCATATCCTCAACAAGAATCGGACAGACGTCAGGCCAAAATAAAAAGAGACCGTCAGCGCCTTTTCTTAAAGGACTGTCTTTGGCGTTAATTTCCCAATCGTTAAAAATGCGTGCTCGGAGAATCCGGATAAGGGTTTCCTGCCATCCGTCAGGTTCGAGAATTTCGCCCAATTTTGCTCCGATTCTTTCCCGCTCTAAAAGGCAAGCTCGGTAGACACCTAGGTTTCTGGCTTTGACAACTGATGAGGGGAAGTGTTCGACATCCGTGTCGACAGTCAAGCATTTCATGAGTTCAAAAAGGGGGAGTCGCCCGGCGTTACTTAGCCACGACAATGTTTCTTCCTTCAGGATGTGCCTGGCGTAGAAAAGTCGTGAATATTGGCGCTTCTCGTTAATAGCGGGGGCTTGTGTATTCCAGTTGAGCTGAAGTTCAACTTGGGGATTTTCTTTAAGTTTTTTCTTTACCCAAGTGACGTATGGCATGGCTAGGGGTTCATAAGACAGATGGCTGACGTGACTGACTTCACTAATTTGAAAAAATGAAGATTGTTGATTTATGTCTTTTTCTGCGATGGTGAGTTTTTTGTCAAAAACGTCCAAAAAAGCGCATAGACCGGCCAAGGCGCGGCGGCCTTAAGCCTGCCTTGAAGAATATGTTGAGCCATGATGTTTTTCTCAAGCTGCACTGTGCTTTCCATGATTTCTATCGCATAGGTCGCGGCACTGACGCTAGCTCGGAAAAGTCCGTTCTCGTTACTAAAAATTGTGTTGGAGGTGTAAGGAAGTCGTCCACACATTAAGGCGAGCGCCTTAAGACATGGCGGGATATGACTTTCCCAACTACTTGCATCGGAATAGGCAACTTTGAGTCTTTTGATTAAAGTGTTTTGCTCTTGTAAAAAAGTATCACAATCGATAGGCCGAAGGTAAGACGGCAAATGCTCACCTTTTGATGTCTCCGGGCGTTTTGCTGAGAAAAAAGGAATCATTGAAAGGCTCCTTCATAGTATTGATGAAGGACTTTGTTTAAGCATGATCGTGTCTGAATTGCCGAATTAATGGCAATGAGCAGTCTTTTATGTTCCGGATCTAATGACGTGGGAATAGGGAAAATTCCCATTTCCCGGCTGACAGGGATAGGATTTCGACAGCGAAAATCGAAAAGGAAACTGAAATTTTCTGGGAAAAACTCCGGCGTTGCCACTTTATGTATTTCAGTATCGATTTCCGGGAAATGGCCGTGAGCGACTAACCAATGGTAAAGGTTTAGCGGTAAGTGACAGTCATCGGATTTATTCGCATTAATCGTTGGCGATTGTTCAATCGCCTCAACAGTATTTAGGAAAGCCTCCAGTGGAGTTTGACCGTTATGAAGCAAAATTTCATAAACGCAAACGGCGATGAAAAGCGCGTATCGGTTAAACGCGTGCCGCGTCAGCACACGCTTTTGAACAAGTGTTTTGGCTAACACATTGGGTTGAAAGGGGAGTTTATGTCGAAGGTGTTTGATTACTTTGTCTTCGATGCCTGTCAGAGCTGACACAATGGCGTGAGGGAGCCTTGTCTTTAAAATTCGATCAAAGCTTGAAGGTAAGGCTTCGTGTCGGGGGGGAGGGTAAATTGTTTGAATTATCAGCCCTTCCGATTTTTTTGAGTGAAAATAAAATCGTCGAGATAGGATCTGGATGCTTACTTTTAAGAATGGACCAATAATTGTTTGTGAGAATAAACGACTCATGAATATCACTCATCTCTTTAGTTTTTGAATTCAAAGTCAGAGCATGAGAATGATCTAATAAATGGATGCCTCGCCAAATATTGCGAATAGCACTAATCTCTTCAGATTTCTGAATCGAATGGCTAGTCTTGAGTGAAAAGAAAGGAATCGGATATAGACCGATTACTTTGATGACGTCTTCGATTTCAAGATCATCGAGCACATGAAACGGCACGTTATAAAGAGAAGAAAGGTTATGATTTTTGTGAGCCAGAAACTTCGCTCGCGCGCAGTTAAGTATTGTTATTAGGTTATAGGCGTAGATGCTTTGCATTTTTCTAAACGACGAAAAGTGTAAAAAACTACGTGGGTGCTGCGTGTGAGGGCAAGATTTTAATGACGGCGATGAAAATTTAAAGGCTTATCCATACAAAAGAGGTCATTATCATTGTGATGCCTTACAATTAGGGCTACCATTTTTTGAATCAAATCAAGGAAATCAAGTGTCGGTTAACAGTATGACGGGCTTTGCCCATCTTCAGATAGAAACGCTTTTGGGATTATTGGCGATTGATGTGAAAAGCGTTAACTCGCGCTATCAGGAAATCGCCATGCGTTTGCCTGAGGAACTTCGTTTTATGGAAGGCGATATCCGAGCGGTGATTGCCAAAAATGTGGCGAGAGGAAAGATTGAATGCCGGATGCAGTGGGTGGGCGAAGCTGTCTGTGAGCAGACCTTGAATCAGACCGCGGTGGCTAACTTGCTTTCCCTTCAAGCCGAGGTTCAGAAAGTTCAACCGGATGTCAGAGCCTTGACAGTTTCTCAAATTTTAAGTTTCCCAGGGATTCTGGCACCTAAAAGTATTGATTTTGATGTTTTGAAAATTCAAGTGTCAGAGGGGATCAATAAAACATTGGAAGTGTTTTTAGAAGCACGAAAGCGTGAGGGTGAAGCATTAGCGATGGTTTTAAACAGCTATTGCGATCGGATTGTTGAGACGGTTGATGCGTTGGCGCCAAAGATTCCCCAAATCATTGAAAACATCCAAAAGAAGTTAGAAGAGCGCCTGGAAGAGGCGTTATCTAAGACGCTGGTGGACAGCTCCACGTTGACGCGTGAAGAAGTGAGTGACCGCATTCGCCAGGAAGTGATTCTTTATGCCATTAAGCTTGATGTGGATGAAGAAATGAAGCGGTTGCTTACGCATGTGAAAGAAGTCAGACGCTTACTGAGTGAAGGTGGCGAAGTGGGGGAAAAGCTTGACTTTATGATGCAGGAACTTAACCGTGAGGCCAATACCTTGGGTAGTAAGGCTGCGGCTATAGAAATGACTCAGACTTCTCTAGCCCTGAAAGTTAATATCGAAAAGATGCGAGAGCAGGTTCAGAACTTAGAATAAATTAATGGGGAGATTGGAAATGAAGATTGTTGTCGTAGGTATCGGTTATGTTGGGTTAAGTAACGCTATTCTTTTAGCTCAGCAAAATGAAGTGGTGCTTGTTGATGTTATTAAGGAAAAGGTTGATTTAATCAACAACAAGAAAAGTCCGATTGTTGACTCTTTGATTTCGGAGTATCTTGAGAATAAGCCTTTGAACTTACGAGCAACCTTGAATTTAAAAGAGGCAAGTAAAGAGGCTGATTTTATTCTGATCGCTACTCCGACAGATTATGATGATAAGACCAACAGGTTTAATACATCATCGGTGGAGAGTGTTTTAAATGTAGCTAGCCAAATAAATTCCACCGCAACCATAATAATTAAATCTACAATCCCTGTAGGTTTTACAGAAAGCTTACATTCAAGAGGGTATAAAAGTGTGATTTTTGTCCCGGAGTTTTTGAGAGAGGGGCAAGCACTTCATGATAACTTATACCCATCAAGAATTGTCATAGGTGATAAGTCAGAAAAAGCAAAACAATTTGTTCAGTTATTGTTACAAGGATCAATTAAAAAAGATATCCCAGTGCTTTATACAAATTCAACAGAAGCAGAAGCTATAAAGCTTTTTGCGAACACGTACTTGGCAATGAGAGTAGCCTTTTTCAATGAACTAGATAGTTACGCTTGGAAGAAAAATTTAAACAGTCAGGAAATTATTGAAGGTATTGGTTTGGATCCTCGTATTGGCACTCATTACTGCAACCCTTCGTTTGGCTATGGCGGCTACTGTCTTCCCAAAGATACTAAGCAACTGCTTGCGAATTACAGTGATGTTCCTCAAGAGCTTATAGCAGCTATCGTTCGTTCCAATAAAACAAGAAAACATTTTGTGGTTTCTCAAGTGCTAGCGAAGTCTCCCAAAATAGTGGGTGTTTATAAGCTTGCGATGAAAACAGGTTCAGACAACTGTAGAGCTTCTGCAATTTTTGACATTATTGATGAGATTAAGTCTAAAGGGGTACAAGTTGTTGTTTATGATCCTGCCTATAGTCAAAATAACTCATTTGCTTTTCTTCAATTTGAAGATGACTTAACTAAATTCAAAACGATGAGTGATGTAATTGTGGCTAATCGTTATTCACAAGATTTGAGAGATGTTGAATCAAAAATATTCTCTAGAGATTTTTTCAGAAACAACTAGGATTCTTTTATGAGACCGGAACTTGTTTCCATTGTGATGCCAGCATATAACTGTGGTGCTTATATAGGTGAAACTATTGATTCTGTATTGAAACAATCGTATCCATATTGGGAGTTGATAGTGGTAGATGATTGCTCATCGGACAATACTAAAGAAATCGTTTTTGATTATATGAAAAATGATTCTCGCATTCACTACCACTGTCTTGCTAAGAGGTCAGGAGTTGTTGAGGCAAGAACTAAGGCTACTAATGAGGCAAGAGGGAAGTACATAGCATTTTTGGATTCGGATGATGTTTGGTACCCAGAAAAATTGAAAAAGCAAATTGGTTTTATGCAGGATAACAATTTTGCTTTTTCTTGTACGTCTTATGAAAAGATTGATGAGGAAGGGAAACCATTGGGAAAAATTATTCGAAGTGTTCCTAAAGCTGATTACAACAGAGTACTGTTGGACAATCCTATAGGAAATTCAACAGTAATCTATAATGCGGAAAAACTGGGTAAATGTTATGGCCCCAATATTAAGCGAAGGAATGATTATGCTCTTTGGCTACGTATATTGCACCGAGAGCCTTATGTATATGGATTGCCGGATGTGTTAATGCAATATCGGGTAAGAGTGGGATCGATATCTTCAAAAAAGGTTCCTTTAATTCGATACCACTGGATACTTTATCGCGACATTGAAAAACTTAATATTTTTAGATCAATTTTTCATATATGTTTTTGGTGTGTCATAAAAATTTTAAGATTAAAATGAATTTAGTTAAGTAATTCTTATACTTAAAGCAAAAATAAAATGAATTATGCGTTCTCCTCTGCTTTAAAGGTGCTTTACACGAATCTGATGTGCTTCATCTGTTTCACCTTCGGTTATCCATTCGCAAAGAAACTTGATGCATATATAAGGTTTAAAAGACGATTAAATCTGAATCATCCAGAATCCTTGGCTGACAAGGTAAGTTATTTGGAGCTTTTTGAAGTTCAAGGTCTTAAGATAACATGTACTGATAAATACGCATGTAGGGAATATGTAAAACAAAAAGGTTTTACAGATATCCTAATTCCCGTTTACACCAAGGCTTTGACTAGCTTTGAGCAATTAAATTTCAACAAATTACCCCAAACATTTGTTATAAAAGCGACACATGGTTGCCGCATGAATTTAGTTGTGCATGACAAAAATTCACTTGATTTAGAGACAACTCAAAAAGAAATACAGACCTGGCTTTCTACTACTTATGGCTTGGCATCTATAGAACCTCACTACCGTTGTTTGGAACATAGATTTTATGTTGAAAAATATATGGGTTCTAATTTGTTCGATTACAAAATACATTGTTTAAACGGAGAGCCGGAGTTCATATTAGTTTGTAGTAATCGAGAATCTAAAAAGGGAGCTCCAACGAAGGTTGATCTTGATGTGTTTGATATCAAGTGGAACAAAATTGACTGTCTTGTGCCCTTTGGGAACGAATGTCCGGGAAAGGGAGAGATAGAAAAACCAAAGCATTTAGATATGATGTTATCGATTGCTCGAAAATTAGCCGAAGAATTTAAATTTGTTAGAGTCGATTTATATGAAATTGAAGATAAAGTTTACTTTGGAGAGTTAACATTTTCACCAGCAACTTGTGTTTTTCCCTATTTATCTGAGCGATTTTTGAAACAAATGGGGAAAAAATTAGACATAACTTAGATGGGGATTGAAGATGAAAGAAATTCGTGAAAAAAGAAATCCTGGCCTTGCGATGAAATTTTATATTGTTGAGAGATGGTTCTATACAAGAGGATTTTATTTTTTAAGTATGCTTGTCTGTAGAACCTTGCAAATCGTATGTGGTTGTATTATTCGACCAACGACTCAGATAGGAGAGGGCACAGTTTTTCCCCATAGTGTAGGTATAGTTATTCACCAGAATACGAAGATAGGAAGTCGTTGTAAAATATATCAAAATGTTACTATTGGAAATGGTAACGGCCCTATCATCGGGGATGATTGTGTCATAGGAGCTGGAGCTTGTATACTAGGTGACATAGTTATTGGAAATCGATGCAGGATTGGAGCCAATGCTGTTGTCTTAAAGAGCCTACCAGATGATGTCACTGCAGTTGGAGTTCCAGCAAGGATAGTGCGTGATAGAAGGCAGGACAAATTTTCAGAGGAAAATATTAAGAGCATTTAAATGATTAAGGTTTTGCAAGTTGTTCCAAATTTAAGTAGAAAGTCGGGAGTCTCTTCGTTTTTGATGAACTTATATCGTAATATTGATAGAGATGAAATACAGTTTGATTTTCTGGTGACTAGACGAACAGAATTTTCATATCAAGATGAAATTGAATCCCTCGGAGGATCAGTTTTTTATTCCCCCAATCCTTTATCACCGTCACTTTTTCGCGCAGTAAGGTATTTTAGAAAGTTTTTTCTAAACAATTCGGATAATTACTCCGTAGTTCACATACATTCTCCTAACTTAATTGCTTTCGTTGCCCCTCTCGCACGTCAAGCAAAAGTAAAGACAATTATTGCTCATAGTCATTCTTCTAAATTTTCTGAAAATAAAATAAAACATTTAATTAATAAATTACTTGCTATTTTGGGGAGGCAGTATGTTACGGATAAGTGGTCTTGTTCACCAGAGGCAGGAAAATTTTTATTTGGTGAGAATTCTTCTTACGTATTAGTAAACAATGCTATTGATCCTTCCCCTTTTAGATTCAACGTTGAAATTAGGGATTCTGTTAGAAAAGAGTTGCAAATTGAAAATAAAAAGGTGATCTGTCATGTTTCAAATTTCAATAGACTAAAAAACACGTTATTTTTAATTGATGTTATTAAGCAAATAAATCAATCTTCAGAGGATTATATTTTTCTCTTTGTTGGAGATGGGGAGGATAAAGCAAAATTAATAAAAAAGTTATCGACCCAAAATTTGCTTAATAAGTGTGTTTTTGTTGGTTTTCAGAAAAACATTGCTAGATATTTAAATGCATCTGATGCATTGCTTCTCCCATCAAAACATGAAGGAGCTCCAGTTATATTGATAGAGGCTCAATCAAATGGACTAAATTGTATAGTTTCCGATAGCGTAACGAGGAATATTGATGTTGGTTTGTGTTGTTTTTTGCCTCTAATAGCAAGCACTTGGGCAAAGAAGATTTTGTCTTTGGATGCTGAATCCCAAATACGACGATCTAATTTTTTTTGGAAAATAAGCGATTCGAGTTATAACATCAAAAATCAAATTGCATATGTAAGTAATTTGTACAAGCAGAAAAGTGATTTGAGCAAAAATGAATGTTGATTTGATGTTTTTAATCCTTGATGTATTTCAAATATGAAGTTGGAGAGATGAAGAATGACGCCCTCAAAAGTATCTCGCACTATAAGGCTGATACAAAATGCAAGGGTTGCACTGTTTTTTTATGTAATTAACCTGGGGCTGCAATTTTTTTCAAGGAAGGTCTTTCTGGATTATATTGGTGCAGAGCTCTTAGGGTTAAACACTACGGCTCAGAATCTTCTCCAATTTTTAAATCTTGCCGAATCTGGTATAGGTGCTGCCGTTGCATTTGCTTTATATAAGCCTTTAAGTGTGGGAGATCGTCAAGAAATTAATAACATAGTCTCAATTCAAGGGTGGTTTTACCGATGGGTAGCACTATTCGTAATTATTGGTTCATTGGTATTAATGGCTTGGTTCCCTTACATTTTTGCAAAGGCTCAGATTCCTTTAATTTATGCCTATGGGACTTTTATTGCATTCTTACTAAGTGCCCTTTTAAGTTACTTTGTGAATTATAAAATGATTGTCTTATCTGCCGATCAGAAAGAATATAAAATCATTTCTGAGACGCAAAGTGTGAAGATCATAAAGGTCACTACCCAAATATTGTTAATTTCCAATTTGTCTAATGGGTATCTTTGGTGGATGGTTTTAGAGGTTTTGGCCGCTATATTAACATCTTATCGTCTCAATCACTGTATTAAACAGGAGTACCCATGGTTGAATCCAGATGTGGCAAAAGGAAAACAAATAAAGGAACAATACAGCTACATCCTAATCAAAACAAGACAATTGTTTTTTCATAAAATTGGGGCTTATGTGTCTTGGCAAGCTACCCCTTTGATTATTTATTTTTTTACATCTTTATCAACTGTTGCTGTATATGGGAATTACGTGATTTTGTTCGCAGGTGGCTTTCTTTTTATGGATGCGATTTTTAAGGGATTAAATGCGGGTGTTGGCAGTTTAGTTGCCGAGGGTAACAAAAGTCAGATAAAAAAAATTTTTTGGCAAGCAGTTACGATGAGGTTATGCATTGCAGGACTGCTTTGTTGTGGTGTAACTACTTTATCAGAGTCCTTCGTTGAACTATGGATAGGCAAACAATTTGTTATGTCATTACTACCACTGAGTGTAATGGCAGTAATCAGTTTTTTTCAAATGACAAGATCTTTTGATGCGTTTCTTTCGGCATATGGGCTATTTCAGGATACATGGGCACCATTGTGCGAATCCATTCTTAATATTTTCCTATCTATTTTATTGGGTTGTTTTTTTGGATTGACGGGTATTTTGATAGGTGTCTTAATAAGTCAACTTTTGGTAGTCAATAGTTGGAAACCTTATTTTCTATATTTAAGGGGGTTCCGGGAACCAATCTTAGAGTATGTAATTAAATATACGCAAAAATTGTTTCTAGTATTTGTCAGTTCTGTATCTACGTATTATGTCTTTATTAATTATTTTTCCGCAGATTCAGTTAACTTTTTTTACTGGACTATAGATGCCATTCAATTTGTTCTATTCTATGTAACTATATGCGGAATTCTATTTGTTATCTTTGATAAAGATTTTAGATTCATGTTGAATGACTGTTGTAAAACGCTTACTTTTTTTCATCAAAAGAATAAAAACTCAAGATGACCGTGTGGTGATTGGATAATCGATGAAATTAAGAAAAATATACGAAGCTAATTTTAGAAACCTGTTTTTAATACAATAGGTTTTCTTACAAATGAGGTGTCACCCTCTGATTTTAATCGAAAATTAAATTTCCTTTTCCACTGTTTTGTTTTATAAAACAGCCATTCAATTTAGAAGGGAATATTACTTTGTCCAAGTTATACTTTCTGGGTAAAAATTTGTTTTACTAATTGGTTTATGAATTGATAGAGGGAGCGAAGAATGTCCTCATATGATTGTCTAATTGTTGGTTCTGGATTGTTTGGTGCTACTGTCGCACATGAATTGTTAAAGCATGGGAAAAGGTGTTTAGTTGTTGAAAAAAGGGGACATGTCGGAGGCAATGTTTTTACAAAAGAATTAGAGGGGATTCACGTGCACCAATATGGGGCCCATATTTTTCATACTAAGTATGAAGATGTTTGGAAATTTGTGACTTCTCTTGTTCATTTTGATAATTTTATCAATTCACCAATTGCAAATTACAAGGGAGCGCTTTTTAATCTTCCTTTTAATATGAATACGTTTTATCAAATGTGGGGCTGTGTGACTCCAATAGAGGCAAAAAGAAAAATTGAATCACAACGTAGAGAATTGCTTGGTAAGGATCCACAAAATTTGGAGGAGCAGGCGATTACTCTGGTAGGTAGAGATATTTATCAGAAATTAATCAAAGGTTATACGGAAAAGCAGTGGGGAAGAGACTGTAGGGATTTACCGGCCTCAATAATCAAGCGTCTTCCTGTCAGATACACTTACGATAATAATTATTTCAATGATCCATACCAAGGGATTCCTACCAACGGTTATACAGATTTGATCTTCAAATTGCTCCATGGTACAGAAGTGCTGTTGAATACGGATTTTATTAAACGTAGAAATGAGTTTGTGAATTTGGCTGATCAGATTGTTTATACAGGACAAATTGATGAGTATTACGATTATTGTTTGGGATCATTAGAATACAGGCGAGTAAGTTTTCAACATAAAATATTTAATACTGAAAATTTTCAAGGAGTAGCAGTTATAAACTATACAGATCGGGAAACTCCCTACACTAGGAGTATTGAACATCGTCATTTTATGAAGAGGTGTTCGGCGAAAAAGACCGTTGTTAGTTATGAATATCCAGAATCTTGGGCCATAGGTGAAGAACCTTATTATCCAATTAGTGATGATAAAAATAACGAGTTGTACAAAAGATACCGTCAGCTAGCTGATAGCAGCCAAGATAAGGTGTTTTTTGGCGGCCGCTTGGGCAGCTATCAGTATTTCAATATGGATCAGGTAATACTTTCAGCTCTGAGCTTAGCAAGGCAGTTATTAAACAAAAAGTAAGAGGCACAGGAGATTTATTATGTCTATTTTGATATTTTTACATGAATTAGATTTATCTCCTGCCGGAGGGCCTTTAGGAGTTGGTTACTATATCCATCAAGAAGTCCATAAAAGAAATTTATCAAATCAAATCGTATTTTTGCCTGGGGGTGGTGTTACTTCTGCTATAAAGGTGTTTATCAAAAATATAGTGAGTGAGTTGCCAGAACCTATAAAAAAACATATACGCTCTATTAGGCGTGTAATAAATGTTCGAAAACTTTTACTTTCATCATCTCCTAATACTGAATTTGAAAAGTATGACGCTGTACACTTTCATTCAACATTAGATCTTTGGTTATCAAGGGACGCGTTAAAAAACTACAAGGGAGTTGTGATATTAACATCGCACTCACCAGTTCCTTTATTTGAAGAATTGGAGGACTGTTGTACAACGGCTTATGAGAGATTTTGGTTTAAAGCGAACAAGAGAAGATTAGTTGAAATTGACAGATTTGCTTTTTCCCGATCTGACTATGTGATTTTCCCTACGGAAGGAGCCATGGACGCTTATTACAGTCATTGGCCAGAATTTAAAAGTGTTATCAAAGATAAACAAGTTTGTTTCATAACGACAGGGATATCTCCTCGATTCGCTCAATTATCTAGATCTCAAATCATACAAAAACTGGGATTAGCCACTGATGATTTCCTGATTTCATATGCAGGACGTCATAATTATGTAAAAGGTTATGATTTATTAAAAAATTTGGCAAAGTCATTGTTTGAAATTGATGGGAAAATTAAAGTAATTGCTGCGGGAACAGAGCAGCCGTTAAAAAGATTAGATCATCCCTCATGGCTGGAAGTTGGTTTTACAAAAGATCCATACTCTTACATAGCTGCCTCAGATCTTTTGATTGTTCCAAATCGAGAGACTTATTTTGATCTGGTTATTTTGGAGGGATTGTCATTAGGGAAAATCATTCTTGCGTCTAATGTGGGTGGAAACAAGTACTTCTGTGACAATGACGTACCTGGTGTATTCCTATATGGTTCCTTGGATGAGGCAAAACAAATTATAAAAAAATTAAAAGAGATGCCGTTAAGTGAGAGAGCCGAATTGGGACGAAAGAATTTTGATTTTTATAACAAACACCTAACGTTAACGTGTTTTTTCGATTCTTATTTATCTTTTTTAAATAAGATAGGTGTTATGAAAAATTAAAGGTAATTTGCGATGATTTCTGTCATAGTGCCAACTAAAAATGTTGAACGCTATCTTGAAAAGTGTTTGTCAAGTGTTTTATGCCAGTCGTATCAAGATTTAGAATTGATATGTATCGATGACGGATCAACGGACTCATCGTTAGATATTATTAGGAATTTCTCGCAAGTCGACAATAGAGTTGTTTTAGTAACACATTCAAAGTCTTTTGGGGTGTCCGCAGCGAGGAATGCAGGACTAGACATTGCTCGTGGGGAGTTTATCTTTTTTTTAGATTCGGATGATTACCTGTTGCCTGGGGCTTTAGAAAGAATGGTCGATTTTATGAAGCCGGGCATACAGGGAGTAATTTCAAGTGTTAAATGTACTTATGAAATAAACGATGAAATGAAAAAATCAGATGAGCGTGCATTTTCTTTTAGGTTTACAGGGGAGGTAAAGCTCGATTATGAAGATCTGTTGAGTCTGCCTCCTGTAGTTTTTTCAAGGCTTTATCGATTAGACAGAATAAAAAAATTGAAACTACGTTTTCCTACAGGCTTATTGTGGGAAGATAATTTCTGGCACTGGGTATATTTTTCGGGTAATCCTATCGTTTATTTTGATCAGACTCCTGCTTATTGCTATAGGAGACGTTATGGATCGATTATGTCTTCCGTTTTTAAAAAACAGAGCGAAAAGTTATCAGAACATTTTGATATTTTCGCAATGATAGTCGAGTTTTATAAAAAAGAATCTCTTTGGAATTGTGCTAGTCCTTGTCTTGTAAAACTACTGAATAGATTTTTATTGTTTTGTTTAGAATATTGCCATTCCACTGAAAAAATAAATTGTTGCTATAAGTGTAGACAACTTGTGGATAAGTATGCATTAAATACTTCAAATAGCTGGGTGTTGAATCAACTAAAATCAAATACTATGTTGTCGCAGGAGTCTGGTTTGATTTTTTCACTGAAAATCTTTACGTTAATTCAATGGCTGTTTCCCCCTAACAGTTTCAGACGGTTAGCTCTGAAAGCCTTATTAATTAGGATGAGAAAACTCCATCAATGCATGAAGTAAATAGTTCAATTTAGCAATGCAGGATATGTAAAGAACAATGGCAGATTACATTGTTTTTTTAGAAGCTCAAAAATAGTCTAAAAATCAAAAATTTTGTATAGATTTGATAGGTATGCGTGATGTCAAACGAACTTTAAATTGACCCTAGCAAAAGCCTTCTAAATTGTCCCCAAGAATTATTCAGTTAAAGCTGTTCATACAGCTTGTCAAGCCATTTTGCTGCTATCAGGTGGAGCTTCTTACGCATTCACACCCGGTACTGTCAAGCATTATGAAAACTGTTGCAATTTAAGGGGCGGTTCATTTATGGGGTTAACATGGCACGCTTGACACTGAAGTTTACGATTCTTTTTCAATTAAATAAGTTTTCTCAATTGATTGATTTTATTTGAGAAAACTGGAAAGTATTTAAATTTTATGTTTTTTATTTGGTATTAGTAATTGGAGCATAAAGCCGTTTGGGTTTAAAACTAATCCTTACCATCAAAATAAGATTTTCAACGAGTCGAAAAATATAAAAAGGTTTGGCTTTTTTGAAAAGTGTGAATTGTTGATAGAAACAAAGTTGTTATTTTTCAATGGGTTAACTTGATTGAGCTGAACCGATGTTGCTTTAATGCATCAAATGTCAATATGAGGTTGACAGGTGATAAGAGGGGGGCAAACTGTCGTGAGAATTATTCTCCCGGAGAATTAAATGAAAAAACAGTTTTATTTAGCGCTTTGATGCTAGCCTTATCTTCCAAGGCATTAGGAGCAGATTTAGCCTCTTCTCTTGAAGACGTTGATAACGGTCATAGTATCCTCATTAATGAAATTGAATCGGTTACCGGCAATGTCATTCAAGATGGCACCGGCAAAGTGTATGCCATTTACCTTAATGACGGTAAAACATATGAAGTCAATCAGGAATTGTCAGTTAATTTAACGGTAAAGTCTCAAGAAAACATGGGAGCCACCACTCGTGCCTTCCAGAATCTTGGTAGTAATGTAGTGTTTAATGACAAAGTCAGTATTAACCTTGACGTATCAAATAATGCTGATACCGGAACTGTATCGAGTTCAGCCTACGACCAATTCGACAATACTTCAGTGGCGAATACACAATTCAATGATGATGTCTATCTTCATATAACCGGCTCTCAAACTAAATCAACATTTACTGCGGCATTGCGTTTCGGGGGCGCAGGAGAAATTAATTTCAATGGAGACTCATCAGTCTTGATTGCCGAAAACTACGGCTATACCGCTGAAGGTGTTAACAGTTTGAATGCGGCTGGTCCAATCAATTTTAAGGGAGGAGACGTCACTATAAAGGCAATTAGTGATTATGGCGTCAATGGAATAGTAGCACCAAACATCAATTTGAGTAACAGAGGAACATTTAATGTTGAGTCAAAACTGACAGATGGTTTTGGTTGTAATACTACTGGCATGGATGTCGATAATCTCACAGTTTCAAATACCGTACAAGCACTAAATATTTCCGTTATAGGTGCCGGTCAAGATCGTAGTGGTGCCGACGGAACGTATGGATTGAGAGTCTTTGGTACTTCAGAAATTAATGGTCAAAATTTAGTTATTTCTGTTGAATCTCCGGATGCTGAAATTCCGGATGGTTTTGAAGATTATGCTGTTTCCTATGGTATCAAAAATCATAAAGAACTTACCGTTGGCGAGAATACAAAAACTTTAATATCCGTCAATGACAGCTATGGTGACGCCGTTGGTATTTTGTCGGGCGGAGGAGAAACAGCATTATCGATTTTGGGGGATCTGGAAGTTAATCTCTCCGCCGCTGAGGGAAGCCGAAGGGAGGCAGCAAAAATTGAAGATGGGGTGGCAACTTTAGGCAGCCAGGGGCATGTTGTCAACCTCAATGGTGATGTCAGTGTTGCCACGGTAGATGTCGCTGAACTTCACATGGCGGGGCAGTCAACTATCAATGGTGACTTGTCTATTACGGACAAGGGAACGTTGGGTGTAAAAGATTCGTTGACGATCAATGGTAAAGTCAATAATGAAGGTAGCGCTCAATTACAAAATGCCTATCTGTCTGTTGATGGCGATGAATCTCAAATGGGCGCTGTTTCAGCAGAACAAAACAGTACCATTGAATTGGGTAACGGAAGTTATGTGTTGTTAATGCCGCCTCTTCTGCGTTGTTGAACGCTTTTACGGATTACAGTTCAACCGATGCGTATGAAGTTCGTGAAGGTGACGTCAATGATGGGGCCCAATTTGGAGTAGATGAAAACGGTAAAATCGTTCGATTCTCCTCAACCAAAAATTCTAAGCTAGACGCTTATGGGTCAGTTGCAGCCTTGGTAGCTCTGTCTCTCCGACACGAAATGAATAGCCTCTCCAAACGCATGGGTGACTTGCGTGATGCGCCCGAAGGCGTTGGCGTTTGGGTGCGCGGCTACGGTTCCGAAATGGAATACGGCGCTTAAAATTTGACGATGAGAAGCAAGTCCGTCCAGTTTGGTACTGATCAGTCTGTGGGTGATTGGAAGGTGGGTATAGCCTTTACCTATACAGACGGCGATACAACCTATGATCATGGTTCTGCCGATACCAAAGGTTACGGTGTCGCGCTCTACGGAACATGGTTTGTACCATGCGGCGCATACATTGACTTGATGGCTAAGTACAATCGCCTTGAAAATGACTTTGCCTTAAACGGCATGGATGGTGATTACAGCAGCAATGCCTATGGTGTGAGCGTTGAAACCGGTTACCGGTTCGAGTTCTTGGAAGGCGGTCTTTATGTTGAACCGCAAGTGGGCTTCAATTACGGTCACATTGAAGGCGAAACGATCCAGACAAGCAATGAGGTGCGTATTGACCAAGACAACTACGACAGTATGATTGCCCGCGCAGGTTTGAGAGCCGGCTTCAAGTTCCCGGAAAACAAAGGCACGATTTATGCCCGAGTGTCAGGGTTGTATGACTTTGACGGAGAGTTAAACGGAATGGCTTCAAAGGGAGTTGCACGCAATTCCATTGAAGAAGATCTTGGCGGTGCCTGGTTTGAAATGGGTGTAGGTGCCAATTTCAACTGGACACCGAATACATACACATACGTTGACTTTGAACGGACCAACGGTGGTGATGTGAAAGAAAACTATCGTTGGAACGTGGGTATTCGTCATACCTTCTAGTTCAGTTTTGTTAATCTAGAACAGGGTGTTGGATTGCTTGAAGTTCCAAAATGATCCAACGCCTTTTACGTAGATGATTCCTTTAGAAGTATGAATTGTAGGGCGGTACCTAGCCGTTGCTGTCCGTGTGAAAGTTTTTCTTCAAGCCATTTATCCATCATTTTTTTTAACAACGAGCTCATGATTTTTCTCTCTGTGAAATCATCAGGTTCAATATAGGCGAGTGGCAAATATCTTCAGGAATATCGGTGTTTTTGATTGAAAGGGTTCCGATGCCGAACGCAAGGTAGGAAGCGGTGAGATCAGAAAGTCGATGGAGAATTTTTCCGCAGGGATTGTAAATTCGTTTGTGTAAATTCCATTTAGAGATATTTGGTGATCCTGTCACCAAACTCAATACTAAAACGGTTTAAAGGCTGGCGCCAATTCTTAATCGGCATGCTCCATTCTTTAATTGAATGTACTTAACAACTTCTTTCAGTAGAGCGTTATCGGCTGTAGCCTGGCCGAGAAGTCTTTGAATTCTTTTGATCTCTTCAGGGGCGGCTTTGAATTTCCTAGCTAAAACATTACTCGGCGGTTAGCTTTCTTTGTTTACCCAGAGACCTTCATCCGAATAACATCGATATCTTCTAATTGGAGTAACGCCGCCTTATTTACGGAACAATCATAGCTTGGGTGTGTGAAACCTTCGTCTACTGCTTTGGTAACACTCTAGGGACCATTGCTTCTATCACATAGAACAATTTCTTCAACAATTTTGTAGTCAAAAACTCTACAAAAATTTTAAATTGTTGAGGCTGTCTTGAATTATTTGTGGTTCGTCCTATTAGGCAATATGCGATTTTTGTATCACAAAATCAATTTTTGGAATACAATATATTGTGTTTAACAAATTTAATAAATCAAAATGGATGTAAGCTTTGCAGATTATTTTTCAATTCCAAAGTCAGAACTCAATAATATGGGAGTTTTTAATCCAATTCTGAACGTTGATAGTTTGGTTTATATGGATCCGGCTAAGCTGTCAGTGTGTGATGTTCCAGAGTTTAAATCCTCAGAACATAAAGTGAGGAGGTATTTCCAGAAAATAGTGTCACTCCTAAATGCTTCAGAACATGTTGGGGATCAATACTGGAAAACTGCAGATAAGTATTTCACATTTACCGAGTACACAGGAACTTGTACAGGCTATGCAAAAACAAGTACAAGCGGTAATGGTATTGGTGCGATTCTTCGGCAGTCAACGTTATGTTTAATCAAAGGACTTATAGAAAAAGGACGGGACGATCCTATCCTTTTGGGGATAATGAACGTATTTCAAGAAGGAATCGGTTGTGATCGAATAAGTGATCTATTGATTTTCATTTTATATGACGATATCTTGAAATTTACAGACAGGATTTGTTCCCATTTCTCGATAAATGATTGTTGTGTGATGCATCGTGATGCTTCTTTTCGAGCTTGTCTCAATCCATTTAATGACAAACCAATATTGTTGTTACCTCGAGATCTTGTAACGCCTTTACCAAGAATTTATTCGTGTGACGACATTGTGAAACTGTGCCAAAAAAATGAGGAGGCTAGAAGAGAATTGAACAAGTATGTTCCATTAGAAGGGAAAATTCAAAAAAGAGATGTATTAGAAGCGATTTCAAATTCTGAAACGATTTATCAACATGTTGTTAAAGAATTAGACAAAGATGATAAGCCGTATGACTTTGTTTCTGACCCTAAAGGAGAGGTGATTTGGTATGACAACAGCAGAAAGTTGGCAAAACACTTCCCTCTTGAATTAAATACCCAATCATCAGTTTTTGAAATTGCAAAGGAAATAGTTGATTATATAAAACGCATGGTGGAAGACAACGGTGCTTGGGAACTGCTCTTTGATGATGAGGGCAAGCCACGAAGGGAAAGATATGCACAGTTGCTATTTTCTTCTTTGGCTAGACTTAAGTGTGAGGAGAATAACATTGATTTGAGTCCAGAAACCAATAGCGGTAGAGGTCCATTGGATTTTAAGTTATCTAAAGGAAACGAAAAAGTTGCTATAGAAATTAAATTAAGTACCAATGCGCAGTTAATTCATGGAATTAAAAATCAATTGCCGATTTATATGAGACAGGAAAACTCGTTCAAAGCGATTTATTTGGTTTTTGATGTTAAGGAAAGTGACACAGCCAGGAAAAAGATTAGAAAATTTTATGAAAATTTACCTGTTGATCAAAAGGAAAAAATTCAACTTATTATCATCGACGCAACACAAAAAGAATCAGCGAGCAAGGCTGTAGATGTTGATTTATTTAATTACGAAAGTTAATTTATCTCATTGATATATAAGAGATTATGTTGTAGAAAAATATTATTCTTTCTTGTGAGACTGGTAAAATAGGTATAACTTAATAAGTCAAGAGGTGGTAAATGAAACAGCCTATTGTTGCAATTATGTATGATTTTGACAAGACATTATGTACTAAGGATATGCAAGAGTATGGCTTTATACCGGCATTGGGAATGAGCGCGACAGAATTTTGGAAGGAGGCAGCGGAACTTACAGATAGTGAGGAAATGGTATATGTTCAAAATGGTTGAGAAAGCGAGAGACAATAAGGTTAAAGTTAAACCAAAAACCTTTCATAAATTAGGTAAAGAAGTGGAATTTTTTGAAGGAGTTGCTACTTGGTTTGACCGAATCAACAAATACGGGAAAGACATCGGAGTGAAAGTTGAGCATTACATTGTTTCTTCAGGAATCAAAGAGATTATTGAAGGCACGAAAATAGCAAAATATTTTAAGCGGATCTATGCATGTGAATTTATGTATGATCATAACGGGACGATTATATGGCCGAAGTGTGCGGTCAACTATACGACTAAAACACAATTTTTGTTCAGAATTAATAAGGGAGTTCTCAAAGTTGACAACAAAAGTGCAGAGAAGCTGAATCAGTACACGCCGGAAGATGATAGACGAGTTCCATTTAGAAACATGATATACATTGGTGATGGATTAACGGATGTTCCGTGTATGAAGTTAGTTAAAAATAATGGAGGTCAGTCGATAGCAGTTTATGATCAACAAAAAGGGAAGCTAGCTGCTCAGGAATTGAAGAAGGATAATAGAGTAAATTATGTCATTGAGGCTGATTATTCAGAAGGTGGGGATCTAGAAACAGTTGTTATGTCGATTATGAACAAGATTCGTGCAGTTGAAGAAATGCGATCTAACGAGAAATAGGTAACTTTTGTAGGAATCGTATTTTATATTTTGATAACTAAACTATGGAGCACTTATCCTCTCAAACATTGGTGACCCAGGCCGCCAACATCATTGAAGATCTCATCCTCACCGGCAAAATCAAAGTTGGTGAGCATCTTAAAGAAGCGGAACTAGAAAAAGCCCTGGGTATCAGCCGCACGCCGCTAAGAGAAGCCATGGCGCTGTTGCAGGCTGAGGGTCTAATTGTCACGCATCCAAGACGTGGGCGCTTTGTCAAAAAAATTGATATCAAAGAGATCTCTGATATCTGTGAAGTGCGTATTGCGTTGGAAGCGCTGGCGGTGCGCCTTGCGCACAAACACATCACGCCCAAGGACGTTTTAAAGCTTCAGATGATCCTCAATGAAATGGAAAAGGCCTTAAAGGAAAAAAATAACAGCGCCTTTTTGCAGCATCACGAGGAATTTCATGACTATTTGATTTCCTTGAGCCAAAACGTCTGGCTTGAAAAACAGCTCTACTCTTTGCGCAAGCTGATGCATTGGCACCGGTTTTATTTCCAGTACCACGAAAAGAACTTCAATTATTCTTTTAAGAGCCACCAATTGCAGCTCAAAATGATTTCGGATCCGAACTGTGACGAAGACGAGCTTGTGAAGATTGACGAAGGCACCACGCGCTTAGGCTGTGAACTTTTAATTCAGCATATTAAGAGTTCCGGGGCGTCTGCAAAGGCCAAGAAAAAGGGCGTTGCCTCATAAGCCACTTTCATCCTGCCGTTTTCGCACACTCATGGTGGAATAGACGCCTGAGACGATGATGGCCGCTGTGCCCAAAAGGCTAAAGGAGTCAATGGGGTCGTCAAAACAGAGAAATCCGAAGACGAGCCCGAACACAATGACGCTAAAGGAGAGAATCGTTGAGGCAAGCAGATTGGTGTTGGCAAACGCCTTGGTGACCGCAAGCTGCGCGATCAGGCCGCAAAGACCGATGCCGATAACAAGGATCCAATCAATTGCTGTTACATTAAAAAGCGCTTCTCCGGAGTCAAGTGGCGCTAAGCCCAAGCCGAAGGCGAGATTGACGACGGAAAAATAAAACACCACCCGCCAAACCGGCTCTTTTAGCTGCGCGAGCGCTCTGATCTGAATGTAACTCATCGCGGTGATCAGGCTTGAGGTAACGGCAAAAAGAAGACCCGTTAAATCGGTATTAAGTTGCGGCCTAAAAATAGTCGCCACACCCGTGAATCCCACTATCGCCGAAAAGACCAAAGTCCAATTGGTTTGGCGGTGTTTTATAAAGTCAGCCGCGATCACAATGAAAGCCATGCAGATGGGGGTGGCGTTGCCGAGAGTCATGGCGGTGGAAATCGGGATGAGGGCGATTGCGATAAACCAGCACAAAAGCGAAACCGTGCCGCAAACGCTTCGGCTCAGGTGCGCCTTAAGGTGTTGAGTCTTGAGGGTATTGTGAGTAAAAAAAGCCCACAGACCGATGACGATAATCGCAAAGAGTCCGCGGGCGGCTACTAATTGGGATGATGTGAAGGTGTCGCTTGCCGCTTTAACCAATACGCCCATCAGAGCGTAAAAGAAGCACGAGATAATCATCCAGAGATATCCCATGAAGCGCACCTTTCATCAAAGTCATTGCCGACATGAGTAATTCTGAACCAGCCGATAGAGTTTTTCGCAATCGTCCAACTCATCCAATTTTTGAATGAGGTGGAGAAGTTCATCAAATTCTTCATCGCTGCAGTGGCTGAGCAATTGCCTGCCTTTGGCCGCAAGCGCATTCCAATCCATCGGATTTTCCGGTTCTCCCAGGGGATCGAACACAAATTCCGTGAATGATTTTCCATTTCGCAATTCTACGGTCACTCGGCAATTTTCATGATGAGGATGAACGCCTTGGATGTCTTCAGCCACTTCCACTGTGCAAAGGGTCAGAAGTTGTTGCTTAAGAGGCGTTTCAATGGAGTCCGCGGAGAAAGTATTTTCCGTGATTTCTCCGTCAAGCATAGCCGAGACCACCGTATAGGGGAGGCTAAACTTTCCTTCTTTTGTGCGGTGGCAGGTGTTTGAGGCCACCACATCATAAGCGGCTTTATAAGTTTCAATTCGAATCCGCGCAATCTGGCTTGCGGGAAGGTTTAATTTATGCAGACGCAAACCGCAGTCGATGCCGCCGTGCGTGTGGCGGCAGCATGGGTAAGGTTTAAATGTGACGCCCGCGGCGCGCCAGAATTTTCCGAAATCTTCAAAAACGGACAGATCCAGGTCTTTGGAACGGAAACCGGCGAAAAGCCCTTGGGTTCCTTCCAAAATACATTCGGCGCCGGTGAAGCCCTTTTGAGCCAAGCGAGCGCACATCAGACCGTGCGAGACTCCCATGCCCACGTGCAGGAGTTTACTCATCGCATAGGTTTTATTAAATTCCCAAAGCCCGCAGGCAAGGGTCCCCGCGTTGCCGAAAGCGTCCGTCAGCTCTTTTTCCGATAACTTCAGAAGTTTCCCGCAGGAAATTGCGGCGCCCAATCCGCCGGTGGTGCCGGTGGTGTGCCAAATGCTGTAGTGATCAAGGCCCAGCGCGGTGCCCACGCGAAGCATCACTTCGTAGCCCGCCACACAGGCGGTGATCAGCGTTTTGCCTGTTGAGTGATAGTGAGCGGCGGTCAAAAGCGCGGGCGTGATCACCATCACACCGGGGTGACTCAACCCCGTGCGGTCGGAATCATCCATTTCGAGCGCGTGGCCTGCCGCGCCATTGATGATGGCGGCAATTTCCGGGCTTGTCGGCGTGCTTCTGCCATAGGGAAGAATGCCTTCCAAGTCACTTGAGGTTTTAAAAAGATTTTGAAGAATCTCAACTTCAGGGGCTCGGGTACCGGCCACCGAGCAGCAGATCAGATCGAAGATGTACTTCTTCATCTGTTCGCTTGCCACCAGCGGGATGTCCACAAACTTTAGGTTATAAGCAAAATTCACGCATGCTTTAGTGACCGGTGTCATAAGAGCCTCCCTTAGTCTTTCAGAACATTGTCAATGGCCCGATCCGTTAAACCGAGATAGTTTTCCGGATTGAGGATATTGTCAATTTCTTCTTCGGACAGATACTCGCGAAGTTCAGGCATTTGTTTGACGTATTGGCAGTAGGGAATCTTCTTTTCGAAGGATTCCATGGAGATCTTGTGCACAATACGCATGGCGGTGTCTTTCTTGCCGCACTTGGTGGCGAGGTAAAGAGCGAGGGGTTCGGCCATCAACAGACCCTCGTCATTGTCCAGATTGCGGCGCATGTTTTCCGGGTGAACCACAAGGCCCGAGAACACCGTGTAGGCTTCCTTGAGGATCGCGTCCATCAAAATGGCGGTCTCCGGCATCTTGATGTCTTCAACGAAGAAGGGCGAGTCATCGCGCAGGTCACGGTGGAAGGTTTCGCCTTGCGCGTTGGCGTTCATGCGAATCAGCACCGCCACGCCGCGCATGTTTTCACACATGACGGGGTTGCGTTTTTGAGGCATGGTGGAAGAGCAAATCTGATGCTCGGTATCAAAAGGTTCTTCCAGCTGCTGCACTTCATTGCGCTGATTGAAGATGATGTCTTCGGCGATCTTTTCCAGCGTGTTGGCGATCATCGCGCAGATATACATGTATTCGTTAAAGCGCTCGTTTCTCGGTTGAACGGAAATCGGAGGAACGCCTAAGCCGAAGCGCTCAAGAACTTTCACCTGCATGTCCCAGCACTTGTCGCCAAAGAGCAGGTGATAGGAGGCGAAGTTGCCCGCCGCGCCCGAAACCGTTCCCACGCAAATGCGGGGGCGAGCCTGGCGGATGCGTTCCACATGTTCTTTAAAGGCTAGAATCCAGGTGCCGACGACAAAGCCGAATGTCACGGGAATGGCGTGTTGGCCGTGAGTGATGCCCGCCATGACGGTTTTTCTGTGCTTTTCCGCCAAGGGTTTTAATACGTCGATGATTCTGAGGAGATCGGCTTCGTAGCTATCGAGGCTCTTTTTAATACGATAGGCGAGTGTGGTGTCGAGCACATCCTGAGAGGTGGCGCCATAGTGAATGAATTCGCCCGCGCCGTTTTTGCAGATTGCCTTCCAGGGGCGAATCAGAGCGACTGTGTTTAAGGTCGTCGTGTAATAGCATTCATCGACATTTTCCTCGCCGATCATATCCAAATCAGCGGTGCGTGTGATTTCGTCAGCGACCTCTTGTGAGATCATGCCAAGCTCGGCTTGAGCCTGGGCCAGATACACTTCGAAATCAATCCACTGTTTCAAGATGGCCCGTTCACTCCAAAGATTGCGCATTTCTTCGCAACCGAAGAAGTTTTTGTACATCTTGTAGTCGGTCATGTGAAGGATAGGGGTATCCATAAAATTTCTCCTACTAAGCAATTACCAAAGTCCTAAAACGAACCACCAGGCCGGTCCCACAACAAGGACAATGGCCACGTGCAGCCAGCTCATGACAAAGCCGATGCGCCAGAACTCTTTCAGGGTGAAGTAGCCCGCGTTGTAGTAAATCGGCGCGAAACCGCAGGTGTAGTGGGTAAGGCAAGCTGGGGTATTGGCCACGAATGCCAGAATCAAAATGGAAAGAAGGGGAGGGCAACCAGCGCCTAGCATCACTGTGAGGCACGCTGTTGAGCCGTCAAATCAAAATCGTTACTCAAAAACTCAAACCAGCGGTCATTT
>CABMQD010000005.1 GCA_902388655.1 uncultured Sutterella sp. | reverse complement strand
CGATGATAGTTGGTTGTATTTCCAGTGAAAGTAGGACATTGCCCGGCTCCCCATTGAAAATAGCCTCGAAGTTTAATCGCTTCGAGGCTTTTTTACTTTTCAGTCGTTGTACTGTTCTCAGAGACGGTATGCAAATCTTCAGTTCTGAAGACTATTTAACCTGGCCATTAATTGATTGGCTCCACGCACTAATGCTGTCCAAGCACTGTAGAAGCCAAATGATTGTGGATCAGCCCCTCTCCAACTATCATATGCTTTGTTAAATAAACAGGTCGCACTTTGTCCTGCGGGATCTTGCAGCCCTGCCGGTGCGGCGCTGTAAGCGATTGCGACGATTTGCTTGAGGGCTTTCAATCGGCTTGCCGCATCGTGCTTTTCGACCTCTTTGAGATAACTCTCAATTTCCGTGATTTTCCCCTGTAGCTCATTCCATACCGGTTCGGTTTTAAAACTTTCACTGATTGGATCTTGGAAGTCGAAGGAAAGAATTGTTTCAAGCTTTGTAACGATGCTATGACTAAATTCTTGCCACTCAGCGCGTAAATCCAGACATGACGGTCCCAGATTAATAGCGTGAATCAAACCTTTTGTGAAAATTTCTGCATCTCTTTCAAGGGCGATCGGGTCAATCCCTTTCAAAGTATCATCCGTGCTGTGCCAATAAGGTCCATAAACACCGGCAAGCCCCGCGACTTTCATGGATACTCCATCGGTTGGCGGGACTTCCGAGATATTTGAAAATACCGAAGGAATGCCGATACACATGAATGATTGATCGCACGAGCGATTGAATTGAGTGAATTGCTCGGTGATATTGAAATCCTCGTGAGCTTTGAGGGCTAGAGCCTTAGTGCTCGCCATAACCGGCGTTTTGCCCAAAATGGTTGAACCTTGGGCGCCAAGACAGTCACAGTTCAGATTAACAAAAACATTGTCATTGAGCCAGCTGAAATGTTTATCAAACCAAGCGGTACTGCCGGCGTATCGACCATGGCTATGGCCGGACCACACAACGTAGCAAACATCATTAGGGCGATTTTTGAGTCCGTTGATTTCCTTTGCGCTTGCCACCATCGTGGCGATGCCGGAAGCATTGTCTAATGCACCCGCTCCCCAACTGTCGATGTGAGCAGTGACAATGGCTGTAAACGCTTTAACCGTCGGATCAGTATGCTTGATCTGAGCCATCAGTACCGGAGACGTAGTCCAACGGCTGTTGATAGTAAGCTCCAATGAAATGGCCATGCCGCTTTCGAGCGAAAGGGCATCAGAGTGCTTGATACAGGCATTGGGCATGTTCACATACCGTTTCTCACAGCCCGGGGTTGGACTGCCCCAAACATCGCTCACAATCATTCTGTGAGTGCGCTCGCCGGTATCGAAAATCACAGCGGATACACCTAAATTCTGAGCCTTTCGTAAATCATTCAGGTTAGCTAAACCGGTCAGGAGAATAATTTCATCATCAAAATGTTTGGTGTAGGAAATCCAGTCTTGAGCAGAAACAATTCGTAAGTGTCCTTGGACTGAAACAGTGCCTTGCCGACAGGAGTCCCCGCAAAGCGGTAATGTCATGGCGTTGCCCAGTGCGTCAATGTGTTGTCCATCCGCTTTTAACGAAACACGATCGACTGTCGATACAAAAAGCGGGACATCTTCGATTTCCACTTTGGCACCGACTTTTTCAAATGCCTCAGCGATTACCTTGAATGCATTCATTTCAGCTTCATTTGACAGCCTTTCACCGGTATTGGCGATGTCTTGGAGCGTTTGCATTAAAAGCGTCTGGTCAAGCATTGCGGGACTCCTGAGGTCAAAGTTATTTATCCAATGGAACGCGACGTAATTCTTCGGTCAATTCGACAAAGTAATTAACGACCGCATCCAACATTTCCTTGCCCCATTGCGCATTGGCTTTTTGACTGTCAATGCCGCCGAAGCCACCCATGGGAATTCCTTTTTTGATGTCTCGGATTAACTTGATGTGAGCATCCGCGAATTTCACTGAACTTAAATGAGTGAAGTGAAGCTTGTCGCTCAAATCGTTGACAGTGGTTTGCGGGCAGGAGGCGATATCGATGAGTTCAGGCTTGATATGCATAATGGCCGAGACTTCCTGAGCGTCACCATGACCGGTTGTCCAGGCTTTATTGAGTTCAGGAGCAATGCCCCACCAATCCAGTAGGGTAATCAATGCGCCAGTTTCTCTGGCCAATTCCAGACCGGCCTTTTCAATTGCCGGATCATTGCCGCCGTGGCCGTTGACAACGATAAAGCGTCTGGCTCCATGTTTGGCAAGATTTTGAAATACGCCTCGCATGATATCGATCATGGTTTCCAATCCCATGTCGATCGTGCCGGCAAAGGAGGTGTGATGGGTCGCTACACCGAAAGGAATCACCGGCGTGACAAGAATATCCGTGCGTTTTTCCATTTCAGCGGTGATCCACTGTGGAATCAACCAATCGGTGCCAAGCGGACCGATTGGTCCATGTTGTTCCGTGCTTCCGACAGGAATGACGACCACGGTGTCAGGATTAGAAAGTTTTTCCTGGACTTGACGCCAATTCAAATGAGCTAATTGCATAATATGCCTCTTAGTGAAAAGCCCGAGAAATCGGGCTTTTCAAAGTTAACCTTTAACGCGTTCGAGGTCCGCAAAGTGACGATCCAGTGTTTCTTGAGAAACAGGTTTTGTCACCAAACTGACAAGAACAATCACGATCATGGCAAAGAGCCAAGCGACGATCAAGGGGTTAAAACCGAATGACCAACTCGTGAACTTCAATGTAATGAGCACGTAGAGGATTTCAGCGGAGATGACACCGACGTAAACACCGGCGGTTGTCGTGCGCTTCCAGTACATCCCGAGCAAAATCGGAGCGGCCCAAATACCTAAACCACCGAAAGCAAACAAAACGATTTGGAAAATAGAGCCCGGCTTCATGACACCGATACCGATCGCGATAATGCCCAATACCACGGTAATGACCTTGGAGAGCTTCCAGGTTTCTTCGTCGGTTGCGTTGCGACTCAAAATCTTTTGATAGATGTCACGCGAGGCGGCAGAGGTCGCCGTCAAAAGCAAAGACGAAATGGTGGACATACCGGCCGAGAAAATACCGGCAACCATCAAAGAGGAAATAATCGGGGGCAAACCGCCTTGTAAGATCAAGGGCACCACAAAGTCGGAATTCTTACCTTCCAAGCCGGGGAAGGAGATGATGCCTGTGACGCCGCACCATTCGATGAAGGAGGCTGAGAACCACATGCCCAAGGTACCTAAGATAACGGCCTTGAACATTGTCTTGTGATCCTTCATCGTAAAGAACTTCGTAAAGAGGTGAGGCTGACCAATGGCAAAGAAAGACCACATCACAATCATGGAGACGTAGTTTTGCCACGGATAGGCATTATTGTGACCCGGGAAGCTCACGTAATTGGTATCCATAGCTGCCAATTTTTCGTTGATCACTTCAAGTCCGCCACCCAACTTCAGGGATACGAAGAAGGTCACGACAGCTGTAACAACCATCAAAATACCCTGAATTAAGTCGGTGAGCATGACAGAACGGATACCGCCGGCCATGCAGTACAGGATCACGGTAACACCCATTACAACAATACCGACCCATTCATCGCAGCCTGTGTAGGTGGAGAAAATCACCCCGCCGCCAATGGTCTGAGCACCCATCATGGATACGAGGAAAATCAACATTAACACCGCCAAAAGACCGCGGATACCGGTGGAGTCAAAACGATCGGCCAAATAATCGGCCATCGTCAGCATTTTGTAGCGATGGCCTAAAGTGATCAGACGGCGACCGACGAGCAAGGCCGGGATTAACATGGAGAAAGCGATACCCGGCACCGACACGGACATACCGGCGTAGCCTACATGATAGATGGAACCCGGCACGCCCATGAAGGTTGACATGGAGTATTGAGTTGAGAAATAAGCCACACCGGTGAGAATGGCGCCTGCTTTACCCGACATTGTGAAAAAGTCGGCGAGGTTTTTATTCTGTCTGGAGCCGTACCAACCCAAGCCGGTCAGAACGACGCAGTAGGTAACGATCACGCACAAGAACGGGATCGTCATGCTGGCTGTATCAATAGAAAAATGCATGATGGTTATTCCTCTTCATCGAACTCGTGATATTCCGGACGCTTCAGGCATGAAGAGGCCCAGAGGGCGATACAAATAATGGTCAATAAACCGTATATCAACCATCCCCAGATGAAAACAGGAACCCCGAAGAAACCGGGGTTGTATTCGGTGTCGTAAAAGCATGGCAGAGGCAACATGATGAATCCCCATAGGGCCATGAAGAACCAGAACCATTTCTTTTCAAATTTGTTTGTAAAAGGATGCATGAAAACACTCCTTTGAGAAAAATAACGTTCTTAGTTTACTTCAGAATCTTCTAGTAAAGATAGTTTTACGTAGGTGTTAACCTTTAATAAATATCGTTTAGATCAAACTGTAGATAAAAGAAACGCGCCCGATTTTGTCGGACGCGTTTTGCCTGAAAGAGAAATCAACTATTCGTTAACAACCGCCTTCACTTCAACGCCGTAGCTGTCACGGGTTGTGGTCTTGATGTTCAAGAGCACGGACCAACGACGCAACGTACCGATGATCACAAAGAGCATCAGAAGCATCACGATGACGGAGAGTGAAGCAAGCAGATATTGACCGGCCGGGAGGTATTGATTAATCACCAACCAGCAGCCCGCCCAAATCGTAATGAAGGTCATGAAGAGACCCGGCACGCCGGTGATGGGGGCGTACTTCGTCTTGTTCAGACGCAGGATCACGGTGGTACCGATCAAAAGCGTAACGGAAGCAAGCAATTGGTTGCAAATACCGAAGAGCGGCCAGATGGAGCTGATGTCGCCCGAGTAAACGAGGTAACCCCAGGAACCCGTGAAAATCAGCGAGGTGATGATAATGCCGGGCCACCATTCCTTGTCGGAGAACTTCGGCCAAACCTTGCCCATCATTTCCTGCAGGAAGAAACGACCAACACGGGTACCGGCGTCCACAGCCGTCAAAATGAAGACGGCTTCAAACATAATGGCGAAGTGGTACCAGTAGGCCATCAGATTTTCCATGAAGGGAATCTGAGAGAAGATGTGAGCCATTCCGACAGCCAAAGAAACGGAACCGCCCGGACGAGCCATCAAGCTTTCCTGAACTTGAGCTTCCAAGTGGGGCAATTCCTGAACGGCCATGCCGAGAGCGGCAAACTTATCGGCCGGAGCGTTAATAGCGAAGTAGTCAGCCGGCACGAGCACACAGGCGGCTACCAAAGCCATCACAGCCACGAAGCCTTCCATCAACATGGCGCCGTAACCCACAAAGAGCACGTCGCGTTCGTTTGAAAGCATCTTCGGGGTGGTACCGGTACCGATGGTGGCGTGGAAGCCGGACAAGGCACCGCAGGCAATCGTAATGAAGATGAACGGAATCACCGGACCGCCGACGATCGGGCCACCGCCATGGATGAAGTCGGTGAAGGCGGGCATTTGGAATTGCGGCATCACGAAGAAAATGCCGATGGCCAACGCAGCAATCGTACCGATCTTCAAGAACGTGGACAGATAATCACGCGGAAGCAAGAGCAACCACACCGGGAGCACCGAAGCCAGGAAGCCGTAAATCGGAATCAACAGGCTCATTGCCGGTTTATCGATGTCAAGCCAGCCGAAGTATTCCGGATGAGCAGCAACCCAAGGACCGGACAAGATGCACAAGAAAAGAAGCACGACACCGATCAGGGTGGCGCCCTTCACATCACCCTTGCGCCAGACTTGCATGTACAAGCCCATGATGATGGCAATGGGGATGGTGGCTGCGACCGTGTAGGTCGACCACAGGGAGTTGTGCATGGCGTTCACAACAGCGATGGAAAGACCGGCAAGGGTGAGGATCAAAATGGCCAACACAGCCCACGCGGCGACAAGTCCCGTGGTTTTGTCGATTTCCGTTGTCGCGATGTGCGCCAGAGAACGGCCGCGGTGGCGAACCGAGCAAAAGAGCACAACCATATCGTGGACACCGCCGGCGAGCACACAGCCGATCAAAATCCACAACAGTCCCGGCATGTACCCGAATTGAGCGGCCAACACCGGACCGAGCAACGGACCCGCCGCTGCAATGGCGGCGAAGTGGTGTCCGAAGAGCACATACTTATTGGTGGGGACGTAGTCTTGTCCGTCAGAGTAACGCACTGCGGGCGTTTGACGGGCTTCGTTGACATTGAGAACTTTTTGGGCGATGAACAAACCGTAGAAACGGTAGGCAATCGCGAAAACACAGAGAGCGGCGAAAACGATGGTGACAGCATTTACGCCGGTTTGGGTATCCATAGGAGCCTCCGAAAAAATGAGTCCGCCTTTAGTCTATCAGCATTACTCTGTGCAACAAAGCCCCTGTGATTGAAATTTTTAAGGAAAGACAGCAATTCTTGCTTAAAGTCATACCTAATTGAATATCCAACGAAAAGCCCTAGGGATAACCTTAGGACTTTCGGATTAACGCGTCACAAAGGACTAGGCGGAATTCGGCTTGGACTGATGAGAATCGTCGTTGTCGACCTCGATGGTTTCGCCACTGCCCGGGTCTTGATTCTTCGGACGCTTCAAGTAAAGCAGAATAACCAACAGGATCATGACAAAGCCGTGGGCCATCACAACAATCGAATTGGTCCAGTAGGTGGCCATGAGACCGCCGAAGATCGGACCGCAAACAGAACCGATTTGTTGCGCCGCGTAACTTAGACCATAGACACGGCCGCGTTCGTTGGGCAGGGTGTTTTCAGCCAGCAGAGCATTGATGGCCGGGAAGATTCCCGCAAAGAAGATGCCGCCCACGAAGCGCCAAATGACAAAGGGCGTGATATCGCCGGGGATGGCTTGGATGATGCCGAACACACCGCCACCGAACAAGGCGACGTAAAGTGCCCAGCGGTAGCCGATGTTAGTGCCCAACCGCCCCCAGATAGGTGCAGCGAAAACGCCTGAGATGCCAACCACTGAGAAAACGATACCGGACACCATAACGATGTTATCCATCGATCCTTGCAATTCGGCGATGTAAAGCGGCAAAACCGGCTGCACAAGCATCACGGCCAACTGCACGACGCCGGCTGCAAAGAGCATGCGTTGAATAACCGGTACTTTCAATAGTTTCAGAGAACCGCCATCGTTTTTCTTCTTGTCGGCAGCGGCTTGAATTTTCTTTTGCTCGCCTCCCTTAATGAATAAGATGAGGCCTAAGGCGATCAGACCCAGAGCGACGCCCGCGAAGTAAAACGAAGCGCGCATACCGAAGAATTCAGCCAACAGCCCGCCGATTAAGGGACCGAAAACGCCGCCCGCGGTCATGCCGCCTTGCATAAGCCCCAGGCACCAACCCATTTTGTCTCTCGGCGCTGTCGAAGTCATGATCGCCAGACAGGCGGGCCAAAGACCGGCGGAGAAACCTTGGAAAGCGCGCATGGCGAACAATTCCCAAGGGGTCTGAACAAAGCCGCCCCAGACGTAGGAAATAGCCAGGCAAACGGCCGCGCGCACGGCCATGGCCTTGTGACTTTTCTTATCAGCAAGTGCCCCCCAAATCGGCGCCATGATGGCGCTGATCAGGAACGTGGTGGAGAAAATAATGCCCGACCAAATATTAACATCGGCCTGCGCTACGCCCAATTCTTCAATCAAATACATTGGCAAAAATGGCACAAGCATCGTGTAGCTTGCCGACATAAACACAGACGTAAGGGTCAAAAACCAGACCAGAGCTTTCCAGTAGGGCATTTGCTATCTCGATTCAAAAAATCAAATCAGTCAACGAACAAAAACTCAGTTTCAATCTTATGCCGAAAAAATTCAATCAGTAGCGTCTTGCGTCAATATCGAACGAGATTCGCGCAAGCGTTTTCCCTAATGTTCTCTAATGCAAAAAGCCTCGGATTCGTACCGAGGCCTTGCTGCGGAAAGCTTGCAAAAAAACTTTTGTATTAAGCGGCAGGTGCTTCTTCTGCCTGACTGTGAACTGCGATGAATTCGGCGATATCTGCGACTTCATCGGGGCAGATCTCGTGCATCATCGGATAGTCGTAAAACTCGACTGAGGCGCCGGCTTTATTGAGCACTTCAAGACCCTTGCGGGCTTGCGCGATTGAAACAACCGAATCAAGTGTGCCATGGGCCATGAAAATCGGCGTCTGCTTGGCAACGTCACTCAACTCTTCGAAACGAGGGTGCTTGGGCACGTAGCCAGAAAGCGCAATAATGCCCGCGACAGGCGTGATTTGGGATAAACCCACGATTAACGCCATGGCGGCGCCTTGTGAAAAGCCTCCGAGCCAAATGGGCGAATTCGGATGCGCTTCCCGCGCCTGAGCAATGATGGCGTTAATGGTTTCGGCCGATTGATTCATGCCTTCGAGGTCCTCTTTTTCCTGCTCATCGAAAGTTTCTTGGAAAAAGTCATACCAACCGGTCATCTTCATGTTGTAGGCTGTAATGACGCGCTCGGGTGCCGAAGGCAAAATCATTCGGACATTATTAAGCTCTCCGAACTGAGCTAACTCTTTTTGAAAAGACTCAAAATCAGAACCGTCCACGCCCAAACCGTGAAGCCAAATCATGGTGATCGGCTCTCGGGAGGTATCGATCGGTTCTTGAATAATCGTATCCATACTGAAAATCAATCGTTTAGTGTGGGGCGCTATTGTAGGGAAATTTCAAAAAAACTTCACAATAGTGTTGTCGTTGAAGTGTACAGTTAGAACTGGAAAAAAGAAAAAAGTATCTGTTAAAAAAGATTCTCTATAGAAAGATAAGAGGCTCTTATGATAAAAGTGCTTTTTGTATGCGCCGGTAACATCTGTCGTTCACCCACCGCGGAAGGGGTATTCAGGAAATTAGTTCAGCAGGCCGAATTATCCGCTCAATTTGAAATTGACTCGGCCGGAACGGAAAGCTATCACGTGGGTGAGTCGCCTGATCGTCGGGCACAGCAGTGCGCCAAAGATCGAGGTTACGACTTATCGTCTCATCGCGCCCGGCAGATCACCGCCTCTGATTTTGAATACTACGACTGGATTCTGGCGATGGATTGGAACAATATCAATGAGTTAAAACGCATGGCGCCAGAGGGTTTTCGAGATAAACCGCAGCTTCTGATGCGCTACAGCACCAGTTATGACGTCGCTGTTGTGCCGGATCCGTACTACGGAAACAAAGATGGCTTTGAAAAAGTTCTTCACTATTGTGAAGATGCCTGTCATGGATTATTGAGCTTTTTAGTTAATCGTGAAGGACTGCGTTATAAAACTCTGTAGAGAATACAGCCTTTAGTCTGTAACCATTACAGACTTTAAAAATTGAACAAAGGGCTTGACAAATGCCATTTATTCTTTTTTAAACAAGAAGATACGTTATTTTTTGAGATCCGGATGAACGAAGGATTCCGTAAAATTTCTTGCGTTTGAAAAGTGAAGTCAGTAATATCTACTTTCGTTTGAAAAGGCAGGGTTAATCCCTAGCTGTAAGGCGGTTGAGCGAAATGTTCGGAAAGAGCCGCCGTAAAGAAATGTGCGTTGATTCGTTGAGGAGCGCAAAGTGAAAAAACCTGTGTATTTGGACTACGGTGCCACGACTCCGGTTGATCCCCGTGTGGTTGATAAGATGATTCCCTGGCTCTATGAGCGTTTCGGCAATGCCGCAAGCAACTCTCACGCATATGGGCTGGAGGCACGCGAGGCTGTCGAAGAGGCGCGCTCCCAAGTGGCTCAGATGATCAACGCCGATCCGCGAGAGATCGTTTGGACGTCGGGGGCAACCGAATCCGATAATCTGGCCATCAAGGGTATCGCTCATTTTTACAAAGATCGCGGCAAGCATTTAATTACGGTTAAGACCGAACACAAGGCTGTTTTGGACAGCATGCGTCATCTTGAAACCGAGGGTTACGATGTGACCTATATGGATGTGTTGCCCAACGGTTTGCTCGATTTGGATGCGTTGAAAGCGGCCATGCGCGATGACACCATTTTGGTCTCTGTCATGGCGGTTAACAATGAAATCGGTGTGATTCAGGACATCAATGCGATCGGTCAAATGTGCCGTGAGCGCGGAATCTTTTTCCATGTTGATGCCACGCAGGCAATCGGCAAACTGCACTTCGATATGACGAAGGATCCGATTGATCTGATGAGCATGTCCGGTCACAAGGTTTACGGTCCTAAGGGAATCGGCGCACTCTACGTTCGCCGTAAACCCCGCGTGCGTCTTGAAGCTCAGATTCACGGCGGCGGTCACGAACGCGGCATGCGCTCAGGCACTTTGGCCACCCATCAAATCGTGGGTATGGGTGAGGCCTATCGCTTGGCTCGCTTGGAAATGGATGAGGAAAACGCACGCTTTAAGAAACTTCGCGATAAGCTCTGGGCCGGTATTCAGGAGATTCCGGACGTGTATCTCAACGGCGATTGGGAACACCGCGTGACAACGAACCTCAATGTGAGCTTTGCTTACATTGAGGGCGAAAGTCTCATGCTCGCCTTAAAAGATGTGGCGGTGTCTTCTGGCTCGGCCTGCACATCGGCAAGTCTTGAACCGTCGTTTGTGCTTCGCGCTTTGGGTCGCGATGACGAATTGGCTCACAGCTCCATCCGCTTTACTTTGGGGCGCTTTACCACGGAAGAGGAAATTGACTACGTGGTTGCCCAGCTGAAAGAAAAAGTGGCTAAGTTGCGCGAAATGTCCCCGCTTTGGGAAATGCACCAGCAGGGCATCGATCTCAACCAAGTGAAATGGTCGGAGCACTAATTAAGAAAGGATATCGGTGAGATGCAATACAGTGACAAATTAATGGACCACTACGAGCATCCCAGAAACGTGGGCACGCTCGATAAGGATGAAAAGGATGTCGGCACCGGCATGGTGGGAGCGCCTGCCTGTGGTGATGTGATGCGCCTGCAAATTAAGGTCAATCCTGAAGGCATCATCGAGGATGCAAAATTTAAAACCTACGGTTGCGGCTCCGCGATCGCATCGAGTTCGCTCGTGACTGAATGGGTCAAAGGCAAGTCTTTGGACGAAGCCATGCAGCTGTCCAATGAACAGATTGCCGAAGAGCTCGCCTTGCCGCCCGTGAAGATTCACTGCTCGATTTTGGCCGAAGACGCCATCAAAGCGGCAATCGCCGATTACAAACAAAAACAAGGAAAGTAATATGGCCGTTACTTTGACTGAAAACGCTGCCCGTCACGTGAATGCTTATTTGACCAAGCGAGGCAAGGGCATCGGTTTGCGTTTAGGCGTGAAGACTTCCGGTTGCTCGGGCATGGCCTACAAGCTTGAATTCGCCGACACCATTGAGGAGGATGACCAAGTCTGGGAATCTTTCGGCGTGAAAGTCGTGGTGGATGCCAAGAGCCTGCCTTATATTGACGGCACCGAATTGGACTATACCCGCGAGGGGCTCAACGAGGGCTTTAAGTTCCATAATCCTAATGAAAAGAGTCACTGCGGTTGCGGTGAATCTTTCCAAGTGTGATTTCTTCTCGCATGAGTCAAAAAGATTATTTTTCACTTTTCAATCAACCGCAAATTTTTGCGGTTGATTTGTCGTCTCTGGAGGCGGTAAAAACCGCCCTTTTGTCACGCCTGCATCCGGACCGTTTTGTAACCGCCAGCGCCCTTGAAAAACGCATCGCGCAGCAAATGAGTGTGCAGGTCAATGAGGCGTACAGAACACTTTCCGATGATCTGCTTCGAGCGCAATACCTCTGCAAATTAAAGGGGTTCGATGTCAATGAGCATCGTCCGATGCCCGCTGACTTTCTGATGCGTCAAATGCAGTGGCATGAAGCGCTTGAAAAGTGCGCGCAAGATAAAGACGAGAATTTACGCGCCCGTCTCCTGGAAGATGTCAAAGCTCAGCAGAGCGCATTGATCGCTGCCATTGGCGAAGCTTTTGATGTCACTCACGATGATCAAGCCGCCTTTGAGGCGACTCGCGAGTTAATGTTTGTGAACAAACTGCTCGCGCAGATTCAACAGTAGGATTTTTCCATGGCTTTATTGCAGATCGCCGAACCGGGCATGTCAGCCGATCCTCATCAGCACCGCTTGGCTGTCGGTATCGATTTGGGAACAACGAATTCATTGGTGGCCACCGTAAAGAGCGGTGAGACGGTGGTGCTCGCCGACCACGACGGCAGAAAACTTTTACCCTCAGTGGTTCGCTATTTTGCCGACGGCACGATCACCGTGGGTCATGAAGCGCGTGCTGCCATTAGTGATGATCCGGAAAATACCATTGCGAGTGTGAAACGCTTTATGGGACGCTCGAGCGCTGAACAAAAATTAGCCTCAAGTCTGCCGTATCGTTTTGCTCAATCGGAAGGGATGCTTCGTATCAAAACGGTGGCCGGTGAAAAAAGTCCGGTGGAAATTTCCGCGGATATTTTAAAAGCGCTTAAAGATCGAGCCGAAGAAGCCTTGGGCGGAGAACTCGTGGGGGCGGTGATTACTGTTCCGGCTTACTTTGACGACGCTCAGCGCCAGGCCACTAAGGACGCCGCGCGTCTGGCCGGGCTCAATGTTCTGCGGCTTTTAAACGAGCCGACCTCCGCGGCCCTGGCCTATGGGCTCGATGAAGGCGCCGAGGGCCTTTATGTGATTTATGACTTGGGCGGCGGCACTTTTGACGTTTCTGTATTGCGTCTGTCAAAGGGTGTTTTTGAGGTGTTGGCTACGGGCGGTGACTCGGCCTTGGGAGGCGATGATTTCGATCATCGGATTTTCTGCTGGGTGGTTCAGCAAGCCGGTCTCACCGATATTCTCTCGCCCGAAGATAAAAGTTTGATCATGGTCGCGGCTCGCGCGGCTAAAGAAAAACTCAGCGCAAGCCATCAAGCACGCATTCTGGTGACTTTAAGTTCCGGTCAGTGTGTTGATCTTGAACTCACTCGTGAAGAATTTAAAGCACTGACTTGCCGCCTGGTGAAAAAGACGATTGATACGCTTGAAGCGGTGATGCGGGACGCTAAACTCAACCGCGATGAAATCCAGGGACTGGTGCTTGTGGGCGGATCCACACGCATGCCCGTGATTCGTGAAGCGGTTAAAGACTATTTGGGTTTTGAGCCGCTTGACAATATCAACCCTGATGAAGTGGTGGCGGTGGGTGCAGCCAAGCAGGCGAATCTTCTTGCGGGTAACACAGCCGGTGATGATTGGTTGCTGCTCGATGTCACGCCGCTTTCTTTGGGACTGGAGACCATGGGCGGATTGGTTGAAAAAATCATTCCGAGAAATACGCCGATTCCTGTGGCGATGGCTCAGGACTTTACGACCTTTAAAGACGGTCAGACGGCGATGGCGATTCACGTGGTGCAGGGTGAGCGAGAAATTGTGGACGCGTGTCGAAGCCTTGCTCGCTTTGAGCTTCGCGGTATTCCCGCTTTGGTGGCGGGGGCGGCCCGCATCCGTGTGACATTTAGCGTGGATGCCGACGGTCTTTTGTCGGTTTCAGCCCGAGAGACCCAAACCGGCGTTGAGGCGCACGTGACGGTGAAGCCTTCTTATGGGCTTACCGATGAAGAAATCATGCGCATGCTCAAAGACGGCACGGGTAATGCCGAGGAAGATATGCGTGAGCGCGCACTGCGTGAAGAAGAGGTGGAATCAAGACGCCTTATTGAATCAACAGTGGGCGCTTTGGCAACCGATGCGGACTTACTCACAAAAGATGAAGAAAATAAAATCCGTGATTTGATTTCCCGCCTTTTGGCCGCAGTGGATGCTCACGACTTGGATACCATTAAAACACTTGAAAATGAATTGACGCAAGCAACGGAAAGTTTTGCAGAGCGTCGAATGGACCGAGCCATCGCACAGGCTCTGTCCGGTAAGAGTGTGGAAGACATTGAAGGACAATAAATATGCCGAAGATTACCGTTTTGCCTCATGCCACCGTTTGTCCGGAAGGGAAAACCTTTGAAGTAAAGCCCGGTGTGAAGCTTGCCCGAGCTCTTCTGGCTAACGGTGTCGGCATTGAGCATGCCTGCGAATTCTCCGGTGCCTGCTCGACCTGCCACGTTATTATTCGTGAAGGATTCGATTCTTTAAATGAACCCGAAGACGAAGAATTGGATATGCTCGATCAAGCCTGGGGTGTGACGGATTTGTCACGTTTATCCTGCCAAACCGTGGTGGGTGATGAGGATCTGGTGGTTGAGATTCCCAAGTACAGCCGCAATCACGCTAAGGAACACTAATCATGCGCTGGACCGACACACAGCAAATCGCCGAGGCGCTCTGTGATGAACATCCGGATGTCAATCCGCTCAAGCTTCGCTTTACAGAACTTCACGCCATGGTGCTTGAACTCGAGGGGTTCGATGATGATCCCGAAAAGAGCAACGAGGCGATTTTAGAAGCCATTTTGCAGGCTTGGCTTGACGAACTCTAAGGGCGGGTGAGCATGCGTTTTGACGTCATTACTTTATTTGAGCCGATGTTTGCCGCCGTTTCTGAAAACGGTATTACGTCTCGCGCGCGAGATCGCGGTCTTTGGTCGATTCAAACCTGGAATCCCAGAGAAGAAACCGAAGACAACCACCGCACGATTGACGATCGGCCCTTTGGGGGCGGACCCGGCATGGTTATGATGGCAGAACCCTTGGCTCGAACGCTCAAACGCATTCGCTGCTCCGGAAACACCGGGCGCGTGATCAGTTTTGCACCGAACGGCACACGGCTTACTGATGAAACCGTTCGACGTTGGGTCTCGGAAGACCGGGATATGGTTTTAATCTGCGGCCGCTACGAAGGAATTGATCAACGCTTTTTAGATCACTACGTGGATGAAACCGTCAGTGTCGGAGACTTTGTACTCTCTGGCGGAGAATTGGCCGCCATGATTTTGATTGATGCCGTGGTGCGTCAGTTGCCCGGCGCTATCAAGGAGCTGTCCACGCTGGATGAGTCGTTTTCAACCGGTCTTTTGGATGCTCCCCACTACACGCGTCCTGAAGTCTGGGAGGGGGAGAGCGTTCCTGAGGTGCTGCTATCCGGTCACCACGCCAATATCGCGAAATGGACTCGGGAAAAAGCGCTTGAAATCACGTTGCGCACTCGTCCCGATTTAATTGAAAAAGCAAAAGAAGCCGGGAAATTATCCAAAGCGGATTTAGAGTGGCTTAAAAAACACTCTTTAACTAAGAGCTAACTCCGTATTCTGAATGCAAAAAGGAAATGATTGCTATACAATAGCGATCTTTCCGTTTGAATGAACGGAGAGAATTTTGTTTAATTAAAACCCATCCTATCGGTGGTGACGATGCGCGGACATTGATCCGATCGCAGACCACATGATGATGGTTTTGGAGAAAAAAATGAATCTTATCCAAACGTTGGAACAAGAAGAAATCGCCCGCGTGACCGCTGGCAAGACCTATCCTGAATTTGCTGCCGGTGACACGGTTGTCGTGAACGTCAACGTTGTTGAAGGTTCCCGCAAGCGCGTCCAAGCTTACGAAGGTGTTGTGATCGCTCGCCGCAACCGCGGTTTGAACTCCTCCTTTATCGTTCGTAAGATCTCGAGCGGCGAAGGTGTTGAACGTACGTTCCAACTCTATGCCCCGACGATTGCCAGCATTGAAGTGAAGCGTCGCGGTGATGTTCGCCGTGCTAAGCTCTACTACTTGCGTGACCGCGCCGGTAAGGCTGCTCGTATTAAGGAAAAGCTCTCCAAGTAATGAGAGACTGATCCGACGATACAGCATCTGCTGTTTCGATTTCTCAAACGGTTGGCTCCAAAAAGCCAACCGTTTGTTTATTCATTTCCGCGCAATTTTCCTTTCACTTCCAAAGACTTCGCGGCGTATCCGTAGAGCCAAATGCCCACGAAAGTAGCCAGGGCGCCCCACATCATGGCGTTGGGACCGCAGGCGTAAAGCGCGTAAAGTGAATAAGCCGAGGCAAAGGAGGCCACAATGGTCGTGCGTCTGACAATACCGGGATCCACCGGTTCGCGGTGCAGGATCACGTTCACGGCCGCAAAGGCGAGAAGGTAAGGCACGAGATTGGTGACCACGGCCAAGTCTTTCAGAATGTAGAACTGTTGCTCTAGCCTCGGATCAATAGTGAGCAGGGCGGCCAAAGATTGGAAAAGCAAAATGATGATAATGCCCGCGATCGGAACATTCAGGCGGCTAACCTTTGAGAAAATCTTGGGGAAATAGCCCTCTTTAGCCGAGACACGAAATACTTCGGCAATCGTAAATTGCCAGCTTGTCAAGCAACCCGCACATGCCAGAGCCATTAGCGCCATAACGAATTTACCCACTTCGGGCGAAAACATGGTCGCAAAGACCAAACCGAAGGGGGCAGTGGAGCGAGAAAGCACGGCGTTATCAACGATGCCGAAGCTGATGTTATTGGCGAGAATGTAAACAATCCCGGCGCCGATTGTGGCAAGCACCATGGCGCGCGGCACGGATTTTTCAGGATTTTCCACGGCTTCAGAGTTGGCGCAAGCGGTTTCCAACCCTAAAAAACCCCATAGTGTCATGGAAATGGCCGCCGACAATCCCTCAAAGGGAGTCAGATTTTGCGGATTCCACGCTTCGATATAACGATCAACCGAGAACCAGTTCCAGCCGATGACCGTCAAAATAATGATCGGAATCAGAATGCCGTAGTTAGAGAAATGAGACAGGTGACCGATAAAACGGGCACCGCCGATGTTGGGCAGACTGCAGAGCCAAATCACAAAAATGCTGGCCAAACCCATTTCCAATGGAGTCAAGTTCCACTCAAAGAGCACCATGACATAACCCACAATAGAAATAGCAATTGTGAGGTTGGCAATGATGAGAGAAACACCATAGCTGAAATTGGCGATGAAACTGCCGGATTTGCCGAATGCGTACGAGGCGTAACCGCCCAAGCCGCCGCTTTTCCGACTGAACATACCGCACTTGGCAAATGTGTAGGCAATGGCGGTGGCACCGCTGATGGTGACAAGCCAGGCGAGGATGGACTGAGTGCCGACTTCGGCAAGCTTTGTGGGCATCAAAATAATGGAAGAGCCCAGCATATTGAGCATGACAGCCATGGTGAGCTGCAGACAGGTCATTTTCGGCTTTTCAAAAGTGGCCATTTCTTTTTCTGATAGATATCTTTCTGGAGTTAAAAAAGTTGAGGCATTGTACCGAAGCTTTGGAATTACTCAAAATAGTTTTTGTCGAGACAAATGGAAATCGATGATTGCGTGAAAAATTTTGATGATCGGCGCAAAGAATGCAGGCGGAGCTTACTGTCCGAGATCCCGGAATGTTAGACCACTACCAAACAGGCGGCTTTTCAAGTTGAGAAGCGATTGCGCAATAAAAGTCGTAGCGCTCTTGGGACAGAAGCCCCTCACTGAGAGCCTGCTTGACAGAGCATCCCGGTTCCTTCAAATGCTTGCAGTTGGCAAAGCGGCAATGACCGATATGAGCGGCGATATCGGGCATGGCGCGAATCACGTCGTTGAGCGTTAAGTGGGCAAGGCCAAACTCTTGGAAACCCGGCGAGTCGATTACAAATCCGTCGGCTCGATCCAAATCGTAAAGTGTTGTCACTGTCGTGGTTTGTCGCCCTAAATTCAACGCTTGGGAATATTCCTGCGTTTTGGCATTGGCCTCTTTGACCAATAGATTCAAAATGGTGGATTTCCCCATGCCGGATTGACCTACCAAAAGCGTTCGCCTTGTATTGAAAATGCCGTCTAATTCTTCAATTGTTTTGTTGTCGGCAGTTTCAGCGCTCACAGCGTGAGTTTCGTAACCTAAAGTGGCTAAAGATTGAAGGAAAGCGGCCGCTTCTTCGGCACCTTGGGTCAGATCGGTTTTATTTCGAAGAACGATGGGGTGCACACCGGCCGCATCGGCGGCTAAAAGTGCTTTCCAAACAAACCAGGGATTAAATCGCGGGCAGGAGGCATACACAATAACGAGCGTGTCGATATTGGCGGCCAGTGTTTTTGTTCTCCATTCATCCTGACGGAACAGAAGACTGGTTCGATCTTTAATGGATTCGATTGCGACGGTATTGTCAAACGCGGCGGAACACACGACTTCGTCGCCCACTACAACATCGCCTTTTTTTCCCCGGCGGTGCGCTTCAAATAAATGCCCCTCATCGTCGCGTACAAAGTGATGACGTCCGTGGCAGGAAACCACTTGAGCGTGAAAACTTTCAGTGTGGCGCTGGGTTTTAGGACGCATTGTTGTGAGTCTTCTCAAATAATTGCCGCTGACGTTGGGTCATTGTCTTTAAGGCACGAATGCGACGAGACGCCTTGCCAAAAAGAGGCACCTCGTTTGATTCGGTGTTTTGTTCTGAAGCCGTATGAGTCGTTTCGGATTGGACAACATCGGCTTTTTCTTCAATCGGTTCCAATACTTCGAAAGCGGGGGGCTGAGCCACCGGTGATTCGTTTTCCGTGGATTCGAACTTGTCCGAGTGAATACGGTTTTCTTCTGTTTCGGCCGTTTCGGGCGGCAGTTCTTCTTTCGGAGTACTGACTTCAATCGCTTCAGTGACCGGAGTCATGGCAACCGGATCTTCGTTTGGAACCGTAGACTCTTGCGTCTTGATCTGATCGACCGGTGCATTCTCCGCGCGCGTCTTTTCCTCAACCGCTTCAGATGGCTTCTTGGAGAAATGTTTCCGCTTGAATTCACACAGTTTTTCCCAAAGATCTTTCACGCCATCGCTCAAACTCTTTCCATACATCGGGTGGTTTGCATTGGATGCGTTAAGCTCTTCAAGCGCGTCTTTGTAATAGGGGTCTTGATAGGACTCGAGGGGTAAAGCCGACTGCGCGGTTGTGTCGCTTTCCGCTCTTTTGACAAGAACCTTTTCGAATTGACGGCTTAAGTGATGAAGCCGTTTATCTCGGGCTTCAGCATCAATAACTTTTTGTTCTTGTTTGGAAATCAAAGCCGAGGACACATTTTCCAATTGGTGTCGGACGGTGAGCGAATCATTGCGTTGCGTTTCTTGCTGCAGTTGGGTTTGCAAAATTTCAGACTTGCGCTGCACATGATGAATGCGCGACATCAGGCTCGGTTCGTGAGAAAAGAGCAAATCAAAGAAACCCAACGTGACGCTGGAGTGGCGCATCGGTGTTGGGAAAAGTTCAATTAAAGAGTTAACTGTGACTTTAAGTCCCGTGTGCTTCATCGCGAAGGTGTCAGAAGCAAAGATCAAATGCCGCAGGAAAGCATCCATCGGTAATTTGAAGGGAAATAAAAGAACCGGTAAAGCAACGATCGCAAAAGTGAGAACGGAGCCGTAATAGGGGCCCGGGCCATAGACTCTTAAACCGATTTCATCAAGAAACCAGGATTGAGGCGCAAACCAGGCCAGGAAGGCAAACACGAAGAAAGCGGCGGCGGCGCACATGAACCAGGCTTGGAAATACATGTGGCTGAGGTTTCTAGCCAATGCGTGCGCCGCGATGGCCTGCAGGTCGCTCAGCGATATGCGTTCATAGATGTCGTGGCGGAAATAAAGCTTAACGTTTTGGCGGTGGCCGAAGGCAAAAGCGGGTGGCAACTCTTCGTTGTCTTTGGCTTTGGCGACTCGCACTTCAGCGATGGAAAAACCGGCCTTTTCACTCAAAATATCCAGCTGTTTTTTCAGCGCTTCATTTTCAATCAAACGACCACGGCTGGGTTTGATGAAGTAGTTCAGGCGTCGCGCGAGATTCAGAGAAAAAATGAGATAAACGGCGAAAATGGCCCAGCCGAGAATCCACCAGTATGAACCGCTGCCTTGCCAGAGAAAAAGCGCAATCCACAGAATCGGCAAAATGGTGATCCAGCCCAAAAGCGTCGTCAAAAAGTAATTTTTAAACCAAGCCGAGGGGACTTGTTTCGTGTAGTCGAAAGCTTCACGAAGGCGGAATTCTTTGTACCAACAAAACGGCAGATCACATAAGACAAAAATCAGCGCGATAGCCGAAGGCAGCATCCAGTGAAAGGCAAATTGATCGCCAACCGTGTTCATGAGCCAATCGGAAATGGCGTTGATGCCGTCGCCGGCGGTCAGATAAACGATTAATGCGGTTGTGACCGTGACTTCCAGCCAATTGAGTTTAGTGCGCGCGATATCGTAATTGGCCGCTTTTTGATGTTGAGCCAGACTAATTTTTGCGCGCAAGGGTTCAGGCACCTCATTGATCGTGCGTCTGAGGTGTATGATCTCGGCCAGACAAGTGAAGCTGTGCACTAAAAAATAAAAGCACAGCGCGGCCAAGAAGACTTGAGCAAAAGTAAAAGTCATGGGCAATTTTGTGCGACAATATCGTTTCCAAACGGTTAATTTTAAAGGATTTAAGCTTCAAAATGGCGATCGATGTTCAAAAAGATCCTCTCTTTAGTGCAGACAATTTAATTTGGGTGGATATGGAGATGACCGGGCTGCAGCCTGAGGTCAATCGAGTGATTGAAGTGGCGGCAGTCATTACCGATGCGCAACTCAATGTCATTCATGAATGCCCGGTGATTGCGATTCGCCAATCCGCTCGCACGATGGGGGCGATGGATGCTTGGAACACGGAAACACACGGTCGCTCCGGGTTGATTGATCGGGTATTGGCTTCCGAGATTGATGAAGAAAAAGCCTGCGACATTCTTCTGGCGGAATTTGCGCGCTTCGTGCCGCAGGGTAAAAGCCCTATGTGCGGCAACTCGATCGGTCAGGATCGCCGTTTTATGGCGCGGTGGATGCCCCGACTGGAGAGCTATTTCCACTACAGAAATATCGACGTTTCCACTTTTAAGGAATTAGCCCGACGCTGGGCGCCCGCTGTTCCCAACGGTTTCAAAAAGAGCACGCGTCACGAGGCGCTTTCCGATATTTTGGAAAGCATCGATGAGTTAAAGCATTATCGTCAGCACCTGATGAAGTGCTGATAGGCAAAAATTGCTGAAAATATCGCCACATAGCTCGAAAAACTTTTTAAATTCGGGTACAATGACGGATTTCCACGACGTGGCCTAACTTCCACGTTCGCATGTTTAATTTTTTTAAAGGTTAGAAAATGTCTGTTCAAGATATCAAAAAGTCTGAAATCGTTGCCAAGTTCCAACGCAAGGAAGGCGACACGGGTTCTCCCGAAGTTCAAGTTGCTTTGTTGACGGCTCGTATTAACGAATTGACCCCGCACTTCAAAGAACACGCCAAGGATCATCACTCCCGCCGCGGTTTGTTGAAGATGGTGTCCCGCCGCCGCAAGTTGTTGGACTACTTGAAGCGCACCGATTTGGACGCTTATCGCAAGTTGATCACCGAATTGAACTTGCGTAAGTAATTCGAGACGGCTTTCTCAAAAGCGACCTGCACTGACAGGTCGCTTTTGGTAAGTTTTTTAGGTTTTAGGGTTAAGACGAGGTTTTGTTTTCGGTTTGTGCGTTGCGATGTGAAGAGTTTCCCCTTAAGGAGAGAATTTTCACACCGCAGCGTATCGGAAACACGTCTTTTCCCTTTTATTTGAAGGAATGAAACGAAATGACGATGTTTAATAAAGTGAGCAAGTCTTTCCGCTTCGGCGACCATGACGTGACCTTCACCACCGGTGAAATCGCTCGTCAGGCGACCGGCGCTGTGATTTGCCAAATGGACGATACGGTTGTTTTGGCTACGGTTGTGGCGAAGAAAGAAACCAAACCCGGTCAGGATTTCTTCCCGCTCACGGTTGATTACATTGAAAAGACCTACGCTGCCGGCAAGATCCCTGGTGGTTTTTTCAAGCGTGAAGGTCGTCCGAGCGAAAAAGAAACGTTAACGAGCCGTTTGATCGACCGTCCGATCCGCCCGCTTTTCCCGGATGGTTTCTTCAACGAAGTGCAAGTGATTATTCACGTCTTGTCCGTGGACCCGGAAGTGGATCCGGACATTCCCTCCATGTTGGGTGCTTCGGCTGCCTTGTCGATCTCCGGCATTCCCTTTAACGGTCCGATCGGCGCTTGCCGTGTGGGCTACATCAACGGTGAATTTGTCTGCAATCCGAAGTTGTCCCAAATGAAGGATAGCCGCTTGGATTTGGTTGTGAGCGGCACCGAACGCGCTGTGCTCATGGTGGAATCCGAAGCCGATTGCTTGCCGGAAGATGTGATGCTCAACGCCGTGATGTTCGGTCACGAACAACAACAGGTTGCGATCAACGCGATCAACGAATTGGTTGAAGAAGCCGGCAAGCCCGCTTGGGATTGGCAACCGGCTCCGAAGAATGAAGTTTTGATCGCCCGTATCGCTGAATTGGCCGACGAAGGTCTTAAAGCCGCTTACTCCATCCGCAGCAAGCAAGCTCGTACAGAAAAATTGCGCGAAGTCTATGCCATGGTTGATGAAGCTTTGGCCGCTGACGAACGCTTCTCCGGCGACAACGCGGTGGATCCCAATGAAGTGGCCGGCATTCTCTTTGAAATGGAAGCCAAGCTCGTTCGCTCCAAGATCTTGAATGGTGAACCCCGTATCGACGGCCGCGACACCAAAACGGTGCGCCCGATTGAAATCCGTCAAGGTGTTTTGCCCCGCACTCACGGCTCCGCCCTCTTTACGCGCGGTGAAACGCAAGCGTTGGTTATCACGACCTTGGGCACGAAGCAAGACGAACAAGTGGTCGACGGTTTGTTGGGTGAAACGCATGAACGTTTCATGCTTCACTACAACATGCCTCCGTTTGCTACCGGTGAAACCGGTCGCGTGGGAAGCCCCAAGCGCCGCGAAATCGGTCACGGTCGTTTGGCCAAGCGCGCTTTGACCGCTGTGCTTCCCTCTGAAGAAGACTTCCAATACACGATTCGCGTGGTCTCTGAAATCTGTGAATCCAACGGTTCCTCTTCCATGGCCAGTGTCTGCGGCGGCTGCCTGTCCCTGATGGACGCCGGTGTGCCGCTGAAGGATTACGTGGCCGGTGTGGCCATGGGCCTGATCAAGGAAGACAATAAGTTTGCCGTTCTCACCGATATCTTGGGTGACGAAGACCACTTGGGCGATATGGACTTCAAGGTGGCCGGTACCGAAAACGGTGTCACCGCTTTGCAGATGGATATCAAGATTGAAGGTATCAACAAGGAAATCATGCAGGTGGCGTTGGCTCAAGCCCACGAAGGCCGTCAGCACATTTTGAACGAAATGCGCACGCAGGCCGCCGGCGGCGCCAAGGAATTGTCTCCGTTTGCGCCCCGCATGATCACCATGAAGATCAATCCGGAAAAGATCCGTGATGTGATCGGTAAGGGTGGCGCGGTGATCCGCGGCATCACTGAAGAAACCGGCGCCACGATCAACATTGAGGACGACGGCAGCGTGACGATCGCTTCCGTGGATCCGCAAGCCGGTCTTGCCGCTCAAAAGCGCATTCTCGAAATTACGGCTGAAATTGAAAAGGGCCAAATCTACGAAGGCACGGTGACGCGCCTGTTGGATTTCGGCGCCATCGTTCAATTGCTCCCGGGCAAGGATGGTCTGTTGCACATCAGCCAGATTGCCAACCAACGCGTCAATGCCGTTTCCGATTATCTGAAGGAAGGTCAAGTGGTTCGCGTGAAGGTGATTGAAGCTGACGAAAAGGGTCGTGTGCGCTTGTCGATGAAGGCTCTCTTGGAAGACGAAAAGAAGGAAGAAGCACCTGTTGCTCCCGCCGCTGAAGCTTCCGAAGAAGCCGCGCAATAAGTCCTGAAATTTTAGGCACAAATCCTCGCCGTTCAATTCAACGTGCGAGGATTTTTTATGAGCTATAATTTAAATTGAAATTTAAATTTAAAGAAAAGCCCATGTCTTTGAATCATAAAAAGCCCCTTTCTTTGCTGGCAGCGGCCGTGATCGTAGTTGGTCTTGGCCTTGCCTATCATCAATTTTCCGCTGACCGTGAACCGTTGAAGCTTTACGGAAGCATTGACATGCGCACTGTGGATTTGGCTTTTGAAGAATCAGGGCGCCTGCAAAGTGTGCTTTTTGAAGAGGGATCGTCTGTTAAAGCGGGAGAGCTGATAGCGAAGCTTGATGACACGCGTTACAAAATCGCTCGCGATCAGGCGGCTTCTCAAGTGGGAGTTGCTCAGGCGCAGCTCACACTTTTACTGGCCGGCAGCCGAGCAGAAGAAATCGATGTGGCTAAAGCCAGGCTTAAAGCGGCCGAAGCCAATCTTGTGCTTTCCGAGCGAACCTGCAAGCGCCATCGGGACATGGGACAAGCCTCAAGCGCTCTTGCCCGTGACCAGGCTTGCTACAAAGCGAGCGCCGATCGTGCTTCGCGCGATGAGGCCAAACGCACGTTAGAGATGCTTTTGGCGGGTACCCGCGCTGAAGAAATTGAAGTAGCCCGGGCCACCGTCCGGCAAGCGCAAACCCAATTGGCTGATGCCGAGCGGGCGCTGAGAAATTGTTCGCTTTTCGCACTCAATGACGGTGTAATCCGAACAAGACTCAAAGAACCGGGCGATATGGTGGACGCAAGCGCCCCGATCTATGAGATGGCTCTCATGAATCCCTTGTGGGCAAGAGTTTATATCGATGAGCCGAACTTAGGCCGCATCGCGATGGGGCAAAAGGTGGCGGTGAGCGTGGACAGTTTCCCGGACAAAACCTTTGAAGCCACGGTTGGATTTATTTCTTCGGTCGCGGAATTTACACCTAAAACGGTTCAAACCGAAGCCATTCGCACGAACCTTGTCTACGAAGTGCGCTTGACTGTTGCCGATCCCGAAGGACTGTTGCGGTTGGGAATGCCCGTAACCGCCAGGCTCTTAAATCAATAGGGGCTGAGAGTGTCTGCCGATCTTGCCTATAGTCTCCAGTCGGTCTCACGCTTTGAAAAAGGTGTGACGGAGCCTCTTTTGCAATCGATTTCCGCGGATTTAAAAAAGGGGCAGCTCATTGCCATTGTGGGCGCCGACGGTGCAGGCAAGACCACACTGATGCGAGTGATGTGCGGGCTATTAAGGCCGCAGGAAGGTTCAGTGAAGATTTTCGGTCGTGCGCTTTATTCAAGTGATCTTGCTCATCTTCAATCACTGTGTGGCTACATGCCGCAACAGTTCGGTTTATATGCGGATCTGAGCGTTCATGAAAATCTCACGCTTTACGCGGATCTTTTCGGATTAAATGATGCTGAGCGAAAAGAGCGGTTTGCACAGCTTTTGGCAATGACGGGACTGGCAGACTTTACAGCGCGCCAGGCCGGAAGGCTCTCTGGCGGCATGAAGCAAAAGTTGGGATTGGCCTGCGCGCTTTTAAATCGTCCGAAGATTCTTCTACTCGATGAGCCGAGCGTCGGCGTGGATCCGCTTTCTCGAAAAGAACTCTGGCAAATCCTGAGGGAAAATGTGCGAGACGGTTCGATGACTGTCATTGTGGCGACAACATATATGGATGAGGCCAGCCTGTGTGACGATGTGCTCATGATCGAAGACGGGCGCGTCGTGCTGCACGATACGCCCTCGGCGATCAGCCTGTTGGCAGAGGATCTTTGCTATGAGATCTTGGTGCCCGATGCGGTAAAGGTTCGTGACGTGCAAGCGCAATTTCTCGATGATACCGATCGGGTGATTGACGCGGTTCCTCGTTCGGGAAAAGTTCGTGTGCTCGTCAAAAAAGGGGTGGACAAAAAAACGCTTGAGACCGATTACGGCTACACGTTGCTTCCCATTGAACCGGGGCTGGAGGAAGGTTATTTGGTTAGCCGGCACTGCCGAGGCGACCACTCAGTCAATCAACACGAGGGGGCTGGACGGACGTCTGTTCTTGCCTGTGAAGCACCTCGGAAATCGGATCAATTCCCGAAAGCTCGCACCCAAACTAAACCGGTTGTTATTGCCAAGGATCTCGTGCGGCGTTTTGGCACCTTTACGGCGGTGGATAAAACCTCATTTGACGTTTATCCCGGTGAGATATTCGGCCTTTTGGGTCCGAACGGCGCAGGCAAAACCACCACTTTCAAAATGCTCTGCGGTCTGCTCACCGTGACGTCCGGCGCACTGGAAGTCGCGGGAGTCAATGTTTTAAGCGCTCGAGAAGAGGCCCGCGAACGTTTGGGCTATATGTCACAGAAATTCGCCCTTTACGGGGACTTAAGCGTTTGGGAGAATCTTGACTTTTTCGCAAGCGCCTACGGTTTGGCGGGTGCTGAAAAAAGAGCGCGCATTGAAAGTCTCTTAGGCGAATTCGAACTCTCAGAGCTGCGTGACCGACAGGCTAAGAGCCTATCGGGCGGTTTTAAGCAGCGCCTGGCGATGGCAGTAGCACTCATTCATCATCCACAATTGCTCTTTCTTGATGAGCCCACGAGCGGCGCTGATGTGCCCACGCGCCGTCAATTTTGGCGCTGGATGACCGCTTTGAGCCAGGCGGGAACCACTGTGATTGTCACTACGCACTTTATGGAAGAGGCACTTTACTGCGACAGACTTTTGATTCAGGATGCAGGTCGCACACTCATTATGGGAACGCCCGAAGAAGTTCGAGGCGAGAGCGCCACAATGGATGAGGCGTTTATTCGGGTTGTTGAAGAAAGCAGAAGTCTTGGGGGTGAACGATGAGCGGCTGGACAGAATTCTGGCGCCATGTCTGCGCCCTGAGCCTCAAAGAAAGCCGCCAGATTCTGCGCGACAAAAGCGCGATTTTGGTGGGGGCTGTTTTGCCCGTGCTTCTCATTATTCTTTTCGGCTACGGCATTTCGTTTGATGTTAAAGATATTCGTCTGGCCGTTGCCGCGTCTGATACGTCCTCCGCGGCTTCGCTCTACACACAGGCTTTAACGCACAACGACTCTTTTTCTGTGACGGTTTACCCCAGCCGTATTGAAGCGCTTGAAGCATTGGATCGTTTTGATGCGGAAGCCGTCCTTGTTTTTGAAAAGCGTCCGGATTCGGGACAGATGCAGCTTTTGGTCAACGGTATTGATGCGCCTCGCGCTTCGATGGTGGCCAACGCAGTGCTTTCAACCATTCAAAACGCCACGGGCGTCGCAGCCTCAAAAAACATCACTGTTGTGCCGCGGGTTTGGTTTAATGAATCGGTTGAAAGCCGCTGGTATTTGGTGCCGGGTCTGATCGTTGTGATTCTGACCATGATCGGAACGATGCTCACGGGGCTAGTCATCGCGCGTGAGTGGGAAAGGGGAACGATGGAGGCGCTTTTGGCCACCCCCATTTCGCCTTGGGCGCTGCTTCTGTCAAAAATCATTCCTTACTTTGCGTTGGGCGCCTTCGGGTGGTTACTTTGTGTGGCGGCGGCTGTTTTTTGGTATGACGTGCCCGTTCGAGGCGGACTTTGGTTAATTGCGCTGTCGTCGGCGCTCTACCTTTTGGTGAGTCTTTGCATCGGGCTTGTGATTTCGGCGGCTACGCGCTCTCAGTTTTTATCTTCGCAGATTGCGCTTTTGGCCAGTTTTCTGCCCGCGGTGATTCTCTCGGGATTTATTTTTGATTTGCGCTGCGCGCCCGCGTGGGCCGATGCGCTCGCAAGACTTCTGCCGCCCGTGTATTTTCTGGAACTATTAAAGGTCGGTTTTCTCACCGGTGGCATGCAAACGCTTGTGGTGAAAAATTTAGCGGTGCTTGTGGTTTACGCCGTGGGGCTCTTGCTCTTGGCCCGAGGACTTTGTCAAAAGAGGGTGCGGCCATGAGTAAACGAATGATTCGCCTGCGAGCGCTCGTCAGAAAAGAGCTTTTAGCAACGCTTAAAGAAAAAACAAGCCGCATGATTTTAGTGGGGCCGCTTCTTTTGTATATCCTTTTGTTTGGCTACATCGCAAGCTTTAACCTCAACCATATTCCTTACGCGCTTTGTGATCTTTCGGGTTCGGAAGCTTCAAGCCAGTTTATCCGAGCAATCGACAACAATCGGATTTTTGAGCGTGTCGCAACCGTGCAAAGCGTGAGCCAAATTGCAGCCGTGATGGATGAGGGTGAGGCGCTGTTGACGGTTGTGATTGAACCGCAATTTGCTCAGCACCTCAAAGAGGGGAAAGAGGCGCGTGTGCAGGTGGCTATCGACGGGCGAAACTCCACCACAGCGCAGCTTGCCGCAGGCTACCTTACCCAAATAGCGCAAAGCATGAACGCAACGCTGTCGGGTGTGCCCGAACCCGTTAAAACACGTTTTCTATTTAATCCCAATCTGATTACCCAGTGGTTCATCATGCCGGGGCTCATTGTGATGCTCTCGATGCTGCAGGTGGTGGTGCTTTCGGCGCTCTCTGTCGCTCGCGAGCGCGAACAGGGAACGTTCGAACAGCTTTTAGTTTCGCCCTACAGCACGCTTGAATTGGTCGCGGCCAAGTCCGTCGCGCCGATCCTTATCGGGCTTTTTCAAAGCACGCTCATATTCTTAGTGGATTTATATTGGTTTGAAATTCCGATGGGCGGCAGCGTGTTGGCGATGTATTTCATTCTTTTCCTTTTCATTCTCTCTGTGGTTGGACTGGGGTTGGCTGTCTCAGCTTACAGCCAGACGATGCAGCAGGGACTTTTGATTGTTTTTGTGTTTTTGGTGCCGATGGTGCTTCTGTCGGGCTTATTCGCACCGGTTGAAAACATGCCCGAGTGGATCCAGATGCTGACCTATCTTGATCCTCTTCGGTTTACGTTATCGGCCGTTCGGCGAATTTATCTTGCCGGGGCGCCGTTATCCGCAGTGTTGCCTTCAATGTGGCCGGTTCTTGCCATGACCGCGTTGTCGCTGCCTGCGGCGTATTACTTTTTTAAGAAACGACTATGAGAAAACAAACAGCACGAATCCGCGGTGACGGAGAAAAAACTCGGAAAGCTTTGATTGAGGCGGCCGGTGAACTAGCCGCCGAGCGAGGCTGGGCCAATGTTGCGGCCAGAGACGTTTGCGATCTGGCGGGCGTCAACTGCGCAAGCGTCAACTATTGGTTTGGCGGCAGAGATCAGCTCTATGAGGCGGTGCTCTCAAGAATACCCGATACGATTTTCAGCCAAGAGCTGGAAATTGAGATGGTGCAGTATGAGACAGCCGAGGAGGCGCTGCGTTATTTTGTGATGCACCACTTGATGCATTCTGAGGATAAACGCAGCTGGCCCATGCGTGTGTGGGCTCGCGAGGTAACGGCAACGCCCTCGGCGAACCTTTTGGCGATTGCCCGCAAGATCGGCGTGGTGCGCATCAGGGCGCTGCAGCAGTTCTTCGCGGACTATCTTGGCATTGAGGACTATCGGGATACGCGAGTGGGCGCGGCGTTTATTTCCACTATGTCAGCGGTTTTAATCCAAATGCTCATCGCTCCCGAATTGCGCAATATCGTGATACCCGGATTTGAAAAGGAGCCTGAAAAAATGCGAGAACTTATTGTTCGGCAGGTGATGGCGGGGTTGGCGGCAATGCGCGATGAAATCGCACGAGAAAAGGCACCAGGTCGTTAAGTCAGACGGTAATTATCGTTTTTGTTTTGAATCTGACTGTTCGCTGACAAAAATTAATAAAAATGTGACCTTGCCTGAAATTGGTTGACAGTTTTTTAAACTATGACTGATTAGGTTGACAGGTTATTCATTTTTGCCTAATTTTCTTTACAGCTAAAAATTTAAAACCTGATTGGGTTGACACTCTGAACTTTCTCTCAGAGTGTCTTCTTATTTTACCTCCTTCTTATCCTTGCCTTGCTTGGTTGCGTTCTTTAAACGTTTTCCAATGCCGTTTGGGAATGGCTCCTTGATCGTGAACCTCAGACGGTGTCTGATAATCCAAACTCATGTGTGGACGTAGATCGTTATAAGCTTTAATGGCTTTTGAGACTCGTCCTTGGCAGTCTTCATAGTTTTTGATGTCTGCTGTATAAAGCCATTCACTTTTGATGATGCCGTTGACTCTTTCAGCGACGGCATTTTCCAATGGATCTCCACTCTCGGTCATTGATATGCGCATTCCACGTGACTTTAAATCGTTCACGTAGTCGTAGCTGCAGTACTGACAGCCTCGGTCAGAATGATGGATCAGCCCTCTCGAGTCTTGTGGATAAGGCAAGGTCTGCAATGCCATCTGCAATGCACTTCGACAATGAATAGTTTGCAGAGTCCTCCCCAGTGCCCAACCAACGATTTTTCTAGAGTACAAGTCCGTTATCAGCGAGAGGTAACAAACACCATCACGAGTTTCAATATAGGTGATATCACTGACCCAAGCTTGATTGGGCGCCGTAAAGACTTTATCCCGGATAAGATTCGGATAACGCCTGAAGGGATGATCAGAGTCGGTGGTTCGGTAACGCTTACGCCGTTTAATGCGTAACAACAAACCTTGTTCTGATAATAGATCCACGAACTTATCCCTACCGGGCAAGCCCGCTTGAGAGCCAAAGTTTTGCTTGATCAGAATATAAAGCTTACGCGAGCCCAAACGCGGCATTTGTTCTCGATAAGTTCTCACCGTTTGTACGATAAGCTCTTTGAGAGCCTGCTCTGAGAAGTCGCTTTCGCTTGCGTGTTGGTAATAAGATTGGCGGCTATAACCAAACAGCGCACAACACTTACCCAAGCCAATATGCGGATAAATGCCGTGCAGCCAGCTTACTGTTTGGTGCCAGATTTTTTTCGGATGGGAATGTTGAATTGTTGCTCAGCCACTTCAATCATATGTTTGTAGGCCTCGCTGCGAATCTTCTCCAGTTCAAGAGCCTTTTTCAAGCGTTTGAGCTCTCGAAGCTGCTCTTGAGGACTCATCGCCTTGAACTCATCATCCATACCGTCGTGTGACTGGCGCATGATCTGAGTCTCCTCGATGTAGCGCCCAACCCATTGATACAAGACATGAGCGCTACTGAGATGATACCTTGCCGCCACTTCTTTCGCATCAAGACCTTTTCGCAAAAATTCCAGAGCGATTGGGTTGCGCTCTTCTTGGCTAAAGCGCGACCGTGCATCGACAATCTTTGCACAATAGTCTCGGTAGCTTGGATCCGTTGAATCGATGAAATACGTCATTTGACACTCCTTTGTTGGTCAAAAGGTGTCAACTTTTTTCAGGCTAAGACAGTGGCTAAGAAGGCCCTCAAGGAGCATCAGAACTGAAGAAAGAAGCGCGAGGTGTTCGCGCTTCTTGGATCAGATGATTCTATTAGGGGCGGTGCCGGTTGCCAGAAATGCGCGGATATTATCCAAGCACTGCAGACCGGAATCGTAGCGAGCTTCATCAGTGAAGGCCGCAACGTGCGGTGTAATCAAAAGATTGTCAAAGCGCGCGAATCGTTCATCGATAGTCGGCTCACCTTCAAACACGTCAATACCGGCTCCGGCAATAGTGCCTTTTTCCAGGGCCTCAATCAGGTCGTTCGCATCCACCAGTTCTCCGCGCCCGATGTTGATGAGATATCCCTTTTGTCCCAACGCTTCAAAAATTTCACGATTGGCGATGTGGTAGGTGGCTGCGCCGCCCGGCATTGCCAAAACCAGAAAATCGCACCACTCAGCCATGGCCTTGAGCGATTCAAAACGACGGTAAGGGACATCGCGTGCACTGAGATTGGTGTAGCCGATTTCCATTTTGAAGCCTTCGGCACGTCGGGCGATTTCTGTGCCGATATGCCCGAGACCGGCGATACCGATACGTTTTCCGCTGATGCGGCGAGTCAGCGGAAAACCCGAGAACGTGCGAAGCTTTTCCTTAGCGTGTTCATAGGCTTGGGGCAGTTTGCGGGAAAGTGCGGTCATAAGCGCCCAAGCCAAATCGGCCACATCGTCGCTTGTCGCTGATGGAATGTTGGTGAGAATGATGTCGCGTCGTTTCATCTCTTCAAGATTGAATTTATCAACCCCCACTCCCAGGCTCGCCACCATTTTCAGGTTTGGGAATCGGGTGAGCAGCGCCTCATCCATTCGAATCGGGGGATTGGTGATGACAATCTGAACATCCTCCAAATGCATGCGCTCCTCATCGTTTAAATCCGCCCAATATTGAATTTGTGCAATATCTTTGAGCCCGTCGCTCAAACTCGTGGGGATCGGTTTTGGAAAGAGGCTAATGATGCGCATGACGTTTCTCCTTTAGAAATTCTCTTCAGGCTCTTCTTTATTGAGTGTGACCTCAGGGCTAACCATCGGGTGAATGAGACGGTAAAGTTCTCGAGCGCTCTTGGGAGGTTTGCCCATTTGAGCTTCTTTGCGAGCCGAGCGGATGAGCTGACGCAGCGCTTGAACATCAACGCTTGGAAAATCTTTAATGAAGTCCGTGAGCGCGGCGTCTTCAGCAATGAGTTTGTCTCGCAGACGTTCGGCGCGATGATGAGCGGCCACGGCCGCGCGGCTTTCACCGGTCGCCATGTCGATGGCGGTGCGCACTTTTTCCGGATCAAGACCGTTCATGCGTTTTCCGATGAGCTGAAGCTGACGGCGTTGCGCTCCGAAGGAGCGCATTTTGGCGTACTCATCGATGGCTTCCCGGACATCTTCGGGCAGCGGAATTTTATTGAGAGTCTCAGTGCCCAGTTTGGTCATTTCTTTTCCCAAGTCCTGAAGCGCCTGCAGTTCACGCTTAATTTGCGATTTGCTCGGACGGTCGTATTCCTCCTCGTCCTCGAATTCATCTTCGCGATTGTCTCGGTATTGAGCCATATTTAAGTTTTCCTTCAAAGCGACTGAAAGATTGTAGCGGGAATTTTTCATTCGCTGCATTATCATTGAACGATTGACAGAAACAAATGATCAAAGAGAACTTCTGTGAGCGATATTGTCAAAACATTTCCCCATTCGCCCTTTGAGCTGCATGCTCCCTATGAGCCTTCGGGTGATCAACCTCAGGCTATTGAAGAATTAAATGAAGGGTTGGAGAGTGGCCTCGCCTTCCAGACGCTTCTTGGGGTGACGGGGTCAGGTAAAACCTTTACGATGGCCAATGTCATTGCGCGGCAAGGGGTGCCCGCGATCATCATGGCGCCCAATAAGACGCTGGCCGCGCAGCTTTATTCGGAAATGCGGGAATTTTTCCCCAATAACGCCGTCGAATATTTTGTTTCCTATTACGACTACTACCAGCCCGAAGCTTATGTTCCGAGCCGCGACCTTTTTATTGAAAAAGATTCGGCGATTAATGAGCATATTGAGCAGATGCGATTGGCGGCCACCAAAAGTATTCTTGAGCGCCGCGACACGATTATCGTGGCGACTGTCTCGGCGATTTACGGTATTGGCAAACCCGAAAGCTACACCCAGATGCGTCTGATTATGCGAACGGGGGACTTGAAAAGTCGCTCGGACTTCATCTCCCAGCTCGTAAGGATGCAGTACAAACGCAGTGAAATGGATTTCGCTCGCGGCACTTTTCGCGTTAGAGGCGACACCATTGATGTGTTTCCGGCCGAGCACGCTGAAATGGCGGTGCGGTTTGAACTTTTTGACGATGAATTGGAGTCCATCGCTCTGTTTGATCCTTTGACGGGGAAAATCGTCCAAAAGGTGCCCCGATTTGTGATTTATCCGGCAAGCCACTATGTCACCCCGCGCGATGAGATTGTGCGGGCGATCGGCACGATCAAAGAAGAGCTGCGGGAGCGTAAAAAAGAATTTCTCGATGAAGGGAAATTGGTGGAGGCGCAGCGGCTTGAACAGCGCACGCTTTTCGATTTGGAAATGCTCGATCAAGTCGGCTTTTGCAAAGGCATTGAAAACTACTCTCGCCACTTAACCGGTTTGGCTCCTGGGGTGGCGCCACCCTGTCTGATCGACTACTTGCCGGCCGATTGTCTGATGTTTTTCGATGAGTCCCATGTGATGATGGGGCAGTTGGGCGGTATGTACCGAGGAGACCGATCTCGTAAAGAAACACTGGTGCTCTACGGTTTCAGACTGCCTTCCGCGTTGGATAACCGTCCGCTTCGCTTCGATGAATTTGAGCGCAAGATGCGTCGCAGTGTCTTTGTCTCGGCAACGCCGGCCGACTATGAATTGGAGCATTCGTCGCAAATTGTCGAACAGGTGGTGCGTCCCACCGGGCTTGTGGATCCGGAAGTCATTGTGAGACCGGCCTCTACGCAGGTCGACGATGTGCTCTCGGAGATTAACGAGCGGGTGCAAAAGGGCGAGCGGGTGTTGGTGACAACGCTCACCAAGCGCATGGCCGAGGATCTCACAGACTTTTTAAGTGATAACGGTGTGAAGGTGCGTTATCTTCATTCGGACATTGACACGGTTGAGCGCGTGGAGATTATTCGTGACTTGCGCGCGGGTGTCTTTGATGTGCTTGTCGGGATTAACCTTTTGCGCGAGGGCTTGGATATTCCGGAAGTTTCGTTGGTGGCTATTTTGGATGCCGATAAGGAAGGTTTCCTGCGAAGTGAGCGCTCTCTGATTCAAACGATTGGGCGTGCGGCGCGAAATGTGGCGGGCACCGCCATTTTGTACGCTGACAAGATGACCGATTCGATGAAGCGGGCGATTGGCGAGACCGAGCGCCGTCGGGCCAAGCAAAAAGCGTATAACGAGGCTCACGGCATCACCCCGAAGAGCGTGAAAAAGGAAGTGCGCGATATCATTGACGGCGTTTACAGACCTGATGCGCCCAGTCGTGAGGACATCGCTGAAAGTGTAGGCTCTATGAGCGAAAAAGAACTTTCCGCTCAAATCAAAAAGCTTGAAAAGCAGATGTTTGAATATGCGAAAAATCTTGATTTTGAAAAAGCGGCTGCCGTACGTGATAAGCTTGCCGAATTAAAGAGCCGAGTACTGGGAGCGGGCAATCCGACAGAAGTCTGAGGCTATCGAAGGTTTTGTTCGGGTGACTAAAATATTTTCTAGTTTTTTTCAGAAGGTTTTGAGATGTCAATTACTACAACAATTCATACTGAAATGCGCCGCCAGGATCGCGCGGTGGATGATCCGACCATCATTAAAGCGTTTTTGCACCGCTGCAAGATGCTGACGTTGGCTATCCATGATGAACCTTTCCCGTACATTGTCCCGTTGAGTTATGGCTACGAAGTCAATGACGACGGATTGATTTTCTATTTTCATGGAGCGGCCGAAGGTCATAAAGTCGATCTCTATGGCAAAAATCCGCACGTCAGTTTTTGCGTCGCGGAACCGGCTGCCACGATTATTGAAGACAATCCCGCCTGTCGTTCGGGCCAAAATTATTTCTCGGTGGTCGGCCGCGGTGTCATTGAACGCTTGAGCGGTCAAGATCGCGTCAAGGCGATGGATGCCATCATGCACCACTACATGGGCGATAACGGTGAATTCTCATGGACCTACCCGCAAGAGATGCTCGATAAAATGGCTTTCTGGGCCCTGCGTGTGCATGAATTGTCCGCGAAGACTCGTCAGGAAATGGCTTTCAGAAAGTAGTTTGAAATGCAAAACTTCCATGACTTGGTAGGCGGTTTTCATCATTTTCGGGCTAATTATTTCCTTAAGGAAAAGGAATTCTTTGAAGCCTTGGCTCATGCTCAAAGTCCGAAAACGTTGGTGATCGCCTGCTGTGATTCAAGAACGGACCCAGCCATTGTCCTGGGGTGCAAGCCCGGAGACCTCTTTGTCGTCCGAAGCGTGGCGGCTATTGTGCCGCCACCCGATAAGGCCGGTGAGTATGACGCGGTGATGGCGGCGGTGGAGTACGGCGTCAAGCATCTCAATGTCGAAAACATTGTGGTGATGGGGCACTCAAATTGCGGAGGCATTGCCGGTCTTTTGAACCCTCATGCCATTAAAGAGGAGCGATACATTAATCGTTGGGTATCGCTTGCTTGCCCGGCGGTTCACAAGATCAATGAAGAAAACCCCAATGAATCCGATACGGATAAGTCGCGTCTTTGCGAAGAGGCGGCCGTGTTGCTATCGTTGGAAAACTTGCTCTCTTACTCTTGGATTGAAGAGGCGGTTCAAACCGAAAAACTATCGCTTCACGCGCTCTACTACGACATGCACAAGGGCTGCCTGAATGTTTGGAACGCGGAAAAAGAGGATTTTGAGCCGGTGCTCACTCGCTGACGTTTAGAAAACCGGATCGTTCGCAATCCGGCTTTTCGTTAATGCAAGTATTCGACGACTCGTTCTTTAGGCAGACGCGATTTGGGTCGCTTGGCGTTGGAGTCATTGGAATCGCGATAACCCAGGGCAATCGCTACAACGGAACGTTCACCTTTGGTTTTAAATCCGCAAATGTCATCAAGGCGGTCGAAATCCAAGCCTCCTAAAATCGTGGAGTCGACGCCAAGTGAGGCGGCGGCTACGGTCAGACAGCCCAAAGCGAGATAAACCTGGTTGCTCGCATACAGGTGCAGTCCCTGAGGATCGTCATCGAAACGGCCGGAGTAAGCCATGCGAATAGCATCCGGTCGTTCAGAACCTGTCCAGTCCTTATAGCGGCCGTCAGCTTCTTCCTGTCGGTAGAGTTCCTCAAAGAACGCCTTTGTGAACTGGGTGGGCACTGTGAAAATGATCAATTGGGGCGCCTTCATCCGCTCCAGGTTAAAGTCTTTGATCGCCGGCATGATCTTTTCTTTCGCTTCAGGCGTGTCAACCACATAAAATTTCCACGGTTGAATGTTGGTTGAAGACGGCGAGAGACGGAGCACTTCTAAAAGCGTATCCATGTCTTTGTCGCTGACACGGCGCTTCTCGTCATAGTGTTTGGTTGTATAGCGCGTGCGCATTAAGTCCAGAATATCCATACCCAATACTCCTAAAACTTCTTCGCAATTAACACACGTAACGCGCCGGAGCCACCTTCTTCAATCGGCGCTTGAACAAAGGCTTGAACTTCACGCATCTGTCGAAGCCAGCGCCTGACCAGCCCTTTAAGAACCGGTCCTTCTTCGCCGCTGTTGATTCCTTTGCCGGTAACGATACGCACGCAGCGAATATGGGCTTCTCGGGCTTGAAGAATAAAGTCCACGAGCGCTCGGCGCGCCTCTTCCGTGCGGTAACCGTGCAGGTCCAGGTGGGCTCCCACCGGCCAAAGACCGCGGGAGAGTTTTTGCGCGAGGTCGATACCGCACCCAACGGCAATGTATTCGCGATCTCCCCAGTCATCGGCGCTGGCGCCATCATAGCTGTCAGACAGCCCCACCTCGGCGCGCAGTTTGACAGGCGTTTGTTCAACGATCGGACGAGGCGGTTTTTTGGTCGGCTCGGCCCGTTTATTTTGATTGCCGAGTTTCACAACGCCGAGTCGTTTCATTTCTTTTTCAAAAAGATCTTTTTCCGAAGCGTCACGATGAGTGGGAGTGACTCCGATTCTTTTCATTTCTTCGGCAAAAAGCGCCCGATCATCTTCGGCTTTTTCTCGGCGCTCCAATCTCGCCGCCTGTTCCTTTTCTCGGATGACCGCTTCTTCGGAAAGCCGCGCCTTGATTCCTTTTAATGCGTCAAACCCTTTGGCTCGCATAACGTTTACCCCAGATTTTCAAGATAGCGCTGCGCATCGAGCGCAGCCATGCAGCCTGTAGCCGCACTGGTGACGGCCTGACGATAGACAGGATCCTGACAGTCACCCGCGGCAAAAACACCTTCAATATTGGTGGCGGTGGCCGCTTGGGAGCCGGTGCCCTTGGTGACGATATAACCGTTTTCGAGTTCAAGCTCGTTGGCGAAAATTTTCGTATTGGGGGAGTGACCGATTGCAACAAAAAGTCCGTCAATGCTCAGTGTTTCGTCAGGCTGATCCTGGGTGCTCTTTAAGAGAACACCGGTGACTCCCTGATCATTGCCGAGAACCTCTTTGACTTCGGCAAACAGATGCAGCACGATTTTGCCTTCCTGCACCGCATGCATGAGTTTATTGACCATGATGGGTTCGGCTTTGAATGTGTCGCGTCTGTGCACGAGATGAACAATGCTTGCGATATTTGAGAGGTAAAGCGCTTCTTCGAGAGCGGCGTTGCCTCCGCCCACAACCGCCACAGGCTTTTTACGGTAGAAAAAGCCGTCGCAGGTGGCGCAGGCCGATACCCCGCGTCCTTTAAAGCGAGTTTCAGATTCCAAGCCCAAATATTTGGCGCTTGCGCCTGTGGCGATAATGAGCGCGTCACACGTAAAGGTTTTGCCCGAATCCGCTTCAAGACGGATCGGTTTTTCTTTTAAGTGCGCGGTTGTGATTAAATCAAATTCAATGCGGGTGCCGAAGCGTTCGGCATGATCCATAAAACGCTGCATGAGATCGGGCCCCTGAGCGCCATTGACATCCGCGGGCCAGTTTTCAATTTCTGAAGTGGTCATCAATTGACCGCCTTGCTCCATCCCGGTGATTAAAAGCGGATTGAGATTGGCGCGCGCGGCGTAGATGGCGGCGGTGTAGCCGGCCGGACCGGAACCGATGATGATGAGTTTTTCGTGTTGAACATTATCTGACATAGTCGAACCTCATACTGTAGTTAACGAATCCATTGTATCCGAGACCATCGTTGAAAAGACGAGAAAAATTGCAAACAATGGTCAAGTTGAGATCAAATCATTAATCAAACACCGTACAATGTGAGGGTTGATTACAGAAGTTCAGTGAATGAAAAAACCGGCATTAATTAAAGAAAAAGCTAAGAAAAATATATTGCAACCGTCAGCCCGCAAATCTTCACGCACTAAAGACGCCGCTGCCGCTGTCACCGTGAGCGCAGTGGAAAATAACCCGATTCCGGTGCAGGAAAAACGCAAAAAAGTCAGGCTTGGATCGGTGGCGGGCGTTTGCCTGCTCGTCTTTGCCGTGTTGTACTTGTTGATGTTGCTCTCATACAATCAGGCCGATCCCTCTTTTACCCATGCGGCTCCGCACGCTTCGCCTAAAAATTGGATCGGCTTGCTCGGGGCTTGGGTTTCAGATATTGCGCTGTTTTCTCTGGGTTGGTCGGCTTATTGGCTCGTGCCCGTCTTTTTGATGAGTGCCTGGCGCTCAATCAGTCCCAGTTATAAGAAAACGGCATTTGGCAGGATCTTTCATTTATTCGGACTGGTGATTCTGTTATGTGCCAGCACTTCGCTTGAGGCACTTCGCCTCTATTATCTTGCTGAGCCGCTGCCGGGCTTGGCGGGCGGCATTCTCGGTCAAACGGTGATGACGGCCAGCGTGCCGGTGGTGGGCGCTTTGGGGCTCACTCTTTTAATGATTGTTTGTGCGATGTGCGGTGCGGCTGTCTTTTTTGATTTTTCCTGGTTAGATGTTGCCGAAAAAGTCGGTACGAAAATGGATCGTCTGTGGCACTTCTTTACTGATCGTCATGAAGCCCGCGTCGATGAGCAAAAGGGGAAGACCGCGCAGCAGGAATTGGCCCAGCAGTTTAAGCAAGAACCGGCTCCGGAACCGGTGGCGGAGACGCCGGCAGAAGTGGCTCCCGAGCCCGCCAACGCGGCTCAAAGCCGCCCGGTGATTAATCCTCAGGCTAAGGTGAAAAAATCTGAAGTGGCCCTGGAAGCCCAACAGGACACTCTTTTTGAAGATGCCGCTCAGCCGATTCGTCCATCCCTTCGACTGTTTGATCCGGCGGGCAATTCCGAACCCTCCATTGACAAGGCCTCGCTTGCCGTCATGAGCAGCTTAATTGAAAGCAAATTGGCTAGCTACGGCGTTTCCGTTAAAGTGAAGGCGGCCAATCCCGGTCCGGTGGTGACGCGCTACGAAATTGAGTTGGCCGAAGGCGTTAAAAGCTCAAGCGTTAAGAGTCTGGAAGCCGATCTCGCTCGAGTGCTTTCCGTGCAGTCGGTTCGTGTGTTGGATACGGTGCCCAATACGCCTTACATGGGCATTGAAGTGCCGAACCCGAGACGCCAGCTTGTGCGAATCTCCGAACTTTTGGGATCGCAGGACTTTGCCAAATCGAAAGCGCTGCTGCCCCTGTGTTTGGGTAAGCGCATCACGGGCGAGCCTTTTGTGGTGGATTTAGCCAAGATGCCTCACCTGCTTGTCGCCGGTACGACGGGCTCCGGCAAATCAGTGGGCGTCAACAGCATGATTTTGTCGCTGCTCTACAAGTTTGAGCCTTCGGAGTTGCGCTTGATTTTGATTGACCCGAAGAAAGTGGAATTTGCCTACTACGAAGATATTCCGCATTTGCTCTGTCCGGTCGTTGATCAAATGAATGAGGCCAAGCACGGACTGCAGTGGTGCGTGAAGGAAATGGAGCGCCGCTATAAGCTTGCCCACAGCATCAAGGTTCGTAACTTGGAAAGCTATAACGCCAAAGTGCGCGAAGCGAAGGACGCGGGCGCACCTTTGATGAATCCGTTGGCGAAAAACGCGGGTGAAGAGGTCGAGCTTGAAGAGTTGCCCTACATTGTGGTGGTGGTCGACGAATTGGCTGATCTTCTTATGGTTGATAAGAAAGGTGTGGAAGAGTCGCTGATTCGCTTGGCGCAGAAAGCTCGCGCGGCAGGCATTCATTTGATTTTGGCCACGCAGCGCCCGAGCGCCGATGTGATTTCCGGTCTTTTGCGTACCAATATTCCGTCACGAGCCGCCTTCCAGGTGGCCACAGGCTCTGACAGCCGAATTATTTTGGATCAGACCGGTGCGGAAAACCTGCTCGGCAACGGTGACTTCCTCTTTAAGATGCCCAGTCTTCAGGTGCTCGAACGTATCCAAGGGGCCTTTGTTACTGACGAGGAATTGGAGCGCGTCGCTCAGTCGCTTCGCCAGATGGCCAAGCCCAACTACGTTGACGATGTGTTGGTAAGCGAGGAAGAGGAAGTGGCCGAATCGGACGAGCCTCGGGGCACCAACGGCGGCAGAAAAGATCCGCTTTTTGATAAGGCGGTGCAGATCGTGGTTGAAAGCAACAAGTGTTCGGTGACTTATCTGCAAAGACGGTTGGGAGTGGGCTATCCGCGAGCGGCCAATATTGTTGAGGATATGGAAGCTGAAGGGATTGTGAGCCCGGCCGACTCCAGCGGCCGCCGAACGATTAACGCGAGAAATAACGAGGAACTTTAATGCGTGTGTGGTGGATGGCGCTTGCGGGCGCGGCAGCTGTTGGATTGAGTTCTGTGAGTTTTGCCGCGGCAACCGACGATTTGGGACGGTTTTTGAAAACGGTTACGAGTGCCCAAGGGTCTTTTGAGCAAAAGGTTTTTACCCGTGAAGGTGAAAATAAAGACGCGGCGGGTTCCGGTGATTTTGCCTTTCTGAGACCCGGAAAATTCCGTTGGCACTACGATGCGCCGTTTGAAGAGCTGATTGTCACCGATGGGAAAACCCTTTGGCTCTACGACAAGGAATTGGCTCAAGTGACTGAAAAAGCCTTGACCGGAGCCATCCCCGCGTCACCGGCTTCCCTTCTTTTCGGTGCGCAGGATTTCCGTAAAGACTTCAATGTCCAGAACTTGCCCTCCAAGGACGGGTTGGATTGGCTCAAGGCGACCCCAAAAGATGAGACTTCCGCTTTTTCGGAAGTCACCATCGGTTTTAAGAATGGGTTGCCGCAGAAAATGACTTTGAAAGACAACTTCGGTCAGGAAACTCGATTGGTTTTCTCTGACTTCAAAACCAATGTCAACCTCATCGCTTCGGATTTCCGATTCCAAGCTCCGAAAGGAGTGGAGGTGCTAAAGGATAACAGCGGTTTTTAAGTAACACTGAAATTTCTCTTGAAAAAACCTCGGAAGGACATAATCCAACCGAGGTTTTTGTTGGGGAAAGGCGACCTTTTAGCCGGCAATCACTCGGGATTGAGAGGATTGCGCTTTGTCGAGGTTTCCTTTCTTGACCTTTTGCGTCAAGTGGTAAATGACGTAGCAGAGCACAGTGAAGGGAACGCCGCAGTAAAGTGCGATGCGTTGAGCCGGATCAATACCCATGCCAATCATCACAATGACGCACATGGCGCCGCCCACAATCGGAACCCACGGGAAGAAGGGGCTCACGTATTTCAATTCAGACAGGTTGCGGCCAGAGGCGACAAATTGCTTTCTGAATCGATAATGGGCGATGCAGATGCTTAACCACACCGCGACAGTCGAAAAGCCCACGATCGAGGTGAGGATCACAAAAACCGTGTCAGCGGCCATGACGCTGGAGGCCAGGGCAAGCAAACCGCCCAGCATGCTGAAAGCCAAGGCGTTAACCGGCACGCCTCGCTTATTGAGCTTAGCCAGACCCGAGGGCATCATGCCGTCGTGACCCAAAGACCAAACCATGCGGCCGGAGGCGAAAAGCCCGGTGTTGGCCGATGAGAGAATGGCTGTGATGATCACGAAATTAAAGATATCGGCCGCATAGGGAATGCCCATTTGCTCAAAGACCGTGATAAAGGGGCTCTTGGAGACCGTGGCGGCTTCAGAGGGCAGAAGCGTCGCAACAATCAAAACCGTGCCCACAAAGAACACCACAAGGCGCAGCAGGGAAGCCCGAACCGCCATCGGAATGACCTTTTCCGGGTTATTGGTTTCGCCTGCGGCCACACCGATCAGCTCGGTGCCCGAGTAAGCAAAGCAGACCGTCACCATGGTAAAGAGCAGCGGAGCGATGCCGTTGGGCAGCAAACCGCCTTCTCCCACGAGGTGTGTGAGTCCCGGCGAGCCCGACTCACCGAAAGGAATCACGTCAAAGAACGCGCAGGCGCCCAAGACAATGAAGACCTGAATCGTCACCACTTTAATGATGGAGAGGAAAAATTCGCTTTCAGCAAAAAAGCGGGTGTCGATCACGTTGAGCAAAAAGATAATCGCGCCGAAGATCAGACACCAGGACCAAACCGGAACCTGTGGGAACCAATACTGCATGGCAAAGCCTACGGCAGTAAAAGCGGTGCCGAGCGTGACGGTCCAGTTGAGCCAGTACAGCCAAGCGACGGCGTAGCCCGAAGCAGGAGAAATGTACTTGCTCGCGTATAAGTGAAAAGAACCGGGATCAGGGTGGGCCACGGAAAGTTCTCCGAGGCTTAGCATGATCAGGTACACCATGAATGCACCGATCAAGTACGCAAGCACGGTACCGAAAGCACCGACGTTTGCGATGATATGACCCGTTCCAAAGAAGAGTCCGCTGCCGATCACGCCGCCGAGACTCAACATGATAAGGTGGCGCAATTGCATCGAGCGTTGAAATTGGGACTCGTTGTTCGCCGTAACGTTTTGGGAGTTCATAATGCCTTTCCCCCAAAGTGCTGTCATTGCGTTCTAGCGCCGAGGGTACAGGCTTTTACCCAAGGACTCAGGATCTTGTCTTCGACGAGTAGTTTCTCGCTTCGAAGCTAGTCCGACAACAACAACGTGTTTTAAAAAGATGTCCGTCGTCCAAACGTTCATCTTGCGTTTTTCTCGGAGGTTGTCTCCCCCGATACGGTGGTCAACACACTTAACAGTTTTTGGTTGTTTGACAGCGCGATATTAGGGATAAATGCGCGCGATATCAAGACCAGGACGAAATATTTTTTCTAGCTGTCAAGCTACACACAATATATACCATGAATGGTGGATTTCTTGGCATATTTTCTAATTAGTAGTGTGTCATTTTAGGAACAACATTCCGACGGACTGCTGAAAAAGACTGTTAGATTCAGAAGGGAATTGAGATTGGAGTTTGGGAAAAAATAAAGCCCGTCAACACGGGCTTTGAAAGTGGCTCCCCGAGTTGGGTTCGAACCAACGACCTGCGGATTAACAGTCCGTCGCTCTACCGACTGAGCTATCGGGGAATGAAGAAGTTCAAAAATGAACTCAATCATATGAATTGTGTGGCTCCCCGAGTTGGGTTCGAACCAACGACCTGCGGATTAACAGTCCGTCGCTCTACCGACTGAGCTATCGGGGAATCAAGATCTCGAACTATACACAACCTGTAAAAAGAACGCAAATCTCAGTCTATCAAGAAGCTAAAATAACGGAATATATTTGCTATATTTAGTCTTCATTTCTTTGAATATTTCGAATAATCAACTAGATAACACCATTGCTGATATAGGAAAACAATGATGGACATCCTTCTTGATCCTTCAATATGGATCGGTCTTTTAACACTTGTCGTTCTTGAAATCGTTCTTGGTATTGATAACTTGGTGTTTATCGCTATTTTGGCCGATAAGCTCCCTCCCCAGCAAAGAGATAAGGCTCGAGTGGTCGGGCTTTCTTTAGCGTTAATCACGCGATTGCTGCTGTTAATGCTCATTTCCTGGTTGGTCACTTTAACGAAACCGCTTTTTTCAATAGGGATATTCACTTTCTCTGGTCGTGATTTGATCTTGCTTTTCGGCGGTATTTTCCTTTTGTATAAGGCGGTCATGGAATTGCATGAGAAATTGGAAGGGGTATTACCTGTAAAAGAAGAGGCGCCCGCGAGTGCAAAATTCGGGTTGGTGGTCGCTCAGATTGTTGTCCTGGATGCGGTCTTTTCTCTAGATTCCGTTATCACGGCCGTGGGTATGGTCGATGAGTTGCTGGTGATGATGGCGGCCGTCATCATTGCCATCGGGGTGATGTTGTTTGCTTCAAAGCCCTTGATGGAGTTTGTCAATAAGCACCCGACGGTTGTGATTTTGTGTTTAAGTTTCCTTTTAATGATCGGTGTCAGTTTGATTGCCGATGGGTTGGGCTTTCATATTCCCAAGGGCTACATCTATTCCGGCATCGGATTTGCGATTTTGATTGAGGCTTTCAATCAATGCGCCAAGCGCAATCAAATGCGTCATGCTTCAAGACTTTCGCTCAGACGCAGAGCGGCTGGCGCGATTTTCCGCTTAATGGGCGGACAAAGCGATGTCGCCAGTGTGGAAATTGAACCGCAGCTTGGAGCGGCATTTATTCCCGAAGAGCGCTATATGATGAGCGGTGTTTTGTCGCTTGCTCAGCGAAAAGTCAAAACAATTATGGTTCCCCGTGAGGAGGTCTCTTGGATCAATATCCAGGATTCTGATGACAGAATCAAAGAACAAATTCTGACCGTTCCTCATAATCTGATGCCTTTGTGTGACGGTTCGTTGGATCGGGTCTTGTCGGTTGTTCGAGGCAAGGCGATCATCAACGCTATTTCAGAGATTCGCTCAAAGCATTTTCTCAATAGTTTGGCGAAGGTTCATTGGATTGAAGAAAACCAAAATGTGATTGAATGCATGAAGGTTTTACGGCAAGCCCGCGGCAGTTTGGTTTTGGTTAAAAATCAAGACGGCGTACTGACGGGATTGGTGACGCCGTTGGATTTGCTTGAAGCGATTGCAGGGGAATTTCCGGATTCCGATGAAGCGTTTGAAATCGTGAAACACTCGGCCTCTTCTTGGGTGGCCGAGGGGGACGTCAGCATTTTTCAGGTTCGTCAGGAGTTGGGATTGGAAACCGTCGATGATGGACAAATTCAAGATGAGATGCTGGGGACATTTTTGGCTAAGAAGCTTCAAAAACCTTTGAAGAAGGGAATGGTTTATGAGACTCCGAGAGCTCGGTTCACCGTCACGGAATTAAATAATGGGGGGATCACGAAAGTTTCTGTTCAAAAACTTTAGTTCACCGCCTTATTGTTTGGGAAATCATTTAAAATAAGGCGGCTTAAGAGTTGCGCGACCCCATGGTGAAACAGGATATCACGATAGCCTCCTAAGCTGTAATTCTGGGTTCGAGTCCCGGTGGGGTCGCCAATCGCGGCACAGGCTCGGTCAATTGGTCGGGCCTTTGTTGTTTGGTATTGGTATTCGAGAAATTATCATTAAAATATCGAAGTTCTAAGATTTTAGGGTAATGATTTTCAAGGCTTTTTCTTATAAAAAAGAATCTCGTGTCTTGAAAATAAATGAAGTCTTTTCGCGTCAATAAATTGTCTTTTTGGTAAATGGATTGATCAATGGCTACTAGCAAACGTTCTGAATACGGCGAATCCAGCATTAAAGTTTTAAAAGGGCTTGAGCCGGTCAAACAACGTCCGGGCATGTACACCTTAACCGATAACCCGCTGCACATTATTCAGGAAGTTATCGATAACTCCAGTGACGAAGTTTTAGCCGGCGGGGCCTCACGTATTGAAGTGACATTGCACGCCGACGGTTCCGTCACGGTAACCGATGACGGTCGTGGTATTCCGGTGGGCATTCACAAAGAAGAGGGGGTTCCCGCCGTTCAGCTCGTTTTCACACAACTGCACGCGGGCGGTAAATTCGAAAAGGATTCGGGCGGCGCCTATTCTTTCGCGGGTGGCCTGCACGGCGTGGGTGTTTCCGTAACGAACGCCCTTTCCACTCGTCTTGAAGTCACCGTATGGCGCGAAGGCAAGGAGCATCGCATTGTTTTTGCCGATGGTGAGGTGATTGAACCGCTCTCAAGCCAAAAAAGTCCGAGACCGAAATCGGCGACCGGGACCCGTGTTCACGTCTGGCCCGATCCGAAGTATTTCGATAGCCCCAATATTCCCGTCGAGCAGTTGACGCGCCTTTTGCGTTCCAAGGCAGTCTTGATGCCGGGCTGCGAAGTGGTTTTCAATAATGAAAAGAACCAAACCACTCAGAGTTGGAAGTTTGAAGGCGGTTTGCGCGAGTACCTTTTGTCGGAAATGACTGCCGAACCCATGATTTCGCCTTTTGAGTCCAGCGGCTATGCCACCGATGAGTCGATGGGGTTTGCCGTGGGCGAAGGCGCAAGCTGGGTGGTGGCTTGGCAGGAAGAAGGGGTTCCCGTTCGTGAAAGCTATGTGAACCTTATTCCGACGCCGGCGGGTGGCACACACGAATCCGGTCTTCGAGAAGGTCTTTACCTTGCCATTAAAGCCTTCATTGAAGCGCACGGCCTCATGCAAAAAAATGTCAAGCTGTTGACCGAAGATGTTTTTGCCAGAGCCAGTGCCATTTTGAGCGCCAAGGTGCTTGATCCGCAATTCCAGGGCCAAACAAAAGAGCGTCTCAATAACCGCGATGCGTTGCGCTTGGTGAGTAACTTTGTGCGCGCTCAGTTTGAATTTTGGTTAAACGGTCATGTGGAAGAAGGCAAGAAATTGGCTGAGCTCGTGATCAAGCAAGCTCAGGCGCGTCAAAATTCTGCCCGGAAAGTGACCAAGCGTAAAGGGTCAAGTGTCGCGGTGCTGCCCGGCAAACTCACCGATTGCGAAAGTGAGGACATCAGTAAAAATGAGCTCTTCCTGGTGGAAGGGGATTCGGCCGGCGGTTCCGCGAAAACCGGTCGTAATAAGGACTTTCAGGCGATTTTGCCTTTGCGCGGCAAGGTGCTCAATACGTGGGAGGTGGATCGGGACCGAATCTTTGCCAATAACGAAATCCATGATATTTCGGTGGCAATCGGCGTGGATCCCCACGGTCCCGAGGATGATCCTGATTTATCCGAATTGCGCTACGGCAAGATCTGCATCATGGCCGATGCCGATGTGGACGGCTCACACATTCAGGTGCTGTTGCTGACGCTTTTCTTCCGTCATTTCCCGGCGTTGATTCGAAAAGGCCATGTGTTTGTCGCTCGCCCGCCGCTTTTCCGTGTGGATGTGCCCAAGACCGGCCGAAAGCCGCCTCGAACCGTCTATTGCCTTGATGAGCGTGAGCTTGCGGTCGAGCGCAAAAAACTTGAAAAAGAAAAAGTCAACATGGAAAAAGTCAGAATCTCTCGCTTTAAAGGCTTGGGTGAGATGAAAAACGAGCAGCTTTGGGAGACAACATTGAATCCGGAAACCCGTCGTTTAATGCCGGTGACTTTCGGCGATTTGACGTTGGCTGAAAGTCGTGAAATGTTTGACATGCTGATGGGTCGCTCGGAAGCGGCGAAGCGCCGCACCTGGATGGAAAATAATGGCGACCGGGTCGATGTGGATATTTAAGGAGATCGGACGTGACCAAGAACCAGACTGAAGATTTGTTCTCGGCCGACCTTTTCGGCGAAGAAAATCAAGAACAGGACATTCAAGTGGAGCCGGATACGAAGGCTCTCGAAAATGAGACCTCCGCATCGGTCGCACAGACCGTTGAGGCTGATGCGGAATCAACTCAAGAAAGTTCGGCGCAGGAAGAACAGGCCGAAGAAGCGCGTCTTGAGACAGAAGAGATCGCGGAAACGGAGCCCGAGGCACAAACGCCGACTCCGATTCCCATAGAAGCTCGCCCGGTCCTCTCCGGTGACGATGGCGAGCAATTGACGCTGGCGCATTTTGCGAGCCACGCTTACCTTGAGTACGCCATGTCGGTGGTGAAGGGACGCGCGTTGCCGGCCATTGGTGACGGGCAAAAGCCCGTGCAGCGTAGAATTCTTTACGCCATGCATGAAATCGGGCTCGGGCGCGCGGACGCTAAAACCGTCAAGAGCGCTCGCGTGGTCGGTGATGTGTTGGCTAAATTCCATCCGCACGGGGACACGGCGGTCTACGACGCGATGGTTCGCATGGCGCAGGACTTTAACATGCGCTACCCCTTGGTTTTGGGGCAGGGCAACTTCGGCAGCCGAGACGGCGACGGCGCAGCCGCCATGCGTTACACCGAAGCGCGTTTAACAAAGATTTCCCGTCTGCTTCTTGAAGAAATCGATGAAGGCACGGTGGACTTTATGTCCAACTACGACGGCGTATTCCAAGAACCGGAAATGCTTCCGGCTCGTCTGCCTTTTGTGCTTTTAAATGGCTCAAGCGGTATCGCGGTGGGTATGGCCACGGAAATTCCGTCTCACAATATCAAAGAGGTGGCAGCGGCCTGTTTGATGCTTTTGGATAAACCCGAGGCAACGCTGGATGACATTCTTTCGGTGTTGCCGGCGCCGGACTTCCCGATGGGCGGTCAGCTCATTAGTAAAAAAGACGATATTCGAGAGGCCTATCGTACCGGACGAGGCACACTCAAAGTGCGCGCCCGCTACAGCTTTGAGGAAATGCAACGCGGTCACTGGCGCTTGGTTGTGACGGAGTTGCCGCCCAATTCTTCGGCTCAGCGTGTACTCAACGAAGTCGGAGAAATCACCAATCCGAAGATTCGTCCGGGCAAAAAAACGCTTTCAGCCGAGCAGCAGCAGGCTAAGGCGGCCATGCTTGCGCTTCTTGACTCGGTTCGAGATGAAAGTGCCAGGACAACCCCGACGCGTTTGGTGTTTGAGCCCAAGAGTAAAAACATTAACCGCGATGAGTTCGTTAACGCGCTGTTGGCTCAAACCAGTCTTGAAAGCAACGTGTCACTAAACCTGGTGATGGTGGGTTCGGATGGTAAACCGAGTCAGAAGTCTCTGGTTGAGATTCTCAACGAGTGGCTTGCGTTCCGAATGCAAACAGTTCGCCGCCGCACGCAGTTCAGACTCGATAGGACGCTTGAGCGCATCCACATCATGGAAGGCCGTCATTTGGTCTATCTCAACCTCGATGAAGTGATTGCCATCATTCGTGAATCCGATGATCCGAAGCAAGCCTTATTGGCGCGCTTTCCCTTGAGTGAAGTGCAGGTTGAGGATATTTTGGAAATCCGTTTGCGTCAATTGGCCCGTTTGGTGGGAATCAAGATTGAAGCGGAATTGGCTGAACTCAACAAAACCAAGCAGTCACTTGAAAGATTGCTGGGTTCGGAAAAGCTTATGCGAAACCTACTCGCCAAGGAAATCGCGCAGGATGCCGCAGAATTTGGTGATGAAAGACGCACGTTGATTGAAGAAGCCTCTCGAGCGGAAATGACCCAGACGGTGGTTGACGAACCGGTCACTGTGGTCATCAGCCAGAAAGGCTATGTGCGCTCTCGTAGCGGGCACGGTCATGACGCGACGGTAATGACCTACAAGATGGGGGACGCCTTCGGGGTGGCGTTTGAATGCCGCACAACCGATCAGATGGTGGCGGTTTCCGACACCGGCCGCGTTTACACGATCGCGGTGTCGGATTTGCCGAGCGCCCGAGGCGATGGATTGCCTCTAAATAGCTTTATCGATCTTGAAAAGGGATCTTCCATCATCGGTTACTGTGTGGCAAAACCGCAAGACAGAATCGTGATGGCCACAAGCGAAGGCATGGGTTTTGTTTGCCAATTCAAGGATCTTTTGGCAAGAGTTCGCGCCGGTAAGAACTTCATCAAAGTTGATGAAAAAGGTGTGAAGGTTCTTGTGCCGCAGGTGGTCCGCGAAGGTCAGTCGCTTTTGGCCTGTTTGTCCGAAGAGGGGCGCTTGTTGATTTACGACCTCAATGAGGTGCGGGTGCTGCCCGGCGGAGGCAAGGGGGTGGTTCTCATGGACCTTAACCTTAACGAGTCGCTCGTGCTCGCCAAGCCCATCGACGCCGAGGGAGTTCTTGTCACCGGCATCGGTAGGGGTGGCAAGGAACGCGAGTACGCCGTCAAGAAAGCGGTGCTTGAATACCACATGGGTCATAGGGCGAGAAAGGGCAAGGCGTTGGATATTCGTTGGAAAGCGACGGATTTGAAACCGTTGCCTAAGAAAGAAGGCGGGAATCAGGAACACGAAGAGAAAACCGAGGAAGTTTCCGATACGCTTTTTTAGCCTAGATCGGGACAACGATTCGCCCTGAACAATACCCCGTTAGCCGGACAACCGGCCAACGGGGTATTTTCATGGGCAAAAAAGTGTGTCAATTTTCGTTTTATCTCAGAAGCGGTAGTTGGCGTAAATCCCGCACTCATAGTTTGGTTTAACCACTTCGGAGGTAAAGACCGAGATGTCGGCGCCGAGGGCAAAATCAGAATTCATTTGCCAATGAGCGGCGAATTTCAAGTAACCCCAGGATTCCTGCAGATCTTCCGTTTCAAAGACTCTTGAACTTTGATTGTCAAAACCGGTTAAATCTCTCGACTGGTCGAATCGATGCACCCAGGCGGCCTGAGAGTAAAAAGAAACCGATTCGTCGCTTCCGAATTGTTTGCCGACTGTTAGCCCAACCTTGGTCAGCGAGCGGTGGATTTTTTCAGTTTCAAAAGAAACCCCTTCAAACTTGTTGCTTTTGTCGATATCCACCCAATAGGTGTGGCCGCTGACAAACGGCTCGAGAAACCACCCCCGCGGTAAATCGGGATAGGCAAATCCGAAGTAAAGCCCCGCGCCGTAAGAGCGCGAATCCAAACGGTAGCGAACTTTTTTATGTTCATTGGCTTCTCCGAAAAAGCCTTCGGTATTGATGCGATTGTCCCCCTGTCCGTAATGGGTGAAAAGGATTAAACGATAGTTGTCATCGGTGAGACCATGAAGGTAGAAACCGAATGCGTTTTCATCCATGTCACCGCTGTCTCTGGCTAAATCACTGTCGCTTTGATTGACAGAGGCCCAAAGGCCGGCCGCCCCTTTATTGAAAAAAGGCACATTGAGGTCTGCGTCATAGCCCACGGTGAGTGATTGAGTTTTAAGCGTCTGACCACGGGTGCGTCTTTCAAGATTTAATTCTGTCTCACGGGTTTGAACGCTGGCCCAAAGACCTCGCTCTTTTCGCTGCGACAGACGATCGGAGACCGAGGAGAAAACACGGTCGGCGTTTTGCTCATGAGAAATGCTTAAGCCCGCGGTGAAATCAAGCATGTTTTTTACTAAATCGGAGGGGCCCAGCAAATCCGTTTTAATGCCCGTTAACACAAAGCCGTCTTTGCCGTCAGTGCCTATGGTGCCGTAGCTTTTAAAGGCCCCCAAAGCGGTTTCGTAATAAGAGGGAACAGATTCGGCAAAAAACTTTGTATGGGAGTCATTAACGTTGTCGACTTTGATCAGACCGACGTGAATGTTTTCTTCAGATTGATCGGTTCGTTGATCAATGATTTCAATGAAAACCCTGGAGCCCTCGGGGCTGATCGGGGTGACGGTGCCGAGTTCGAGCTTGTAGCCTGTGTCTTGAAGGTCTTTGTCTGTGAGGCTGATTTTCAACCGCGCGCCGTCTTCGATTCGGGTCTCGGAGATGGCCTCGCCATCGCCACTGTAAGATTTTATGAAAGCGTGACCGGCGCCATGGGTGAGATCGAGCACGCCGCCCTTGCCCCAGTCAAAAATATCCAAACGGTTAAAGCCTTCGGTGCTCCATTGAGCGCCGGAAGAAAGAGAAAGGCGCGTTGACGAGTCCTCGACTTCATTAACGATTCGTCCCTCAAAAACATCTCCGGGGCGGTTAAGGCCCAGATAAAGATCTGAGGCTGAGTCCACCAAAATATTTCCGTGAATCTTGGACCCGCCGGTGCTTTCAAAGTGAAAGCGGCTGCCCCACAATTCGATGGCCCGGATATTTTCTTGATTTTCACTGTCGCTTGCGCTGATAACAAACCGCCCTTGGTAGGCGACATCTGAATCATTGATCAATAACGCGGCGGCGGTTGCTCCATCAGAAAGTCCCTTTGTGTGAAGAGTCAAATGGATTTCTCCGGGAGCGCCGCCGCTTTCAGAAAGTTCGCATGCGCTCTCGGATATATTCCAGGCGACGGCATAATCCAACTGATTGAGAGCATGCTCGGCCTCAAGCGCGATCTTCAAAGCTTGGCTTTCCTTCCCAAAGCCTCGGAATTTTTCTGTTCTTAATCCGGCGACGCTTTCTGCGCCCTGACTTTTAAGGGAAAGTGTTGCGCTTTCGGTCAGTGTGATTTTTCCTTCGGCGTGAGATAAAAAAGCCATGTCAAGCCAGTCGGTTTCGAGGGAGGCTTCGCGGGAAAAATTGAGTTCGGAGGGTTCTTTCACGACCACCGAGGTGTCGCCCGAGGTTGCCCGGTAGTTGAATATGCCGAATTCGTTTTCCCGGAGATCATCAAGGGTGAGTTCTTCGGATGTCAGCGTGATCTCAGAGTTAGCGAGTGTTGAAGGGGAATGCGCATTTAAGAGCGCGAGCACGGTAAAAGAGAGAAGGTGGTTATGAACAGCAGCCACTTCTTTTCCTTTCGTTGTCGGTGAGAGAGAAAGCGGCATTGTATCGGGAGAGTCCGAGCAAAAAAGATGAGATATATCAAAAATCGTTTTAAAGGCTTATGCTATGGAGTGCCTGAAAAATAGGCGCTTGGCGCTAAAATGAAGCAAAATTTTTCTCTCTTGTATGAAATGAAAAACCATCGTCATCACACTGATCCCTGTCCCAATCTCTTTTTTTCTGAAGAAGACGGTTTTCGCTACTTGCATTTCGGCTCTCCCTGGATTCAGGGCGCCATGAAGGTGGGGCGGCCATTTGAATTGGTGCTTGAATATCCGAGACAGATGATGGCTTGCGGTCTTTTCTATCCGCAGCCTTCCCAGATTGTGCAGTTGGGATTGGGGGCCGCGTCGCTGACTAAATTTTGCTGGAAACACACCGAAGCGAGAATTGATGTGGCGGAGATTTCACCCAATGTGGTGATGAGCGCGCATCAGTGGTTTAAGTGTCCGATGCCTGACGCCCGTTTATCCATTCACTTGGCCGATGCCAAAGAATTCATCGCGGCTCGATGTGACTTCAATCCCTGTGATTGGCTTCAGGTGGATATCTATGACCAGGACGCGCGGGGGCCGGTGTATGACGATGCGGATTTTTACCGTTTATGCCGGCGCGCGATGAATAAAGGCGGCGCGGTCGCTTCCTTTAATCTTTTTGGCAGTCGCTTTGAAAAAAGTTTCTCAGCGATTAACGAGGCTTTTGAAGGCAGGACGCTCGTGATGCCCGAAATCGATGAGGGCAATCGGGTGGTGCTCGCCTTTGCGGGAAAGAAATTGCAGACCTCGTTGGATGAACTGTATGAGCGGGCGCAGTGGTTGCGCTCGAGCTGGAAGCTTGGCGCGATCAAGTGGGTTCATGGGCTCAAAGCGCTCAATGAGGCCTTCAAAGCCCCTGTAATTACTTTATAATCAAACGTTTCAACACTTTTATCTTTGATTATCAAGATGGACGCTGAGCGTATAAATCTCATTGAGGCCAAAATCTCGGACCTCACAGCTCGTTTGGTTGAGCTGAGGGGGTATCTTTGACATCGACCGACAGGAACGCCGGTTAGAAGAAGTCAATCGCGAAATGGAAAATCCCGCGCTGTGGGATGATCCGGACAACGCGCAAAAAGTCAGTAAAGAAAAAAAGCGCCTTGACGATACGGTCGGGCTTTTTAAAACGCTCACCAACGGTGTAAATGATGCCGCTGAACTCTTTGAGCTTTCCATGGCCGAAGAGGACTACGCCAGTGTGGAAGTGGTGGGCGAAGAAGTCTTCGAATTGGAAAAATCCGTAGAGAAGTTGGAATTCCAACGAATGTTCAATCAGCCGCTGGATCCGGCCAATTGCTACCTGGAAATTCAGGCGGGTGCGGGCGGCACCGAAGCCCAGGACTGGGCGAGCATGCTCGAGCGCATGTACCTGCACTACGGTGAACGAAAAGGCTTTTCGGTGGAATTGCAGGAAGAAACCGAAGGGGATGTGGCCGGTATCAAAGGCTGCACCATTTATATTCAAGGCGACTACGCTTACGGAACGCTTCGCACAGAAACCGGGGTGCACCGTTTGGTGAGAAAGAGTCCCTTTGATGCCAATGCCCGTCGCCATACCTCGTTTGCGAGTGTTTACGTTTATCCTGAAATTGACGACAGTTTCGAAGTGGAAATCAATCCCGCGGATTTGCGCATTGACGTTTTCCGAGCCTCGGGCGCGGGCGGCCAGCACATTCAAAAGACCGAATCCGCCGTGCGTATCACGCACATCCCGACCGGCATTGTGACGGTGTGCCAAAACGACCGCAGCCAGCACCGCAACAAAGAGCAGGCGATGAGTCAGTTAAAGGCAAAACTTTATGAAGCGGAAATGCGCAAGCGTCGTGAAGTGCAGCAACAAACCGAAGACGCCAAGAGTGACATTGCCTGGGGGCATCAGATTCGCTCCTATGTGCTCGATCAGTCTCGGGTGAAAGATTTACGAACCAATGTGGAAACCGGTAACACGCAGGCCGTGTTGGACGGGGATCTCGATCAATTTATTGAGGCTAGCCTCAAGCAAGGCGTCTGATAGGCGCAAAACAAAAGGACATGAAAATGGCAGAAAACAAGGTTCAAGAAGCCGTGATGACGGCCGAGGATGAAAACCACATTATCGCGGAGCGCCGCGCCAAGCTCGCCAAGTGGCGTGAAACCGGCCACGCCTATCCGAATGACTTCACGCGAAAAGATCTTTTCGGTGATATCCGTGAAGCCTACGGTGAAAAGAGCGCCGAAGAGCTTGAAAGCGAAGCCCATGAAGTGGCGGTTTCCGGTCGCATGATGCTCAAGCGCGTGATGGGTAAGGCCGCTTTTGCCACGGTCCGTGATTGCACGGGCACCATGCAATACTTCCTGTCGCCTTCTGAAGTGGGAGAGGAAGCTTACAACGAATTCAAGGGCATGGATATCGGTGATATCGTTGCGGCCGAAGGTACGGTTTTTAAGACCAAGCGCGGCGAACTCTCCGTTCGTGTGAAGAAAATCCGCTTGATGAGCAAAGCCATTCGACCGTTGGCTGAAAAGTTCCGCGGTTTGGCTGACCAGGAAATCTGCTACCGTCAGCGCTATCTTGACCTCATCATGAATGAAGACAGCCGCGCCCGTTTTGTCAAGCGCAGCAAGATCATCGCCTGCATCCGCAACTACATGCTTGCCAATCGTTTCATGGAAGTGGAAACGCCGATGCTGCACCCGATTCCGGGCGGAGCCAACGCCAAGCCGTTTATCACGCATCACAACGCGCTCGACATGGATATGTACCTGCGCATTGCTCCGGAGCTTTATCTGAAGCGCCTGGTGGTGGGCGGTTTTGAACGTGTTTTTGAATTGAACCGCAATTTCCGCAACGAAGGTTTGTCCATTCGTCACAACCCGGAATTCACGATGATGGAATTCTATGCGACCTATTGGACCTACAAGGATCAAATGGACTTCACCGAAGCGATCCTCCGTCATGTTGCTCAGGAAGTCAATGGTTCGACGATGGTTCATTACCAAGGCCATGACATTGATTTGGGTAAGCCTTTTGATCGTTTGACGCCGCGTCAGGCCATTCAAAAGTACGCGCCGCAGTACACCGACGAAAAGCTCGCCGATGAAGCGTTCCTGCGCAGCGAATTAAAGCGCTTGGGCGCTCCCCAGCCTGACTATGTCGGCATCGGCGCTTTGGAAATGGCTCTTTTTGAAGAAGTGGCGGAATCCAAGTTAATTGATCCGACCTTTATCGTTGACTATCCGGTGGAAATTTCGCCTCTGGCCCGCGCTTCCGATACCAACCCGGAATTGACCGAACGCTTTGAGCTTTATATCGCCGGTCGTGAGACCGCCAACGGTTTCTCTGAATTGAATGATCCGGAAGACCAAGCGGCGCGCTTTAAAGCTCAGGCCGACGCCAAAGCGCACGGTGACGATGAAGCCATGTACTACGACGCCGACTACATTCGCGCCTTGGAATTCGGTCTTCCTCCGACGGGCGGCTGCGGCATCGGCATTGACCGCTTTGTGATGTTGCTCACCGACGCGGCCAGTATCCGTGACGTGTTGCTTTTCCCGCATATGCGCCCTGAAGCTTAATTTTTCAAAGGAGGGCTCGATGAGCGAACTGAATGCGAGATCGGTTTTTGAAACCTATGAAGTTTTAAAGGATCGCATCAATCAGCCGATTCCCTCGGACTATGTTCGGTTTTGCGCCGGAAAAGAAATCATTGGTTGCGTCAAAAAGACGCTTGCCATGACGCTTGCCGGCGCCACAAGCGACTTTCGTCTGATGGATAAACTCTATCTTGCGGAGGAAAATTGCCGCACAATGACTTCCCGAACGGCGGCGATGCAAAAGGCGGCGAGAATCCTTACGGAATTGGGCGAATTGCCCGAAGACAGTGGTGAGCTCGTTGATGTGCGCGCCACAGTCTATGACGACGTGTTTTGTCAGGCGCCTCGCCTTCTTTGTCGCAAGCTTGGTTTGATGACGACCTCCATTCGTCTGACCGCCTACGATAAGAATGGCCAGGTGGTGCTTGCACGCCGCAGACCCGGCAAACCCATCGCGGGCGGTGTTTGGGATAGCCTCGCGGCCGGTCTTGTGAAAGCCAGTGAAGAGCCCGAGCATGCGCTTTATCGCGAGCTTTTTGAAGAGGCCGGTTTGAGCGCCGATGAGGTTGACATTAAGGAAAGCGCTCGCTTTGTGCAGGAACTTCCGGTGCCCGAAGGTTATTTACGTGAAGTGGTGAAAAACTACGAGGGGCGTCTCAAGGATGGGGTCAATCCTGTTAACCGGGATGGTGAAGTCTCTGAGTTCGGCGCTTTTGATCGTCACGAGGCGCTTCGCATGGCTGAACAGGAAAAGCTCATGTACGCCGCCGGTATCGGAATCGCTGAAACCACAATGATCCATCTGGGACAACGCATTGAAGAAAAGTGGTTGCACTATAAAGGTCAGGTCATTATTTAAAGCGTATTCAGATGCGAAATCGCCCCTGGGTTCAAACCTCGGGCGATTTTTTCTACTCAAGTTCCGCTTTTTTCCAATTAAATTTTTCGATCCGCTTCTTTTTATTTTTTAAGGCCTTGGTTTGAAACCGAGTATCCTTGCACATTGCTCGCGCAACCGGATTGCGCTGTTTGGGAGCGGTCCCTTTGATCAGCATTTTTTTCTTTTTTCGCACACCGATTCTCCAAAAGACTCTTTGTCACCCTACGATAACGAAAGATGCTTCACTTCATGATGCATTTAAATATTAATTCGAGCCACTTTTGTGATCCTATTGAATTTAACGCGTCATAAACAGAAGGTTTCGGTGTTAATTTGACAATAAACTTAAAAAGGAAAGAGGAATAACAATGCCGATCACTCAAATACTTTCTGAAGATGTATTGGTTCCCGTGAAAGTCTGGACTAACGATATTGATTTGATTTCTATCCAGCAACTTCGCAATGTCGCCAAACTTCCGTTTGTTTTCCATCACGTTGCGGCTATGCCCGATGTGCATGCGGGCATGGGAGCGACGATTGGAAGTGTCATTGCGACAAAAGGGGCGGTGATTCCGGCGGCGGTTGGTGTGGATGTCGGTTGCGGAATGCTTGCGGCCAGAACAAATTTAACTAAGGAAATGTTTGACCGGCGCGATCTCACGAGTCTTATGGATGAAATATTGAACCGAGTGCCGGTGGGACGTGAACAAAGAAAAAAAGCGCAGATTCGAACTCAGGCTTGTGAACCTTTTGAAGAACCTTTGGCTGAAATTCTGAGCAAAGAACCGGACATGCTCAAACCGATGGTGAAAGCGGATTGGCGTGCGCAGTTGGGAACGTTGGGTAGCGGTAACCATTTCATTGAGCTTAGTGCGGACGAAGAAGGACGCTTGTGGATAATGCTGCACACAGGCTCGCGCGGCGTAGGCAATGTCATGGCGTCATTTTTTATCAATTGCGCCAAGACATTGTCTGCAACGAGCGGTGAAACATTGCCGGACATTAATCTGGCTTCTCTGAAAGAAGGCACGCCGGAATTTAATCTCTATATGAAAGCGGTTCATTGGGCTCAAGCCTACGCGATGACCAATCGTCAGGTGATCCTGGACGATGTGTTGACCGCGATTCGAGTTTTGCGGCCTGAGGCGGCGCTAGACGGCGAAATTGTCAATTGCCATCACAACTATGTTGAGCAGGAAGAGCACTTCGGGCAAACCGTGTGGGTCACTCGAAAGGGGGCTATTCGAGCCGGACTTGGCGAAAAGGGCATTATTCCGGGCAGCATGGGAGCCCGCAGCTATATTGTGGAGGGATTGGGCTGCGTTGAATCGTTTTGCAGTTCTTCTCACGGCGCGGGACGCAAAATGAGCCGCACAGAGGCTAAAAAGCACTTCAGTGTGAGTGACCTGAAAAAACAGACGCTCGATGTGGTCTGCCGTAAAGACGAAGGCGTTTTGGATGAGATTCCGAGCGCTTATAAATCAATCGATGAGGTGATGAAAAATCAGGCGGATTTGACACGAACGCTTCATGAACTTAAGCAAGTTCTTTGCGTTAAAGGTTAAAAGAAAACAAAAGAGGAAAACGTCAAAAAAACGCTTCCTCTTTTTGAAATTGGTATCTCCAACGAGATTTGAACTCGTATTCTGACCTTGAGAGGGTCATGTCCTAACCGTTAGACGATGGAGATAATATAGGCGGACACCCAAGATCAATCGGAGTCATATTGTACGACGATTTTTTAGAAAAAAATATTTTTAACACCCGATAATTTTCGATTATTTGATTAAGGAGCAAAAATGCTGGGGGCGATTATTGGCGATATCGTTGGATCGCGGTTTGAACTCTATCGGTTGCAGTCAAAGGATTTTGAGTGGTTTGCGCCTTCGTCTCGGTTCACCGACGACACCGTCCTTACATTGGCTCTCTGTCAGGCGTTTTTGGATTGCAAAGGAGATTATGGGAAGCTTCCCGAGTGCGCTCAAAATGCGCTACGAGCCTTTGTATTGCAGTATCCCCGAGCTGGTTATGGTGCGAAGTTCCTCGTTTGGGCGTTGTCTGATCATCCTCAACCTTACGGAAGTATCGGCAACGGTTGCGCGATGCGAGTCAGTCCCTGCGCTGTTGTCGCGAAGTCGGAGGCTGAAGTCAAATCTTTTTCTCACGCCGTCACCGGCCTGACTCATAATCATCCGGAAAGTTTTAGAGCGGCCGAAGCCGTGGCGGTTGCGTGTTTTATGGCGCGTGTCGGCATGTCTAAAAAGGCGATTGAAGACGTGATTAAAAAGGACTACTACACGATTGATTTTACGATTGATGGCATTCGATCGAGCTATCGGTTCGGGCACTCCTGTCTTCAAACCGTGCCTTATGCGATTGAAGCGTTTTTTGAATCGGAGTCCTTTGAAGAGGCAATTGAGCTGGCGGTCAGTTTGGGTGGGGACACGGATACCCTGGCGGCGATGGCTGGCAGCATCGCCGGGTTTTACTACGGAGTTCCGGAGGCTATTTCAGAAGCGGCTCGTTCGTATTTGGATGACAATTTAAGAACTGTTTTGGATTCTTTTGAAGAAACCTTCATGGGATCATAGAGGTCGGAGCCCGGGCAGTCCGGATTAGTCGAATTTTTGTCAACCAACTATTTTTCCAACAAGGGGGCTGAATTTTTTTCAAAATCCTCCGATATCAATTTTTCAAATTGTTCTTGCAGTTCTTTCCAAGCATTAGGGATTTTTCCCATTAACGACTGCTTTGAATTATTTTCTTTTTCTAACTGCTCAATTTTTTGAGCCAAGATTTGAGTTTTCAAACTGTTTTTTTCTGTTATTTCGTCAGATTTGGTTGTCGGTTTATCATTGAGATGACGGGAATTTTGGTTAGGACTCATCAAAGACAGATTAACCAATCCATCCATATAACCCTCTTTAACCAGTTCATCATGAAGCTTCCATAGTTCTTCTTCATCTTTTTTGGGAGTTTGGGGTATGAAATGGTCGATCGACGTGCGACTTGTCGAGTATCTGAACGATGATAATTGAATGGATGAATCGGGAATACCAAAGAAGTTGTTCATCCCTTCATTCTTCGATTTTTCGTAAATAAGATAGTCAATGTAATTTAAATGGAATCGAGTCACATTCGGGTAATTCAACAGTGGGCAGATGAAGTTCTTCAAATCGTTATTTGGATCAGAAGCCCATTCTCTGATTGTTTCTGATGAGTTCGCAGGAAAATAAAAAAATAAAAAGGCAAGTTTTCTCAAGAACTCAGAAAAATGTTCTATAAACTCAGAGAAATCGGAAGATTTCTGTTCACTAAGAGTTTCTAATAATGTGTCAAGTTTGGAGTCGTTGTTTAACCAGCGTAAAACACAATCCAACCAATTTTTATATTCACGGCTCGTGAAAGAGCAATGAAGCAGTGACTGTATCAGTTCGATATTTTTTTCTGAACTATTTTTTTCTGTGTCAAACAACAGAATATCATCTTTATCTTTTCTGAAATGACGAAGTTTCCACGTTTCTAGAATTTTGTCGGAAACAGAAGATTTGATAAAAAAGGTGTCCAATAAATAACGACATTTTAGTAATCGGTAGAGAAAGTCCATGACCTCTTTGGCGTTCGAACCATCTCTGACGTTTTTAAAACCAAATATGGCTTCAAATTGTCCGTACAAGCCGGTAGTCGTCAGCGGAATAAGTTTATTTTCTTTGTTACGGGACGGTCTGAAAATACTCAAGACATGTACAAGTAAATGAGGAAAGTCGGTAATTGCAATGAACTTATCTTTAATGTCAGTTCCCTTTCCTTCAGTTGTATTGCCTACATTTAAATAGTCATCCCACGACAAAGACTTTTCATTTCTTTGTTGGGAGTCTGATCGTTTTCTTTTTGGGAAGATCCGCTCATCATGATCTTTCAATCTGAAATCGATGAACTTTTCACCAAAAATTATTTCTTCCAAATGTTGCGTTTCACTTTTTTGAGCCGACAAAAAACTGCTTTGAACAAAAGTGTTCATGTTTTGACAGGCCGACCAAATTATTTCTGCATTATGGGTCTCATAGCCGGCTTTGAACAAAATTTCCATTAAGCGCGCTTTGATGAGGTCCACTTCTTCCATTTGTTCACCTCGGTCATTCATTCTTTCAAAGAAAAGAGAGACGTCGGTTTGTTCGGGTAGTTGAAGGCTCAGCACTTGTGTCCGATCTAAAAGTCCTTCGACAAATGAATCTAAATTGTCAATTGAAAGCAGTTCTTTAATCCCGTTAAAGGCCTTCAGCATGGGAAACGCGGGATCATTGTCTTCAAGGCTTAAGAATTCATTTTTTTCAAGGTGTTCGATTTTTTCAAGGAGTGTATTGGCAGAGACCCGGACCTCATCAAATCGCAAGACACCCTCAGCGATATCAATTTTTTGATCATATTGGGTTTTGAGACATTGCAATAGCAGCCACAAAGTGGTCAAGCGTTGTTGGCCATCAATGACATCCTGAGTTTTTCCCTTATTGATGCAAGTCACCAAAGAACCGAGATAATATGTTGCGCCATTTTGGGTTTGGAATTTAATGTCGTCCATTAATTCTTGAATTTCCTGCTCTATTGTCCAGGTATATTGGCGTTGATAGGCTGGAATCTTGAATATTTCGCCCGACTGTGACTCACAGAGTAACTCTCTGATCGTTTTGAATCGATATTTTTGGTTATCCGTTGACATTTTGACTTTCCTGCTGACCTTTCCAACCTCTTTTTTTGAGGTACCCCTTAAGATCCTCTTGCGAAGCGGATAATTTTTCCAAAAGAATGAAGTCGTTCAAATCGTACATTTGTAAGAACAAGCGAAAAACATCGTCTTGAGCGAGTTCATTTAGCAAACCGCTGAGTTTGACGGCTGGATCCCTTTTTCCTTTTTTGGTTGAATCTTTGGTTGAATCCGTGTTTATCTGAACTTCGTTGTTTTTACGATCCTCCAGATAGCCTTTGATCCGTTTCTTATAGACGTATCTAAAGAGCAGTGAAATATAGGTCCAGTGAGGGGACTGTGGATTTTCTAAAAAATCATCATCGAAATTGACAAAACGATCTACATAAAAGAAAAGCAGTATCTGGAAAACCCTGCGGCAGTACTCATCACCCCGTCGATATCTTCCGTCATAGTCTTCGTCGTAAAGAAATGCATTGATGATGGATTTATCGGTTCCCAAAAATTGAGATTTTTTCCCAGGATTGCTATAGACGGACTCAATAAAATCTCTAAAGGGACTGCTTAAGAAGAAAACGATCCATTTGAAAAAGAACTCACCATTTACAATGGGAGAAGTACTGAAAATGGCATTCTTATTAAATTCTTTTACTTGCGCTAAAACGATCTTTTTTATTCGAGCATCCTGACTGTTTTGCTCACGGCCCTGACTATTTTGAAGTTCTACATCAATACCTTGAAATTCCGCACGATTTTCTTTTGTCAGGTCCCATTCCAGATAAAACCCTTTACTCCATCGACGAATGGAAAATAGGATCTGAAACAGATCACAAAGTTGCTTTTCTGCGGTCTTTTCCCATTCAATAATTGGATTTTCTTCTTTATTTTGTTCACTAAATTGGGTCTTTCGATAGTGATAAGCCTTAAGCAAATCATGAGCTTTTAATTTTTTCCCTTTAGAGTTCTGGGACTCAAACATTTGAAAAGCTTCAGACAATTCCTTGACGTGAATGACAACGACAAAACAATTCTGATTGATGTAATGCCTAATCTTTTGAAGTTCTGTTTCTGAACGTTTTTCTTTCCAGGCATGAATGATTTCCAGATTCTTTTTTACCCTGACCCGACTGATTTCATTTTTTGTATCAAAAAAAGCAGGGATTTCGTTCTGACTATCTTGCTCTTGAGTTAATGCGTAATTGATTAATGCGATGGTTGTTAATCTTTGTAATCCATCGACAACGTCATGGTGATCATCCGTTTTATCGTGAAGAATAATCACGCCAAAGAGAGACTTATCTTTGCTCTCGACAATATCATTTAGCATGGCAAGAACATGCCTATCTTCCCATTTATAAGGTCTTTGATAGTCAGGGCGTTTGATTCTGGGATCATTAATCAGATCGATTAATTTTTTTTCCTCAACGGTCGGAGCAGGCATTCTCGCATTGAATAAAGGTTATTCGGATTTGAGCACTATTTTAGTGCAGGGTGTATTTATTATAAAGAGTGCCATGGACCTTAACACTTTTCTCTTTAAACGAAGTATGCTGAAACAATAAGCACACAGTCTAGAAAGTGGGAGGGAATTTTATGAATACCTCGGAAAAACTTAGCGCATTGCGTCATCTGTTGCGTGAAATCGGTGCGAAAGCCGTTTATGTTGGCACGACGGATCCTCATCAATCGGAATCCGTTTCAGCTCACTGGAAAGCTGTGCAGTGGTTGACTGGTTTCACCGGCAGCATGGGCTACGCGGTCGTGACCGAAGACTATGCGGAATTTTGGACCGATGGTCGTTACACCACGCAAGCAGCGCGAGAAATTGAATCCGGAACATTTCACATTAATTCAGTTTCTGAACCGGACACGCCGGATTGGGATGAATGGCTGATGACGCAGATGCATGAGGGGGATGCGTTATCTGTCGATGGCGAAGTGTTGAGCGAAGCCATGCTTGAAGCGATTAAGCAAAAGCTGCCGATTAAAGGATTGCGAGTACTCTACGATCGTAATTTAGTTGGCGAAATTTGGCAGGATCGTCCGGCGGTACCGCAAGATCCTATTTGGGAATTGCCTCCCAAGTATGCGGTTGAAAGTCGAAGTGAAAAATTAGTCCTTTTGCGGCAACGTCTGAAAAAGTACGGAGAAAACACTTCAACCCTGATTTGTGGTTTGGACGATGTCGCTTGGCTGACCAATTTGCGCGGGGATGACAATCCGCTCTATCCCTTCTTCCATGCTTATGCGTACGTAACTCAATCCGAGGCGCACCTTTGCACGGATCTTTTCAAAATGTCTGAAGATATTCGTCAAAAACTTCAGGCTGACGGCTGGACTTTGCACGAATACAAAGACATTCTGACTATCGTTGAATCGATTAAGGCACCCGCGACGGTTTACGTTGATCCTACAAAAACGCCTTTTAAGCTCTATGAAGCGATTAACTCAGAGATCACTGTTAAAACCGGTGTCGATGAGGTGACGGCGCTCAAGGCCTGTAAGAGCAAGGGCGAACAGGAAAATGTTCGTCTCGCCAATATTCTCGAAGACGTTGCGATCGTTCGTTTTATGAGATGGATTGAAGCCAATGTTGGAAGCGGTCAATTGGATGAGTACACCGTGGGGCAGAAGCTCAATGAATTCCGAAAGATGTGTCCGCTTTATCTTCATCCGGCCAATATTCCGATCGTGGCATACGGAGAAAACGCCGCGTTGCCGCACTATCGTCCTACCAAGACGATGTCGGCCAAGATTGAACCCAAAGGCTTTTTGCTCTTTGACGTGTGCGCGCAATATCTTTGCGGGACAACGGACTTGACTCGTACCATGAAAATCGGCGAGTTGAGCGAAGAGATGAAGTATGACTACACCGTCACACTGAAAGCTCATCTGGCTTTAGCTCATCAGAAGTTCCCTCATGGAGTGACGGGCAATTTAATTGACGCGGTGGTTAAATCAAACCATTGGAATCGGTTGATGGATTTCGGGCACGGAACGGGGCATGGAATCGGCTACGTTTCAAATATTCACGAAGGGCCGGGCAAGATCATTATTGAGTACGCTCCGCTTTTCCCGTATGCAAGAAACATTGCTCTGGAAGAGGGAATGCTCTTTTCCGATGAACCGGGTGTCTACAAACCGGGGCGTCATGGGGTTCGTATTGAAAATTCTGTTTTTGTGCACAAAGCGCAAAAGAACGAATTCGGTCAATTCATGGAATTTGAAACGGTCACATTCTTGCCCTATGAACGGGAAGCACTTTTGTTTAGTGAGTTGACAGAGACGGAAATTGATTGGATCAATCAATACCACGCTCAAGTGTACGAAAAGCTTTCTCCGCATCTCAATGATGAGGAAAAAGCCTGGTTAAAAGAAAAGACTCGTCCTTTGAAGTAATAAAAAAACTGACGGGCGGAGAAAGGAGAATCCGCCCGTCAGTCCTCCTTAATCAATCAGAAAACGCTAGTTCCAACCGATTGATTGCAGAACAGTTAATGCCACGATGGCGATGATGAATGTGCAGCCGGTGTAGGGGAGCACATAGCGCCACCATTGACGAATGTCGACTCCGGTCATCGACAGCGCAGCGGCGAGAACCGCGGAGACTGGCGTGACAAAGTTCGTCAAACCGTCGCCCAACTGGAACGCAAGGCAGAGCACTTGACGCGTGATGCCCAAAACGTCTGCGACCGGGATAAAAAGCGGAATGAGCATCGGCACCTTGGCGGGACCGGACGGAATTAAAAGGTTAAAGGTCGTCGTGAAGATGAAAATACCGGTGGAGACAAACGCATCTCCCAATCCGCCGATCACGGTCACCGCGGCGTAAGCAATTGTGTGCAGGATTTTACCGTCGGTCAGCACAATGCCCACCACTTTGGCAAAACCGATCATCAGACAGATGCCACCCATGGCCGAGGCCCCTTTTAAGAACGTCACCGCCAATTCATTGGGATTGGTGCGATTGGCAATACCCACGACGATCACCGCCACCATGGCAAAAGCGATCAAAGTTGGGAAGCCCCAGCTGTACGCGGCGGCGCCGTAAGCGTAAATGGCAAAAGGCACCAACATGCAAAGCACGGTCACGATTTCGCGAGCGCCCAAGGTCGGGACTGTTTTGTTTGAGCTATCTGTGGCATCAGGGCTTTCCACGTAACCTAAGATGCTTCGGGAAGGATCGCGGCTGATCTTTAAGCAGTAGCGAGTGGTCCAGAAGACGCACAAAAGCGTGAGCGCCGCCCACACAATGAGGCGCGCGCCGGTGCCGGACATCGGAGGAAGCCCTGCCGTTTCTTGGGCCATAAGAATAATGGCGACGGTGGGACCTGCGGCTTGACCGGCCAAAGCACCGATCACAGACATCAAAACGACGATCGCAGGCACGAGAACCGTGATGCTTTTGTCTTCGAGCCGATAGACCGAGTAGTTGATGAGCGAGGTGATGGCGCCCGACTCAATCACCACATAGATTAAGCCACCCATGATAAAGAGCAGAGCAAAGATCACCCCTTGACTGGCAACGCCATTGGTGACTTCAACCAGGGCGCGCCAAGGGCTGATCGGTGAGCTCTCAACATAGTGGAAGGAGTTGGCGACCACAAATCCGGTCTGCGGGTCAATATCGTAGAGACCGGCCGGCACAATGTAGGTGAGACCGCAGCAGATCAAAATGATCAGCAAAATCAAGATGAGCACGTGCGGAACACTAAAACGACACACTTTTTCAGTGAAAGTTTCTTTCTTTTCAGTCATCATCGTCTCCTATTCGGGGCGAGTGAATATCACGCTCTGACAAGGGTTGTCGTGGTTGTCAAAGATTTTGTGAATCGCTGTCTTTTCGTTAAACCGAGGCCAGTAGGTTTCTTCGAACGAGCCGTGGTTAAAGAATTGACACCAGGCGTCCTGCATGGTCTCAGACAGGCGCTGCATTTCTTCGTGACCCGCGCCGGCTAGCATCGGCGCCTCGGCCCAGGCCCCAAGTGTTCCGAACACAAAGGGCAGCTCCAGTGTGTGGCAGGAATCAAATTTTGACTTGGGCGCTTTCCAGATGAAGCGATACTTCCAGGTGTTGCGGTTGCCGGCTGAGCTCAGGCGCATGAAAAGATCATCAGGATGGTCGTAACGAAGGTACTGTCCCTCGCGAATAGCCCTTTCTTCTTCAGCGTTCTTGGGTTGCACGAAAGCGTGCATTTCATCGGCCGTGGTGCCCAACACCACATTGTGATTGCGGCGGATCGCTTCCTTAGCGGCCGCTTCGGCCGTGGCTTCCGGGCTCGCCCATTCGTCTTTAACCGGTTTAAAGAGCATGCCGGCAAATTCCCGACCCATTTCGGCAAAGACCGCATCCGTCGCGCGCAGGATTTCCTCCATGGACTTTGCGTTGATCTTTTCTCTGAATTGAGGATCCTTCGGGTCAAGACCTAAGTGTTTGAAGTGACATTCGGCGATACGAATCGCATCGGCCTGGGTGTGGTTGCCGCGGCCGATAGAGGGGCTTTGCAAAATGGCGTTTTGGAAAAGCCCTTCGGTTTCAGGCAAGGCGATCATGTGCGCGATCGCATTGCCTCCGGCCGATTGTCCGAAAACAGTGACCTTGGTGGGATCGCCGCCAAAGGCTTCAATGTTTTTCTGAATCCAGCGAAGCGCCTCGATTTGATCGAGAATGGAAAGATTGTCGGTGTTGAGCGCCGGGTGATACAAAAAGCCCAGTGCGCCGATGCGGAAATTCACACCGACCACCACGATATTGCCGTGACGGGCTAAGCTCTCTCCGTCATACCAGTCAATATTGCCTGCACCGCTGATATTGGCGCCGCCGTGAAACCAGACGGCCACCGGATGTTTGCCTTTGGTATCGGGTGTAGAAATGGTTAGTGTGAGACTGTCTTCTCCGATCGGACGATGAAGGGGGCCCATCGCCAATTCCAAGTTTGACGGACCTTGAGGACACATGGGACTGTGTTGGGTGGCTTTTAAAACGCCCTCCCAAGGCTCAAGCGGTTCAGGTCGGCGAAAACGTCGGTTGCCAATCGGAGCTTTGCAGTAGGGCACGCCGAAAAATTTTTGAATTCCGTCGTGTGTGAAACCTTCTATGTCACCGTATACGGTGTGAACGAGCGGGGTGGTCATTACAATCTCCTTACCAGTCGAATTGTTCACTTGTTCGCTAGGTAGCTTACTCCAAAATTTTCCACTCGGTATAAGCGTTTTTACCCATATCGAAGCGGATAATTTCTTTGAAGTTATGGAAACGGAATCAAGCTCTTAAAAATAGCCAGTATTGCTGAACTTGCTTAAATGGTTATTGTCTTGTTGGGAACGTAGTCTTCGCCTTCCCCCATGGTTAAATAGCCCAGTTGGTTGGAAAGAAGCTTTGTCTGCCCAATCGTTGTTTCAACGGAACGGTGCGAGTGTCCATAGATCCAATAGTCGATATTGGTATTGGAAATCCAATTGCCCAGTTCCGTTGTAAAGCCGGATGTCAACGGAGAATCTCGGAAATAGTCTGTGTTGGCTACAAAACTCGGTACATGGTGAGTGACGACGATTTTATTCTCAGCAGTCGATTCCTGAACGCTTTTCTGAATAAATTCAAACGCCGCTACATGGAGTTCGTTGTAGTCATTAACCGTGATGCAACGATCATCAAAGTAGATCGCTCGGAAGTCTAATAATCCAGAGCTTACAGCAACGGTGGCCTGCGGCGGAATTTTTGACCACAAGGTTGAGCAAATGAAGTCGATTTTGTCGATCTGGACAACAGTGTTATTACAACAAAGGACGTTATCTCGGATCTTAACCTTTAGGGGCTCAATTAAATCCTTCTTATTGTCCCATTTCTCGTAATAATCATGGTTGCCCGGGACAAAAATTGTGAGTTTAAAATTTTTCTCGCACCAATCCCAAAAAGTATCAAAACGGTACAAATAAAAAAGATTCGCCACGTCTCCGGCCAACACTAACACATCACCTTCAGGCAACAAGCCCTTTGAGGTAACGTAACGGTAATTTAGCGGGAACGCTAAATGCAAGTCAGAGGCGTATTGGATCTTCATATCTATCGATTGGATGATTGCTTTTGTTTTAACCAATAATATCCTATCGGTTCTCCTACAGGTGATAAAGGGCTCTTCTGTTTTTTTGAAAAGCTGCATAAGTCAATATCCGAGGCTGTTTTTAGAGCAGAGGTAGGGTGATTCGACGAAAAAATATCGCAATCGTTAGAATCTACAGTTCAAAGCTTTGAGTGTTTGTATGGCAAAGAGTTTAAAGATTAAGAAAACCTCCGCGGCGGATTTGGTGTGCCAAAAGATGAAGGAACTGGTGGCTGACGGCACTTGGGTCGCCGACCAGAAAATTCCCTCTGAGGCGGATTTGGCGGAAAATTTTGGTGTGAATCGTTTGACGGTGCGTATTGCGCTTCAGCGCTTAAATGTCTTGGGTGTGTTGGAAACCCGGGTCGGCGAAGGCACGTATGTTCGAACGTTTGATTTTGATAAACACTTGACTGAAATCGCCGATTTTTATGTCAACGATAAAGTAATGGACGATGCGTTGGAGTTTCGCGGGGTGATTGAACTCGCCGCGGCAAAATTAGCCATTGATCGTTGGCAAGGTGATGATCTCGAACGCGTGCGTGCCTGTTGCGAAGCCTTTGAGCAGGAACTCAGCCGTTATTATTCACTCACGGATCCGATCGAAAAGCAGCAGTCCTTTGTCCAAACGGTTGATATCGGTCTGGCGCTTCAAAATGAAATTGTGAAGCTCTCAGGCAATGCTCTGTTGAGTTATGCCTTCAGCATTGCCAAGGATCCCATTCGAAAACACATGATTCGCAACGCGGTCACTCGTATTCATGATCCGCGCGGCAACCATTCGAAAGTGTGGGTGAAGGCTTATTGGGATGTGTATGAAGGCCTTAAAGCAAGGGACCGGGATGCGACAATGGGCGCTTTAAAGCGCGTCATTAATATCAAGGATTCCGCGAAGTAACGTTGTCATAGGCAAAGAAAAACCGCACGAAGTCATTGCGACGTGCGGTTTTTTTGAGCCTATTGGGCTGGTTGCATGGCCTGCAATATCATTTCCGCATTACGCCTGCAGGTCTCGTGCCCGTTTTGGTAGCAAGTGACTCGGACGAGCTCCCAGATATCACGATTGTAGGGGGCCAGTATCAGCGCCCTCATGGATGACATTTCCGCGGCCGGCATATTGTTGGTATGCAATTGCGCGGCTGACAGATTGCAGAACGCGGCAATAAATATCGGATTGGCTTGGGTGGCGCGCTCAAAAAGTTTGGCGGCAAGAGCATAGTCCTTTTTGTTAAAGGCCTCGATGCCATGCGCGTTTAATTGCTCGGCCATTTGCGTTTCACCGACTTCGGGAATCGGAAAGCTTTGGATGAAATCAAGAAGTTGGCGCGCTTCAGAAGCCTGGTATTGTTTCTGGTTCAGGATATTGAGAAGCGTGCCGGGGGCTTCTTCCAGCGTGATTTCATGAACACCGCTTTCCACCGGAGCTTGGGATTCAGACACTTCCGGTGTGGCAGCGGGCGCAGTCTGTTGCGGTTCAGTTGCATAGGACTGAGCCGGAGGGTTTGGCGCGCTGTAGCCCTCGTCAGCCCATGTTTCTTGATTGTCGGAATCGAAATTCCATGGGTAGGTGCACAAAAAGAGCGAGAAAATCATCACCAGGACAAAGAGCCACTTTTTAATTCCGATATCCGGTTTGTAAGGCTTAATCGTTTGCTGGCTCTGATTGGCAAGCTGCGCCATTTCCTCATTGGTCATATCAATCTTGGCGTCGGCCGACTCAGCGCGAATCAGCGCGGCCCGACGAATTTGAGCCGAGGTTTCATCGTACTTTTTCTTCTCGTTTTTAATTTTGTAGTACGTGATCGCTGAGTAAAGGGCCGCAATCGCCATACCGATCCAGATGATGGGCTCTGAAGCCGAGTAGTCATTGCGCTTGAACATTTGCACGCCGCTTAAGAGAATCGCCGCATAGGTCGGCACCATGACCCACTGCAATGACTTTTTGGCGGTGGCTTCGATTTCTTCCTTTCCCTTGTCTGAAGGCAAATCGCCTAAACAGTGAGAACCGTCGCAACCGTCAATCGTGGTTGTGTACGTTTGCTGTTTGTACTCGAAAGTGACCTGAACAACCGGCGCGTATACGCTGTGCGGAGTATCAAATTCAAGCACCGTATTCCAGCTCCAGTCCTTTTGCTGATCGCCCAGTCGGTTGTTTTTTACAGCATGCTCTACGCTTAACGCCAAGGTCGGTTTGGCGTATTCAAAGGCAGCGGTGGAGGTCAATTGAAAGGGCAGAAGCTCAACACCGGTGCAGTAGCGGCTGTCAAACGAGACCAATCCGCTGATTCGGCTATGAAACACAATGGAGGCGCAGTTTCTCGGGTAGGCGTGGCTTGCCGGACAGAGATAATGAAAGACGCCCTCTGTTGTCCCGGAGTGCGGCGTCCAATCAGTTACCGTCCGTGTGCGGGTTTCCCAGCGTTTGGAACCGCGGTTGTAGTAGCGCTCGACTTCCTTTCTGTCGTAGCCAAAGGAAGCGCTCCAATTGGCTTTATATTGGCCGGAACAATCCCATGCCGGCAGAAATAAAAACTTCACTTCCGTGATTTTGGCCGCGGTGGCCAAGTCATCAGGTGTGGTGAGGCCTGTTGTCATGTAGGCGCGGGCAGCGGTCACGGCCGAGTCTTCGTCAAGCGTGAAGGGTTTGATGTAGTCCGCGCTTTCGAGCGTTCCTTCCGCGGCGTCAAGGACAATGGTGTTGCCGCAATATTCACATTGAAGCGTGCGGGTGCCGGGTTCGTATTGAAGCTTGGCGCCGCATTTACTGCACTCAATTTCCATGATGATCAGTCTCTTTTCTTGTTGAGCATTTGACGAAGAAGCAGATCGCGTCGCGCGATGAGTTTGGCGATCTTATCCAAAGTCGCCGCGTCCGCATTGCCGGTTAAGGTTGAAAGGGCTTCGGTGATTTCCGCTTCAACCGCTTGGCTTTCATCACAACGGCGGCGGTTACTGAGTCGGAAGGATTCCGTGATCTTAAGGAACGCTTCGCGATTGTCACCCGTAAATTCCAATTCAAGTTCTTTTAAGCGGGCGTCTGTTTCGGTATACCAGTCGGAGACGCGGTGCTCTTGCTGCACCGCTTCGATATGCTTTTTGGTCGTTGATAAAAGAACCCAGTAAGCCGCAAGAGCCAGGAACCAAAGAAGCTCCAGCACGATGGCCACTTCGCGCCAATCAAAATAGGCGCAGACAACGGCCAAGAGTGAAACGGGAATAAGGAGGGGGCGAAGCACGAGCGCAAGACCAATGGCGGCAGCCGCCGGGTCATTGCCCACGCGCCAATACATTTGCATGCCGATGCTCGCTCCGAATAGAAGAACTGCAACGGCAAAGACGGGTTCAGTGAAGCGTTCCGGAACAAAAATGTAGAACGCGGCAACAACAAAGACGAAACTTAATGCGCCTAAGAGGCGGAATTTAGAGGCAGCGTTCATTGCAAAATCTTCCTTTTTTGTTCAGCAAACTCTTCTTCGGTGAGAATGCCCGCGTTTTTCAATTCACCCAATTCTTTAAGAAGCCGGATTTTTTCAGCCCAAGCGTCGGTTGAGGCTTGAGCTTGAGTTTGATCGGGAACGTTTTGCGTGTTGATGACGCCGCCCATGGCAGTGGGGGAGCCAAATGTCATCTGACCGCCCAAGGCCGTGCCGATGCCCATGCCCATAAAGCCGCCCGCGGTGCCCTCGTTGCTTGCGGCGCGATCGAGTACATCAAAGCTTCGGACTTGTTGGTAGCGTTGACCCAAAACTTTAAGTTTGGCCTGTTCACTCAAGATTTTCTTCAGTTCAATGACCGAACTGTCGTCTTCGGGTACCGACACCGACATCAGGTCAAAGCGCTTGAGCTCAATGCCATAGTCGCCGAACACGTCGTTGAGCTTTTCAGGGAGCTTGAGCGAAATGTCGTCCAAGTAACTGGAGAGCTCGAAAATAGGAATCTTTTGCTCAACAATCATTTCCGAAATAAAGGACTTCACGCGCGCGGTGATAAGGCCTCGGAAATAGTCATCCAGCTGATCGGCGGTAAGCGACTGAAGCGTCCCCACGAGTTTGGCTAAGAGTTTGCGACCGTCCACCACGCGGATACCGTATTGGCTGAAGGTGCGCACCGGCAGCAACACCCCATAGACCGGATCCATGAGCTGCATGGGCTGCAGCGTTCCCCACTTCAATCCCATGACTTCGGCTTTGCTCACGAACCACACTTCGCTTGTGAAGGGGGAGGAGCCACCGAAAGGCAAGCCCAATGCTTTACTGATGACCGGAAGGTTTTCCGTGGACAGCACGTGGCGGCCGCTTTCAAAGGGACCTTCGTATACCCCTTCGTGAACAAGCCAGGCTTGCTGGCTGTCGTTAACGATTAATTGAGTCCAAGTCGCGAGTTGATCGGACGGGAATTTCCACACCAGAAGTCTTGGATTGGAGGTGTCCCACTTTACAAAATCAATAGCTGCCATAGGTCAGAAGGGCTTTTTAAAGCCGGGGTAAAAAATGAATAACAACATCATTTTATTTTAGTCTAGGGATGGGGAATTTGGGGAGATGGTGGGACTGATGTATGGCGGTGTCTTTAAACTTTTCTTTCATTCTTGTCAGTTGCACTTATTATTGTTTATAAGCTTCCTCAATAGATGTTTGGTTTGAGATCATAGTACTGTTAGGTGTGCGCCTGAAAAAGTTTTGAAAATCACAATAAAAGTTTGCTCTAAAGGTGAACGCAATGACTGATGTGCGATTTTAGAGGACAATAGACCAAAAACTGTACGATGGGTATGGCTTTAACTCAGGCTTCAGAACTATCAAACAGTCGGATTATTAACCGAGATTGTCGGGCAACAATTGAAGAAATTTTGTGTTATCGGCAAAGCAAAAGTGCGAACGGTAAAACCCGATTGCAAATGGGAATATGAAGGGGAGTATGAAGCCAATCAGTTTGATTCCGGTTTCGTGCTTCAATGTTTGCAATCCGATTTATGCGTCAATCTCATTCAGGAAGCTTTTTGTGTTGATGCAGTACAGGGAATGGAGATGAAGACATTTTTTAACTTTCCGGACGAATTTACTGAAACGGTGATTGCGGCCATTACCGGTCGGATAGATAACACCCGGGCTTGTTTGAATCTCGTTTTATCCAATGGTTATTGTGTGCGATTTGAAACAGAGTGCAAACATGGTGCAACACAAACGAGGCGTGGGACAATTGAGCTAAAGCCGATTACGGACGAGTTATCTGACAAATATCAAAATGCCAATGAACTCACCAAACCCCAAAACACGCGGGGATATTAAAAGCATATTTAGTCGGAAAAATTCTTAGGAGAAAGAATGCTCACAGTGAACGAAATCAAAGAACGTCTTTTAAATGTCGAAAAAGATTACGGCATTAAGGTGCTGTACGCGTGTGAATCGGGGTCAAGAGCTTGGAACTTTAATTCCAAAGACTCCGACTATGACATTCGTTTTCTATATGTCAGAAGACCAGAAGACTATATCGCAATTGAATCTCCGCGAGATGTTGTTGAAGTGCCAGGCGACGCGCTTTGGGATATGAGTGGGTGGGACTTGTCTAAAGCGCTGAAATTGTTGGTGAAGGGCAATACCAATTTAATTGAATGGCTGCGCTCGCCGATTGTTTACATTGAAAATACGGAACTTTGCCAAGAAATGTTGGATTTAGTATCCCGGATGGTTTCGTTCGAACAGCTTTTTTATTCTTATCAGGGATTCGCTCGGGCTCACTTCAAAGCCTACCTTCAAGGTGAAGAGGTGTGGCTTAAAAAGTATCTCTATGTTATGCGCCCTCTTTTATCCGCTTATTGGATTGAAAAAGAGGGGCGATTACCACCCATAGTTTTTGAAAGGATGTTGGTTAGAGCGGGCGAGGAACATCCGTATCTTCTTGAACCCATGCAAAAATTATTGGAGAGAAAGCGAAATGGTCTTGAACGAGAGTCGGGGCCCAGACTTGCAGAGTTGGATCGGTTCATTGATTTGATGCTGAATAAAACTTATCAAGGTCCGAAGGCTGAGAAGGAGATTTTTGAGGAAGCACTCAATAGCGTATTTAGAAAGTATGTTTTGAGTCGTAGCAAATAAAAGAGAAAAATTTACCTGTTTGGGGTGAGGGTAGATATGAAAGCCTTTTACATAATCCGTTTAGCGCTAACATAAAGGTCAAATCGCTTAACATTATTTGGGAGAGTTTCATGTCGTACAACCGAATGGGAATTAATAGCGAGACCATAGAGAAAGTTTTGGCTTTCCGAGATCAACGAAACTGGGCTCAATTCCACAATCCCAAAGATTTGGCGATTTCAATCTCTTTAGAAGCTGCCGAGTTATTGGAATGCTTCCAGTGGTCGGGTTCGGATGTGGAAGTTACTCGAAAACATAAAGCGATGCAGGAAGAATTAAGTGATGTATTGATTTATTCCATACTGTTGGCGGATCGTTTAAACATTAAGTTAGATGAGGCTATCAGAGAAAAAATTGCCATGAATGCAGAAAAATACCCTATTGAAAAGAGTTATGGAAATTCTGCGAAATACGACGAAATATAGGAGATTGGTATGGCATTGGTATTCACTGGAACCCTCAGTCAATTCTATAAAAATTTGAGTCATATCCCTGATTTATTGGCAGGTAATGAACATATTGAAACATTTAGAAAGTCTTCTCAATACCGAGCTTGGGAAAATTCTTTGAGATTTTTGTCCAGTGAATTCTTAATGTCTCAGATTAAAGAAGATTGTGGAGTTTTGATCGAATATAAACTTCCTGCAACAAGTCGACGAGTTGATTTTATTGTCACAGGTTATGACTCAAAGGGGAGGCCGGGTTTTGTCATCATTGAATTAAAGCAGTGGTCGGATGCCCAGGCAGTGAAAGATAAACCAGGAGTTGTTATTGCTAATGTCTCCGGGTCTCACCTTGAAGAAACTAACCATCCCAGTTATCAGGCGTGGTCATACAAAATGTTTTTGGACAATATGCTTGATTCTGTTCAAAAACATCATTTGCATTCGGTAGCTTGTGCTTATATGCACAACTACGATTATCAGGGATTAAATAAAGACGAATTGGCAATAACTCCCAATGTTGAATTAGTCAGTGAAACCCCAATATTTGGAAAACATGATGGACGAAAGTTAGGTGATTTCATACAAGAAACTGTTGGAGAAGGCAAAGGCGAGAAAATCATGCAACTGTTGGCAGATGGCAAAGTGGTTCCGAGTAAAGGGTTAGCCGATGCCATATGTCAAATGTTTGATGATGTTAAAAGTCAGGTATTTACGCTGATCGATGAACAGAAAACGGCTTACGAGACGATTATGCGGGCCGTGCGACGGACTAAGAAGGGAAAGTACTGCGTAATTATTTCTGGTGGTCCAGGAACCGGTAAGAGTGTCGTGGCAGTAACTGCTTTGGTTAATATTCTTCGTGAATTCGTTGATGACGAGAAAAAGCGAAACGTTCGCTTCGTTGCTCCAACTTCTTCGTTTAGAACTGCAATGACCTCAGTATTAGGTAGCGGTGGGAGAACACGAGAGGAGAGGAAAGAAAATAAACGATTGGCTGACTATCTCTTCTCAGGGAGTATGAGTTTTTTCATTCCTGATGTTAATGACCCTAAAAAAAATGTTTATCCGAATAATCAATACCATTGCTTGATTTGTGATGAAGCTCACCGCTTGCATAGTTATCAAAACATGTATAGAGGAAAGAATCAGATAGAGGATATTGTTCAAGCGGCTCGAGTTTCTGTTTTTTTCGTCGATGACAATCAATCATTAAGACCTGCGGATATCGGTTCGGTTGAATCAATAAAAGCCGCAGCCGATAAATATTCTGCAACTGTTGAGCAAGTGGATTTATCGGCACAATTCAGGTGCCATGGTGCCGACGGCTTTTTAAATTGGTTATCTGTTGTTTTGGGGCTTTCTGATGCTGAGAGTAATGCCCATGCCACCGGTTGGAATCGCAATGAGTACGATTTTGAAATTGTTGATAGGCCTGAAGAAGTTTTGAAGTTTGTTAGGGAGAAAAACCAAGAAGCGAAAATGGATCCGATCCCTGGAAGAACAATTATTCCGGGAGCAAGGTTATTAGCTGGGTACGCATGGCCGTGGACAAAGGAAAACAATAATCTTGGTGAAGTGAAAGATGTTGATCTTGGCACTATTCAGCTAGCTTGGAATAATCGGAAAGCAAGTTATAAATGGGCTATTGATAATTCAGATCGTGTTAAAGAGGAAGTCGGGTGTGTCCACACCAGTCAAGGCTTGGAATTTGATTGGGTTGGTGTTTTTATTGGGAAAGATCTTCAATACGACTCAAAGAATCATTGTTTGAAGGCAAGTATTGATAATTACTTTGATAAAGGCGGAAAAAACGGATTGGGTAAGACAAAGGAAGAACGTGAGAAGAATTTACTCAAGTATGTCTGTCGTTGTTATAGAGTACTTCTTTCTCGTGGTATTCGAGGAGCTAGGGTTTACTGTTGTGATGAAGCATTAAGAGAATTTTTAAAAGAAAAATTATCCCAGGTGCAAGGGCAGGTCTTATAACGAATCAGGAGTGACCTTCATTTGGAAGATGAATAAAAACTTATTGTCGTCAGGAGAGTTTAGTGTTTTGTTTCACTAAAGGAGCGTTTATTGTAATAGCCTCTGTGACTTAGGAATGGCACTCCATTCGACCTCCCTAGAGAGTTACTTTGTACTCCGTTGGGCTAAGTTTACATTTATTGATATCCCATGGATCATATGCCTTAACTCTACCTCCTGATGCTTTGATTTTTGGGGAGGTTGTGACCTTAATACCATGAACAACTAATAAAATACTTTTCCCTTTGCTTTTTTTGTGGAGTTCTACTTCTCTGCGCCCCATGTTTATGGAAGTGGGCTCCCCAGTCAAACCTTTAACTTCTACAAAATATTCTTTTCCATTTTTGTAAGCAGAATAATCATAAGAATTGTTAGATGAGCGATCCTCTATTTGTTTGAAATTATGTTGTTGCAACCATTCTCTGGCTTTTACCATTCCCCGCATTTCTATGGCATGTTTTTTCTCAGCGTCACGAATATAACCTTGGCCGTTTCTAACTTTTGTCGGTATATGTGAGTCAAAATTTTCACTTTCATAACTGTCAGCTACTTCGGTTTTTGATTCTCTTTCAGATATGAGGGTTAACAAATTGGGTACTTGCTCTTCGTTGAAAGGAACGCCGCTGCTTTGAGGGGCCCAAGGACTTGCTTTTTTATTAAAAGGGAAACGCCTGTATATAACATCAATGCTAACTATAGGTAGGTCACTGAAGTATTCGAATTTAATCGGAACAAAGTATGCCTTTACAGAAGTACTGTAATAGTTTACGGCTTCGTAAGGTTCTCCACATACGGTTCCCCAACCTACAAGTCCTCTTTCAGAAGCAGGCAAACGTCCTACCCTCACCAAAATACATCTGTCACCGATATTAATACGTTTATGGGCTCTTACTTTCCAGTCACATTTTACTGTCTTTCCTTTTGATGCTTGGACGATAATGTCTTCATGGTTATCAGGAAAATCTTTCTTAGGGTTCCAAGTGAAAATATAGATAGGGGTGTTTGAGTTAAGGAAACTCATTTTTAAATCCATATGAGAAGATTAATAAAACTTCTTTCAATGCTAATAGGAACTAAACTGAAAGAAAAGATTTTAGTTTAGCTACCAGAACTACAATGCCGCTATCCATATAGTCGGACCAGGTTGAGTATTACCATGTAATTGTGTTACTTTGAACACACCGTACATGCCCCAGCTCCTTCATCATCTCCATACAAATCATCAATATCTATGACATCTAATCCAACACGTAAAGGATTTTGAGGACGACGTTTTATTTCTTGTAATCGACGTTTTTCGTAGTCAGCTTTAATTTCTGCAATTCGCTCTGGTTGAGATAGTTCAGCGAGAGATTCATGTTCACTCCACGTAAATGGGCTTCCAGAGTCTGTAGCGATTTTTTCATACTTCATGGCTTCGGCAAATTTATCTGGATGCCTCTCTAAAAGATGAACCCACTCAATCTTTTTCTGGAAGAAACAGAATGTGCATCCTGATCTTGAACGCCATTCATAGTATTTAGGCAAACCAATTCCAGCACTGTCCAATATATCTAAAACCCCTTGCTTATTGATCCCATTTTCTCGGAAAGGTAAAACAACATGTAAATGGGGGTGTTGCTGCGTTAAACCGGTACGATGCTCTTCGTCAGATCTGATGGCAACGTAACTATAAACATCCTCACCTGCATCTAGCCATGGTTTAATCCATTGTTGAAATGGTTGTAATTTCATGACACGAGTACACCACCGGGTCTGGGGAGATGGTAAATAATTACTAAAAACCTTAAGCCAATAATCAAAATCTCGATTAGGGTTGAGGTATTTAATAGGTTTCCCCAAATAGCCTTCAAGAGAAGCTAAGAACTCATAAACCTCTGGTAACTCTTTTCCTGTATCGGTAAAAAAATATTCGATGTCCAATTCAGGATGATTTATGCTCATGTAAATCGCCAAGGCAGCTGAGTCTTTTCCTCCGGAGATCCCTAGTAAATGATGTTCAGCCATTCTTTTTCATCCTATTTAGAACTTTAGAAGTTTGCTCAATTAATAAAATCAATGCTTTTTTCTCAGACGAAGAGGTAGAAGCCTCATTCCCAGAAATTTTGAATTCACACATGTCATCGCCTGGAATATTGGAAAATGATGGTTTTGACAAGAACCGCAAAATCATTTGTGAAATAGATGAGCAAAATTTAATTTTTAAATTAGATCATGAGGTTATTGACTGGATGGAACATACCGAAATTTTCTACACAGTCAAGAGTATGTATCCGGTAGAGGGAATCGTATATCTTATTCAGGCACTAGTTGAAAGAGAAATTAAATATTTAAAAGATAATCCCATATTCCCAGAAAGTACAATCAGCGGATTGCTCGAATCTCTTGAAAATCTCTACGATGACGACGATGTTGTGGTTCCTTTGGCCTTTAGCACAGATAAAAAACTAGATCGCTGCCCACTATGTGGGAAAGGCTCTTTCCGTACAGCCTTATATGGGTTAATTACCAAATCTCCAGGTCCAGAATACACATTAAGAGGCTGTTGTATGGGGCCATTTCCAGTTAAGTGTATTTGCTCCAATTGTGGGTTATGTTTGTGGGGAAAGCCTGACGCTCCTTACCGTTTATTATTGGCCAAAATACGTAACAAACTAAAACACGTCGAAGATGAAACTCATCGCCTAGAAGAATATTTAGATGAAAATTTAGAGAGACTTTTGACTAAGAGTAAGCTCAAAATAGATAAAAATAATCCTTGGGCTTAGCGAACATTACAAATTCCGTTGTGAGCTATTTTGAACTTCCAGACTAAAGCTAAAAAATGGAACTATCAGGCGTCGAGCCTGTTCCTAAGACTATATTAGTGTTACTCATAATCCAAATGAGAGGCCTACAACTTATTAGAAAACTTGCATATCAAAGCCGGTAACTCTTTATCCATATGTCAAGCGACAAAAGAGTTAACCCTCATTTTGAACTGACCCCCAGAAAAGCGACAATTGCATACTGGAGGTCCTGTGGAAAATATTCGCTTAAAAGTATTAGCTGGTTTTATGGCTGGGGAATCGGCAAGCCATTTATCGAAAATCCATTCCCTACCATTAGACCAAGTTTTAGAATGGAAGCGTCTGACAGCTTATGGTCATACGGATTGGACTGAGGGCACTAAACGTAAATACAGCATTGAAGAAAAGCGATTGATTCTTCAAAGGTATTTTTCCTAATCTTTGGGTTGTAAACGCTTTGCTGCCTTGAATAATGTCAGTTGCGGTTTATTAAGACATTGGGTTAGGAAAGTCAAAAAATTCGGAAGTATCGATTCGGCTTACCCGGCAATACGGAATTCCTTACCTAACAGTCGGTCAAATTTTGAAATTATTGCTTGGGCTGTTTATGAGGTGAAACAAAATCATCGTTGCACCAGAGAAGTAGCCGAGCAACTGGGCTATAACATACGATCGGTGCAGCGCTGGTGCCGCCAATATTTATTGAATAGCGATTTTTGCCATACTGTTAACTCTGCCTATCAGCAAGGTACAACCATGGCAACGATTAATCAAAAAAAATTAGAACGGCAAAAGCAAGCATTAATGCGTTGGATAAAAAACAACTTCGATCTGAAGACAAGAGATACAGCTAACATGATTTCTCAAATTTCGCAGTTGCATACTTACGGTCTGTCTATTCAGGAAGCTTGTTAGCTATTGGGAATTCATAGAAGTACTTATTACAGGAAATTAAAACAGGAAAAATCATCGGATAGTCAACCTTTAGTCGATGCAATAAAGCTTTTCCAAATCCAACATCGTTATTCATACGGCGCTAAACGCATGGCTAAAGAAATGAGCCGCCGATTCAATCAACCGATTAATCACAAAAGAGTTGCTCGATTAATGAGATTAAATGGTCTAAATGCAACTATCAGAAGACGAAAAAAACTATTTTCATGTACAAACTACTCAAAAAACCTTGATAGTCGACCTGTCAATAATTTAATCAAAAGAAATTTTGTTTCTGACAGTCCACGAAAAAAATTAGTTTCGGATATGACCTTCTTTCATACTGTCGAAGGATGGCTGGTTCTAAGCACAATAAAGGACCTTTGTACTAAGGAAATCATTGCTTGGGATTTTGATGCCGGTGCAACAGTCGAGCTGGCTATAAAGACACTTGATAAAGTCGCATACTGCAAAGACGCCATCCTCCATAGTGACCAAGGAGGAACCTATACAAGTCCAATGTACAAGGATACGGCCGAAAGCTACAACTTAGTTTTAAGTTACTCCAGAAAAGGAAATTGTTATGACAATGCCTGTATGGAAAATTTTTATGGGCACCTTAAATCAGAGACAATTTATCAGTTACCTATAACTCAGCGTTATTGTCTAAGAAGGGAGGAACTCAAAAAAATCATTAACAATTACATTACCTGGTACAACAATGAAAGAATCCAGGCAAAATTGAACTATCTTTCCCCTGTGGAATTTCGTCTTAAAAATTATCAGCAAACTGTTGCAATTTAGGGGGTCTGTTCAATTTAGGGGGATATTACTTTGTCGTCCAACATCCATATCAGCCCATCTTGCAATACCGTCTTTTTCAAGCACGAAAATCGGGAAACTGTCAACACTTTGCCAATAGTTTAATGAGCATTGTCATAAGCGTGATAGTTTCGTATTTCAGAAAATTTCTAAACTTTCTCTACCGATTCGTTTTTTCCTTTGTATCAAAGTAACCCCAAAGTCTGGATTGTTCTTTCTTATCCAAAGTCGACCAAAGGTGTGATCTCAGTAATTGCACAAGACTAATTGGCTGATCACCATTTGCAACGCGAGATAAATACGCAAAAGAAATTCTTTTGCCATTGGGCAGATTAATGAAAGGCTTTTCGTGTTTGTTTTGCATTTTTCAATCTTCTTTAATTCCAAAAAAGTGCAACGAACAGTGTTCCCACTCTTCATGGGATAAAACCCTACCCATTAAAAAGACCGCGCAGTGAATTACGTCACCGGCAGCGAATTCCTGTTTTTCGCCCACGTTGTCAATTTCAGGCGTATAGATATTTAGCGGAATCATTTGGTCATGATCTTCGTCTAAGACGATCCATGGGACGGTCAACTTCCAAATCTTTTGTCCATAAGCTTCAATCTTTTCGGCAGAAATCACTTCAGCGGTAAGATCCTCAATGCTAGAGTTGTCAGGATTCGGTGTGGTCTTACAGAAATTGGATTTCCGAACGGTTATGTAGAACTCATCCGGATTGAAATCGGGGTGCATTGCAAGGAAAAGTTCCTTTTGTTCTTCGTAAAGCTCGCCTTCCCGGATAATCATGTCTTCCATTTCGGTTTTAAAGATGTATAACGGCAATCCGAATACCTCGAGGACATCACTGCAGGGAAACATCCCGTCTCCATCCCGATGTAATTTAAAGAAGGGCAGTGTGCATTCGTAAACTCGGTCTTTAATCTGAGAATGGAAGGGTTTAAAACGCAGTTCAGAGCAATTGGGGTAACCTTCAGAAGGCCGGTAACCTCGAGGAATAAACCGCAAACGAGTCCCTTGCAGCCAAGGCCAAATATTTAAATGCTCATCAACAAAATCGCCCTCTTTGTCCGTGTAACCCAGATATTCGCACAAGATTTGCGGGCCCTCATTAAAGGTGTTGAATTTGCCGCACACCAGAGTCCGCGATTTATTTGACGTATCCACATCCAAAATAACCATTTTTGAAGGTTCGCAGGCATCGCTGAAAGTCTCGATAGACGCAGTAATGTTGGGGAAAATTAAACTAATCAGAGTCTTATAGGGGATAGGTTTGAGCTTATTGCGTTTAATTTTTTCTCGACGCTTGTTTAGACGGCTTTTTTTCAAAACATTGAGATCATGAATAATAAGAACGGGCATTTCGACTGTCATGATGAATACTCCTATATGAACTGTTTCTCACCTAATATATTTAACATGGTTAACCTCGGTTTAAGAAGCAGGAAGGAAAGGCGCATTGCAAACCTGAGTATCTTTATCCATTTTTCCAATTGAAGAAAAAATAAAGCCCTCTAACCACAAGGATTAGAGGGCCATATAGTCAAGAAAATCGCTCTTTTTGGGCTATCTCACGCTTTCTTCAACTTGAGCGAGGAAGTCACTGAAAATGCGTTTCATTTCTTCGTGATCAGGCCACATATTTTCCGGATGCCACTGCACGGCAACGATTGAGGCGCCTTCGGTGCCTTCAATCCCTTCAATGACTCCGTCGGGGGCTACGGCTGTAACCTTCAGTCCTTTGCCGAGGTCCTTAACGGCCTGATGGTGACGGGAGTTGACTTGAGCTGTTTCTCCGAGCGTTTCAAATAACGCAGAGCCTTCGCTCAGTCGCACTTCGTGCACGGGGTAGTTGCCGAGCGCCAACTGGGAGTGCTGAATATAAGACTCCTTGCATTGAGTGGCCAAATCTTGCCAGACCGTGCCGCCGAAAGCGATATTGATTACTTGGCAGCCGCGGCAGATGCCGAGCATGGGTTTGCCGGCCGCATGGGCGGCCTTGGCCATACCGAGTTCGAACACATCGCGTTTGTAGTTCGTGCGGCCGAGTGCGCGGACGGGTTGCTGACCGAAAAGTCTCGGATCCACATCGGGGCCGCCCGGGATGATCAAACCGTCAAAAAGATCAACAAAGTCTTCCGGATTGGCGTGATGAACGTCAGCAAGAATGATGGGAATGGCACCGAGTTCATCAATCACTTCCACCAGTTGACGCGGTGCAAAAGGGGCGAGTTTATGGTTGATGACGTGAGAAATTTGCGGCAACGTATCAGCCGTAATGGCAATGCGCATTTTTTTCATCGTTATTTTCCTTTCTTGATTAACAGGGTCAGTTCCGGGACCGATAAAGTCTTTCAATCATAAACTGTGTCAGTCTCGCATCCTGCGAAATGGAAAAGGTGTTATCAAAGGGGAGTTCACAGAGTGAAACCTTTGTGAGATCCCCTTTTTTCTGTTTTGGTTTATTTGTTACTAGACCATGAACAAAGCCAAGACAAAGACGGCAACCGTGCAAGCCGGAGCCGTGCGTTTGACGACGTCCATCGGGTTAGCCATGGCGATACCGGCGACAACAACCATGGCGCCGGCAATCGGGCTCATCGTGCGACCTAAAGCGCCGGTCAAGAAGGCCAAGGCTCCCAGCGCTTTAACTTCCATGCCGAATTCAGGCGCATGCGGCGTTACGGCTTCGTTAAAGGCCATCGTCGCAGCGTCGCCGGAACCGGTAATCGTGCCCATGACCCACGGACCGATTGAGCCGCCCCAACGAGCGATATCGTTGGAGTGCTTCAAAACGTCCACGAACGTGTCGATCAAGCCAGTCGCGCGCAAACCGGCGGCGAAGACACCGGCGGCAATGATGATACCCATCACATCAGCGTAGCCCTTCCCCATACCATGGAAGAATTGCTTGGAGAATTCTTGAGGATTGGTGCGATCCATCGCATAGGCAACCACCAACGTAATCACGGCACCCAGGACCATGGCTTGAGCCACGCCCATCTTAATGGCCGGAATCCAAACATTGCCGACAACGAGGATTGAAATCGGAATGAGCGTCATGATGGCTTTAAGAACACTGGGCTTGAAGCCGTCATCAGCGTTTTGAGTTGTAGCTTGAGCGGCTTCGCTCTTGCTGCCCTTGTGATCACCCAAAACAAGGCAGACGATGAGAATACCGACAACAACGATGGAAGCAGAAAGAATTGACCAGACGGCATGGAAGCCGATGAATTCCATTACCTCAATGTTGGCCATTGCTGCCACGAACGCATTGTGGGAGGTGCCCGGCGAGAGGAAAGAACCGATCGTACCACCCATCACAGCGGCAGCGGCTGCTGCAGGCTTAATGCCTGCGCGAAGCATCACAGGAATCAACGTGGAGCCCACGGCGGCGGCACAACCGGCAGCAGAGGGAAGTGCAATGTTGATAAAGAAAGTCACGATTGTGCAGATCGGGATTAAGAAGACACCCAAACCACGAATCGGAGAGGCTAAATAGTGTACGAGACTGCGGTCACATTGAGTGTAACTTGCAATAAATGCAAAACCCATTGACGAGCAGATGTTCATCACCAACGAATTGTTGGTCATCGACTTAGCAAATGAATTCAACGCGCTGATTGGATCCATAGAAACTAAGCAAAGCACAAAACCTGCTGTGAAAAGCACAAGACGCGTTTCATAGCGCTTAATAAGAGCGAAAACCGTCACAATTGTCACGGCTATAGCCAACCATTCAAGTAAAGACATGGGAAATATCCTTGTTAAAGGTTAAAAACAGGCGAGACTGCCGCTCTTAGCGGCGACTTTCTCAAGGGGCTAAGTATCCTACTGTTTGTGTTTTCTGCCTACAGGGAAATTCCTGTGTTGACATTTTCCTCACCGTGAGGGTTTAACTAAACCCAATAGGGCGCTTATTGGTGTGAGCGGTTTTTGTATTGCATTCTTTCTCCAATCCACGCAAAAGACCTTCAGGAGTGTTAATCGGATTAAAGCGTGATTGATGGGAAAGGGTGGCAAAGTCACCGGGCGCCAGATTGCGAAGTCCTTCGAGGGCTTTCAGCACATGGTCATCAATAGGGCAATCCGGACAGAGTTTTTCACAGTAGCGTTGAAAAAGAATCTTGGCTTTGTCCGCATTGAGGTAATCAAATTTCACCTTAAGATCAAAGCGGCGCAGGCACGCTTCGTCCATGGAATCGAGCGCGTTGGTTGTGGCGATAAAGATTCCGTCAAAGTGTTCAATTTGAGTGAGCATCTCATTGACTTGAGTGACTTCCCAGCTGTGGTCAGCCGCAGAGCGCTTTTGCAGAAAACTGTCGGCCTCATCAAGAACGAAAATCGCCTCGTCAGCTTTTGCTTCCTGAAATGCCTGCGCGATGAGTTTTTCGGTCATTCCCACATAGCAATTCAAAAGATCGCTGCAGCGTTTAACGATCACGCGTTTATCGAGTACCTTCCCCAAATAGTGAGCCCATGCGGTTTTTCCCGTGCCGGGGACGCCGTAGAGACAGAGGCGAGCCGAGGAGGTCTTTTTGATGCCCTGTGCGATTTGCAGAAGATCCGTATCCGCGGTGCTTAGCGCCGGATCGTAGAGCGCATTGGGATCCACCCCTAATTTAAGGTGCACGGGTTTTACCCCCATTGTCGAGAGACTGGCGTTGAGGTGGGTGAAGAAGTGCTTTTGAAGCTCCTCTTTGGGTGCTTTAATTTCGGAAATAACTTTGGCGGTTCGGTCAATGAGGGCGGGAGCGATGTCGTTGCGCTCAGCAATCGCTTCAATGCCTTCAACAAAGAGCAGATCCGAGGCTTTATTCTCGATGATCTTTTTGCGTTGAGACTCCGGCGGCACGGGCACTTCCATGCAAAAATCGAAACGGCGAATATAGGCCGGATCCATATTGCTGATGGAATTGGTGATCCAAATAACGGGGATCGCGTTTGTTTCCAAAATTTTGTTGGTCACACCTTTTTTATTATTTTCTTTGGAAGACTGCGCGGGAAAGAAAAAGTCCCAAGCGTCGTAATTTCGGAAAAGATCCTGCGCCTCATCAAAAACAAGCATGGCCGTTTTACTGTTTTTGAGTTGCGCAAGATTGAGAAGTAAACAACTCATGCGATCCTCAATCGGGTCGTTGTCATCATCGGTCACCGGCACTTCAAAGAGGTCGGCGCCGAGCGCTTTGGCAATCACACGGCTGAGCTCACTTTTGCCCGTGCCCGGAGGGCCGTAGAGCAAAATGTTGACACCGCTTTTTCTATCTTGATGCGCTTTTTGCAGATATTCGACTAAAAGCGGAAGATTAGGGCGCAAGTATTCAAAATCGTTGATGTTTAATGTGCTGTCTTTGCTTTTAACTAAAGATTTTTTTAAGAAATCTTGCAGACTTTCCCCGTTAGAAAGCAGTCTTTCGTACATATGCGCACTTGTGCTCAGATAGTCGTCGTAATCGCGAGGGATTTCAGACATACTCACCAACGAATTTTGATACAAAGCGCCCTGGGGACCCAAGGCTTGATAAATGGAATCAAAACTGCAGTCTGAGACGGACGACAAAAATTCCGCTGTGACTTGTCGAAACGATGACGTTCTGTAAGCTCGGTTATGCAGCGCTTCAAGCAAATTGAAGATGTTGTAACTTGATGACTCCATCAGAGCCAGAAAAACAAGAATGGTTTGTTCCGCATCGTTTAGACCAAAGAGGTTTTGGAGCGTTTTAATGTTGGCGGCCAAATCGGCGGACATCCTGGGTGGTTCTTGCTCAAATTGTCGATATTTTTTTTGCAACAGTTCTCTTACTTGCGGACAAACACCCACGGTGCCTTTCGGGTGTTTAAGTTGTTTATCAGAAAATTTATCCAATTCCGGAATATCAAGCTGGGTTGCCCAATCAAGATCCACTAAAGAGACGTCCGGATAGCGTCTGTTTTCTTCCGTGATGACTTCCAAAACATTTCTGTAAAGCAGCAAAGACAGAAAAAAGAATTGATAAAGCCTGCGATTGGATTGGTCAAGTTCTTTAAAGGCAGTTTTAGAAATGCACTTAAACATACAAGTCCTCGTATTTTTAGAGGAAGTGTATGGCCTGAGATATCAAATTATGATGTAGACGAATGAGTAATTAGGGACTAGGAGGTTTCAATTTAATACTTCATAAATTGAAAGTTTGAACGTCATAATGTTCATGTTAAAAGGAGAAAGCATTATGGCTATGAGAAGACCCGCGTGCATGATTGATGTGCCTGAATATGTGAAAAACGACAATTGCGGCATTGATTTGCCGGCCTCAAACCAAGGTCAAGTTGACACAGCGAACGAAATGATTTCGCGATATCTCGAAACAGATCACAGCATTTTTGTGCGTCCGCTTCAGATTTTGGTGACCAGTCACAATGGCAGAGCTGCCAGAGCGGCGGTTGATGTGATGCTCGGTTATTTAGATGCCTACCGCACTGACACGATGAACGTGGATAACGAGTTGGGAGAACTTGTAGAGCGCTGCAAGATTCTGGTCGTTGACTGCTTGTCTGAGGAGCTGCGAATTGAGATACCGTACATGCTCGGTAAAGAAGGTGTGTTGATATGGATGATGAGGCCGGGCGATGCGGCCAATGAGTTTGATGCGGATTTTCGCATTGATGTCAAAGATTTTTCTCATGCTGAAGCTCGAAAAAATCTTAAAGTTTCCACCCATTTGCCCTTGGATGTGATTGCTTCTTTGCTTGATGTGAACAAGGACGTGTGGAAAATCGATGAGATTTTAGGACTGTTGTATGACCGTAAGCTCGATCACAGGGATCTTGAGCTGATCGGCGATGTTTTCGGCGTCGATCTTTGTGAGTGGGACTGGAGCGAAACTCAGGAAGATGACGAGGTGATGCGCAAAGCGCGTGATGAAGATCTTGACGACGAAGAGGATGAGGTCGAAGAGATTGAAAATCTCGTTGAGGAGTCTGCTGAGGATGAGTCCGATCAAAACAACACAGACCCGCAAATCCACTAGAGAAATAGGGAGCCGGTGAAGAGATGGGCAAACGATGGTCAAAACTGCAAAAGAAAATCGATGACCTGGTTGATCCGGCTTTGGATTTTCAGATCCATTGTGTGAAGTATCGAGTGCCGGGGCACGGCGGGATGCAGGAATTCCCGCGGTATTTTGTGACACTGGACGGTAAAACAATTTTTGATTGGCCGAAAGATTATCCATTGGGTGATTCCAACTGTGGAAAATTGGATATCAGTTGCCTGTTTTTTGGCCGAGCCTCGGACATTTCGGATGCCATCTCGAAATATTTAAATGCTCCAGAAGAAGCCCGAATGACGATAACAGATCCCTGGGGGATTGTGGATATTATTCGCGCCGCTGATCGACGAATAGGGCGGAGGCGTTGGGATCAGGTATTCGCTTTATCAAACTTTGCGGGCAGACAGATCTTATTGGCTCGCAGAGCCGCAAAAGCGCGCAACGATAAAATGGGTGGCAGGGGTTAGCCACGCCACCCTCGAGAATTATTTCTCTGCATCTAAAAGTTTGACGCTTTTTTGCGAATTAGCTTTGAAGCTCTGGTCACAAAGCACTGTTGCCTTCAAATAGCGCAGAAAGTTACTAAAAACAGCCAAAATCTCTGAGGTGGAGAGATTCATCTTCCAAGATCAAAAGCTTTTTCAAATCGACTCAAACAGTCTTTTTGAAAATCGTCGAGATAGGTCAGCGTTTTTTCTGCGATCCAATCATCGACTCCATAATAGATTCCGGCAACGCCGCCGGTGATTGCGGCCAGCGTGTCGCTGTCGCCGCCGATGCTGACAGCGTTTCGAATGGCATCCTCAAAAGAGTCTGACTCAAAGAAGGCCTTTAAAGCGAAAGGCACCGTGCCTTGGCAGCTGCCTTCATAGCGATAAGTCGGACGAATATCGTCCAGATGAAATCCCATTGGATAGTAGTTTTGGTTAATGTAGTTTTCAATAGCGTTTTTTCCAAGCCCCGCTTTCGCTAAAAAGCCCGCGACAGCCGTGGTCTGCGCGCCTTTCATGCCTTCCGGATGATTGTGCGTAGGGGCGGTGACCGCGTCACTCATGCGCTTTGCTTCTTCCAAGGTTTGCGCGACAATGGAGCAGGCAGAGACTCGCATTGCGGCGCCATTGCCGAAACTTTCGTAGGGGGCGCTGTCGTCGAGCATCATCCATCGCCTGAATCCATCGCCATAGTCCTTATCGGCATAGCGTCGTGAAAAAGCTCTGAGAGATCGAGCTGCGGCAGTCTCAAGATCATTTTCACGGCTTAAAAGCGCATCACAGACGGCAAGCGTTAAGACCGTGTCGTCTGTGACAAAACAATCCTCAGTCATGAGATCAAAATCTTTGCTTTTAATGTTGTTGTATTCAAAGCGTGAACCCACGATATCGCCCACAATTGCCCCAAGCATTATTGCCTCCGTTTGAAATTTTCTTTCAGAGTTACTTTAGATTTCTGACCTTCAGTTTTTGAAGCGCTCAAACATTCATAAATTGATGTTTTGTTGCTTATTCTTATCTTAGCTAATAGAAGGAATAAAAGATGGTTAACACGACTTTCAATCCGTTTGATTACGTCTCGGGTAAAAGTTTCCGAGCACTGTTGGATCGAGATTACTTGTCTTTGGTTCAAGAACTTCATGAAAAAGTTTCTGCTGATCGGTTCTCTTTTGCTCTTGAAGTCGGAAATTTTTTCTATCGTGCAGTTTATTCTGAGCGAAAAATTATGATGGCTATGGTTTGTGCATCGGGATTACCGTTGTCAGATGCGCTCACTTCGGAAGAAAATGCTCTTGTGCAAGAGGTACAAGCACTTCTTAACCTTAATTCTTTTGAAAAAACAAAACGAGCAAAAACACTTACCGAAGAGGTAAAGGAGATTGCGAGCGCAATCGCAGTGGTTTATTTCCAAACAATCAATGAATATTGTCTGCGAATAAATCGTGATTACCTTGGTTGGGATTGCCATTTCATTCAGGCGTTCTTTAAAAAGTGGTATGCCTTTTCCAACAGAATCGCTCCAGCGAAATATTCCTGGCAGCTCTATGAGCTTATTGAAAAACTGGCGGAACAGGAAGGGTATGACAATCCGGGCAGTGATTTAAATCGTGATATTTATGACATTGAAGCTCCGAGTGAAGAAAGCGCCGATGAGATTGTGCAGATCGCCCGTATAGCGGGTTTTCAGTTCGGTATGACTAAAGCTTGGCAGGGACGTTTGCAAGTGCCTAAACATTTCAGGCTTAAAAGCTTTGCCTGGCAAAAGTCAAAACTACTGCGTTTAGTTCAATTGGTGGCTTGGCATTACCCGGATGCGAAGATAGAACTTATTTCTCCATTAAGCAAAGAAATTCAAGGTTATTACTGGTACCGGGATGAACTGCACGTAAGTGAAAAACTGCGAATCTATGCCAGGATGTCAGTCAATGATTTGTTAAAGAAGACAAATTTTGAAGATCCCTGGTCGAAACTACGTGAGTGTGCGTTAAGACGCTAGAGAGGAAAGCATGTTGTCAACGATGATTAAAAAGTGGCGTGGAGAGCGTCCGAGTATTTTTATTCTGTCCGGAGCGGGATTATCGGTGGAAAGCGGTATTCCCACGTATCGGGGAGAGGGCAGCGACCCCGACAATGACAGCACAAGCCTGTCGGCCGGCTATATGAGGGCGATGCCTGAGCGGGTTTATCGGGCAACCAATCAGCGCATTCAGGATTTTGACGTCTGCAAGCCCAACGTCGCTCATGTCGCCATTGCGGAATTTGTGAAAAAGTATCGTTTGCGTGCGGACATTGTCCATGTGACTCAGAACATTGATTCATTGTGCGAAGAGGCAGGTGACACGTCAGTTTTCCACTTGCACGGTTCGCTTAACCGCAGCCTATGCCGAAAGTGCGGAGCGGTTTTCCCTCGCAAAGGTTTTTACAAGGAAGGCAACGTATGCCCGAAGTGCGGCGCTCAGTTTTTTAATGTTCGTCCCGACGTGGTGCTTTTTGGTGAAACGCCCCACGGACTCGATTGGATCGTGCCGTATTTAAAAGAAGTGGATATTTTTATTGCAATCGGCACCTCCGGTACGGTTTACCCGGCGGCAGACTTTGTGACGATGGCGGCTGCGGCAGGTGCCCCGATCCGTATGCTTCTTAACAAAGAGGCGCCCGAAGAGATGGCTTTTAACTGCGCCATGATGGATGAGGAATTCGGACCCTATAACTATATTCGCTTGGGTAGTGCTACTGGCCTTGTGCCGATGGTGTTAAAAGAGGTCGGACAACTTATTGAGAATATTTGAGCAACTTGGTTGCCAGTAAAAAACACTTAAAGCAAAGCATTCGAGGGCGATTTTTCAGAAAGTTGCCCTCAAAACTTTTTAGGATGATTAATGACCGGTTGCTGTGATTGAAGAGTTGGAATCTATAATTTCCCGTTGAACAAAATCGGTTAATTGGTTTCGGGTCATTTCTCCGGTAGCGACTTTGACGATCACATCGCTCAATCCTGCCGGCACTCGAGTGCTTTGGCTGTTTCTATGCAAAAAGAGGTACAACGCATTAACGGCGGTTCGTTTGTTGGCATCGCCAAACGCATGACCGCGAGCAATGACCTCGCAATAAAGCGCAGCCGTGCCGGCAAGCGTGCGATCATCGCCATATTCAAAAAGCGATCGGATGCGACAGCAAAGGGCTTCAACGCGGGCGTCCTGGTTTGATGATCGCGTGATTTTGAGACCTCCATATTGACTCAAAAGTTTTTCGTTTAACCGTGTTAATTCCCAGGCTTTTAAGTGCTTCATTTATCGAATAATTCCTTATTGACGCTGTCGAGTTCTTTAAAAACGACCTCGATTTCCCGATCCAGTTCTTGAATAGCCTCTTCGGTAATCGGCTCTTGCTTTTGTTTTTCCCAATCCATGACTAATCCGTTTCAAAAATCACATAATTGATGTGTTGAGGAATCCTTTTATTCTCGTGGGTTAAGACCCAAAGTGTCGGGACTTTTTCTTCACCCGGCGTGGGGTAAGGCGTGTAGCCGTCGGTCAGAATAACACAGGCATCGGCCTCTTCGGCATGATCGGTCACCCAATGCGTGATTTTTGTCATATCGGTGCCGCCTCTGCCCGGCGCTTCAAGATCAAACGGGACCTCCTCCCAGTCGTGGCACTCAACTTTTTGTATATCGGCATCGCACCACAAAACAATCACTTCTTCCGGTTTGCACTCTTCGATGACATCAAAGAGGTGTTTACCGAATACAGAAAGCGTTTTGGAGTCAATGGAGCCCGAGGTGTCGATTCCCACCACTAAAGTGCCCATGCGGGCTTCTTTATCAACGGAGGGTAGGTACACATCGTTAAATCGTTTGTTGGGTCTTCGCCAGCTCTCATTTTGTGAGACAAATTTATTCATAAAGCGAGCTAGTAGCTGATGCCAGGGAAGTTTTTCCGTGAGTACGTAGGCTTCCAGTTTCTCAAGAAATGCCCCTCTTTGGTGACCCATGCCTGACATTTTCTCTTTGGTGATGCCCTCAGCCACGGCAAGCTTTATCCGATTGGCAACTTCCCGCGCTTCGCTTTCATCTAATGCTTCTCCATAAGTTCGACGTGCCTTGCCAAGGGTGTCCCCTTTAAAGTCGGGGGCTGTTTTATCTCCCGAAAAAATAAGATCGAGGTCAATAGTGATGATTTTTGTCTTTTTGAAGATTTCGTCATAAATGTCTTCTGCATGGCGATTTTGCGCCCCGGGCATTCTCACCCCGTTATTTAAAAATTGCCCGATGCCTAATTCGATGAGAGTTTCATTAATGACGGCGTCGCACGCGATGTTGAAAATCATGTGATCTCTGTCGCCTCGGCGCGTGGCGTGCGACAAGGCGACATGCATAACCTCGTGGCAGAGCAAAAAGACAATCTCCTCCACGGAAAGCGTTTCGATGGCTTTGGGGTTATAGAGAATCACGCCTCGCGGGGTGACCGCCGCGACCGGCACCTCTTCAGTCGCTCGCAGGGGGAACCGGTAGAGCATGGTGCTGAAAAACGGTTCTTTGAGCGACAGCCGGGTTTTCGCTTGTGTGAGTTTATCGATGGCGTCAGTCATTACAGGGCCTTACTGATTTTAGTGGCAAGATTTTTGAATACGGGACTGGCGACTAATTTCGTCTTTCCCCGGCCTCTGAAAAGTTCACGCACGGCCATCGCCTGCATGTCTGAAGGCACGCGACCGATATAGGTGAGCGCGGCATCGGCTGCGGTTTGCGAACAAGTGTCTGAGGCGATTAAATCAACAAGCTTCATGACGGTGGTCCAGCGGACGCTTAACTCCTGCGGCACCGGATAGGTTTTGGGATTGGCCAGAAGATCATTGAAATTGGGCAGATTCAAATACATCTTTCGGAAAGCGCAATACGCTGCCGCCGCGCCTTCTCCCACATCGCCCGCCACGACTTCCTGAAATAAGCGTTCTTTGGCTTTGCCGCTGCTTTCAAACTCCGGAATTAAACTCACTGAAGCCCAGGAGCGGGGAGTGGGATTGGTTTTACGCGTGGGGTCGAAGTCAGATAAGAGTTTGGGCTGAAACTGCAAAAACTTAATGAGCACTTCATCGATTTTGTTCTCTCTGGCCCAGACGATCCAATCGTCAAGGTTCTCGTCAAAGGGCAGACAGCGCAGGCGATTGCCGAGCTTAGTGGACATGCGGCTTGCGCCGGACTTGTCTTCGACACGATTGCCCGTGGCGATGATAAAAAGCTTATCGCTTAATTTCACAGATCCGGCCCAGCGATCCAGAATGATGCGGCACATTGGGTTTTGCATGGACATGGGCGCGTCCGTGAGCTCTTCAATGATGAGCGCGCAATAGCCGACTCCTTCTCTGAGGTTATAGAACTCCTCGGGGGGAAGCCATACATTGTGCGTGCCCGATTCGTGCTTAAAAGGGATGCCCAGGACGTCCACAGGATCACGAAGCGAAGGATTGAATTCAATGATCTGTTGATCGGCAATATTAAATTGCTTTTTGAGTTCGGCCACGATCTCTCGAGCACAGGCGGATTTGCCGCCGCCGGGCTTGCCTTCGATGAAGGGGACAATGCGATTGCCGCCCGGGACCATAAATTGGGCCAAAATGGTTTGCTTTAAGTCGGAAAATTTCATTCTTATTTCTCCGGATGGTTAATTTGTGCGAGGTGGTCAATTTCGGGCATCGGGCAATATCGGTTGCCTGAAATTTGGCGTTGCCCTTGAAATTCCGGCGCTTTGGAGGCGCAGGCGAGGATGAGGCCCGCGGGATTGACCGCCAAGTTGGCGTGTCGCCCATTGCTCCTTGCTTCAATCGTTTCTAAAACAGACGGCAGAGGCTCTTTTTCAACTAAGAGTTGCTCAAGGATGGGGGAACGAAAATCAGGAGCTTTATTCTCATGCTCGAGTTCCGCCAATAGTTTTAAAACATCTTCCAAGTCCGAGCATGTCATCGTCGGATCTTGGGAGACCGAGAGGTTTGTGAGGACTTCATCCAAAGTTTTCTGATCGCGATCCTGCACCTGATTTTGGGGAAGGAAATACCACATGTCGTTTTCAGAAAGATAGTAAGTCTGACCGGGCTCAAACATGAACCAACGCCAGCGTTGTCGAGGCAGCAGCCAACTGTGTTCAACCAACCCTTGAGCATTGACTCTGCGGACACAGTTGCCCATGAATTTTTTTTGACTGCTTGACGTGATCACCTTAATGAAAAGCTCTCGATCGGTCGTGACACGGACATGTTTTGTATCGATGGTGACCGGCAACTTGGCTTCGCGAATAGGCTCGGATTGCAGCCCTTGGGTTAAAAATCGTCCGGACCAAAGACTGTTGATGATGTACAACGGTCTGTTTTTAGAAGATCGCTCAGAGACGCGTTCCTGTTCTTCCTTTGTTAAGGAGTGCGCCAGCGGATGATTGTCACTTTGTGGGTTATTGAGCGCACGAGCAAGATTGGCCTCTCCGCTGTAGAGGCCAAAGAGCCTTTTAATAGCCGCCCGCAGGTATTCACTACGATTTTTATCTTCGGGGGCGCCAAAGAAAAAGCTCCCCCATTCGGCAATCAGCGCAAGCATGAAGCGAGCCGATAAAAGGCTCACGGAATGATGAATTTCGATGAAGCCGTTAAAAGCTGATGAGTAATACGGACGATTTCTTAATTCAGAAAACGGTAATAAAAGCTGCACCGAAAGGTCACTTTTAATGTAAGCCACGGGGTAGCCGTCATAGCGGATAAATCCCTCTTCTTTAAGACACTCGGGAAACAGCGCTTTGGTTTTAATGCAGTCGGTCATTCGTTTCAGGCTTGATTTCTACTTTTTTTCTTAATGAAACAATAGCGTTTAAATATTCAATTTATGACGCATGAAGACTGTAGGGACAAGCTTCTTCGGGGTAGTAGCGCCGCAAAGGATGACCGGGTTTGGCGCCCGTAAATTCAATGGCTCTGTCAAGACAGGCCTGACGCAGTAGCTCCGGTTTAACATTCCCTTTGGTGTGCCGTCCCTCGGAAGAAGCTTCGATATTTTCAATCACTTCTGTCAGCGCCGTTTCTTTCACAAAAAGCTCATTAAAAGTGTGTTGATAGCGGCTAATCGCGTGCCGAGGATCTTCAAGCGCGATCATCACTAAAGCGACTTCTTCAAGTCCGTAAGCGTCAAGCTTTCGATCCTTGGACCAAGCGACAGCGTCAAGCCTTTGATCGACTTGTCGGGTTTTAATCTTCGGGGCATCGGCGACCGAGAGGCGATTGGCCAATTCATAGTCAACGAGATAGTGTCGGAATTGGCTTGTGAACATGTCATGCTTGATCATCTGCCGGGGGATAAACCAGTAGTCAATCAGTTGGGCATTAAAGTCCAATTTCCGAACGCAGATCCCAAGAAGGGTGTCGTACTCATGATGAAGATCGGATAAGCCTTCGAGCACCAGATTGCCGCTCGTTTGAATATCAATGAGTGACTTCAGTTTCACCTTCATGCGTCCGTATCGCATGCAAGTGGAGCAGCCGCTTTTTTTGACGTGGTTTGACCACAGGGGCGTTAATTCATAGAGGTACTGAAAATCGGCTGCCTGCGCCTCACGGACTGTTTCTTTAAATGTTTTCTCAATGGGCAGTTTCGCCGGATAAAGAAGGCTGTCATCCGGTGCCGGGTACTTGATTCTTCTTACTAAGTCAGGGTAGCCCGTATGAAAACCGAAAAGATTTTTCACAGCATTCTTGACGGTGTGAAAATCCTCTTTAAAGTCAGCTCCGAAGTATCGCTTAGCCCAGGCGCGAATCAGATTCATTACAAAAACAGGGGCCATCCAGACAATTGAGGAGGAAATCTCGATAAATCCGTTAAAGGAGGCGGAGTAGTGGGGATAGCGCGAAAGAAGGTCGGCGGGAAGCAGTAGCTGCACGGCAAAATGATTATTGATAAAAGCGACCGGCTTGCCTTTGTACCAGAGAAAACCCGACTCATACAGTTCATTGGCTTTGAATTCAGAAGTGGGGAAACGTGAATGCTTTTTAGTCATAAAAAACTCCTGTCATATCTCAGAGGATAAAAACAGGAGTTTCAATTTATGATGTTTAAATTGCCTACAAATCAAAGTCGACAGTTTCACCGTAATCGTATGGTGTATTGCTTTCGATAATGCGATCCCATCCGCGACCTTCTGCGATTTGAATAAGCATTTTCGCCATACCGATGAGCTTTTCGTCGTCATCATCGCCATCCTCAATAGCGAGCAACTCGATTTCTTCGAGCACTTTGCTGACAGCATCTTCACGGCTCCAGGCGATGTCATAGCCGTTGATTTCAACAAGCTCAATAATTCGGTCTTCCGCTCGGTCGTAATCGGCCGGATCCATGGGGTCGGCATCAAAGTGTTCGATGAATTCGCCCTCGTCATAGAGGTCTACTTTGTATTCCCCGAAGTCAAGCACGATAAAGTTAATCATGACTTTATTCCTGTGGTATCGTTAAAGAAGTTTTCCTTTAGTTTCAATACGAAGGATAAAACGAAACACATCACTTTAAGATGGATTAAAGTGCGTGAAAAGCTCCGCTGCCGGAGACTATATGATGGAAGTCAAAGCAAAATACGGCGATGTGGCCGAGGCGATGGTTGCGCGCAAACTCAAAGAGCTGCCCGCGGAATTCAGTGTCATTGCCAATGTGGATATTGCCGACAGAGATCGGAATTCAGAGCTCGATACCGTTGTCGTGACTCCGACCGGTGTGATCGTTGTTTTAGAAGTCAAAGCCGGGGACCTTCAAGCAGATGAGCGCGGTCGGATTGTTCGGGACTACTCAAACGGCAAGCAAACCGATGTGGCTAAACAGTTGGGAAAACAAAGCGCCATTGCCCGCTCTCGCCTGGCAGCTCTTGGTAAGAATCTGACAATTCGTTCGTTTTTAGTGCTTCCGACCGGTCACTTGGAAGGCGATGGTATCGGTATTGATCGCAATCGAGTGATTGACTGCGACAGGTTCGCCGATTTGTGTCGAATCATTCGTGATTGTGATCGATTGGTACGAGTGGGTGATATCCCCAAGGCGCAGATTGTTGAATTCCTGCAGAACCACTGTGTTGTCCGTCAAAGTTTAAGTTCTATTTCTGAGACGTTGGATGTGCGCACTCGAGAGTTATCCTCGGGACTAGCCACTTGGGTTCCTCGGATCGACTCGCCCATTGCGGTGGTGGAGGTGATGGCGCCCGCCGGCGCGGGAAAGACGCAGTTGGCTTTGGCGCTCTTGGAAAAAGCCGTTCGCGAAAAACGCTCGGCGTGGTATATCAATTCCACTCGAAATATTGTTGAGCGCCTGCAAAACCATCCCATTAACCAGCACGTGGATTTCATCGGCACGTTTCATGAGCTCGCGATTGAGAAAACGCGGGCAAAAAACCCGGCGGATATCGAGTCGCATCAGTTGAGTGACTTTTTCGATAAAGTGGCGCAAGACTTTGTTCACTCACTTCAAGAGGGGGATTACGGAATCGATTGCATCGTGGTCGATGACGCTCAGGATCTTAAGTCTAACTGGGTGGCGGCGCTGACAAACGCACTTTCAGAGACCGGAACCTTCTACGTTTTGTCCGATCCCAATTTCGCAAAAGGGAATCGGGTGGAATTTTCCGAGTCTGTCAAAATCACGTCGGATGAAACCGCCCGTGTTCCGAAAAACATTGCCCGCGTTATCAATGAACTGGGTCTTGTCAGTGGATCGATTGTCTCACAGAGTCCTTACGAAGGCGAGGTGCCGGCTTTTCGCACCTATAGCGGACCGGCATCGCTATTGAAAGAAACCCGAGCGGCGGTTGATGAGGCACGCGAAGCGGGTTTTGCCGATGAGCAGATCGCTGTTTTGAGCCTGAAAGGTTTGCACTCTTCCGATATCCTTTGCTCTCCGACGTTGGGCAGCAAGAAATACACCTTGAAACAGCCCCTTTCTGAATTTAAAAACGGCAGACAGCTTTTCAGTGACGGGTCGTTGTTTAATGACACCGTTAGGCGCTTTAAAGGACTGCAGGCGCCATGCGTGATACTGACCGAAGTCGATTTTGAAGAGTTCGACGATACGGCGGCTTCGTTGCTGTACCTTGGAATGACCCGCGCCTCGATGAGCTTAACGTTTGTCTTGTCTGAACGCTTTGCCGAAAAATTAGCCGCTCGCCTCTAATTACGACGAGCGGCATGGATCGAAAGAAAACTACTTCCTCAAGTCGGGCAGTTTTTCTTTAACGACACGGGTAATTTGCGCCGCCTCTTCCCAAGTTTTAATCCAGGCATCGAGCAGCATGCTGTCGATAATGTCTGCTTCAAGCCGGAATAACCCGGGTTCGGGTTCTGTAATGGTCTGCGTTTTATTAAGCGGCGACTCTTCCCAATACATTTTGCTGTTGGGGTTCTTGAAATCCAAAATCAAATGAATCGTTCGGGTTTCGTCGCCTGTGTAATTAAAGTGTTTGGACTTAATGTAGTCCTTCACTTTAAAACCACGTTTTACCTGGACGTTATCCGTGAGTTGTTTGACGGATTCAAATCGGTGCAAGGCTAAATGACGAACATTGTCGTGACCGTCAAATTGGCACACGAGGTAAAGGCGACCGTCTTGCTGAACCATTCCCAGGGGGCTTACCACAGCTTCAATGACTTTGTCACTGGCGTTTCGGTACCGAAGCCAAATCTTTTTTTCTTCGTATAGGGCGTTAGTGACATCTTCAAAAATTCTGGGCAAGACTTTAGGCGGAATACGGGGAAGAGTATCCGAAACAAAGGCGACTTTATCGAGCCAATGGCGCTCCTTTGTCACGTGCCCCAACGGCGTGTCAAATTGCTCTTGAGCGGCTTTGAAGAAAGGATCCAATGTTTTGGCGATTCTGCCCGGCAGCTGAAATTTCAAATACTCCTGCACGAGCTTTAGCAAAAGAGACTCGGTAGGGGAAGGGGCCAGAAAATTAAAAGCCTCACCGGTCGTCGCCAGTCTGTAACCGAAGGGACGAGAGCGGTTGTCACGCTCAATGGGACTGTTTTCAGCTTCGGAGAGTTCTTTGAGATAACGCTGCAGCGTCAGCGTCTCGATTTTGATGCCGGCCGCTTCCAGGCTTTGCATAATTTCCGTTGACGTGATGTAGTGTCTCGGAAGGCGTTTGATAATTTCCAAATAAATCAACGCCTGAGAAATTCCCTTACTGGTTCTTGCCATAGTGCCTTCTCCTTTAGCACTATATGCTAAACGAAATCAGGCCCAGCGTTAAGGTTTTTCCAGCAATGATCGTCCATGTCGTCAGTCGGCGCTTTGAAAATGACTTCCAACGCGCCGATGGTGGCCATATCCAAAGAATTGGCGGCGGTCATCTTTTTTAATTTGAGATTGGTATCGCGCTTGTGGCAATGTAGGTAGACCCAGTTGCCCTTTGCTTGATTTTGGAAGTAATCCCAGTCAAAAGTGTATTGAGAAAAAACTCTGTAGCAGATGCTCGTGTCTTTATTGGTGTAATACGGCAACTCTTCGTCGTAGATGAACAAACGGTATTGCAGATCCCAAAAAAGCGCCGGAGTTTCATGTTGATCGCACAGAGGCTCCAAAGACTTTTTGCTGATATCCACAAATTCAAGCCAGACTTTGCCGAATCCGCCCAAAAGCGTGGCGGCGATTCGCTCGGCCGTGTTGCTTTCTTGGTAATGAGGATAGGCGGCTTCAATGAATTGTTTAATTTTCAGAAGTTTTGTCTCAAAGCGGTCATTTCTTTTGCAACGGTCAATCACTTCACCGGTTTCGTCTAAAAATTCGATTCGCCAGTTGCTTGTTTTGTGAAAGAGAATCTTGGTGCCGTTTTTAAGTTCCAATACTCTGCCCAAACGAATTCTTTTGCGTTCTTTATCGGTTTCGGGCCAACGTTTTTTCAGACTGTACTCAAAAAGCTGCGGACCGTAACCGCTGACGTCGGCAATCTGAGTTTTTTTGTACCAGTCTGTGTCTTCGGGCTTGGCGCGGCGGATTGTTTTTAAAAGATCAGGCCCTGCGTTGAACGTACTTTTAAAAACGTAGAGGCAGTACGGATATTTTTTCATAGGCTTTCACTTGATGAGTTTGACTCATAATTTTTCAGTTGATAAGGAGTGAACCAAGCTGTTTGTCAGGCAGATCTCACTAACGAATAAGCGTGAACATTCTGACACTGAAGATAGGGTAGATAGAAATACGTCAAATTATGACGCGTTGATGTTTGTGGGCGAGCACAAATATCGGGTTGCCAAGCTTTTCGAACCATTTTTAAACAAGAAATTTCCGATAGAACAAACTCTCGGCGTTTCTTTACAAAAAAATTCGGGAAAACCCTTACCTAAAGATAAATACCTAGAACCTATAATGACCGACGCCTTTTCAGTCAGGCGTGAAATCTCTTGAAAGCGTTGCGAATTAAGCGATTGAGAGATTTCAATTTCGATTCAATGTGACTGTGTTCAAACCCGTTCCTAGGAGAGAACTAAATGAAAATGACCCTCAAACAAGCCGCTGTGGCTGTCGCCTCCGCCTTCATCGCCGTCGGTTCTGCGCAAGCCTGCAGCACGCTCGTGATCGGTAAGGCCGTTTCCAAGACCGGCAACATCATCGTGGCTCACAACGAAGACAACGGTGGTCGTCTCTTTAACATGCACCACTATGTGCCGCCCGCCAAGCATAAGAAGGGCGAGATGATTCGTTTTGAAAAGTTTGCGGCTGAAATTCCTCAAGTTGAAGAAACGCTCGGTTTCTATTGGACGCAAACTTTTGTGCCTGACGGCGCCTCTTTTGCCGACGGGTTCTACAACGACGCCGGTGTTGTGGTGGCAACGAACTGGTGCGGCGAAATCTTTGATGCCGACCGCATGGAAGTCAAGGACGGTGGTATCGGTTACGGTATCCGCCGCTTGGTGGCCGAACGCGCTCACTCCGCCCGCGAAGCGGTTGAAATCGCCACCGCGCTTCTGAAGGAATACGGCTATTTCCACGATGGCCGCACGTACACCTTTGCTGACGCCAATGAAGCCTGGCAGCTTGCTATTCACCAAGGCAACTCCTGGGCTGCTCGCAAGATCGCCGACGATGAAGTGGTCTACATTCCGAACGTCTTCATGATGGACAAGGTTGACCTTAATGACCATGAAAACTGGAAGATCGAACCGACTCAGGTTGAACGCGCGATCAAGGACGGACGTCATAAGGCCGACGACCCGATTTTCAATTGGCGCAAGATCGTTGCCAAGGAAAGCGTGCGCCACGAACGTTGGAACGCCAACCGTAACGTGATTGCCTGGAAGTACCTGACGGGTGTCGAATACAACGATCCGGAAAAATTCCCCTACAGCGCTAAGATTGACCGCAAGCTCGGCGTCAAGGATGCGATGAACTTCCTGCGTCTGCACGAAGACTACATCGGTCAGGATCAAGAGTTCTATCACTCGCACTCCGAAGGCATCTGCCGCACGACCTCTCACGATTCGATCGTTTATAACTTGAACGCTGATCCGACGTTGACCGAAGCTTGGCGTACGTACGGTCGTCCGTGTCAGTCTGTCTTTGTGCCGATCTATCCGCTTGCTGCTCCCGCCAAGGGCACGGCGTTCCTGACGCCGGCCGAAGCCACGGCTGAACACTTCAAGGGCACGCCCTCGATGTTTGACTTCCGTGCTGAATTCACGCCGCACAGCGTCTTTAGCGCCGGCACGAACGCCGTTGACTACCTGCGCGGCAATGAAATCACTAAGCGCACGGATCTCATCAATAAGATCGAAGACAAGTATCTTGCTGACCGCAGCGCTGTGACGAAGAAGGCCGCAGGTCTTAAGGGCGAAGCCCGCACGAAGTTCCTGCACGACTACAACGAAAAAGCCTACCAGTCTGTGCTCGAATCGATGCGCGCTGAAAATGCTCGCTTGATGCCTTACAAGGTGCAAATCCTCTCGCCGGTTGTTAAGGCCGACAGTGATGACACGGTGGCTTTTGCGCTTTTGGGCAGCAAGACCCACTCCGTGCTTTCTGCCAATATGGAAGCCACGCGCGCCGGTATGAGCGGCAACCAGCTCAATTCGACGCGTCAATTCAAGAACTTCGCGCCAGCTAAGAGCATGGAATACAAAGATGTCAACAAGGACGGTATTGAAGATGTTGTCTTCACGTTCTCTATGAAGGATGTTGCCAAGGGTGCCGTGCCGGGTGCCAAGATGGATCTCTGGCTCTACACCCAAGTCAATGGTCACCGCGTGATTGGCTTTGATGTTGTTCCTGTAGAAACGAAGGAAGTCAAGAGCGCCGTTTCCCGTGACGGCAAGCACTTGCTCTAACAATCTGAGGCTTCGATTTGTTTTTAGAGTCGAAGCGCTTTCAGTTTGTTAGCCTTTTAAAGACGCCCCGGCGCTGACGGCACTGGGGTGTTTTTTCACCTTGATGGAGACCAAAAAAGTCAAAAATAGGACATTCAACGGATCAGTTCTTTTTTCCGACAAATTCAGAAACAAGCGCCGCCCCTAAAATCAAAGCGGCACCAATCACGCCGGCTGTCGTCATCGGTTCCATCAAAATAAACACAGAGAGCAAAATGGCTACAGCCGGGTCAATGTATGAGAAGATCGCAATGCGGGAGGCTTCCAATTTGGGCAACGCTGAAAAGTAAAGCCAATAGGCTACACCCGTGTGAACAATGCCGACAATGACGGTGAGGCCAATCGTTTGGGCGTCAAGCGCTAAGGTGGAAAAATCCACCGTAAAGAGTACATAGGGAAACAAAACCACCGCGGCAGTGCCTAGTTGAACGATAGCCGAATCGTACGAGTCGAGACCTTTGAGAAATTTATTGTTGATGACAATCGTCGCGTAAAAACAGGCAGCCAGAAGTCCCATGGCGATGCCGCCAAGAGCGACCTCACCGGATTGATTCCAAATTCCGGCGATTAGCGACATACCGAGCAACGCGCAAGCCACGCAAATCCATTTGCCGAGTGAGACACGTTCTTTAAGGATAAGCGGGGAGATGAGAATTAAAATCACCGGCGCCATGTAGTAAGCCAGTGTCGCGGTCGCGATGCTGGTGAGCCGATAGGCTTCAAAAAGGAAAATCCAATTAAATCCCAGCGCGATGCCGGCAATAATGAGATGTTTGAAATTCGCTTTAATACTTTGAAAATCGATTCGGCGCCTTAATATCTGCAGAACGAGCAACAATGACAAAGTGCCCAACACGCCGCGAGATAAGGCAATAACGGTTGAAGGCAGATCGATAAATTTAACGAAAAGCCCGATCGTGCCGAAAATGGTCATTGCCAGAATGTACTGAAACATAAGACGACCTCATAAACATGAGGATAAGAGTAAGGCCTAAGCCACCGGGAAATCAAAAAAGGATTAAGGAAATGTCATTACACCAGAGTGGCGCGGAATCGCGGACGGTGTTTTTGTTATTGCAGAGTCTTTCGGTTGGTTTGCTTTTGTTGCGTTGGTTTTTGGGCTTTCGCAACCGAGAAGGCTCTGCCGCAAATTTAGTCGTTGGATTGACGCTTTAGCAGGAGCGCTGTTTGCTCTTTTGGGCGACGGATTGATCTGGGCAAATCGCTAACAAATTCGCGGCAACTGTTCGCCATTGAGCCAATCAACACTGCGTCGTCCGCCCAGTAGCGTTTCCATTTCAACACATCCGGCGTTCTCTGCCGTCACTTCGCCGATAATACAAGCCTCTTGACCATGAGGATCCGATTTCATAGCTTGCAGGACTTTAAGGCTTTCCTCTTTACGGCAAATCACGATCACTTTTCCTTCGTTAGCGACAAAAAGGGGATCTAAGCCAAGAAATTCACAAGCGGCGGCGACAGCGGGCTTAACCGGAATCTTTTCTTCATGCAGAAAAATACCAACACCGCTTTGGTGAGCAATTTCATTGAGAGTGGCAGCCAATCCTCCGCGGGTTGGATCTCGCAGAACGTGCACACCCGGTGTGACATTGAGAACCGATTCGATTAATCCGTTCAAGGGGGCAGTGTCGCTTTCAATTTCAGTTAAAAACGACATATTTTCTCTTTTGGAAAGAATAGCCGTGCCGTGATCACCCATTGATCCTGAAATAATCACTACGTCCCCCGGTTGGGCATTTCGACCCGATATGGGAAATTCCGTTAACTTTTCACCGATACCGGTTGTAGAAATATAGATGCCGTCACCATGACCTTGTTCGACGACTTTAGTGTCTCCGGTAACAATGGCAACGTTTGCTTCTTTCGCAGCATTGGCCATTGATTGTACGATTCGGTCAAGTTTGCAGAGTTCAAAACCCTCTTCCAAAATAAAACTTGCCGCAATGTAAAGAGGCTTTGCTCCGCACATGGCGACGTCGTTGACTGTTCCGCAAATGGCTAAGCGTCCGATATCTCCTCCGGGAAAAAATAGAGGTGAAATGACATGAGCGTCGCATGACACGGCGATTGGTTTTTGAAGACGGGGTAAAACAGCGCCATCATGTCCTTCCTCAAGCCATTGATTGGTGAAATGTCGGGAGAAAATTTCTTCAATCAATTGAGCACTGGCAAGTCCTCCCGCGCCATGAGTCATTTCAATGCGGCCGTGACGCAGATCCAATCGACGAACATAATCGGGTTTGACAGAAGACATTATTTATTCCTCAGTTTTTGGAACTGTTTTATGTTTGGGAGCATAGCGCCAGTAAGCGGCGCAGGCTCCTTCAGAACTGACCATGCAAGCCCCCGTTGGATGAGCGGGGGTGCAAACCGTGCCGAAAAGCTTGCAATCGAAAGGCTCCTTTTCTCCTCTGAGAATGGCGCCGCAGGCACAGGCTCTGTTATCCGGGCTATGTCGTTCGGGCATTTGAAAGCGTTTTTCGGCATCAAAATGCGAGTATCTTTCACGCAGTTTTAGAGCTGAAAAGGGCACATAGCCCAAGCCGCGCCATTCAAAAGAATCTCTTAACTCAAAAATCTCATTCATTAAGTCGACAGCTAGTCGGTTGCCCTCACGAGAGACCGCTCGTGTGAATTCATTTTCCACTTCATGTCGTCCCTCGTTAACTTGTCGGATCATCATCAAAATCGCCAAAAGCATATCAAGCGGTTCAAAGCCGGCAATGACCACCGGTTTTCCCCATTTCGCTGAAAAAGGTTCATAAGCTTTTGAACCGATAACCGTCGAAACATGAGCGGGGCCCACAAGTCCGTCAAGCTGTGGAGCGCGGCTTCCTTCTTGAGCGGTCTTTAAGATGTGCTCCATCGCGGCAGGCGTGAGCACATGATTGACGAAAACCGAGAAATTATTAAGTCCGAGACGCTCGGCTATTTGAATCGCAACGGCAGTGGGCGGAGTGGTGGTTTCAAATCCAATGGCAAAAAAAACGACTTCTTTGTCTGGATTGGCTTTCGCTGTGTTGATCGCGTCCATTGGTGAGTAAACCATGCGGACATCACCGCCCAGTGAGCGGCAATTGAAAAGCGATTGTCCTTTTGATGTTGGTACTCGGAGCGTATCGGCGTATGTGCACAAAATCACTTTTTCGCTTAACGCTAACTCAATAGCCATTTCAATACGGCCAACCGGTAACACGCAGACCGGACAGCCCGGGCCGTGAATCATTTTTACGTTGTCCGGCAAAAGATCCGTTAATCCCCAGCGTGACAGAACGTGGGTGTGGCCGCCGCAAAATTCCATAAAGCGATAAGAGCGGGCGGGCATTACCTCTTTAGCAATTTCATTGCTTAACGCCTTTGCCTTATCACGATCGCGATATTCACTGATGTATTGCATAAGCTTAGGCTTTAGCCTCCGAAGGTAATGCATTCAATATTTCCATGGTTTTTCGGGCTTCTTCTTCATCAATGCGGTTTAATGCGAAACCCACATGGACAATAACCCATTCTTGCTCTCGGGGAGAGTCAATCAAGGAAACATTGACTTCTTTTTCAATACCATTGAAATCGCATAAAGCAGTTTCGTCGTTTATCAGTTTGGTGATCTTTGCAGGCACAGCTAAACACATATTTACCTCAATGTAAGTCACAAGTCACCGGAGAACTTATATTTTTCAGCACCGCTTTCTATCATTAGGTGCGATAGCCAGACTTGTCCCAAAGCGATGCCGCCGTCACCGCTCGGTACCTTTTGCGGGAAATAGCTCTCGATAGAGAGTTTCCCAAGCTCTTGGACTAAAGCAGCGGTCAACAGCCTGTTGGCCATGCAACCTCCGGTCAGCATAACAGGACCTTTGTACTGAAGGCGCTCACAGGTCTGATACGCAAGCTGTGTAAGTCCTAATGCCAAGGTTGCATGGAAATCAGCGGCCAATTGTGACACCTGATCAGCAGATAGTTTCCTTCCCGCCTGAATAACTTCTTCAAAAAACGGTAGGAAACTAATCCGATGATTTTTGATGCTAAATCCCTTTTTATGCGCTTGAGGCTTCATCGCGCTCGCAACGCTTTCGAGCAACATCGCAGCCCTTGCATCATCATGCTGAACATCACACAGGCCAAGCAATGCAGCCATGGCATCAAAAAGTCTTCCGGTGGAGGTGGTCAAAGGCGAAAGCTGAGAATTTTTGACTAGTTGGGCGAAATATTTAGCATTCGGCAACTCAGGGAAATACTTTTCAATCAGGTCCTCTTTGCCTAAAAGAGTCAGCACGCAAGCGCCCATTCTTCGAGGTTCATGGGCGGCTTTATCGCCACCGGGTAACGGAAGCGGTTCAAGAGCGCCCAATCGGTAGAAATTCGAAGCCCCGACTAACAACAGCTCTCCTCCCCAAGCTTCATCATTGGGTCCGAGTCCCACACCGTCCAACGCAAATCCGACAGTCGTTTCTTTCCGATTGATTTCAGCCATGGCTGCGCCGATGTGGGCCGCATGATGGTAGATAGGAACGAAAAGACCTCCATGCTGTTTGGCAACGCGGGCCGCCAATCTTGTGCTGGGAAAATCCGGATGAGCATCAGCAACAACAATTTTGGGTTTAATTTCGTAGAGATGGGCCAGGTGCGAAACGGCATCTCGGTAGGCTTTGTCAGTTTGGCTGTTTTCTAAATCACCGATGTGTTGAGTCAGAAAGACATCTTTCTCGCGGGTGAGCGCGGCGGTATTTTTAAGGTAAGCGCCTGCGGCTAATGTCGGTTTCAAATCGCTCTCTAACTTGATAGCTTCTGGTGCATAACCTCTGGAGCGTCTAGTAAAAATAGGAGTTTCACCGATCAAGCGAACGACTGAATCATCACACCGAACAAGAATATCCCGATTGTGCAGCAGTATAAAGTCCGCGATGCCTGAGAGTTTTGTGCGCGCCTCATCATTATCGGTGACGAGCGGCTCACCGGAGCGGTTTGCTGACGTCATGACCAGTACGGCATCCAAACTCAAATTGTCCGTCCATTGCGCTCCGTCGGGTTTACCGGCCAGAGAATGGAAAAGCAGCCAGTGCACAGGGGTGTATGGAAGCATGATGCCTATATCACTTAACCCGTCAGCAATGCCTTTGAGTGAGTGTTGATCTTTTCTGGGTAAAAGAGTGATCGGGCGGGCAGAACTCTCCAACACCTCCCGAGCTTTAGGGCTGATATGGGTATAAATACTCGCACTGATGGCATTGACCATCATAACCGCGAGCGCCTTTTCATCACGTCCTTTGCGTTGTCTAAGTTCTGCAACAGCCCGAGGATTTTTGGCGTCACAAACTAAATGAAAACCGCCCAGACCTTTTACGGCAACAATTTTCCCGTTTTTAATGGCATCAACGGCCAGATCAATCGGATCTCCGTCAATTGGCTGGCCTCCTATGTCTTCAAACCATAGGCGTGGCCCACAAACCGGACAGGCATTGGGTTGAGCGTGAAAACGTCTGTCCAGAGGGTCTTTGTATTCTGACAAACATCGTTCACACATCTTGAAAGGGGCCATCGTCGTTTGCGGCCTATCGTATGGGAGGTGCTTTGTGATTGTGAAACGAGGACCGCAGTGCGTGCAATTGGTAAAGGCATAACGATAACGTCTGTTGCCGGGCGTAAACATATCTTGAAGACATGCTTTGCATGTCGCAGCATCGGCGGTAATAGCGGTATTGACCTTACCTTCCTGGCTTTCAGTGATTGTGAAATCGGTATAGCCTTTAAAAGCCACATCGGAAGGATGAATGAAATCAATTCGGGCCAAAGGGGGTTTCTGTTCCCGCAAAAGTGTCTGAAAACGAGAAACCTGATCCGCATCACCTTCCAAGATAACCCCGACACCTTCAGCGTCGTTGAAAACTTCGCCTTTCAGTCCGAGTTCCGTCGCGATTCGGTAAACAGTCGGCCGAAATCCGACTCCCTGAACAAGGCCGTTAATACGAAAAAATTTCGCAATCATATTGAGCTCTATCTTAAAGGGCAGCCAGTGTTTTCTGGGCGTTCAGCCACATAATCCATTTATCAAGTCCATCGCCCTTAGTTGCGGAAACTCTCAAAATCTGGATTTTCGGATTGACCCTTCGAGCATATTCTTCGCAAGCTTCAATATTGAAATTAACATACGGCAGAAGATCAATCTTGTTGATGATCATGACATCCGAGACGCGGAACATGTCCGGATATTTCAAAGGCTTGTCTTCCCCCTCGGTTACCGACAAAATCACGACTTTATGAGCTTCGCCCAAATCAAATTCCGCCGGACAAACCAAGTTGCCGACATTTTCAATGAAGAGCACACTGTTGTCGCTCAACTCCATGTGACTTAATGCATGTCGGATCATTTCCGCATCCAAATGACAGCCTTTTCCTGTATTGATCTGATGAGCGTGGGCGCCTGTTTGGCGAATTCTGTCAGCGTCATTGCTGGTTTGCTGGTCGCCTTCAATGACGCTTATGGAAAGATCATCCTTTGCCGCTTTAATCGTCGCACAGAGCAATTCCGTTTTGCCGGAACCGGGACTGGAGACAAAATTAAGCGCCAAGATATGCTTTTGCCTGAAGTACTTTCTGTTATCGTTGGCGATGGCGTTATTACGGGCAAGGATGTCTTCTTCGATGCTGATGGCGCGTTCTGCTGATATCGCTGAATCGTGTGAATGAGCAGGACCATGGGAATGTTCATGATGATGCTCGTGATCCTCGTGAGTGTGAGTGACCAGATTGCCGTTTTCATCCACATGCGTGTGGGTGTGAGTATGATTGCCTCCGCAGCCGCAAGTCGTACACATACAATTTCTCCTAACCAAATTCTTTTATTGAGAGTCATCGGCAATAATGTCGATGACCTTAAGTTCTGTTCCGCCCGTTGCCGTTAAATGGAAGCCTCCGCAAATCGGGCAAGCCTCACCGTATCGCTTTAAAGAAACGGTTTGAGCGCAGTCCATACACCAAGCTTTGCCGGGCGGTCGCTCAATGATGAGTTGGGCGTTTTGCGCGCACCCTTGTCGAGTGACCGATTGCCAAGCAAAACGTAAAGACTCAATGTCAACACCGGCCAATTCACCGACTGCAATCCGCACGCTTTTCACTCGGCTGACGTTATTGGATTTAGCCGTGCGTTCAACGATCTCGATGATGCCTTCAGCAATAGATAGCTCGTGCATCAACCCTCCTTTTATGGCCACTTGACATCGATCTTTGTGCAGGGATCAAATGCGCAGGCAATCAGATTTAATCCGGTGATTACCGACTTGACTGCATTTGATTTTTCTTTAATAAATAGATTCATTGCATCGACCATTGGACTTTCTTCCTGAAATGCCCATTCTGTCGGCGCCACAATATGAAAGCGCATTTTGTTATTGTCAATTTGCAGAAAATGCATCAAAGTGCCGCGAGCGGTTTCAACGAGTCCGACTCCCCAATTATTCCCAAGATTAATGCTTCTAGCGGTAAAGGGAGAGGAAAGACCGGAGGCAAAATTTTTTAATTCTTCCAGTCTTGCGAGCACCAGGTCTCGGATTGAAAACGGATCTCTTCTGCCTTTATCTGATTGACTGCGGCAACGAGCCAGTGCGCCGGGTATACGAGCGCCGACCAGTTGCGGCGACAGAGCCCATTCAGGATACTCTTGGAGAATTCGCAGAAATAGTTTGAGGATTTCCCGATGGCTGATTTCTTCCGGAAAGAGTAACCCTTTGCCATCCAATTGGATATTGTCGAATCGTTCAAATGTGTGTTTGATCGCACCAATGGCTTTCTTTTCGCGAGTAAACCACAAGATAATAAGAGCTTTTAAATCTTCGTTGAAAGACTCAAGGGCGACGTTATCAATGGAGGCACTTTTTGACAGATCCCATAGCCTGGCTCTTAATTCTCCAAGCGTTTTTAAACATTCCTGACTGACTTTGCCGTGAATCATGAACGGCTGCAAATCCATGCTTAATACACGGACGGTTTCTAAGATGGCTTCTGCCGTCACCAAACTCTGAGTATTTGCATCGCAAAGCGAAAATCCTTGATTGGGATTTTGGTGAGTGATTGCGTGTTGAGCCGCTTTAAAAGCACAAACCTGAGCAATAGGGCATAACCCGAGAAGGGCGCGAAGAATTTCAGTTGTTTTCTCGGCTCCAAGGTTTTCCGCTGTTTGCGCAATGACCCTAGTGCGATGGTTGTGAAGTTCTACCTTCAATCCACTTTTTTCTTCGTGAACAATTAAAGAAACAGTGGAGAAATCAGGATTTATCATTTGCGATATTCTCCTTGCTGAATGTGGTGAAAAAATCTCGCCGAGACAAATTTTCGGGAATGGCACTGCCGGTGCTGTGCGTTGTATTGGAACTATCGCTTTCGGGGGTAAGCATCAACAGCAAAGCGCGGGCGGCAAAAGCCTCTGCACTTCGTTGATTAAACAGAGGATCAACCGGGCTCATCAGAGAGCATGCGAGAAATTTTCCCAGTCTGTCGCTGGCCATTCCTAGAAAGCTGAAGGCTCCCGCAGGCAAAGTAATCGACAGTATTTTTCCAACTTGAATCGCCGGCCAGTTGCTTTTATTACCCTGCGCAAGAACCACCAAAATGGACCATGGTGTAACGATGGCACCGATCCAGTGTTTTTTGAAGTTTTGAAAACCGATCGCACGCACTTGCAGCCCATTATGGCAAATGGGCAAACCTTTCATGTGATTGTTGAAAATGAGCTGAAACTCGGCTTCAAAATCAGAGGCTGGGCAGCGGTTAATATTGATCACTTTTCACCTTTAGCAGCATACGGGTTCAGCGTACACTTAATAGACAGAAAAGTGTGAATAAAATCGTACCGTTTTGGCTATTTTTGCGAAAGTTTTATCAAAAAATAAGCTTTTTAAACGCAGTTATAATGAAATAAGCAAAATATACCTCTTTGGTGTAATAAAAGAAGTCGTTTGCGTCTAAGTATTCGAGTTTTCGTACCATACAATCTAAATTAAGAACGCGAGAGCGTGCAATAAAGCGAGCCTATTTTCGTTTGGCTGGACTCCATGCGAAAGAAAAGGCTAAGGAGAATCCCCTTATGTTTGAAACTCAATATGAAGCGTTGCGGCGCCAAGGTGTTAGCCGCCGCAGTTTTTTGCAATTTTGCTCGCTGACGGCCGCCAGTTTGGGATTGGGAAGTGCGGGAGCTCAAGAGATTGCTCAAGCCATTGAAACCAAGCCTAGGATGCCGGTTGTATGGTTACACGGCCTGGAGTGCACCTGTTGTACGGAGTCGTTTATCCGCTCTTATCATCCGGTTGCCAAGGATTTGGTGTTGTCCATGATTTCGCTCGACTATGACGACACCATTATGGCTGCCGCCGGACATCAGGCCGAAGCGGCACTTGAAGAAACCATTACCAAGTACAAAGGCAATTACATTTTGGCCGTTGAAGGCAATGTGCCTTTGAATGATGATGGGGTTAACTGCATTCCTGCGGGAGAAACTTTCCTGCAAAAAATTAAACACGTGGCCGCTGGAGCCAAAGCTGTTATCGGTTGGGGATCCTGCGCCGCATGGGGATGCGTGCAGGCGGCTAAACCCAATCCGACGCATTCTGTTCCCATTACAGAAATCATTACGGATAAGCCTATCGTGCTTGTTCCGGGTTGCCCGCCGATTCCTGAGGTGATGACAGCCGTTGTGACTTATATTCTTACCTACGATCGCATTCCGCCGCTTGATCGGCTGGGCCGGCCGAAGATGTTCTACGGTCAGCGTATTCATGATAAATGCTATCGTCGGGCGCATTTCGATGCCGGTCAGTTTGTTGAAAAATTCGATGACCAGGGCGCCAAACTGGGCTACTGTCTCTATAAGGTCGGCTGCAAAGGACCGACCACATACAATGCCTGTTCAACCATTCGTTGGAATGAGGGGTTGAGTTGGCCGGTGCAGTCCGGTCACGGATGCATCGGTTGCTCTGAGCCTAATTTCTTTGATAAAGGCTCGTTCTATGAACATGAAACGACGATTTTGCCGCCGGGACTCGATGGTATTGAAGCGACTGTCGATAAGGTAGGCCTGGCGACGGTTGGCGTTGTTGGTGCCGCAGCTATTGCCCATGCCGCGCTATCGGCGGTTGCTCAAGCGCGAGCAAAAAAGACCAATAAAGATCTCGGGAGGGAAGAATAATGGCAGATCGTCGTATTGTTGTTGACCCGGTGACGCGTATTGAGGGTCATTTGCGCGTTCAAGCGGTGTTGGGTAATGGCGGAAAAGTCATTACGGACTCCCAAAGCACAGGCACGATGTGGCGGGGTCTTGAGGTGATTTTAAAAGGTCGTGATCCTCGCGATGCCTGGGCCTTTGTGGAACGTATTTGCGGGGTGTGTACGGGCATTCACGCTTTGGCTGCTGTCAGAAGCGTTGAAGATGCCATTGGCATCAAAATTCCTAAAAATGCGAACATCATTCGCAACTTGATGAATGCAACGCTTTACACGCACGACCACATTGTTCACTTTTACCAACTTTCTGCCTTGGATTGGGTTGACGTGGTCAGTTCTCTGTCGGCCGATCCTCGAGAAGTCTCGGAATTGCAAAAGAAAATCAGCCCGCATCATCCGCTGAGTTCTCCGGGTTATTTCCGTGATGTGCAGAATCGCTTGAAGAAGTTTGTTGCGTCCGGTCAATTAGGGATTTTTGCCAACGGCTATTGGGGGCATCCTGCCATGAAGCTGCCCCCGGCGGTCAATCTCTTGGCGGTAACGCACTACCTGGAGGCGCTTGATTTCCAGCGTGAAATCATCAAGATTCATACGATTTTGGGCGGCAAGAACCCGCATCCGAATTACCTGGTCGGAGGTGTGGCTTGCCCGATCAACATGCACGATACCGGCGCGGCAGGCAACATGATCAATGAAGTGACCATGAACTATATGCGCGATATCGCCAAGCAGTCGGTTGAATTTGTGCAGAACGTTTATCTGCCCGATATTAAGGCGATCGCCGCCTTCTATCCGGAATGGTTTAAGTATGGCGGCGGCTTGGTGAAGAAAAACGTGCTTTGCTACGGGGACTTCCCGGAAATTGCCAATGACTGGTCTGAAAAATCTCTGCAGATGCCGGCCGGTGCCATTGTTGACGGGGACTTGGCTCATGTACAGGAAGTGGATTTGAGAGATCTCACCCAAATTCAGGAATTTGTGGACCACTCTTGGTACAAATACCCCGAAGGTAAACTGGGTCTTCACCCCTGGGAGGGCGTGACGGATCAAGCCTTTGAACTACCCGAAGGATCAGTTGGCACGAAGACTAAATTTGAATGGTTGGGTGAAAAAGGCAAGTACTCGTGGATCAAGAGTCCGCGTTGGAAGGGTCACATGATGGAAGTGGGGCCGCTTGCTCGTCTGATCATGTCGGTTGCTAAGGATGTGAAGCATTTCAAGGAACCGGCTCTTGATCTTTTGAAGGAACTCAACTTGCCGCTTGAAGCCGTGTACTCCACGTTGGGCCGTCATGCCGCGCGTGCTCTGGAGTGTAATTGGACTGCGCACAAGATGGTTCAGTATGTTGATGATTTGATCGCCAATATCAAAAGCGGTGATGAAGTCGCGGCCAATATGGAATTCTGGGAGCCGAAGACGTGGCCTAAAGAATGCCGAGGTGTCGGGTTCTGCGAAGCGCCTCGCGGAGCGTTGGGACACTGGTGCGTGATTAAGAATACGCGTATTGAAAATTGGCAAGCCATTGTTCCGACGACATGGAACGCTTCGCCGCGCTCGCCCGAAGGACAACAAAGCGCCTTTGAAACGTCGCTTATCGGCACGCCTGTTGCTGATCCGGAACGCCCGCTTGAAATCATTCGTACGATTCACAGCTTCGATCCGTGCTTGGCTTGTGCAACGCACGTTTTGGATCCGCAAGGTCACGAGCTCTGCAATGTGCGTGTTCGTTAGGAGGGTCTCTTTATGAAGATTGATCCTGTCACTTTTGAAGTTGATACGTCGGGAGGGACCCATCCGATTTACGTCTGGGAAGCTCCCGTGCGGATTTGGCACTGGGCGATGGCGGTTTGCATGGCCGTTATGATTGTGACCGGTTTTCTGATCGGCGCTCCGCTCGTTGCCAATATAGGCGATACCTGGGTGACTTACGATTTCGGCTATATCCGTCTGGCTCATTTTATTGCCGGTATGATCTTTACGATCCTTTTCATTTACCGGATCTTTTGGGCTATCGTTGGAAATCGCTACGCTCGGATGATTTTTATTCCGCCGCTGTGGTCTCTCAAATGGTGGAAGGGTGTTATCGCTCAAGTGCTTTACTATCTTTTCATCAAGAAAACGGCACCGGAATACGCAGGTCATAACCCGCTCGCACAGCTGGCTATGTTTGCCATGTTTGTATTGGGCAGCTTTGTGGTCATCATCACGGGCTTTGCACTCTATGCGCAAGCCTGGGGATGGGATACAGGGTGGATGGCATGGTTCGGTTGGGTATTTAGCTTAGCCGGAGACGCTCAAGCGGTACGAACCATTCACCATGCCTGCATGTACGTTTTTATTCTCTTTTCAATTGCTCACATCTATATGTCCTTTAGAGAGGACGTCATGGGCGGGGCAACTACGTTGTCTTCTATGTCAACCGGATTGAGAATGTTCAAGCAAACGCATCACTAATTGCCGATGATAGAAGGCTTGAGGAGTCGCTCTGAAACTTCTCAGGCCTTTTTTGTATGTGGTATTAAGATAGAAGAATGGATTTATGGTAGATCGTATGCAACAGTTTGAAGTTTTAGTGATCGGAATCGGCAATATCCTTTGGGCTGACGAGGGGTTCGGTGTCAGAGCGGTCGAGTCGTATCATGAGCGATTCGCCGATGATCCCAGAGTGCGAGTCATTGATGGAGGTACATTGGGAGCCTACCTGATCAATGAGGTCATGAGTGCCAAAAGGTTACTTATTTTTGATTGTTGCGATTTTCAAGAGAAGCCAGGAACTTTAAAAGTTCTTCGCAATGACGATATTCGACTTTGGTCATCTACCAAAATATCGGCCCATCAAGCCGGCATGAATGATGTCTTGGTGACGGCCTCTTTGAGCGGTTATGAACCGCAAGCCATTACCGTTATTGGGGTGCAGCCCCTGGAATTAAATGATTATGGCGGTAGCCTGACTCCTGTGGTTGACGCACAAGTCCAGCCTGCCGTCAATGAAGCGGTGAAGGAAATGGCTACTTGGGGATTTGCTCCTCAAGAAAGAGTTGGAAACGATCAGCCGAGTCCACTCAGTGAGATGATTTTAGAGAAAGAACCCTATGAAAAAGGACGTCCGAGCGAGCAAGAGGCCTTTCGCCACGGAGATCTTCGCTTCATTAAGGCTAAATGATTTTTAGAGGTAACCTGAAAAGATGTGTGTGGCAATACCCAAAAAAGTTCTAGCCCTGCATAAAACAGCCAGCGGCACGAGCGCGGATGTGAATAACGGGGGCAAGTTGGAACGTGTGGACACTTCACTGATTGAATCGGTGTCGGTCGGGGATTTTGTGCTTGTATTCAGAGGCAATGCATTAAGAGTCGTTGATGCAGAGGAAGCGGCGAAAATTCAGTCAGCATTGGATTGCGTCCAGAAAGTAATGGAAGGGGAGTTTGATGAAAATCAGATTCAGACCGGTTTTGCCGATTTAGATAACGTTTCGTCTGCTTTGCCTGCGCACCTGGCTCGTATAGTAGGTAAAAAAGTGATGTAGGGGGAGCTTATGCCTAAAGCTTTTAATGCGGTTACCGCTCAGCTCAATCAACTGGATATGGCTTCGCATCCGGTATTTAAGCGTTTATTTGGAGAGGCCGGTTTTCAGTGGCTGACATCGCAAGAGCTAGAAAATTTCCTATCTCAAGACGGTTTGAAGATGTTAGTTTTTGCCGATGACCCCAATGAAAGAAAAACAACATTGGACATAGCTGTTATTGCTCCGGAATTAAAAAAAGCCTTCAATGGCGCTTTGACGGTGACGGCCTGGGCTGACTTTAAAGAATCACGCAGCATGGCAGCCCGTTGGGGTTTGCGTTCAATGCCCGTGGTAGCAATCTTTCGAAATAAGGATTTACTGGGGGCCGTTCAGGGCCTTAAACCGTGGGATGAATATTGTTCTTTGCTATCTGAGATCGTCATTAGAAATAAACCTGTGGTTCGTACAATTGCGATTATGCCTGTTGAAAAACAGGACCGTTGTGATTGCTGAGAAAACATCAAAAAGGATCAGGTATGGCACAAATATCATCGAGCCGTTGGGCCAATGTAAATTTAGATAAGCAAACCGAACACGAGGCGGCCATTGCGACGGTGAAATTTCTCGAAAAAGTTCGGGATACTTTGTCCTCAGGGGATTTTTCAACCAACAAAACGTTATTGACTATTCCCTTTAGAGAATTCGATCCCAAACACCTAGATTTTGTTTTAGCAACGGTTGGAAGTGGTGAAGTAAGGGCAACGATAGGGCAATCGATCCGATTGGAAGAAACGGCTATTGAAGGGCTGTGGCGCGTGCAGGAATGTGGGGTTGATCGTTTTGAAGTTGTTACGGTTCCTTCGGATCTATTAAGAAACCTTTCTACAACGTCTCTAGAGCCTCAATTGACCGAAATTCCTCAAGGTGTTTTTGCTGCTTCGGCTATTCTTCAGGAACTTTCCCAAGCTCAGCGAACAGAAAATCTAGAGGCGTTGTCAGTAGAGCCGCCCTATACGGTTGAAATTTCTCGTCAGCCCCTTAGCCCGGAGGATGGCTCATTTCTTGAGGCCGCATTGGGTAAAGGAATGATAGATATCAGTATTTCGGGTTTTGCGAGCGCTCATATTCAAAGCACTGCAATGAAAGGGATTTGGCGAAATCGGATTTTTAATAACGCCGGTAAAGCGCTTTTTGATGCTTATGTAGTGACGATGTTGCCGCCTGAGGTTGGAGAGTCCGCAGAGGAAATGAAGTTAGGCGCTCAGCATTGTGAAGAAATCTTGCAGTGGCTTAAGGAAGATATTCAAAGCGGCTCGCTGTAAAGAGATCTTGGAGTGAAAATGGCTCAAGAAACGATAGATCGTTTGTTGGATCGGTTAAATCGGGAACGTATCGGGGCTGAAACGAAAATGCAGTGCAAGGTCTGCTGGTATGTGTACGATCCGAAGCAAGGCTGTGAGGAATTTGACATCGCTCCCGATACGCCGTTTTATGATTTACCGGACTTTTTCACGTGCCCAGGTTGTGGTAACGAAAAAGCGGGTTTCATTCCTTTAAATTCGGATGAGGAGCCCGCACAGTGACTTATTTGGTTTTTTGCGGTTTGAACATTTTCAGTATTTGAGCGACTTCTTCAATACCGTCAATGATGCTGATTCGCAAACCGTCGGATCGAGAATACACATCATTTATGGATTGCCACAACAGAGCCTGAAAAAGAAATGTAGGGGTTACTAAAAACAGCAAAATAGTGACCCTTTAGTGTTCGCTATTGTCTGCTTTTGTCTGCTATGTGAGCTTTGACATTCTCCTCGGCGTGAACGCCGAGGATTCCCTACTGTGTCAGCGGCTCGCGCCACTGA